>JAZQOF010000050.1:0-2193 GCA_045627785.1 Bacteroidales bacterium | reverse complement strand
TTGAATGAGACTCACGGCCGTTCTTTGAACTACCTACACCTTTTTTGTGTGCCATAGTGCTTTCTTTCCTTTCTTTTAATAAGCGAAAACGCTTGGTTATGCATTAATAGACTTAACTAACACCTCTGTGAAGTGCTGGCGAGCACCAACGAGCTTATCAAAGCCCTTGCGACGGATCTTGTGGAATACCTTGATCTTCTTGCCACGAACTTCAACCTGTGATACCTCACAAACTACTGTTGCACCTGCTACTGTAGGAGCACCAACTGTGATAGCACCTTCATTGTTAACGAGGAGAACCTTGTCGAAAGTAATCTCGTCACCAACCTTTGCGCCTGCGATGTTCAAAACGCAGACTTTCTGATTTGGCTCAACATTAAACTGCTGGCCCTGCATCTCAACGATTGCGTACATTTTATAATATAAACTTTAAAAGTTTCTCCGCCAGGCGGGCATCCACTCATTGATACCTCTTTATTAGCCCGAATCGGAATCAAGCGCGCAAAGATAGATATTATTATCTAACCTCAATAATTATTCTGAAAAATATTGATTTCAAAATGACATTTTTCTGACTTTGCACGCCATTTTGCTACATATACATATATATTTCAGTCTGTTTCTGTGACAAAACTTTACTCCCACTCAATTGTTGATGGTGGTTTTGAAGAAATATCGTAGCATACGCGGTTTACACCCTTGACCTTGTTTATGATCTCAGTAGAAACCTTTGCCATGAAATCGTATGGAAGATGTGCCCAGTCGGCAGTCATTGCATCTGTAGATGTTACTGCACGGAGAGCAACTGGATTCTCGTATGTACGTTCATCACCCATTACACCTACCGAGCGAACTTCACTCAACAAGATTGTACCAGCCTGCCAGATCTGATCGTAAAGGCTAACCTCAATCTCTCCGTTCTCCATATTAGCGGGAACGCCAGCTGCAAGTACTCGACGAGCTTCCTCGCCAGAGAGTTTAACCTTATATTCGCGAAGTCCACGGATATAGATATCGTCGGCATCCTGAAGAATGCGTACCTTCTCACGAGTTATTGCACCAAGGATGCGGACAGCAAGACCTGGACCTGGGAAAGGATGACGTGTAATAAGATGCTCTGGCATACCGAGCTGACGACCTACGCGACGTACTTCATCCTTGAACAACCACTTCAAAGGCTCGCAAAGTGAGAGATGCATCTCCTCAGGAAGACCGCCTACATTGTGATGGCTCTTGATAACCTTACCTGTGATATTAAGAGACTCGATACGGTCTGGATAGATTGTGCCCTGAGCAAGCCAACGAACAGCGCCTTCGCCATTCTCGCCCAATTTCGAAGAAGCAATGATTTTCTTTGCCTCAGCATCAAATGTCTCAACAAAGTCACGACCAATGATTTTACGCTTCTTTTCAGGTTCTGTAACGCCTTCAAGATCACCGAGGAACTTATCGCTTGCATCAACACCGATTACATTAAGCCCTAAGCACTCATAGTCCTTCATTACATCTACAAACTCATTCTTACGCAACATACCATGATCGACGAAGATACATGTAAGTTGATCACCGATAGCACGGTTGAGCAAAACTGCTGCAACAGAGCTATCTACACCGCCTGAAAGTCCGAGGATCACACGGTCTGTACCAATCTGCTCGCGGAGTTCCTTAACTGTTGTCTCGATATAGTTGGCAGCCGACCAGTCCTGACGACCACCGCACACATCAACTACGAAGTTCTTGAGCAACAATGTACCCTGAATGCTGTGAAATACTTCTGGATGGAACTGTACACCAAAGACCGGCTTGCCTCCGTTGAAAGAAGGGAGATAATATGCAGCATTTTGCACCTGTGGTGTGCTTGCTACAACCTTCGCTCCTGTAGGAATAGCTGTGATTGTGTCTCCGTGACTCATCCATACCTGGCTGTTATCGTCGAAGCCCTTGAAAAGAGGACATTCCTTGTCGATAGTAGTAAGGTTCTGGCGACCATACTCGCGGCTACCTGCTGGTTCTACATTACCGCCATTAGTATAGGCGATAAACTGAGCACCATAACAAATACCGAGTACTGGAAGACGGCCGATAAACTGTGAGAGATCGGTCTTGAATGCCTCTGGATCGTAAACGCTATATGGCGAACCGGCAAGGATTACACCAATCACGTCAGGATCGCCCTGAGGGAACTTGTTGTAA
>JAZQOF010000049.1:0-14666 GCA_045627785.1 Bacteroidales bacterium | reverse complement strand
AACGTTGAGATACTGAATACTCACGATAGGCGAAGGTGGATTAAGCAGATCGTTGAGGAATTCACGGAGAATATCTTCTTTCTCAAAGATAATCTTGAATCCGGTATCGACTATAGGACTGACATAGCGTCCATGCTCCTTGGTCTCTTGCTGTTCTTCACTTGGTGCAAATGTACCACCATTTTCTGTCACTTGCAAATTTTCGGCAGGAAAACTTACATTCTCAGCACTATTCGCGCTGTTTTGATTTTGTTGAACCATGAAATAATTATTAAAGATTGATAACTTTTGAACGATTACTATCTGACTTATGGTTTCAAAGTGAGATAATAATTATCACGGTGCAAAGATATGGAAATGTTGTGTAACTTCCAAAGTTATCGTAAGAATCTGAGGATTTTATGCCTGAGATCTTCGAAATGTCAGCAAAGAAGTAGGATTAGATGAAAAAGTTTTGCTAAATATGATCGACGACGTTTGCTTAGTTCTCAAGGATTGTGGAATTGCCATCAACGTTCTTCGATGACAACTCCAGAGTCTGGGAACTCTGATCGTAGGCCTACGAAGAGTTCTCGGGAATTCCCGAGGACTGATTGACGACCGTCGAAGACTTCTCGGGACTTCCGTTTGTCTGATCGACGGTCGTCGATATCAACACTTGTAAACAGTTGTTGATGCCGACGCGCGTCGATTGGAGTTATCTCTTCTGAGAGTCGCCGTAGTTGATCTTCACTCCGAACTTGTCGACAATGAATGGAAGATTGCCGTTCGGACCTGATGTTGGCTCCAAAATGTTGTTAAGAATTCCTTCGCAGATTGTTGCCAAAAGACAAGCTAAAGAGAGTAGTTTTTTCATGAGTTCTGATATTTGCTGATTAATTGTCTTAATTCTTTCTCGTATTGTACTGCATCGACAAAAATGATGCCATCCATGCCGACATTTCTGCCACCAACGATGTTCTCAACCCTGTCATCGGCAAAGATACACTCTTCCGGTTTCAGGTTGTATTTGTTGAAGAGTCGGTGGTAAATCTCTGGTTCCGGCTTGATTACCTTTTCCTCGGATGAGATAATGTATCCGTCCAACAGCTGGAATATTTCATACTGAGCCATTGTTTGATGGACCTTATTGCACCAATTGGTCAAACCGTAGAATTTGTAACCTTCCGACTTTAGCTGTTTCAGAAGATCTCTCATTCCTTCCATTTCACCTTTTACAACATCTGGATAATGCGCCATGAAATATCGGATCTCTGGTTCATACTCTTTGTTGTTGCCGATTATCTCTTCCATGAGTTCGTCAAAAGGTTTATCCTCTCGGTCAAGGATTTGTTGAACCCTTTCGTTGTAAAGAATAGAAGTGACTGCCTGACATCTTTCTGCGTTTGGTATGTAGTTCTTGAAGAATGACTCAAAATCATAGTCAACAAGTACTTTGCCAAAGTCGAATATAAGGTTTTTAATCATGCTTTGTCTTATTATATGTTGTCAATTTCTGTAAATCTGCTGAATGTTCTTCCGTCGCGAGTGACTTTCTCGAAGAACATCTTTTCTGGTCGGATCCAATATTTCTGTTCGCCATACAATGCCTGATAAATCACCATGCGATCCTGAGTTTCAGAGTCGAAGGCAGTATGCACAAATCTGTATTTTCCGCCTTTGAAATGCTGGAAATAACGAGTTTCCCGACGATTGAAGGTTTCAAGCATCTTTTCGATCAATGGAACATAATATTCCTTAATCTCTTCGGCAGTAGGAGTGTGACCACCTGGGAAAGAATTGGCGTTGGTGTAATGCTTCAGGAACAGATCTTTGTAGTGAGCCAAAGTGTCCTGTTCGCCGAAGATACCCCAAACCTTATCCGACCAGAAAGTGCTTGTATAGTTGAACTGTTCTTTCTGCAGTTCCGCAAATTCGTTGATCAGTTCTTCATCGATGATGAAATCCTGTTGGTTGTCCTCTCTTGGTGCTTTGTAATGATTTTCTCCTATTCGTGGCTTCAGAAACTCTGTCATTTCAAGATGTGGATTTCCGAGCAAAGCTGGTATTCCGACGATAGGAGCAATAATCTGGGCAAGGAACGAACCGTTGCTGTTTCCTACGAGTAAATCCGGATTTTCTTTGTCGCACAACTGGTGTATGAATTCCAATGCTTCTTTCGGATGTAATGGAAGATCTGGAGAGAGCACACGAACTTTTCCTTCAAAAGCCTCTTTCAAGGCATTCGCAGGAATACAGCTTCCACTTGCATAGAATCCGTGTAGGAAAAGAATAGTTTTCACTGTCGATAACGGAAATTAGAAGTTAAAAACTAATTGCTAACTTTTACAGATAAGTTACAGTTTCTTCCAATGGCTTACGAGAAGCATGATTTGCCAAAGGCTTTCCTCCTTCTGCAGGGAATCCGAGATCGAGAAGCATAAGGATGTCTTCATTCTCCGGAAGATTGAGTTCCTTGCGAAGAGGATCGATATGAACGCAGTTGAGCCAACAGCTATCTACACCTGCATCCTTTGCAGCAAGCATAAGGTGAGTTGCAACAATAGCTGCATCTTCGATGCCTGATTCGCGACCTCCATCAGGATAAGTATAGACATTTGTCTTGTCGAAAGCGACAACCAAAACTGTAGGAGCTCCGTATCGGCAAGGAGTATGTTTGTCGATGATTGCTAATGATTCTGTTGACTGACAAACATAGATGTGCTGCTCCTGAAGGTTCTTTGCAGTTGGTGCCCAACGACCTGCTTCAAGGATTGCATCAAGCTGTTCTTTAGTTATCTGTTTTGTAGTGTCATACTGCTTGCATGAATAGCGAGCTTTTACTAATTCCAGGAAATCCATAGTTTTAATTGATAATTAATAATTGATAATTGATAATTAGCTCCGCGCTAACAAATTAATCTTTAGTATTTATCTTTGTCTCTTAGTTGGAAATATTATTTTCTTAGTCAGTAATATTAATAATTTAAGATTTAATATTTATCTTTCAAGATTCGTACATCAGATAATGACTCTCATTCATTCCGAGATGCTGATATACATTTTGAGCTCTTAGATTATCTTTGTCAACATAAAGTCTTATCTGACTATAATTCTCTGCTTTTGCAATCTCTTTCACTTTAGCATAGAGAGATCTGTACACTCCTTGTTGACGATATTCCGGGGCAACATAAACGCTCTGTATCCACAGATACCATTTGGCATGCCAGTCGCTCCATTCTTTTGTCAGCATAAGACTTCCTATTGCCTTGCCTTCATCTGTCTTTGCAACAAGATAAATCGCTTTGCTTTCATCTTCGAGAGCCATCGTAACACCTCGAATCACCTCGTCCAATGACAGCTCATAGCCTTCAGATTCCATAGCCATATCGACCTGGAACTGAGCAATGCTCTTTGCGTCTTCAATCTTTCCTTTTTCTATTATCATCGTATTGGAGTTTTACCTTATTTACTATTTAATTGCTGAAGGTTTTGCTTGCGGCAATTCTTAAGTTCTCACGCGCCACTTCAGGCTTTATTGCTTCAGACAGAGGCAGCGATTCTGGAGATACACGAACCACTTTGTCAAACCCTATGCTGTGTGCTTCAGGAGTAATATTTCCACCGAAAGCAAAGACTTTAGCATTATGTCGGCGAGCATATTTATATACTCCGGAAGGCGCTTTACCGCGCAATGTCTGACTATCTATCTGTCCTTCACCGGTAATTACAATATCTGCATCTTTTACAATGTTGTCAAAGTCGATGCTGTCGAGTACCATTTCAATTCCCTGACGAAGATTGGCATTCAGGAAGGCGCTGAATGCACCTCCTAAACCTCCTGCAGCACCGCTTCCCGGCATCTCGCTTATGTCTTTGCCTGTTACGCGCTTGATGACGTTCGAAAGATTCTCAAGACCTTTATCAAGCATTTCTACTTGTTCGGGTGTTGCACCTTTCTGTGGGGCGAAGACATACGCAGCACCAGATTTCCCGTAGAAAGGAGTATCAACGTCGCAGGCAACGGTGAACTTACATTCCTTGATCAAAGACGATACGCCCGAAGCATCTATGTCACAAATATGAATCATATTGCCGCCGATAGGAGAGAGCACCATTCCTTTTGAGTCAAGGAAGCGGTATCCTAACGCTGACAGCATTCCGATACCTCCATCGTTTGTCGCGCTGCCGCCAATGCCGATCAGAAATTCCCGGCATCCGTTGTCAATGGCATGCTTTATCATCTGTCCTGTGCCAATGGTAGATGCTTTCATTGGATTGAGCTGTTCGCGAGGAACTAATGCCAATCCGCTTGCTTGTGCCATTTCCATTACTGCGATATTCCTGACAATACCATATCTTGCAGTAACGGTATTTCCTAATGGTCCGGAAACTCTTACATCGATAAACTTGCCACGCATATTCTCAACAATAGCTTCTACCGTTCCTTCGCCACCATCTGCAACAGCAACACATGTTGTCTCGCATTCGGGAATCGCTTCCAGAATGCCTTCTCGTATTGCGTTTGCTACTTCGAGCGAAGTGAGGCAACCTTTGTAAGAATCAGATGCAATGACAATTCTCATTGTAAACAGTTTTTTATAGTAATTTGCAGAACCTGAACATCTCTTCATAAGCCTCGGCCTTCTTTTCCAGTTTCAGAGGATAGGCTCTTGACGACGATGGCAATCTGTACAAGTTAAAAGTTCGACGAAGAGTTTTGCTTTCTATTGTGATGTAAGAATTGACTTTGGGAGATTCTTTTACTCCAAAGTATTCACAGATGGTTTCTGCAGCCTTTTCGCCGGTTATTGCAATGGTTTTGCATTCAGGAATCTTTGACAGTAACTGTTCTATGTCCGTTTTCTCGATTACCTCCAAAAACTTATCCGATGCATTGTCCTGCATTCGATGAACGGCAGTTGCTGTATCGTACAACCCGATGCCTTTGTCTTTCAAGAAACAGACAATCTCTGGCAATAGAAATGTCTTATTTTCTTCATCCACGAAGTGATTCTTGTCGCCAAAGAATACGAGACCTTCGATGCGCCAATGGTCGTTGATATAATTTGGATAGAAGAAATCAAATCCCTTTGCCCATCGTTTCCGTTGCGGTGGAAAACTGCCTAAGAAGAGCAGTTTGCAATTCGCTGGCAGAAATGGTTGTAGAGGGTGATATTCTACTTCCGCAT
The DNA here is from genome assembly GCA_045627785.1 of Bacteroidales bacterium. Taxonomy (GTDB): domain Bacteria; phylum Bacteroidota; class Bacteroidia; order Bacteroidales; family UBA3663; genus Liminaster. The sequence goes on along the minus strand of JAZQOF010000049.1, from coordinate 9,495 downwards.
CAGATCGGTTTATATTGTCGTGGTTCAGAAAGTCGAACATTCGAGCTATTGTATAAAAATGATAGATTGCTTAATTTTCTAATTCGTATCTGATCCTCAGCGATTCATTGCGAAGCTGTCGTGGATTCATGAAATATGTCGCGTCGGCTGTAGCGCAAATCTCACCATCGGGATTAATGAGATCCATGTGAACTATGATGTCAGCTCTTTCTTCCGAAACCTTCTTCGCCCTAACCTCGATCTTTTCCCATCTGGTGGAAACAGTCTTGAGAAACTTGACATTCAGTTCCTTTGTCACGGCATTCACACCTTTGTGATAACCCACAAACCATCCGCCGACTTCATCCATCATTAATGATTGTATTCCTCCGTGAAGAACATCAATCCATCCTTGATAGTTCTGTTCTGGTTTCCAAATGCCGATGACATCCTCGCCATCAACATGAAACTCCATGTGAAGCCCGATCGGATTATTCGGAGCACATCCTATGCAGTTGTATCCTTCTTTGTCAAGCCAGGGATTCTTGATTTTTCTGTACATCGATAATGAATATTAAATGTCTTTCTTTTGTACAAAACAGTCGCAAGTCGAACCAGAACCGACTGGCTCAGGCATATTTTCTCTCATACAAAGAAACATGTCATATTTCCAAACACAATGGTCGCAGTTAATACAAATCTTTTCCATAAGAAATATCTATAGTTCAAAGAATTTATTCTGATATCTTTATCAGACAATTATCTCTTCGAGGATTTCCTCTTCTCCGAAAGTGCGAAGATAATAAACAGGGTAGCCGAGAGATAATGGGAAGTCAGCCTTTCTACAATTCTTGTAATATTCAAATTGCGGCAATCCGAAATCAAAACTCCTTCCGTAGAGAATTATTCTTCCGTTCTGATTGTCGATTCTCCAAAGTCCGCCGCCATGACAACTATCTTCTCCATAAGGAATCAGATCTTTGTGAAGATATACGTTTCCGAATTTCAATTCTCCATCGAGTGTGATGATAAATTTGTTGTACATGTGCTTATTTGGAAAATGTTTTATTTTAATGACCAACCATTATCTCCGTGATAAATCATCTGCTTTGTCATTCCGCCATCAATGCAGATATTCTCACCTGTGATGAATCCGGCTTTATCGGAACACAGGAACAACGCCATATTGGCAATGTCCAAAGGATTGCCGACACGACCGGCTGGCTGCTGATAGGCATCAGGTCCTTCATAGACGGTATAAGCAGTGTCGATCCAGCCAGGAGAGATTGAGTTCACACGTGCTTTCCCTGCAAGACTTACTGCGAGTGCATGTGTAAGTGCTGCTATGCCACCCTTCGCAGCTGTGTAGCTTTCTGTCTGCGGCATGCTCATTCTATCTCTTGACGAAGAAATATTAATGATGGAAGCTGTTGCTCCAAGATGTGCAGATAGAAGCTTCACAAGATAGAAAGGAGCTGTAACGCCTACGCTGAGAGCATACTGGAATTCTTCGTACGAACATTCGTCGATACCTCTCATGATAGGAATGGCATTGTTGATGATATAGTCAACATGACCATATTTCTCAATTACATGTTGTGCAAATGCCTCCAATACTTCCTTTCGCGAAATATCTCCGACAAAATGATCGCCATCCTGTTTGTCGATGATGCAAACGAGAGCACCTTCTTTGCGGAACTCATCGGCGATGCACCTTCCTATCCCTTGTGCACCGCCGGTTACAATGACAATTTTGTCTTGAAATTGATTATTCCATTCAGCCATATTTACATTGCAGACTTGATATTCAGGTTAACACCTAAAGATTGTTCATCGCATCCCAAAGTTCAGGATCTGTTGTCTCAAGGGAATCAGCAACAGGAGCCGGTTCTTCTGTCTTGTTTTGTGAACAGCTGAAAATAAGAGCTATTGCCATCGCAACAATCGCAATGCGGTATGTAATCAGTTCTTTCATAGGTCTTATGCTTTAGCTTGTGGAGAATTAGGATCAATCATCATGAGCTCTACCTTGTTGCCATCAGGATCGTGGATCCAAGCCTGCCAGTTGAGGTCGGAAGAAGTCTTTGGTTCCTGATCAATTTCAACGCCGATTGCTCTCAGTTTCTCTACATCTTCGATAAGGTTGTCTGTCTCAAGACAAAGATGCTGGAAGCCACGTGAGTTCCAACCTGTATTAGGATTCTCGCCTTCGCCGTTTGGAATAAGCTCGAGATAGACACCGTCTGCCATTCTTACATAGTGAAGCCAAGGTTTTCCTTCGTCATTGTTCTGGATAGCGACGAGTTTCATGCCGAGTTTGTTGCAATAGAAATCAAGAGATGCATCGATATCTTTGCATACGAAACAGGCATGGCCGATGCCGATATAACCGTCACGACCGAATTCGTATGGAGCCTCGTTGCTCTGCATCTGTGTCGATGCCGGTGTGTATTCCTGAAGTTCGATGCCGTTACCATCAGGATCATGAAGCCAGCGGTTCAGGCAGTTGCTTGGTTCGAGTTCCGGCTCTGGCGAATCGATGTAGCCTTTCTCGTAGATCTCCTGAAGAGTCTTACGGATATTTCCTACAGTTACGCAAAGGTGGTTGTAGCCGGTTTTCTTAAAGTCGTAGGCATAGTCTTTGTCATTCTGTCCGCCATAGAAGAGCTCAAGGAAATGACCTTTGCAGATCTTCAGATAGATGATCCAGGGATCTCCGTTTTCTTTATGAAGTTCGAATACTTTCTTCCATCCGAACACTTTGTCAAAAAACTCTACAGTCTTGTCCATGTCCAAAGGATTCATGGCAATGTGGGCGATGTCTTTAATCATGTTAGTATTATTTAGTGGTAATTATGAATTATGAATTATCAATTAGATTGTAATATCGTCAATTCTCAATCTTTGTATGCCTGCAGGAACATGTACTTCCACGATGTCTCCGACCTTCTTGCCCATCAGAGCTTCGGCGATAGGTGATTTGATTGAGATCTTGTTTTCCTTCATGTCTGCCTCATGCGGATTGACGATGGTATAAGCCATTTGTTTGTCGGTGCGCAGGTTGGTGAATACTACCTTTCGTAGTAATCCCACCACGTCACATTTGAGTATTGATGTGTCGAGAACCTGTGAGTGCTGCAATACATTCGTCTTGAATCTGATCTGACTCATAACTCTTCTCAGTGCTCGTTTTGCAGCGTGGTACTCGAAGTTCTCGCTCAGATCACCTTTTGCGCGGGCTTCCGAGAGCTCATCCTTTGCCTTTGGGAGTTCTACCTTAACGAGTTCTTCTATTTCCGCTGCAAGTTGATCGTAGCGTTCTTTAGACATGTATTCCATAAGTGTCGTATTACATCAAAAGAATTCTGTTTCCTTAATCATGGATTTATATCCTGCGTGCAAATATAATAATTTGTGTGACTTTTTACAACTTTAATTCTTATTTTTCATCAAAAAATAAATAATGAAGAGAAAAGACCATAAACCAGTCGCCATATAAAGATATTTGTTTATATTTGCAAAAAAAAAATCTGTCAAACCGATGTCGGAACAGCGCACATACATAGCCATCGACCTCAAGTCATTTTATGCTTCGGTCGAGTGTGTGGAGAGAGGATTGGATCCGCTCACCACCAATCTTGTCGTGGCTGATGCCAGCAGGACCGACAAGACAATTTGCCTGGCTGTTTCGCCGGCATTGAAGTCTTATGGAATCGGAGGTCGCGCACGTCTGTTTGAGGTAGTGCAGAAGGTCAGGGAAGTTAATTTCCAACGTAGGCAACAGGCTCCAGGATATCGTCTGACGGGTAAATCGATACACGACAAGGAACTGAAGGAACGTCCCGAACTGGCTGTAGATTACATCGCTGCTGTGCCGAGAATGGCTTACTATATCGAGTACAGCACCAAAATCTACCAGATATACCTGAAATACGTCTCGGAAGAAGACATTCATGTCTATTCCATCGATGAGGTGTTCATGGATGTGACCAACTATCTTGGTTCATGTTATAAGATGTCGGCTCATGAGTTAGCCATGACGATTATTCGCGATGTCCTGAAGAATACTGGAATCACGGCAACAGCAGGCATCGGTACCAACATGTACCTGTGTAAGATCGCAATGGATATTGTGGCAAAGCATATTCCAGCCGATAAGGATGGTGTGCGTATAGCCGAACTGGATGAGATGTCCTATCGTCGTCTGTTGTGGAATCATAAACCTCTTACCGATTTCTGGCGAATAGGTAGAGGTATTGCACAGAGACTGGAACAGTATGGCATGGATACGATGGGTAAGGTCGCAAGACAATCTGTCAGGAACGAGGAAGTCCTATATAAGCTTTTCGGTGTCAATGCCGAACTTATCATCGATCATGCCTGGGGTTGGGAACCTTGTACGATAGACAAAATCAAAGCGTATAAGCCAGAGTCGAATTCGTTCAGCAGCGGACAGGTGCTGACGTGTGCCTATGACGTGCAGAAGGCGAGGGTAGTGATACAGGAGATGGCAGACGCCATTGCCCTTGATCTTGTCGATAAACGTATGGTAACAGATCAGCTGGTCGTGAATGTCGGCTATGATGTCGAGAGCCTTAACAATGGCGATTATAAAGGAGAGGTTACTTTTGATCATTATGGCAGAAAAGTGCCGAAGTATGCGCATGGCTCGGCGAACCTTAAACAATACAGTTCTTCGGCAAAAGCCATAATTGAAGCGGTATTGAGCATTTATGATCGTATAGTGAATCCGGATCTGCTCGTTCGTCGTCTTAACATCACTACCAATCATGTGATATACGAAGAAGACGCCAACAAGCACACTCAACCTGTGCAGCTTGATATCTTTACCGACTATGAAGAACTCGAACGACAGAGAGAAGAGGAGAAGGCTGAGCTGGCCAAGGAACGCAGGATGCAGGAGGCATTACTCCATATCAAGAAGAAATATGGTAAGAACAGTATTCTCAAAGGCTTGAACTTCAAGGAAGGAGCAACAGCCAAGGACAGAAACCAACAGATAGGAGGACATAAGGCATGACAGACAACTACGAAGATATCATAGATCTACCGCATCATGTGTCGATGAACCATCCACGTATGACAATGATGCAGCGAGCAGCGCAATTCGCGCCATTCGCTGCATTGACCGGTCATGATAAAGCTATAGAGGAGGCGGCTCGTATTCATTTGGAGAGCCACCAGTGACATTAATACTTTGTGAAGTTGTATTATTCCTCATCCGGCTGCTGACCATCGTGGGCCTTCCACATACATTCTGTAATCTTCATGTCGGTGAAGACCGCCTTGAATGAAGAATCTTCTGGCGAACAAGCATAGATGCCGAAGCGGATCAGATCCTTTGCCTCATACATGTGGCAGACGCGCATCTGGCTCCATTCCTGACCATCTGTTGAACACTCGATGCAGAAATCATCGTCACGGCGTGAGAGTCGGTACCACATCTCCTTCACGTCAGCAGGGATAGCTGTAGTTGCCCAATCGCTGTACCCATTGTTGGTAGCCACGCTGCCGAGATGCTGGAACTGCTCATTCTCATATTCAATGCTGCCTTTAAGCCAGTTGTCGGAATCAAGATACATCACTACACCACACTGGTCGAAACGGTGATGGCTCTCTGTGAAGTTCGTCTTGACTACAAAACTGAAGAACTTCTCTCTTGTGCTTATCTGAAGTGCTGGAGCATTGTCGTTGCGGAAATGATAGTAGGTGCGCTGCCAAAGGTCAGTACCCGGTTTTGTCACAACCTCGATGGTATCGCCATTGATGGCAAAACTCTCAGGTTCGCGTGTCCACTCAAAGTCTGCAAGATTGAGCGTACCATTCTCGTTCAATATCTTTGCAACCACATCGGTTGAGTCGTTTGCTACATTTTCAGCCTCCATTTTGTTTTCTGTCTGGTTAGAAGTACATGCCATCATTGATGCAGCAAGTACTGCGTAAAAAATCTTTTTCATTGTATTTATAAAATTATAGTATATTGCCATCTTGATTGTTGCGTGCAAATATAATAAATTTTCATATTACTTACATTTGTCGATGTCAAAAAGATTTCTCGGAAGCCCAATCTACAAATGTAGATTTCATTTTTGAATCCTTGGAAGTCCAATCTACAAATGTAGATTTCATTTTTGACTTCTCGGAAATCCAATCTCCAAACGGAGATTACGAAAGTAACATAGTAACTGTTACCCAAATGGGAGACTGTCCCACACACCCTAAAATGCTATTATAGTATATAATTAATTATATACATTATAATAGACCTTTATTGTCTCACCCCCCCTCTCTGTTTTCTGTAACAGTTACTATGTTACCATTACTGAAAACTTTGTTAAGATGTAAAATATCTTTACACATACTGTAAAATATCTTTACACTTTTCCGAAGCGTCAAATTTGTAACCTGTTGAAAATTAGTATTTGGCACACTTTGGCATGTATTATGCGATGTTTATTGCGTAAATAAAAAATGTGTAAAGATGAAATTGTTAAGTAACATATTGTTGATTGGTGGAGTAACATGTGCTTTGAACTTCTGCCCCGAACAAGGATTCGCTCAGAAGGTAACATCACAAGGCATGACGCTGCATGACTGCATGGAATATGCTGTGAGCCATTCAACAGAAATGCGCATCTCACAAGCCGACCGATTGGATGAACAAGCGATACGCAGACAGGCAATAATGCAGGTGTTCACACCTACGGTCAGTGCGCAGACGTATGCCTATAATCAATATGGACGTAACCTCGATCCAGAGACGAATACCTACAATTCGGTCACAACCTTCCATAATGGTTATTCTGTATCGGCAGGTTTCACCTTGTTCGATGGCTTTCAGTCGATCAACAACATGCGATTTGCCAAGACTGCAGCCAAGATGGGATTGAGCAGGGAAGAAGAAACACGTGACAAGATCTGTCTGGCTACGATGGAGGCTTTCTATACTTATATTTATTATGTGCAACTCGAAGAGGTTCTGGTTGAACAGGTCAAGACAACAGAGAGCACCCTGCAGAAAGCAAAACGCGAAGAGGAACTCGGTACGAAAGGACATGCAGATGTCGTACAGATGGAATCGGAGTTGGCACAGAAACAATTTCAGCGCATCAATGCAAGCAACAGGAAAGTTGATGCTATGATCACTCTCAAGGATGTTATGTTCTGGCCAATGCCAGACGAACTGAGTGTCATTTATGATACAGATGAACCCATAAAAGCACTCTACGATGCTACGGAACTGATTTCGATAGCACAGCAGACATTGCCGTCTGCGCAGATTGCTCAGTTGAACTTGCGTGGTGCGAAATTAAATCTGAAATCTGCCCGCGGTGCTTATTCTCCGGAACTCGGTATTTATGCAGGTTGGTCAACGACCTACTATACTTATCCTGGCATGAAGGGTTATACAAAGACTCCTTTCGGTGAACAGTTCAAGAACAATGCCGGTGAATATATTCAGTTGCAACTCAGCATCCCTATCTTTGATCAGTTGTCAAGACACACTAAAATATCTCAACGTAAGCATGCTGTTACACGGGCAAAAGCCGAATATGACCAGAAGATGCGCGACATTGAAAATGAGGTTTTCCGTGCAGTGAGCGAACGCGATGGTGCCGAGGCAGCATTTCATCAAGCTGATAAAATGTCAGAAGTGCAGGACGAAGCCTATCGTCTCGGTGTAAGACAATATGAGTTAGGGCTCATCTCTGCAATAGAATACCAGACAACGTCCCAGTCGTTTCTCAATGCCAAGGCGGAGCGTTTGAATTGCCTGCTGCAATGGAAACTGAAGGAAGCGCTAGTGCGGTATTATCATGGAGAACCATACATTTCTCATAAATAATACGTTGATTATATTAACACAAACAGGCTCCTTGCCTGAGAAGGCCAGGAGTCTTTATTGGCAAATTCAAAACTATGGACAAGATAATAGAAAAAAAGACCGGCTGGAGAGCCGCATTTACAAAAAAAACACTACCTTGGTGGCTTGGTTCAGTGTTCGTAATTCTGATCATCTATCTGATTGCAAAACCAAGTCGCAGTACATTGCGTGTCAATGGCGATACATTGTCGGTCAATGAAGTGAGATCGGGAGAATTTAACGATTATATCCGAGTGAGTGGTACCGTTCAGCCATTGATCACTATACAGATTAGTCCGGTGGAGGGCGGTATGGTTGAGGAGATCATGATCGAAGAAGGTTCGCAAGTGAAGAAGGGTGACGAGATACTTCGACTCACAAACGATGGACTTGATCTGCAGATCCTCAACTCGGAAGCCGAATTGGCAGAAAAAGAGAATATTCTTCGAAACACCCAGATACAGATGGAGCAGGATCGTCTGAATGTGCGACAGCAGAAAGCAGAGTTTCAGGTCAACGTGCGCAGATTGAAACGAACATACGAACAGCAGAAACAACTGTTCGATGAGAAGCTCATTGCCCGAGAAGATTATCTGAAGGCTAAGGAGGATTACGATCTGGCTATGGAGAAACTGCAACTCATCATGGAGAAAGAGATACAGGATAGTCTCTATCGCTCGACTCAGGTGGAACGTATGCGCGAGAGTTTGGAGAATATGCAGCTCAATATGCAGATGATACGCAAGCGTAAGGACAACCTCACAATCAAGTCGCCTATCGATGGGCAGTTGGGAATCCTTGATGCAGTTTTGGGCGAGAGTATTGGAGCCGGCACTAAGATTGGTCAGATCAGCGATATGAGCTCGTATAAGATCGAGGCGCAGATTGATGAACATTATATTGATCGCGTTGTACCTGGTTTGCAAGCGACTTTTGAGCGACAAGAGACACTTTATAATGCTGCGCTCCGCAAGGTCTATCCAGAGGTGCGAGAGGGCAAATTCAAGGCAGATTTCAAGTTTGATGGAGACACGCCTGAGAATATCCGTAGTGGACAGACTTATTACCTGAATTTGCAATTGGGTTCACCTGAAGCCGCCCTCCTCATTCCTCGCGGTTCGTTCTTCCAGAAGACGGGTGGCAAGTGGATCTATGTGGTCGCTCCCGATGGCTCACGTGCTACAAAACGCGAGATCCGCATCGGACGTCAGAACCCTCAGTATTATGAGGTGCTCGAAGGCCTGGAACCCGGAGAGAAAGTCATCACTTCTGGTTATGACAATTATGGAGAAAATGACGTACTCATCCTGAAGTAATAAAACGAAGAAGAAATGAAACTATTTACGAAGACAAAAGCATCGCCCATCTTGAACATTCTGGGCATGACCATTGCCTTTGCGGCATTTTATGTGATTATGTCACAGGTGATGTATGATGTGACGTATAACCACAGCATCAAGGATGCAGACAAGAAATATATGATCTGCGCTTGGTTTAGTGGTGACGGATGGTTTTCACGCTCTCCGGTACAGGCAAGTAGCAAGACGGCAGAAGCTGTACCTGGTGCAAAAGCTGGATTCTTTAATCTTCAAGAAAACGGCAATAAGGTCTATGGTGGCAAGGAGGGTACA
>JAZQOF010000048.1:0-62217 GCA_045627785.1 Bacteroidales bacterium | reverse complement strand
ATTAAGGTCGATGATATGGATGCCGTTACGCTCCATGAAGATATAAGGAGCCATTGCTGGGTTCCACTTGCTCTTAAGATGTCCGAAGTGAACACCGGCTTCCAAAAGTTGGTCAAAATTAGTTCTTGACATAATTGTTTTGTTTTTTTGTTTACATTCTTTTTGTTCAACCCGCAGGTAGTCCGACTGGAATCCTTTGGATTTAGATACTAAACGCGTAAATATATTATAGGTACACGCGTACGTACAATATATACGCTTAAAAATGTGCTAATATTTATGCTGCCTGTATTATGCAACAAATATTAACGCTTGCTGAACTGGAAGCGACGACGAGCCTTTGGCTGACCTGGCTTCTTACGTTCAACGACACGAGCATCACGAGTGAGGAAGCCTTCAGCCTTGAGAGCTGGCTTGTTCTCAGCATCGATCTTAACGAGTGCACGTGCAATAGCGAGGCGGAGAGCCTCTGCCTGACCCTTATAACCACCACCAGCGAGGGTTACCTTGATATCGTAGTTTTCAGCAACGCCCAACTTGTTGAGAGGCTGCTTTACGATGAACTGGAGGATAGAAGAAGGGAAATAGTTCTGGAGATCCTTCTTGTTGATGGTGATGTTACCAGCACCAGCAGCAACATATACTCGAGCAACAGCTGCCTTACGACGGCCTACTGCATTAATTACTTCTGCCATACTTCCTGATTACTTAAGAGTGTTAATGTCGATTACCTTTGGCTGCTGAGCTGTTTCCTTGTACTCTGCACCTTCGTAAATGCGTACATTCTTGAGGAGCTGAGCGCCGAGCTTGTTCTTAGGGAGCATACCCTTGAGAACGATCTGGAAGAGAGCTGCATAGCCGTTCTTCTTAGTTACACTTGCAGCAGTGTGAGCGCGCTGACCGCTTGGATAACCTGTGAATGTGAGCCACTCGCGCTCAGTCCACTTGTTACCTGTCATTGTGATTTTGTCTGCGTTGATGATGATGACGTTGTCACCGCAATCAACATGTGGAGTGTAGCCTGGCTTGTACTTACCGCGGAGGAGCTTCGCAACCTTTGCGCAGAAGCGACCCATTACCTGGTCAGTAGCATCTACTACAACCCACTCTTTCTGAACAGTTGCCTTGTTAAGAGAAATGGTCTTGTAAGATAAAGTATCCACTGTCTTTAATGTTTTAATTTGTTAATAATTTAATCATCTCGGGCAGAGCCAACTTACGGACAAAGCTCATTGGGTACCCACCGTTTTTTTATACATACGGCGCGCAAAGATAGCGTATTTTTATCTTTATTTATTTTTATAGGCTCTATTTCTCTAATTTTCACGCATTTTTATTTAAAAATGGGCAAAATATGGCAGTTTGGCACGTCATTTTATATATATAAACAGCTGCAAAAGGCTTCAACATCGGGTTCTTCGACCTTTTTAATATGCGATATTTGGAATTTAGGGCAAAAGTCAGTAATTTTGCACGCTCGTTAATGGAAACTATCTTGTTTTTAGGATGGAATCAGGTTGCATATCACTCGATAATTACCGCCCAATCACTCTGGAACAGATGTCGGCAGTCAAGCTGATGAACCGTATCGATACGAAGTTCGTCACCAACCGTCGTCTGCTCATGAGACTGCTGTCGATGGCTGAAAAGTCGTATTTCGCACAGGAGATTGACGGGAAAAGAGTGGCTTCCTACCATACACTTTACTTCGATACTGCCTCAAATACGATGTACAATGCGCATCAGAACGGCAAGAAGAACCGACAGAAACTGCGTGTCAGATCGTATGTTGACAGCGACCAGCATTTCCTCGAGGTGAAGACAAAAAACAATCACGGACGAACAAAAAAGAAGCGCGTTCAGATGGAAGGTGATTCGCTTCTGCCGTATTTCGGTTTCCTGAACGAGAGGCTATGGCTTGATCCGGAGGACATGCAGCCGAAGATCGAGAATAACTTTCACCGAATCACATTGGTCAACGACGATATGTCGGAACGCTTGACTATCGATCATGACCTTTCGTTCCATAACCTGGAAACGGGTAACAGCATCTCGCTCGACGATGTGGTCATAATCGAACTGAAGCGTGACGGATTGAAACCTTCTCCGATTCTGCCGATACTCAATGAGCTGAGGATCTTCCCGATGGGATTCAGTAAGTATTGCATCGGAATGGCGATGACCAATCCAAGCCTAAAGCGGAACCGTTTCAAGGAGAGGATCCGTACTATAACCAACAAGATTATTAACAAATAAAGACATAGAAAAAATGTTATCTCCAGACTTGTTACAAATGCTCTTGCACATCTGCTTGAACTTCCTAGTGATTTTTATCTTGGTGCATTTCCTTTATTTCCCAAAGAGCAAACAGAGGAATTTCTATTTCACATTCATGATGATAAGCCTTGCAATCTTCCTGCTTGTCTATTACATGATGTTCGCATTGGAAGATATGAAATCGAAGACAAGCATGGGTATTGGAATCGGTCTCTTCGGTATCTTCTCGATCATGCGTTACCGTACCGATGCAATGCCTGTACGAGAAATGACTTATCTCTTTGTCGTTGTGGCACTTTCGGTAGTAAACGCTATTGGCGCAAATATTGATTTCGTTGAACTTCTCGCTGCCAATTTCATTACTCTCGCAATGACTTTGGTACTTGAGAAATCGCTCAAGATCTATCCTACAAAGATCGTCCAGTACGACCGGATTGAACTTATCACTCCAGAGAAGAGAGACGAGTTGATCGCAGATCTTGAAAAGCGTCTTGGACTTAAGGTTTCGCGTGTCGAAATAGGTGCTGTTGACTTCCTGCGCGATATGGCAGTGATCAAGGTCTTCTATTATCGTGATGGATATACTAAGATGAACTCGGTAGATCACAAGATTAAACTTACACGTGACGATTTGAGCAACGTATGAAAAGACTTTTTCTATTGACACTCGTCCTGTGTCTGTCGTCGGTGGCGTTTGCCCAGACAGACAACGGATTGATTCTTTCTGCAGGCTTGACACACAAGTTCGGAAAGAAATTCAGTCTTGACGGCGAAGTCGAAATGCGTACCCGTAACGACTTCAAGACTATGGATCGTTTGACTGTCGAAGTCGATGCGAGCTATAAATTTCTGAAATATCTGAAGGCTTCTGCCGGTTATTCGTTGCTGGTCGATAATAATCGTGAGAAGATTTCTTATGACGAAGAATCTATAGACGAACCTGTGATCACAAAGTGGCGACCATCGTATTGGGGCATTCGTCATCGTTTCAATGTGTCATTCACAGGAAGCGTCGATGCCGGTCGTTTCTCGTTCTCTTTGCGTGAGCGATGGCAATACACCTATCGCCCTGAATCCGATCAGGATCTCTATGATTTCAATATGGAATCGTGGGATAAGAAACCTGTCTTTGGCAGCGGAAAGAGTGTGTTGCGTTCGCGACTCCAGGTTGAATACAACATTAAGAAGAGTAAGTTCACTCCATTTGCCAATGTCGAACTCTATAATGCCTGGTCCATTGAGAAGATACGTTATTCGGTCGGAGCAGAGTGGAAAATGACAAAGCAGCAACAGCTGACTCTTTTCTATCGTTATCAGCAGATCAACAAAGAGGGTGATGATGAGCCGGATATCAATCAGTTCGGCATAGGTTATAACTTCAAATTCTAAACAGACAGTATGATGAAACATATTTATTACGCTTTGTTCGTCTGTCTCGTCTTTGCTTGTAAAAGCGATGACAGTAATTTTGAAGATCTCCAGAAACTTGCAAAGGAAAAGCCTATCGAGATTAGCATCCCAACTTTTTTCAACATTGAGGAAGAGACTATTCCGACAGCAATTTTCGATACTACATACAACGACTACATCGAACATCTTGATCCGAAGGCAAGCATCGAAATCGTCTTCAATGGCAATGATGCTACTGTTTCAGGAACAACAAGCTATACTAAGGATGGCGCACATGTAGTTGTTACGACAAGCAGACGAACAGAGATTCTTGTCTCAGGTAATTCTGATAATGCATCGTTGAAGATTCTGCCAAGTGTGCCGCTTAACAAGGATCTGCAGTTCCGCTGCGCAGTAATTCTGGACAATGTAAATCTTTCGAATCCACAAGGTGCTGTGATCAACAGCCAGTTGAAGAAACGTCTTCTGATTCATAGTAACGATGGAACGAAGAATGTGCTTTTGAGCAAGGCACCACAGACAGATGAGACTGTGCCTGATCCTGCAGTTTATGGTAAGGGTTGTATATTCAGCGAAGATAATATTATCTTCTCGGGTAAAGGTTCTCTTCAGATCAAGTCTTCTTTCCGAAACTGTGTGGCAGCCGATGATAAGGTTGTGATTCGTCCGAACACATTCATTACTTTGTATCCGTCGGCCGGCAATGGAATAAAGGCCAATGATGGCGTTTTTGTCAAAGGCGGACAAACTACAATCTTCAGCACTGCAACAACAGAACTCCATAAAGTGCCGGTTTCGGATCTCTATCCGCAAGGCATCGATACTGTCAACTGTGCTGGCGTCAAGACCGACTATTCAGTCTTTGTGAATAGTGGCTTGCTTCAGATAAAGTGTGAAGGTAACAGCACTAAGGGAATCAAAGCCGATCTTGATTATGTGCAGGATGGAGGCGATGTCAGAATAGTCACTCTCGGACAGAAGGTTGAATCCTCGCCAAAGGCAATCAAGACAAACCGGAATGTCAATATTACTGCCGGTAAGTTCTACGGCTACAGCAAGACTTCACAAGCTATTGAAGCCGACGGAACATGCAATATCTCTTCTTCCAAACAAGATAAAGGTTATCTATTGAAAGTAGGATATTGATAGCTTACGATATTATACAGTAAAAAAAGAAGGTGCATCAAAAGTGCACCTTCTTTCCGTTATGAATGTATATCTTTCCAGGTTGTGGTTCTGTAACTTTCCGACCGTCGATTGTGAAATACGCATCCTTGAGTTCGTTTCGCTGTTCGTCGTACAAGACTGAACTGATGCCCGAAGGAGAGAATCCGAAGAATGAATCGGTGAAAGCGATGCGCTGTTCGATCCAGTCGAAGATGTATTTCTTTTCTCCGCTAAAGTCGAGAGAAGCAGGATTGTTGTTCCATTGTTCGACCTCGCGTTTGCCCGCACCTGTCTCTTCGTAAAGATCAAAGTACTTTGTGAAGAGAGATTTGAGGTGTTCGATAGAGAAACTGCTATTTCGGAGCGCAGCATATCTTTCTTTCAAAGTGTCGTAGTATCCGTCCTGCCACATGAACAACTTTGTGTAGAGCATGTTGGATGTGCCTCGGTTGTACTTTGCACCAACCTTGGAGCCTTCCCACAATCGACCCCAAGAAGAATCCATGTCCCAAGGACAGATGCCGAGTCGAAGATCGTCGGAGGTCGAATCGTAGAAATAGGTATAGGTATTCTTGCCGCCATTGTCGGTAAGACCTGCAACGAACATAAAGATAAGGTAGTCGTTCCACACAGGAAGATCAACACGCTGTTCGACCTCTTTCAGGAACTTTGACTTGTCGGCGAGCGCAATGAACTCAATGGCATCGGCAAGAGGCTTCCAGTTGGCTGAGCCATCATCTTCGACATCCGGATATTCTGATTCCCAGCCTTCGCAAGTCTTTGCCTGGTTGTCATAAGATGCCAATTCCTCCCAGAACTGAGTCGTTCCCCATTCTTCGGCTTTGTAGAGACCACCACGAATCTTTCCCTTGTTGCTGACATCCTTAAGCTGCATCTGCTTACGATCCACTTTCTCGTTCAAGCAGTAAATGCCGTTGTAGTTGCCGTTGAAATACAACTCGACAAATGTGCCATTGACACCGTTCATGGCTGTCTCTTCATATTCTGCAACATACGAAGGGTGAGAGAATTCGTTCCAAAGGTCGAAGCTTACACGATTACGCATACGGCTCGCGTCGCAAGCCATAGCATCGAGAATCCATCGGTTGTCGGAACGCAAGCCGAACAAACTCACATCGAGCTTTACGCCGTTCTCGTCCTGAAACTTGAGGGCAAAGCTCTTCTTGTCATATTTCTTTGAAGCGCTTCCGCGATAATGTGCCTTAATGCGATATTCAGTCTTTGACTGGTCTGAGTTTACAACAGTAAGCTTTCCGACTTCATATTTGTCGCTGTTGAAAGTTCCATCAAGATAGATGACAGGCAATGTCTTCTGTGCGCTCAATGAAGCAGCTAAACAAATAAACAGGGTAGTAATAAATGCTTTCATTGATCCGGTTATTTAGAAGATTTAACTGTTCTGATGTTTCTGCCTTTAGTCTTTGCCGAACTGCCATAGATTGCGGCATCAGATGCCGGCAAAGTCTCTGCATTATAGAAATAAAGGAAACATGCGTTCTGTGCATCATTTTCTGTGCATGACCAGATGTTTGCAAGGTATTCGGCATTCTTCACTTCGCCTTTCTTGTAGCCACTGAATGGGAAATAGATCTTATTTCCGTTCTTCAATGACTTTGCGCAAACCGCATTCTTGCCATTTACCTTTTCAATTGACCATTCACAGCCAAAGATCAGTTCGTTGAGCTCTTCTTTCGAAGGAACCTTCAAATCTTTGTCCCATTCGCCCCAAGCATAGTAAGTACCAGCTTCTTCCGGAGCTGTTGCACCGACATTGCTCGATGCCCAGAGTGTTCCGGATGCAAGTCCCAGATCGACATACTCTGTCTCGGAAGCAACGCTCTTGAACGATAAGAGCGCCAAGCCTAATAAAAACAGCTTATTCAATTTCATTTTCTTTTATGTTTATTTCTTCATTATCTATTATTGTGATGCCAAAGGTGTTCTCAAAACGAGAGCGCATCTTCGGCATGGCAGCTTTGCGGAGGGATAGTTTGAGCCGGCAGTCGGTAGTGAAGTCCTGAATCAGAACCCTTGCACCTTCCTCCTTGACTATTCGCATTGCCTCGCCCATAAGCGGGTATTCAAAAAACACTTCGAGTGTCTCTTCGAGTATCTTCTCTTCAACCTCGGCAGCTGATAGTGCTTCGGCAGCTGCGGTTTTATAAGCTTCGATAAGACCGCTCGTGCCGAGTTTGATTCCACCGAAATATCTTATAACTATTACTACAAGATCGGTGAGGTTGAAAGAATTTATCTGTCCGAGAATCGGTTTGCCGGCAGTGCCTGAAGGCTCTCCATCGTCGTTGCTTCGGAATTCGAGCCGTTGAGGACCGATCATATAAGCCCAGCAGCAATGACGGGCATCGAAATATTCTTTCTTGTACATAGCAACTATCTCCTTCGCCTCTTCAGCCGACTTGCATGGTTCGGCAAAGGCAAGGAACTTGCTCATTTTCTCTTTATACAGACCTTCAGAGCTTTTGGCGATAGTCAGATATGTATCTTCCATCAGTCTTGTGCAATCTCACATTGTATAGAACCAATACGCTTCAAATGGATGATAATGTTCATAGGCGTATGATTCTCGTCTGTCGAGAGCCACACATTCATAGGAACACCATCTTCGCCATCGACATCAAATGCAAGATCTACCTGATAGCCTTTTACCTTTCCACCACCTCTGTACTTTGATTCGCTTTCACCCATAAAGGTCATCTTGACAACGCGGTGTTTTGAACCTTCGAAGATAGGAAAGCGCTTAACGGTGCCGACTTTCATATTCTTGAAATCAAGACCTCGAACGAGGTAGAAGATTGAGAACATATCGTAAACCGCACCTTTCTCGTGAAGTTGGATAGTGTCGGTTGTATTGGTTTTCTTGCGCCATTTCAGGATATCGACCATTGTGCTGTCAACGTTGGCCATTGTCGGTTTCTTGCCGTTGAAGAACGTCTTGTATGTGAACTTCTCAGTGGTGTGATAAGAGCCTTCGTTGGTGATCTTGTGATATTCGATAGGAATATATTCCGGAGTGAACCAGGTATCCATTGTGTCACGCACGGTGAAGAAAGTCTCGACAATGTTAAGACTCCTTCCATAAATTGTTCCGTGCATAAGGGTTTGCCCGTCAGGCATCTTCTCTTCGTTCAGGATGAGAGAACCACGTCCAGCCTTCATCCAGATGAAACCTTTGTGATAGTAGATATTATATTGCAAAGATTCCTTCTGAACCTGTGATTTCGGCTTGTCGATCGCAAATGCCTCTATCGAAAAGAGTGATACAATAGATAGTAAAACAAAGATATAAAGTCTCTTCATATTTTTATCTGTTTCTGTTCACAGTGTTCAAACTTGAAGCACCAGTGCGTGTCGTAGTACCTGTGTTTGTCTGTTGTGGAGTCTTGCCCAGCTTTGCAAGGTACTCGGCATTCTTGCTGCGCTTCTCCTGCTTCTCCTTCGGCTTGTTCTTCTTTATCGCATCAGGTTTCTGTCGATATAGATCCACTGAATGAACATCCCATGTTTGAGCCATATCCCAGTTTGTGCGCAACTGCAATTCTGAGTTGAAGTAATAGACATTCTCAGGATGCTTTCTTGTCTCAAAGTTTCCTGTATCCCATTTGCCGTTGCCGTTAGCGTCTTCAATCAGACGGACATAATACTTGCCCTCCTTGACATTGACAAACTTAGCCTTGCCGTCGATGAGATCTACTCGATAGACAGGAACATCTTTCTCGTTGAGCAATTCGACATAAGCAGGACCTGTCGCTCCTGTAATGTTGAAAAGAAGGTGTGAATAATCCTCTGGCGTCTTTTCCTTGAATGTAAGCTCTGTCTTGTTGACAGGATTACCATAGATATCGTGAATTGCAGCCGAATCGATTTGTATCTTATACGACTCTCCTGGGCTGTAATGAGGATTTGCAATGACAGAATAACGACGTAGGAAAAGAGAATCCTTGACAAGAGTGAACTTCATATCATTCCAGATCGAGTCTTTCTGAACTGCAAGATGTATTCCGCTTAAGTCGATGGAATCGATAGGAGCAGAGACCTCCAGCAAAGGTTTCTTTCCGATGTCCAGATCTTTGCCACTCAGGAGTTTGACGTCCATGAAAGTAATCTTTGGAAGAGAATCTGTTTTTGCCTCTTCATTGCCTTTCTTGCGACGTTTCTTCTTTTCGTCCTTGCTGTTTTTCTTGTCGGATTTCTCGTCTTTCTTATCAATCTTTTTTGTTACGGGCTTGATAAGATTGATTGTGTCGGTTCGTATGATATCAAGACCTGAAGTATCGGTAAAGAGATACGACATCTGCAGGTTGAGAGTATCCATGTTCAGGTGCAAGGTATCTTTGATCCAATAGACAAGAGTGTCTTTTGTAGGATTAGCTTCTGCAATAAGCTCTATAGGACTTTCAAGTGAATCAACTACCGAGATTGTCGGAAGTTCAGGCATCTTTGCCGCAAAACGGATATTGATATGCGCAGAATCCGGACGAGAAGTATCGTCAAGATAACGAGTCACCTTACCTTCGTTGAAAGACCTTAGTAACAGGTTGTTAGGAAGATAAAGAATCTCGCCGCGTGAAGTGATTGTATCGATTGTTGTAGAGTCGATGTCTGCCCAAAGAGTATCGTAAACGACTGTGCCTTCTGTCGATGGAATGACCAGAGAATCGATAAAGGCGATGTTCTCTGTGTTGAGGTCATAGATGTAGTTTGTATTGCCGTCGGTAAGGGCATACATACGATAGGAACCTGGAGCAATACCAAGGATCTTGAACTTGCCATAACCATCTGTTCGGCAAGCACGTTCCATAGCTCTCTTCAGGAATACGCTATCGCCCAACGCTGTTGTGTCGTTGTAGATGCCGACGTAAGCGCCAGTGATTGGTTCGAGATCTTCGGCATTGAGAAGGTATCCGCTCACAGCGAGTGAGTCGATATGATCGCCGGTAGAGAACGAGAGAGTTAGTCCTTCGAGAGGATTGCCCTCGTTGTTATCCTGAACAGCATCGCCGAGATCTAAAGAATATGTTGAATTATGCAGTAATGTGTCCTGAAGTTCGATAGTGACGGTTTTTGCATTACTCCTGATTGTAGGTTGCTTGAGCTGCGGTGGAGAGATTGTGAGTTTTTCCATCGCATTATCGAGCTTGACATTTTCGTCAAAACGAAGAATGATTTTCGTCGTTTTTACTTCAGTTGCACCTTCAGCAGGTTCTGATTTTTTGAGCACAGGAGGTGTCTCGTCGTACAAACCTCCACCAGGCGAACCAGTACTTGCACAACCGAATAATCCTGAAAGAAAACAAGCAGTCAGGATGGATAAAAACGATTCTTTATATTTAATTATGTGTCGAAACATAGCGCGAAGATACGTAAAAACATTATTATATTTAGAAAATAGGTGCTAAAAATATAAAAAATGCTCGAAATATCTGCTTTTATCGATAAAATTTACTAACTTTGCGCTCCGATTAAGTTTAAAAATAAATATATAATTAAATAATTTCAAACAACAATGCAAAACAAAGGATTTGTAACTGTGTTCGCCTGGATTTTGGCCTTGGTATGCGCATTCTACATCTCGTTCTCATTTGTGGTTCGTCACCACGAGAACAAGGCTGCAGCATACGAAGCAGAAACAGGTAACTCAGCCAAGTATTACTTGGATTCAATTTCTACTGAGCAGGTATGGTTCGGCTATACTTTCAAGCAGGCTCAGGAAATGCAGATCGGTCTCGGTCTTGACCTCAAGGGAGGTATGAATGTGATTCTCGAAATTTCTGTTGCAGACGTCTTGAAGTCACTTGCTGCAGAAAATGCTCAGAACCCAAATTTCGTAGCTGCTTTGGAAGCTACTTCTAATGCTGCTGAGGTAGAAAGTGGTGACGATTTCGTTGACGCTTTCGCTGCTAACTACAAGAAGCAGAACCCAACTGCAACACTCGCAGAGGTATTCAGCACATATCAGCTTAAGGAGAAGATCAAGAAAGACACTCCAGATTCAGAAGTTCTTTCTATCATCAAGAAGGAAATGGCTGATGCCCTTTCTAACTCATTCAACGTTCTCCGTAACCGTATCGACCGTTTCGGTGTAGTTGCTCCAAACATCCAGCGTCTCCAGCAGGCTGGTCGTATCCTTGTCGAGCTTCCTGGTGTTAAGGAACCAGAGCGTGTCAAGAAGCTCCTTCAGGGTTCAGCTAACCTCGAGTTCTGGGAGACATACGAGGTAAATGAAATCTTCGGCGCTCTCCAGCAGGCTAACAATATCCTCGCTGTACAGAACAAGCCAGCAGAAGAAACTGTTGAGGCTACTCCAGAAGTAGAAGAGACAGATTCTCTCCTCGCTGAGACTCAGGCAGCAGTTGCTGATTCAGCTGCAATGGACGAAGCTGCAATGCTCGCAGCAAACCCACTCTTCGCTAAGCTCCAGGTTTATGGCGCTGTTCAGGGTCCAGTTGTAGGTATGGCTCAGGCAAGCGATACTGCTGCTATCAACAATATGCTTGCTCAGAAGCAGGTTAAGGATCTCTTCCCACGTAAGCTTAAGTTCGCTTGGGCTGTTAAGTCTTCTGACGAGAAGGGTATCTGGTATCAGCTCTATGCTCTCAAGGCTCATGACAATAGCGGTCACCCATCTCTTCCAGATGCTGCTAAGGGTGGCGATATCGTAGTTGATGCTACTGCTGACTTCCAGCAGATCACTAACGAGTTCGAGGTAAGCATGACAATGACTCCTGAGGCTGGTAAGACTTGGGCTAAGCTTACTAAGGAGAATGTCGGTAAGTGTGTTGCTATCGTTCTCGACGATGTAGTATATTCTGCTCCACGTGTAAATACTGAGATTACTGGCGGTCGTTCAAGCATCACTGGTGGTTTCGATACAGAAGAGGCAAACGACTTGGCTAACGTGCTCAAGTCTGGTAAGATGGCAGCTAAGGTTAACATCGTAAGCGAGGACGTTGTAGGTCCAACACTCGGTGCTGAATCTATCAAGGCAAGTGCTATCTCATTCATAGTAGCTCTTATCCTCCTCTTCATCTACATGGTTTGCTTCTATGGTGCTAAGGCTGGTCTCGTTGCCGATGCTTGCTTGATCATCAATGCATTCTTCACAATCGGTATCCTCTCAAGCTTCCACGCTGTATTGACACTCTCTGGTATCGCAGGTATCGTACTCTCAATGGGTATCGCTGTGGATGCTAACGTACTTATCTACGAACGTGCTAAGGAAGAGTTGAAGGCTGGTAAGGCACTCCGCAGTGCAGTTACTGCTGCTTACAGCAATGCATTCTCTGCAATCTTCGATGCCAACTTGACATCACTCCTTACAGGTATCATCCTCTATGTATTCGGTACAGGTCCTATCCAGGGCTTCGCTGTAACATTCATGATCGGTATCATCACTTCGTTCATCTCTGCAGTGTTCCTCAGCCGTATCTTCATCGAGAACGCTCTCGAGAAGGGTTGGTTCAAGACACTCAGCTTCGAAGGTGTTGCTTCTGGTCTCCTCAAGCCAACAAATATCGACTTCGTTAAGAAGGGTCGCACATCTACAATCGTTTATGGTGTAATTGCTGTTGCTGCTATCGTTTTGATGTTCTTCCCTGGTTTCGAAAAGGGTATCGACTTCACTGGTGGTCGTAACTATGTAGTTTCATTCAACGATGTTGATGCTGTTAATGTTCAGAACCTCGCTGAAAAGCTTGAAGCAAATGCTACTCTCGATGGCGCTTCAATCAAGGTTATCACAATCAGCCGTGAGAATCAGGTTCGTATCACTACCAACTATGCTCTCAACGCAACTGACGATGCTGCTGCTAACCTCGTAATGAAGCAGGCAATCTACGATGCTGCACAGGAACTCAACTATGTAACAACTGATTTCGATGGCTTCAACAATGAAGATTACATCCCTTCAACTCAGAAGGTAGGTCCTTCAATCGCTGAAGATATCACTCGTGGTGCAATCATCGCAATCATCGTTTCTCTCATCGTAATCGCTCTCTACATCCTCCTCCGTTTCCGTAACGTCGCATTCTCTATTGGTGCAATCGTAGGTCTTGCTGCTAACGTTCTCGTTATCCTCGGTCTCTACTGCTTGCTTCCAAAGTTCATGTGGTTCTCTATGGAAATCGATCAGGCATTCATTGCAGCGATCCTTACAGTTATCGGTTACTCAATCAACGATATCGTGGTTGTATTCGACCGTATCCGTGAGGTTATGGGTCTCTATCCAAACCGCAACAAGTACGATGTTATCAACGAGTCACTCAACTTGACAATGCCACGTACATTGAATACTTCTATCTCTACACTCCTCGTATTGGTAGTAATCTTCTTCTGTGGTGGTGCTTCAATCCAGAGCTTCATCTTCGCAATGCTTGTCGGTGTTGTTGTTGACCCATTGACAACTATCTTCCTCGCTGTTCCTACTGCATACAACTTCATGAACAAGAAGGATGCTAAGAAGGCATAAACACATTATATATAATATATAATAAAAAGAAGTCCCAGAGTTTTTGCTCTGGGACTTTTGTTTTAATCAGTTATTGAAAGTATCACTTGTCGTTCTTGATCAACTCGATGAGTTTCTCAACAGCGTTTTCTGTAGGGATGTTCTTCTCAAGACAAGTCTTATTCTTGTAGAGAGAAACCTTACCGGGACCTGCGCCAACGTATCCGTAATCGGCATCAGCCATTTCTCCAGGACCATTTACGATACAACCCATGATGCCAATCTTCAGAGTATTGAAACGAGCATCTGTCTTAGCAGCTTCTTTCACAGCTGCCTTGATGCGGGCAATAGTATCTTCGAGAGCGTAGAGTGTTCGTCCGCAACCTGGACAGGAAATGTATTCTGTGCGAGTAAACTTGATACGGGCTGCCTGAAGAATGCTGTCAGCGAGTTCTACGAGGAATTCCTGAGAGAAGTTTGGATTGTTGATTACGAGCTTATGTGCTAAACCGTCGATGAAGAGAGCACCAACGGTCATTGCTGCCTTAAGCTGAAGATCTTCTGTCTCTGTCTCGTTGAGGTTCAAAGTAACAGTGTCGTCAACGATCGAAGCACGACATTCTTCGCGAAGCTTAGCGCATTCTGGAATGAAGCTGACGAGCTTCTTGGCAACAGGAATCTCGCGTTCCGGAGCTTCACTCAAAGATACACGGATTGTATCACCAATGCCTTCGCAAAGCAAAGCACCGATACCAAGAGCGCTCTTGATGCGACCATCTTCACCTTCACCTGCTTCTGTTACTCCAAGATGAAGAGGATAAGCCATGCCTTCCTTTTCCATCTCTTTGACCAAAAGGCGCATTGTAGTAACCATCACAACGCAGTTGCTTGCCTTGATAGAGATTACAATGTCGTTGAAATTCTCTTCGCGACAGATGCGAAGGAATTCCATGCATGATTCAACCATTCCGGCAGGAGTATCACCATAACGCGACATGATTCTATCGGAAAGGCTTCCATGGTTTACACCAATACGGACAGCAGTTTTGTGTTCCTTGCAGATGTTGAGGAATGGAACAAGACGCTGACGGATCTTTTCGATTTCCAAGGCATATTCCTCGTCAGTGTATTCGAGTTTCTTGAATGTGCGACCTGGATCAACGTAGTTGCCTGGATTGATACGAACCTTTTCAACGATTTCTGCAGCAACATCTGCGACATTCGCATTGAAGTGAATATCTGCAACGAGAGGAACATTGTAGCCATCAGCTCTCAAAACCTCTTCAATGTTTTTGAGGTTCAATGCCTCGCGTGTGCCTTGTGCAGTAAGACGTACGATATCTGCGCCGGCATCAACGATTCGCTTGATCTGTGCTACAGAACCTTCGGTGTCGTTGGTGTTAGTATTGGTCATTGATTGTATGCGGATAGGATTATCTCCACCTATTGCAACTTGTGCAACATTGCATACTGATGATTTTCTTCTATTGTACATATAAACTGGTAATTGATAATTGATAATTGATAATTTGCTCCGCGCTGTTTATAAATTTTTAAAAGTCAGCTATGGATACAACATAAAAACTACCAATTATATTATTTATGGAAATTATTCAAATTCTACGCTCCATTCACCAGCAAGAGACTTGCCTGGTTCAACGAAGTTCATGTATTCCTTATCTTTGAATTCTCCTGTGTAATCTACGCGATCGGTGCGACCCCACCAAGGTTCGATACATACAAATGGAGCGTGAACATCCTTAACAGGTGCCCATATGCCCAATGAAGGAGAAGGAGAGTTGAACGTAAGGACCTTCTTGCCGTCTCTGTCGAAGAGTTCTATTACCTGAGGACAAGGATCCTCAAAGATGATTGCGTTCTTTGCGAAAGTGTCGCGACGGATTTCGAATTCCTTATGGTTGAATTCAATTGTTCCTGCCTTAACACAACCTTCAGAACCGATCTCTGTAATCTGATACTTGCCGTCACCCGAAAGCACGATCTTGGCTGTTGTGTCGTAGTCTTCGGATATTGTAGGAATCATATAAGCAGGATGTCCACCAATCTGGAAAGGCAGAGTCACGTTGCTTGGATTCTTTACTTCCCAAGCAGTGATTACCTTATTGTCGATTAAAGTATGACGGATCTGTAACTCGAAATCAAAAGGAAATTTCTCTTTTGTCTCTGCGCTGCTTTTCAAAGTGAAAAGTGCAGTGTTGACCTTAGCTTCAATGCATTCGAATGCCATGTCACGGGCAAAGCCATGCTGAGTCATGTGGTATTCATTGCCATCGACACGCATTGTATTGTGCCAGATTGAACCTACGATAGGGAAGAGGACAGGAGTGTGGCGCTTCCACCATGAACCATCGCCATTCCATACGCATTCACGCTTTGTGCGTTTGTCAAAGATTGAAACGATCTCTGCTCCGTGATTAGCGACCTCTACACGCAGATTTTGATTTTCGATTGTTTTCATATTCAAAATTTTATGGTTAATTACAGATATTACTATAATAAATCAGCCAATGCCTTAGCTGTATATGATTCCTTGCAGGAGAGCAACTGCTTAGGCGTTCCTTGGAACACTATGTTTCCTCCCTTCTCTCCACCTTCAGGACCTAAGTCGATGATATGATCGGCACACTTGATCACTTCGAGATTGTGTTCGATGATAATCAAGGTGTGTCCGCACTGAAGCAAGAGATTGAATGCTTCGAGCAAGACTCTAACATCGTGCAGGTGAAGACCTGTTGTCGGTTCGTCGAAGATGAACAATGTATGATTGTCCTTATGACGAGCCTTTGAAACAGGAGCAACTATCTCTGTGAGGTAATATGCAAGTTTCACGCGTTGGTTTTCACCACCAGAGAGTGTCGAAGACGATTGTCCAAGCTTAATATAACCCAATCCTACCTTCTGGAGAGGCATAAGTCTTTCCAATACACGAGGTTGGTCGGCAAAGAACTCGCACGCCTCATTGACACTCATATTCAGAACGTCGGCAATGTTCTTATCCTTGTATTTCACCTCAAGCACATCGCTGTTGAAACGCTGTCCGTGACATGATTCGCATTCCATTACGATATCTGCCATAAACTGCATCTCGACGGTGATTGTACCTTCTCCCTTACATTCCTCGCAACGGCCGCCTTCCACATTGAAAGAGAAGGTTGCTGGCGTGAATCCGAGCTGCTTCGACATCTGTTGGTCGGCAAAGACACGACGTATCTCATCGTATGCCTTCATGTACGTCGCGCAGTTGCTTCGTGAAGACTTGCCGATAGGATTCTGGTCAACAAATTCTATTGCCTTTATGTCGTCAATGTCTCCTCCAAGACCAGCAAAAGCACCAGGCGCATCTGTTGCTTCGCCCAGTTGTCGTAACAATCCTCGATAGAGAATGTCGCGTACCAAGGTCGATTTGCCTGAGCCTGAGACACCGGTTACGACGGTCATTACCCCAAGAGGGAATTTCGCATCGATGTCTTTGAGGTTGTTGTGCACAGCACCTTTGACCTCAATATATTTCTTCCAAGGACGATAGCTGATAGGCGTTGCGATCTTTTCTTCGCCGAGAATGAACTTTGCTGTGTAGCTCTTGTCGATCACCTCGCGTTTCTGCTGTCGCATATCAGTGATTGGTCCTTGATAAACAATCTCTCCGCCGAAACGACCTGCTTCAGGACCTATGTCAATAAGATAGTCGGCAGAATGTATGATCTCTTCATCATGTTCAACCACAATGACAGTGTTACCCATGTCACGCAGTTTCTTCAATACGCCAATCAACTGGTTCGTGTCGCGTGAATGAAGACCGATGGAAGGTTCGTCGAGTATGTACATCGAACCGACAAGGCTGCTTCCAAGTTGTGTAGCAAGATTTATGCGCTGACTCTCACCACCCGAAAGGCTGTTGCTCAAACGGTCAAGGGTGAGGTAGTTAAGACCTACTTCATCAAGGAACTGCAAGCGGTTCTTTATCTCTATCAGAAGGCGTTTAGCGACTTTT
The DNA here is from genome assembly GCA_045627785.1 of Bacteroidales bacterium. Lineage (GTDB taxonomy): Bacteria > Bacteroidota > Bacteroidia > Bacteroidales > UBA3663 > Liminaster. Next base: position 44,866 of record JAZQOF010000048.1, on the reverse strand, counting down.
GCATCGTGTTCGTCGAGCTGAAGCTCATTGAAGAAAGGAATGAGATCCTTTACCGTCATCCTTACGATATCGGCTATCGATTTTCCTCCGACTTTCACGTAGAGAGCATTCTTCTTCAAACGGCTGCCTTGACATTCTGGACAGATCGTCTTGCCTCTGTATCGAGCCTGCATCACACGATACTGAATCTTGTAGAGGTTCTCTGACACCATCTGGAAGAAGTCGTCGATGCCATAAAGCACACCTGGCTTTCCATGCCAAAGAAGGTCTTTCTGTTCTTGTGTGAGCTGATAGTATGGTCTGTGAATCGGGAATGTCGAACCGTCGCTCAAAGGCACTTCGTTGCAGTGATACATGAAGTGGTTCTTCCATTCCGACATCTTATCGCCGCGCCAGCAGACGATAGCATCTTCAAAGAGAGACAATGATTTGTTTGGAATAACCAAGTCTTCGTCGATGCCCATTACTTTGCCGAATCCTTCGCATTTAGGACAAGCACCAGCTGGCGAATTGAAGTTGAACATCATGTCGCTCGGTTCTTCGAAAGTCATTCCGTCTGCCTCGAACTTCTTCGAGAAAAGATACTTTGGCTGCAGTTCTTCGTTTTCTGTTTCCGATGGATACCACGCCTTCAGAATCAGTTCTCCGTCACCTTCATAGAAAGCTGTCTCTGCCGAATCTGCAAATCTGGAAAGTGCTGCCTGATCGGCAAAAGGTGTCATCATTCGGTCGATGACAAGATTGAAAGGCGCTTCTGTGACTTCTTCAAGTCGTATGAATTTCCCATCGAGTTCCACTCTAGCGAAACCCGATTTCTTCAGTATGTCAAGATGCGTTGCGATGTCTCGTCCTTCAGGAACATTTACCTTAACAAGAAGTGCGAGTTTCGTGCCATCGGGCAACGATTGAGCTTTCTCTACAACATCGTTGACAGTATGTTTCTTGACCAATGTGCCACTTATCGGCGAATAGGTCTTGCCGATTCGTGCAAAGAGCAGACGCAGATAGTCGTAGATCTCTGTCTGAGTGCCGACGGTACTGCGAGGATTGCGTACAATCACTTTCTGCTGAATAGCTACAGCTGGCGGAATGCCTACGATATAATCGCATTCAGGTTTGCCCATTCGTCCAAGGAACTGACGGGCATAGCTTGAAAGCGACTCGACGTAACGCCTTTGACCTTCAGCATAGAGAGTGTCGAATGCCAGCGAACTCTTTCCGCTACCCGACAAACCGGTCACTACCACAAGTTTCCCTCGTGGTATCTCGATGTCAATATTCTTGAGGTTATTGACTCTCGCTCCTTTTATCTGGATATTCCCATTGTCTGGCGGCTCTGGAAGTCTGCTCATATTCTTATGTTTCTTTTCTGTGCGCAGTAATTTATTTCAACTCGAGTCTTACCACATTCTCAACATGCTGAGTGTGTGGGAACATATCGACCGGCTGTATGTTTGTCACGCGATACTTGACGTCGAGCAGCTGGAGGTCACGAGCCTGTGTTGCCGGGTTACAGCTCACATAGACGATGACCTTAGGTTCGGCAAAGAGAATCGCATTGATCACATCTTCGTGCATACCAGCGCGTGGAGGGTCGGTGATGATTACATCTGGACGGCCATGTTCGTTGATGAAGTCGATAGTAAGGATGTCCTTCATATCGCCTGCATAGAAGATTGTATTGTCAATGTTGTTGATTGCCGAATTTACCTTTGCATCTTCGATAGCCTCAGGAACGTATTCGATACCTACGACTTTGCTCGACTGACGTGCTACGAAGTTGGCAATTGTGCCTGTACCTGTGTAGAGGTCATAGACCAAAGGCTTGTTGTCTGAAGATGCACCTTCCGGAGCCAAGCCTGCGAAGGCACGGGTATGCTTGTAAAGTTCGTACGCCTGACGTGAGTTTGTCTGATAGAAAGACTTAGGACCTACCTTGAACTTCAAGCCTTCCATCTCTTCGATGATGTGATCCTTGCCTGAGAAACATACTGCTTCGAGGTCGCCCCAGGAGTCGTTGCACTTGGTGTTGATCACATACATGAGCGAAGTGATCTCTGGGAATGTCTCCTTGATGTGGTTCAAGACAAGTTCTATCTGTTCGCGGTCATCTTCGCCAAAGATAACGATCAACATCAATTCTCCAGTCGAAGCTGTGCGTACTACCATATTACGCATCACGCCGTTCTGGTTGCGAAGGTCGAAGAACGAAACTCCATTTTCGATGGCAAACTTGCGGATGTCCATGCGCAGACGATTGGAAATATCGTCCTGCAGCCAACACTTATTGATGTCCAGAACCTTGTCGAAACAATTAGGAATATGGAATCCGAGAGCATTCATGTCGTCGTATTTCACATCCTGCTTCACTTCGTCGAAAGTGAGCCAACGCTTGTTCGAGAATGTGAATTCGAGTTTGTTGCGATAGTTCCAGATGTCGCGTGAGCCGTCGATTGGAGTACATTCTGGCAGTTCTACCTTGCCGATGCGGGTGAGAGCATCCATCACCTGCTGCTGCTTGAAAGCAAGCTGTTCGGAGTATGGAATATGCTGCCATTTACATCCGCCACACACGCCAAAATGTTCGCACTTTGGTTCGACACGTACGGGAGAAGGTGTAATCATCTTCTCGATTGTACCTTCTGCAAACGATGTGCGCGAGCGAAGTATCTTGATGTCACAGACGTCGCCGACTGCAGCGAAAGGCACGAAAAGCACCTTCTTTGTCATTTCGTTGTTTGCACCCATCGAGTCGAAGTGTGTCACACATTTGCCTTCTGCGGCATATTTCTCGATGGTCAAGCCTTCGATTACCTTGTATTTATCTTTTTTTCTTCCCATTATTTCTTTACCTTAATCTTATCGCCCAACTGATTTACAATAGCACGGTAGAACTCATCGCTGTACTTTGGCTGCAATGGGCTTTCTGCCATGCCATAAGGAGTGCGTTCAAACTGTCCGTCCTTCTCCTTCTTGATGTTACCGTCGAGATACTTCACGAGGAGATAGATGCCGAGGTCTTTGTATGCCTCGGTTGCACCATTCGATTCCTTTGCCGAATATTCGTTGAGGAATGCAGTTGCGTCGTATGAAGAGTTCTTGAGGAGTTCCAGAGCCTGTGCGTCGATGCTGTCTGTCTCGGCGTCCCAACGATCCATGAGAGCGTTGCGCACCTTATCTACATCGACCTTCATGTCTTCGTAGCGGGAGTAACACTGGTTTGTAACCCAGTTGGTCATCCAGAATGCGCTTGTCCAGGAGAATGTGAGCATGTCGCCATTGCCCACACGGAAGCAGAGTGGTGCTTCGAGAATATTGTTATAGATAGGACAGAAGACAGCTGTAGCAGCATCGTCAACGCCAAACCAGGTCTTTGCACCAACCTCACGAGGCAACCAGCCACGCATCTCTGAAACGAAGGTGAAGCCTGTCTGCTGAGTGCCGATAGCACGTTCGTGAGTGTATTCGACGCCATCGACCTCGAAGTGCATTGGACGCCAGCGGTATGGCGAATGGAAAGGACCACCGCCTACGTCTTTTGTCATGTCCCAAGGAGTGCCTTCGAAGTGGTCGCCCAACGATTCCTGGATGTCGCGATGAGAGAGCTTGCGGTCCGGCTTGAAATAAAGTGGCAAAACCTCTGCACCTGGAACCATATCCACGAAGTCGAAATACTTTTCCATGCCCGAGACATAGCGGTTGAAGAATGCCCAAACTCGTCCGTCACAACCTCTGTATGCGCCGTAATCCTGATCGCCGAAAGCAAATGCGAAATCAAAATCCTCGTCTGTACCATTGTATCCGCGAGTACGTGCAAACGGAATGAGTTCTGCACTGAAGATGCAGGAATCGCCCACCTCATAGCGGTTGAGCTTCTTGTTGAGCTTCTTCTTTGTCTGTGGGAACTTGTGGATGCGAGCTGCGTTAGCGTGAGCCGAGATACAATCGTCAGGAATACGCTGTGCTACCCAAACTGCGCCCTTGTTATTTGGGCCTTTACCGATGAGATCCATTACCCAAATCTCGTCTGGATCGCCGATCGAGAATGTCTCACCTTCGCTATAGTAACCATATTCTGCAACAAGTGAAGTCATAATATCTATTGCCTCGCGAGCGGTCTTGCTTCGTTCGAGAGCAATATAAATCAGTGAACCGTAGTCGATCACACCATTAGGATCCATCAAGGCGAGATCTCCGCCCCAAGTCGATTCGGCGATAGTCACCTGCCATTCGTTCACATTGCCTACGACGCGATAGGTGTGTGCTGGCTGAGGAATAGCTCCGAGAGGCTTGTTTGTGTCCCATTCGAACACCTGACGCATTGCGCCTGGCTGATGATCGGCAGCAGGAGTGAAATAGAGTTCGCCATAGAGCGTGTGGCTGTCGGCGTTGTAACTGATCATTGTTGCACCGTTGACCGAAGCCTTCTTGCCCACAAGCATGTTGGTGCAGGCTTGAACTTCCGATGTTCCTGTGCTTAGGATTGCAGCCGCAAGTGCAGCCGAGAGGATTTTTTTCATATTCTTGTCGTTTTTTATTTGCTTAAGATTATCGGACAAAGATAAGCAATAATCCTGAAACGACGAAGAATTCTCGTGAAAATCTTTCCTTAAAAGGAAAAATTATATTTTCAGCGTCTTGAAACTCTTGTTTCCTACCAGATCGTATGCCTCAATCTCGACGGTATGTCTGCCGGCTGGAATGCCATATCTTGACGGATTGCCGATTATCCTTCCTCGGTTGTCCTTGTCGAAAGGTACGAACTTGCCATCCACATAGACTTTCCATCCTTTGGTTCCACTTTCGGCGTCGATGATCCTGAGTGTTATAGTGTTGAGGTTAGGTTTGCCAACGATTGTGATCTCAGGGCCGATAGTGTCTTTGCGGACTACATAACTTCCGAATTCTCGGACTTTTACCTTGGCGAGTGGGGAAAGGATGGTATTGCCGAATGGGATGGTGTAACTGCCAAGGAATTCTATCTTATGAGTGCCGCCTTCGAGGTTCGCGACATAGAGGTTTTCGCCTGAGGTAATGCTGTCGGGAAGGGTGATTTTCAGTTCGCAGTAGCCGTGCAATGGAATAGTACTTCTTCCGATGCGATAGACAGGTGTGAGGTTCCTTGTGCTGTTGATGGAATCGACCTTGAACTCGATGTCGGCGTCAGTGTAGAGATTCCCTTTCGGAATGGTTAGGATGCAGCCGAGAGAGTCGATCTTGAAGTCTTTGTCGGCTTTTGCCAACATGCCTTTTGTCGCTTGCGCCTTTGCTTCCTGCTTAACACCATTGACCACGAAACTGAGCGAAGTCTTGTTGCGGTGAGCGTCTTCGAGTTCGTAGCGGAGCTTGTAAGGCCTTTCTTCGTCGATCTCGATTGTGCCGTCGCCAATCGTGTGGTCTATCATGTTGAGGTGATTGTTCGGCTCGATGTAGCTCTTCATTATCATTGCCTTGTTCGCAATCCATTCTTCGTAGTCGATCACGGAATTGGTGAACCGTTGTTCGTGGTACTGAAAATACTCCTGATTCCAATTGTAGATCAGTTTGTCATCGCAGAAGAGTTTCAGCCGTTTCACACCGTATTTGTTTGTCTGTCCGTCCATGTAATCGTAGGTCCTGAGGGCGAATGCCACCTTGCCCCATGCATTTGTGCTGCGGTTCAGAATCTGTCTGTGTGATGTGAATGCTGTGTTCGGCTGTTCGTAGATGTAGAGGTTCAGAATCTTTGGCGCAGTGGTGTCTTTGATCTTACCCTCGAAATATGGCATAGGGTCGTACCATTTCTCGTCGTCGGCACCAGGTGCGCTCATCAGACCTCTCACCTCGAAGTGGACATGAGGACCACCGGAACTGCCAGTATTGCCGCTCTTTGCAAACACCTCGCCGGCTTTTACAGGAATCTCGTCTGGCGCGAATGTCACATCGGCGTTGTTCAGTTCCTCGGCAATCTGTCTTTCCTTGAGTTTCTTCCAGATCTTATCGCCGAAGTCGGAGAGATGTCCGTAAACCGTCATTCTTTCGATCTGCGGATGAGTGATATAGACAACGAGACCATATCCGAGTGCGTTGATGCCAACTCTCTCTACATATCCGTCGGCGAATGAATGCACAGGATGTCCGATGGTCTGCTGAGTCTTGAAGTCAAGTCCGGCATGGAAATGGTTAGGGCGCAACTCACCGTAGTTTCCTGCCAGGGCTGGAGTAAATTCGAGCGGCTGCGTCTGGCCAAAACACACGCTCGATATTGCTGCCAGTATATATATTAAGAGTGAATTTATTTTCATGCTTTCTTTGTTGTTTTTGTTTTGCTTTAAGTGTAGGCTTGTTCGGGTTTAAGTTAACGGTGCAAAGATAATAAATATATTTCAAACCTCCAAATTTTTTAGCAATAAAATTCATAGAATTTTAATCTTTTATTTTTACTGCATAATTTGGGGTGCGATACATTATCAGTATCTCAAATCTCAAATCTCAATTAAAATTAATATAAAAATCATAGATCAACGATGGTTCTTGTATAGGAAATATGGTATATATAGGGTATAATATATATTTTATTTATATATAATATAAATACCTTTAGATACAAGGGGTATTTTAAAATTAACCCCCATTTTATAAAAAAAACTAACTGAGATTTGAGATTTGAGATAAAAAAAGGACATGACCTTTCAGTCACGCCCTATAATTTGTATAGCCAATTATGCTATATGATACTATATTTTCTTATTTGATTCTTACGTATCGTGAGTCCCCACCGTAAACAAAAGCAACAGGGTCATTGTAGCTTACCACGTGCAGAATCATCTCTTCGTCTGTTAGCTTTGTAATCTTGTAAATCCAGGTGTATGGATCGGAGTCAACTGGCTCAAAAGTTAGTGTATCTTTCGATGAATCAAGTCTATATTCTCTTGTTCTAATAATGTCTCCATGTTCCAGATGTGATTGATGTGTTGTCACTTCCCCATAAGGAGTAAATGTCCATGTTATTGTCAAATCGTCTCTTTCTATGCTGGCTTTGCTCCAAACTCCGACAAGGATATTCTCGATTTTCTTGGAGCTGTCCTGATCGGCTATTGTTTCGTTGCTGTCACAGCTGCAGAAGGTTAAAAGGCATGTGAACAAAAGGAGAAAATGTTTCTTCATATTTGTGGCTTTTAAATTATTTTTGCAAAGGTAGAAATAATAAATATTATCTCCAAAAAAAGTAATTTTATTTTATAATATAAGAGCATTTTGTATGTTTTTCTTCCTTTTGGGGAGTGTTTGAGAGTCAAAAATGATAGACGGAGAGGTTTGAAAAGATTTTTAGAGGCAGAAAAATGAAAAAAGAGAAGGAGAATTTCTGTTAAGACTATGAAAAGTACAGATAAATCAGGTTTGATGTTGAAAAAGTGAAGTATTAAACGTAAAAAATTAAAGGATATGGCAGAAAAGTAAAGTGAAAATGAAAAAAGAAGTTGTTTGAAGTAAGAAAGTAAATCTAAAAAACAAAACTGAAAAATTTCAAAATCAAAAATGAAGAGAAAAAGCTAAGACTGAAAAATTTCAAGATCAAAAGGGAAAAGTAAGAAATAACACAAAAAAATTACAAAATCAAAAATGAAAAGGAAAAACTAACACAGAAAAGTTTCAAGATTAATAAATGGGAAGATAAAAACTAAAATAAAAAAAGCAAGATCGAAAAGGAACGAGAAAAGAGAAAATTGGATTATCTTGTGCAGATAACCCAGATACCGTTGCCGATACCATAGATTGCGATGCCTAGCATAAGCAGGGCAATGCTACGGTTGATGTTGCGAATAGTCTTCACACGGAAACGGTTGCGGATCTTGTTGACCAGCCAAGTGATGAGTGTCCACCAGCCGAGCGCTCCACCTATGATTGCCGAGAGTCCGACGACATAAAGCCACCAGTCGTTAGGACCGACGTCGAACAGGAAATTGGTGCGGGCAAAGAGGGCGAGGAAGAAAAATACTATCATAGGATTGCTGATAGTGAGAGCAAAGCCTGTGAAGAAGTACTTCAGGATGCCTGCGACACGGAGTTTGTATCGGTTTGGCATCAGTGGTGTGACACCTTGTGTATTGCTGCTTGCCATCACCTCGACAGGATTGCTTGTCCAAAGGTAATAGCTGTAAAGTGCGATGAAAAGTCCGCCGATGATCTGAAGTGATGTCTCGTATTCCTGAATCACGCCGACAACGAGTTTGAGGGCGAAAAGTGTGATCAGGGCATAGGTGATATCACTCAAAATAGCTCCGAGACCAGTGAGAAAACCGGGAAACCACCCTTTATTAAGGGTGCGCTGGATGACGAGGATACCCGTCGGACCCATAGGAGCCGAAACGAGCAGGCCTATCACCAAGCCCCAAATCACTGTCAATATTGTGGTCTCTATCATGCTATTTGCGGTTATATTGCGCAAAGATAATGTTTATTTTCAAATAAAGTGCAATTATTTAGGATTTTTTTTGTAAATTTGCGCAAAATATAATTTGAAGACAATTATGATTTTCTTTTTCCAACAGCCATCGGCTACCGTATTTGCAGTAGATGTTGATCATAATCTCAGTGAAGATGAAATTTCACGTCTCTGTTGGCTTTTCAGTGGTGCAACACTTATCAAAGAAACTACACTCAAGGGTTGGTATGTAGGTCCTCGTCGCGAGATGATTACTCCTTGGAGTACCAATGCTGTCGAGATCACTCAGAACATGGGTCTTAAGGGAATTGCCCGTATCGAGGAATATTTCCCTGCAAGTGGACCTGATGCAGAGTTCGACCCGATGCTCAAGCGTCTCTATGACGGAGTGGGTCAGGATTGCTTTACTATCGACAAGCAGCCGGATCCAATCGTGTATATCGACAACCTCGAGGAATATAATATCAAGGAAGGTCTCGCTTTGAGCGAAGAGGAGATTGCCTACCTCAATGATGTTGCAAAGCGTGTAGGTCGTCCATTGACAGACAGTGAGGTGTTCGGCTTCAGTCAGGTAAACTCTGAGCACTGCCGTCACAAGATCTTTGGTGGTACATTCATCATCGATGGCGAAGAGAAGGAATCGAGCCTCTTCGGTCTCATCAAGAAGACATCGGCAGAGCATCCGGGCAAGCTCGTGAGCGCATATAAGGATAATGTGGCATTCAACGAAGGTCCAACTATCGAACAGTTTGCTCCATCCGATCCTGCTACTGCAAGTGAGTTTGAGGTTAAGGAAATCAAGTCGGTGATCTCGCTCAAGGCTGAGACTCACAACTTCCCAACAACAGTTGAGCCATTCAACGGTGCTGCAACAGGTACTGGTGGTGAGATCCGCGACCGTATGGGTGGTGGTAAGGCATCTATGCCTATCGCTGGTACAGCAGTTTATATCACATCATATCCTCGTAACGCAAGCGACGAGAAGAAGCCTTGGCAGGATGTAATGCCAGCTCGTCCTTGGCTCTACCAGACACCTGAACAGGTGTTGATCAAAGCTTCGAACGGTGCAAGTGACTTCGGTAACAAGTTCGGTCAGCCGCTGATCTGTGGTTCGCTCCTCACTTTCGAGCACCTTGAGCCAGCAGAGCCAATCAAGTATGGTTTCGATAAGGTGATCATGCTCGCTGGTGGTGTGGGATATGGTAACATGCGTGATGCCCTCAAGGGTGAGCCTACTCCAGGCGAGAAGGTGATCCTCATCGGTGGTGATAACTACCGCATCGGTATGGGCGGTGGCGCTGTTTCTTCGGTAAATACAGGTAAGTATGCCGGCGCTATCGAGTTGAATGCCGTACAGCGTGCTAATCCTGAGATGCAGAAGCGTGCATACAATGTGGTTCGTGCACTTGGCGAAAGCGAGAACAACCCGATCGTCTCAATCCACGATCACGGTGCCGGCGGACACATCAACTGTCTCTCAGAGCTCATCGACGCAACAGGTGGTAAGATCTATATGGACAAGCTTCCTATCGGCGACCCGACACTCAGCGCTAAGGAAATCGCTGGTAACGAGAGCCAGGAGCGTATGGGATTCCTCATCAAGGAAGAAGACATCGAACGTGTAAAGGCAATTGCAGAACGCGAACGCAGCCCATTCTTCGTGATCGGTGAGGCAACAAACGATATGCGTTTCACATTCGAGCAGAAGGATGGCGTTAAGCCTATCGACCTGGCTTTGGCAGATATGTTCGGACATGCTCCAAAGACATACATGCGCGATACTACAGTTGAACACAACTACGAGAATGTAGAGACAGATGCAAAGAATCTGCAGACATATATTAATAATGTATTGCACCTTGAGAGCGTAGCTTGTAAGGATTGGTTGACCAACAAGGTTGACCGTTCGGTAACAGGTAAGATTGCTCGTCAGCAGTGTCAGGGTGTGCTTCAGTTGCCACTTTCCGACTGTGGTGTCGTAACACTCGACTATCGTGGACGCAAGGGTATCGCTACTTCTATCGGACACGCTCCACAGGTAGCACTTGCAGATCCTGCAGCAGGTTCGGTAATGGCCGTTGCCGAGGCTTTGACCAACATCGTATTCGCTCCGATTGAAGGAGGTATTCAGGGCGTTTCCTTGAGTGCAAACTGGATGTGGCCTTGCCGCAATGCTGGTGAGGATGCTCGTCTCTATAAGGCAGTTCAGGCATGTTCAGACTTCGCAATCGACCTCAATATCAATATCCCTACTGGTAAGGACTCACTCTCGATGACACAGCAGTACAAGAAGGCTGACGGTACATCTGAGAAGGTAATCAGCCCAGGTTGTGTAATCATCTCGGGCGGTGGCGAATGTTCGGATGTACGCAAGGTCGTAAGCCCTGTATGCGTACTCGATCGTAGCACAGCTCTCTATTATATCGACTTCTCATTCGATGATCTCAAGCTCGGCGGTTCGGCACTTGCCCAGTCGTTGAAGAAGATCGGCAGCGACGTTCCTACTGTCAAGAATCCAGAGTACTTCGCTGATGCGTTCGACGCAGTTCAGGATGCAATCAACCAGAACCTCGTTCTCGCAGGTCACGATATCTCGGCTGGTGGTATGCTCACAACACTCCTTGAGATGTGTTTCGCAAATACAGAAGGCGGTATGCGCATCAACCTCACAGAGCTTCCTGTTGACGACATCACAAAGATTCTCTTTGCTGAGAATCCTGGTGTTATCCTTCAGGTCAAGGATACTAAGGCATTCGAGAAGCTCATGGATGCAGCAGGCGTTGCATTCCTCAAGATTGGTTATCCTTCAGACGAACGTACACTCCACGTACGTAAGGGTGACTTCGTTGAAGAATTCGATATCGACGCATTGCGCGATGCATGGTACGAGTCAAGCTACCTCTTCGACAAGAAGCAGAGTGGTGAGAAGAAAGCTGCAGAGCGTTATGAGAACTATAAGAAGATCCCACTTTACTATCAGTGGCCAAAGGGCTTCACAGGCAAGCTCGCACAGTATGGCATCTCTGCCGATCGTCGCGAGAAGACAGGCGTGAAGGCTGCTATCATCCGCGAAAAGGGTGTCAACTCTGAACGCGAAATGGCATATTCAATGTACCTTGCAGGCTTTGATGTAAAGGATGTTCATATCACAGACCTTATCTCAGGTCGCGAAGACTTGAAGGATGTGAACCTCATCGTATTCTGCGGTGGTTTCTCTAACTCGGACGTACTAGGTTCGGCTAAGGGTTGGGCTGCAGGCTTCCTCTACAATGACAAGGCTCGTAAGGCTCTCGAAGACTTCTATGCTCGTCCTGACACACTCTCACTCGGTATCTGTAACGGTTGCCAGTTGATGATCGAGATGGGTCTTGTAGGTTCTAACCTCGACGCTAAGAATCCTGATATCCTTGCAGCAGCACAGAATCCAAACCGTGTGCACATGCTCCACAACGATAGCCATAAGTTCGAATCCAACTTTGTTAACGTGCGTATTCCTAAGAACCAGAGCGTCCTGATGGGTAACCTCTCAGGTTCTCGTCTCGGTATCTGGGCAGCTCACGGTGAGGGTAAGTTCGGTCTCCCTGAAGGCAAGACAGTTGCCGACTACAATGTAGTTGCCAAGTATGGCTATGATGCATATCCGGCAAACCCTAACGGATCGCCAGAAGGCCTTGCAGGTATCTGCAGCGCTGATGGCCGTCACCTCGCAATGATGCCACACCCAGAACGCGCAATGTTCCCATATCAGTGCGGTTACTATCCAGCTGACCATAAGGATGACGAATGCACTCCTTGGTTGCAGATCTTTGTGAACGCTCGCGAATGGGTGAAGAAGAATTCATAATTGATAATTCATAATTGATAATTAGCTTCGCGACAACGTTTTGTTGTTTTGTAACTATCAAGCTTAATTATCAGTTATCAAATAGGTTTTTGCATAGCTATATTTTAATGTAGGTCATGCATAGCCAAATAATTATCAATTATCAATTATTAATTATCAATTAGAAAATGTCCGATTATATCGTTTCTGCTCGAAAATACCGTCCGACGACATTCGACTCGGTAGTTGGCCAAGACGCATTGGTCAAGACCTTGAAGAATGCCATCACAAGCGGTAAACTGGCTCACGCTTACCTATTCTGCGGTCCTCGCGGAGTGGGTAAGACAACTTGCGCCCGTATCTTTGCCAAGACCATCAACTGCGAACATCGTACCGCTGATGGCGAGGCATGTAACGAATGCGAGTCGTGTCAGGCATTCAACGAGCAGAGATCATATAACGTATATGAACTCGATGCTGCATCGAACAACGGCGTAGATCAGATACGCGAACTCGTCGATCAGGTGAAGATTCCGCCACAGGTGGGAAAATACAAGGTCTTCATCATCGATGAGGTTCACATGCTCTCTACATCGGCTTTCAACGCCTTCCTTAAGACTCTTGAGGAACCGCCGGCACATGCAGTATTCGTGATGGCGACTACTGAGAAGCAGAAGATTCTTCCTACTATCCTCAGCCGTTGCCAGACCTACGATTTCCAGCGTATTTCAAATCAGGATATCGTAGCTCAGCTTGCACGTATTGCTGCCAAGGAAGGCATCACAGCCGAGCCTCAGGCACTTCAGATCATCGCACGAAAGGCGGATGGCGGTATGCGTGACGCGCTTTCCATCTTCGACCAGATCGCAAGTTTCTCTGGTGGAAACATCACATATCAGGCAACAATCAACAACTTGAACATACTCGACTATGAGTTGTTCTTCCGTTTGACCGATGCTGCTATTCAGGGCAATATTCCAGCAGCATTGATGATGCTCGACAATGTGATCCGCAAGGGCTTTGATCCACAATACTTCATCGGAGGATGGGCAAGCCACATCCGAGATCTTATGGTGAGTTCGAATGCCGCTACTTTGTCGTTGGTCGAAGCAGGACAGGAAGTTGCATATAAGTATCAGGAACAATCGACTAAATGCAGTCCTCAGTTCCTCTATCATGGACTTCAGATTGCCAATGAATGTGATTTCAACTATCGCAACAGCCGCAACAAACGACTCTCGGTAGAAATCGCGATCTGCAGAATCTGTCAGTTGATGAATCCTATAGGACCAGCTCCGGCAGGACCTCAGCCATTGCAGTCGGTAAGAACTCAGACGCAACCTGTACAGCAAACTCCGCATCAACCGGCAGCTCCACAACAAGCTCCAGCGCCAACAGCAAGACCTGTGGTTCAAACTGCTCCACAGCCAGCTGCAGCTCCTGTTAAACAGCCGATCGCTACACCTGCACCACAACCAAGTGCTGCTCCACAACCGCAGGTTCAGCCAAGAACCGTACAGCAGCCGACAAGACGCATGGTGTCGATAAGGTCTGCCAATTTGCACGCACAACAGACAAGTGGCACAAGTGTTGCAGCAACAGGTTCAGGCGAGGAAAAGCAGGATCAGGCAGTAGATCCCACGCAACTGATATCGTATTGGAAGAAGTTCGCGATAGATAATCCGGACGAGAAACTGATAATGAGTGTCATCGATCAGTTCAACCCACAGCCGATCAGCCCTGATAATACCAAGTATCTCGTGCGGTTGAGCTCAGAGGATCAGTTGTCTATCATTACTGAGAAGAAAGAGAAGATACTGAATTACCTCAGAAGGAATGTAAGTAACTCGAAGATAATGCTTACTTTTGAGGTTTCGGCCAGCAGACAGACGAGGACAATGTACACTCCTCGCGAGAGATTCCAGACAATGAATGCTGAGCATCCTGATGAGATCGCCCTTTTGTCTGAGAAGTTTCATTTGGAACTAATGTAATATTTACGAATATGAAGAAACTGTTTTTTGTATTATTTTTGTCGGTAATCAGTGTTGCCGCAAAAGCACAGATTGACCACGTGAGTCACAGTGCAGATGCTACTAAGTTCGGATTTGTAGATGTGAATGAGAAGTGGATCGTTTCTCCACAGTGGGACAATGCTTCCTGGGATGCAAAGATGCAGGTAGGCATCGTCGGAGATTTCAAGGGCCCTAAGGGTGCAATCAACGTTAAGGGAGAGTTTATCTTGCCTATCCAGTATGCAAAGGTTCGTACCAACCCACAGAGCCAGACATTGCTCGTAGCAGAAGAGCGTGATGGAAACCTCGTTTGGGGTATCTTTGATAAGACAGGAAAGGTATTGGTACCTATTCAGTATAAGGCAGTGCTTTTCAACAGGACAACCAATCAGTTTGAATGCACAACAGCCGATGGCGAGAAGAAGCTTTTCTCTGCAACAGGAGAAGCTATTTAATAATTCATAATTAATAATTCATAATTGATAATTATTGGCAACCCAATGTTTGAGTAAAAGTCAATTATTTTGCTTCAACATATATAAATAAAAAAGGCAACCAAATGGCTGCCTTTTATTTTTTTGTTTGAAAGTTTCTTATCGACGGAGACCAAGTTCCTTGATAATTGCACGGTAACGGTTGATGTCCTTCTTTGCGAGGTAGTCAAGCATACGACGACGCTTACCTACGAGCATCTTCATTGAACGGCTTGTAGCGTAATCCTTGTGGTTTGCGCGGAGGTGATCAGTGAGGTGTGCGATGCGGAATGAGAACAATGCGATCTGAGCTTCTGGAGAACCAGTATCAGTTGCGCCCTTACCATACTTTGCGAAAAGTTCAACTTTCTTTGCTGAATCCAAATACATAATTGTAATTTGTTAAATTGTTAATAATAAAGGTCGAGCTTTCACTCTTCCAAATTAAGTCGATGGGGTCGAGCCGAAACTCTTGCCATTCTAGCTGATTAAGCGGCGCAAAGGTACACTATAATTTACAAACAACCAAACTTTTACTTCCCAAAATGCGCTTTTCTTTTATGTTTTTTGCAATTTTGGCAGATAAAGATTATCTTTGCGCGTATAAATATATTAGTCTTATGGCAAAAACTCCGAAATATTCTGAAGCTATGCAAGAGCTCGAACAGATAGTCGCAAAGCTGCAAAGCCCTAATTGCGATGTCGATGATTTGTGCGCATTGACTGCAAAGGCTATCGAGTTGCTCAACTTCTGCAAGGGAAAGCTTACAAAGGTTGATGAGGAGTTGCAGAAAACATTAGAAAATCTATGAAACCTGTAGTAGTACGTTTTGCGCCATCTCCAACTGGTCCTCTCCATATCGGTGGTGTGCGCACTTGTCTTTATAACTATCTTTTCGCTCGTCAGCATGGTGGCAAACTTCTGTTCCGTATCGAAGATACAGACAGCCAGCGTTTCGTGCCAGGTGCCGAGCAGTATATCCTCGATTCTTTCAAGTGGCTCGGCATCACTTTCGACGAAGGTGTGAGCTTTGGTGGCGAACACGGTCCTTATCGTCAGAGCGAGCGTCGTGATATCTACAAGAAATATGTGAAGGTATTGCTCGATGCAGGTAAGGCTTATTATGCTTTCGATACAAAGGAAGAACTTGATGCAGCCCGTGAGGCAACTCCAAACTTCCAGTATGACGCATCGACTCGTGGAAACATGCGTAACAGCATCAGCCTTGGTATGGAAGAGGCAGAGAAGCTCATTGCAGCTGGCGAGAAGTATGTTGTGCGTTTCCTTATCGAGCCAGGTGAAGAGGTTGTTGTCAACGACCTTATCCGTGGCGAAGTAAAGATCAACTCAAGCATCCTCGACGATAAGGTTTTGTATAAGAGTGCCGACGAACTCCCAACTTATCACATGGCAAACATCGTTGACGACCATTTGATGGAAGTTACTCATGTGATCCGTGGTGAGGAATGGTTGCCTTCATCTCCACTTCATGTTCTTCTTTATCGCGCATTCGGCTGGGAAGCTCCACAGTTTGCACATCTTCCATTGCTTCTTGCTCCGGAAGGAAACGGTAAGCTCTCAAAGCGTGATGGCGATAAGTATGGGTTCCCTGTATTCCCATTGCTTTGGAATGTTCCTGGTACAGATACAACCTATTCAGGATATCGTGAGTCAGGTTATCTCCCAGAGGCAGTCGTTAACTTCCTTGCATTGCTCGGATGGAATCCAGGCAACGATCAGGATATCATGACTATGGATGAGATGATCAAGCTCTTCGACCTTTCAAAGTGTTCGAAGAACGGTGCTCATTTCGATATCAAGCGTCTCCTTTGGTTCAACCATCATTACCTCCAGGAGTGCGACGAACAGATGCTCGTAGATACTCTCAAGGCTCAGGTTATCGAGAATGGTGCTGACTTCGGAAGCGACGAATACGTTGCTATGGTAGTCAAGATGATGAAGGAGCGTATCAACCTCCCACAGGAACTTTGGGAACAGTGTAACTTCTTCTTCAAGGCTCCAACAGAGTTTGACGAGAAGTCGATGAAGAAATGGTGGAAGCCTGAAGCTCCTCAGTATGTTGCTGAGCTCTGTGACTTTATGGAAGCTCAGGACGATTGGAACGGCGAGACACTCGAACCAAAGGTTATGGAGTGGATTGCAAGCAAGGAGTATAAGACAGGTCAGGTGATGAACGCCTTCCGTGTAACTCTCGTAGGTGCAGCTCGTGGCCCTCAGATCTTCGCAATCACAGATATGCTTGGCAAGGAAGAGAGCTTGCGCAGAGCAAGAAAGGCAGTAGCAGAGTTGAAGTAATATTAAGGTCTTTCCTTAATTGTTCTGCAATACTCTTCAAAACATAACAATAAAATAGTGAATTTCTTATATAATTTAGCAATACGAGGATACATCTCAGCAATCCGTCAGGCATGTAACTTTGAGAATCTCAAGGCTATGCAGATGGAGATGGGACGTGATGGTCTTGAGGAGGTTCTGATCGATAAGATGGAGCTTCTTAAGAAGACTCATCCCAACCCACGCATCATCTGGTTCCATGCAGCAAGTCTTGGCGAATTCGAACAGGGTCGTCCGCTCATCGAACAACTGCGCGAGAAATATCCGGAGTATCAGATCATGGTCACATTCTTCAGCCCTTCAGGTTATGAAGTGAGGAAGAACTACAAAGGTGCAGATATCATCAGTTATCTGCCTTATGATCGTCCGAAACTCGTAAGTAACTTCCTCGATATCATTAAGCCGGAAAAGGCATTCTTCATCAAGTATGAGTTCTGGGGAAATATGCTTGAGGAACTGCATCGTCGCAATATACCTACATATCTCGTGAGTGGCATCTTCCGCAAGCGCCAGATATTCTTCAAGTGGTATGGCCGTTCAATGCGCCCTGTATTGCGACTCTTCGATCATATCTTTGTACAGGACGAAGAGTCAAAGCAGTTGCTCGAAGGTCTCAAGGTTAAGAATGTAACGATCTGTGGAGATACTCGCTTCGACCGTGTTATTGCAATTCAGCAGCAGGCTAAGCAATATCAGTGGGCAGCAGATTTCCAGTCATCGTCAAGGTTCACTCTCATTGCAGGTTCTTCATGGCCAAAGGATGAGGATATCTTCATCGACCATTTCAATAAGCACCCGGAGATGAAGCTCATCATCGCACCTCACGAGATTCATGAGTCGCATGTCAAGGATATCATCTCCAAGCTGAAGCGCCCGTATATGCGCTATAGCGAATTGGACGAGAGCAAAGTTAAGGATGTGGATTGCATCATCATCGACGCTATTGGATTCCTTTCAAGCATCTATCGTTATGGCGATATTGCTTATATCGGTGGCGGATTCGGCGTGGGAATTCACAATACACTCGAAGCAGCAGTTTACGGTATTCCTGTTGTGTTCGGTCCTAATCATACAGCGTTCCGCGAGGCATTAGGTTTGCTCGAAGTTGGTGGAGGATTCACTATCAGCGACGGTAGCAGCTATAACACTCTGATGGATTCGTTCATGGCAGATCGTGAGAAGCTCACAGACGCAGGCAAGAAGGCAGGCGCTTATGTCGTGGATAACAGTGGTGCCAGCGATGCGATATTTAATGCTGTGTTTAAGTAACTGATTTTTACTACAGAATAAAAAAAGATGGGGTTGTTTAACAACTCCATCTTTTTCATATTATATTACCTAAAATTATTGTTGTTTTTTATGCTCTTTGACCGACTTTATAGCATCAAAAATCTCGGAAACAGCACCTAATGAAAAGACAATAGTCCAAATCAAGTGGCGTGTTGATGAGATTTCTTGTGCATGATCAGCAATTAAGTATATAAATAAACAGGCAAAACAAATATTGCGCAATAAATGCCTTCGGTAAGGAGTAAAATTAAACATTGTATTTGGAAAATTAGATTATATATTATTGTCACCAGAGATAGGATATTTACTTGATCACAAGACCTCCGTTGCAAGGGATTGTAACCTTAGCAACCTTCTTCTTGTTGACTTTGAGAGTCTTTACGCTACCGTTGAGGTTTGCATCGTCTGAATATAAAGCAACTTCATCACCCACATTGAACATATCGAGCGAGAGATTCAATGTAAGAGGCTTCTCCTCAGCATTTATAGCGGCAAGATACCACTTATCACCTTGACGGCGTGCCATAACGAGATATTTGCCTGGATATCCGTCGATGAACCTGACATCGTCCCAAGTAGTAGGAACGACCTTCATGAAGTCGATAGCCCAGGATGGAGCATCCTCAAGGTTGTTTGGAGCGAGTGCGAAGTTCTGTACAGGTGTCTGGAAGAGAATAGCAGTAGCGAGAGCATAGACATCGCTTGTGCGACGCTGATTGCCTCTTGTGTTGCTTGTGCTGTAATATTTGTTGAGGGCAGAACCACCAAAGTCCATGTTGCCGATAGCATTACGCAGGATTGGGTGGATAGTTCCGCACTTTGCTTCAATGTCGTTGTCGTATTGTCCGAACGAGAGATTCTCGCTTGCACGGACAGCCTCACATGCTACGAAGTTCGGATACATTCTTTCCCAACCGCGTGGAATAGTGCAGCCATGGAAGATGATCATGAGACCGAAGTCGTTTGCATCGTACATGATCTCTTCATACATCTGCATTGTCTGTTGCTTGTCGCTTCCGATGAAGTCAATCTTTAGACCCTTGATGCCGGCCTTCTTCAACCAAGCCATTTCCTTACGGCGGTCGATAAGAGTATGGATCTTGCCACGAGGTCCTTGCATAGCATCATTCCAATAGCCATTAGAGTTATACCAAAGGAAAAGACCTACGCCCTTTGATTCTGCATACTTTGAGAGTTGTTCCATACGGTCGTAGCCGATGTTTGAATCCCACCAGGCATCGATGAGAAGGTATTCCCAACCCATATTGGCAGCAAAGTCGATATACTCTTTCTGTTCGTCGAAGTTACAGCTTGGATCCATGCGGATGATCCAGCTCCATGCCGATTTGCCGTACTTATATTCCTGTGAAGGCTTATAGAGAGGCTTGACCATATCCCATTGGATTGTAGTCTCGGCAATAGGGGCAATGCTCTCGCCGATTGTGATTGTGCGCCAAGGAGTAGAACCAGGCAGCATAATGCCAGGAGCAGAAGTGCCTACACCACCAAACTCTGTCGGCTCAGGATAAGCGAGAGTGTAAGTGTTTTCTGCAGTGTATTCGATTCGGCTACCGCAATAGTTTGAACCTACGTTTGTCTCATTGAGCATAACCCAGATATTCTTTGGTTCGGCAACCTTACCCTTCTTGACAGGTGCTGCTGCTTGTTCGATACGGAAAAGAGCTGGGAAAGTGAAACCTCTTCCATGTCCGTTGCTGCCCATTGGAGCATCGAACTCATAGAATGTCTCATAGCTTGGAGCAGTACGTGCAAAGCCAGTTTGAGGAGTCATTTGAGGACAAAGGAAGGTTGTAGTTCCTTCAGGGAAGTTATACGATGTCGTTTCGTTTTCCACAAGGCAAGCCAGACGAGTATCTCCGCGTTTCGGCTTCTGTGGATACATTATATATTTAAACGCGATATTGTTGTTGTCAACATGCATCACAATATCGAAAGCCTTCTGTCCGTTCTGTGAGAAGCTGTATGTCTGTTCGTTGGCATCGTATGAGATCGAACTCTTCTTTGCATTAGGCATCGAATAGGTTTCGCCCACATGCACCTTGCCCGATACGCCTTCCAGCTTAAGGTCTTTGGTGAAATCTCCGATTGTTGTGTTAAGACCAAGAGAAGACTCATTAATCACTGTCTCGCCATTGAAAGAAACAGAATAAACGGCATTTCCATCCTTGCACGACACGTTCACCTTGAGGTTTCCGTCAGGACTTGTTGTTTCCTGTGCCATAGCGAGGATTGGTAGTACGCTAATAAAGAGGGTTGTGAGTTTTTTCATATTATTATCAAAGTAATTTTAGACGTTCGTGAGTTGATCACAATACATACAGGAATCCTCCACGAGGAGCACATGGAATGACAATGTCTTCTCTGCTTTGTGAGAGTACTTCGTGAGTCTTTGAATCTTCAGTCACATTCAATGGTGGAATATTAAGCAACTTAATATCAAAACTGTATTGTGTTTCTCCGTCGCAAATCAGAAGACCTCTGGTTGAAGAAGTGCCCAGACGCTCTACGCTGAACGAGAGATCCTTTGCTTCGTCAGTACCATTGATACCTGCAATATACCACTTGCCATTATGCTGACGTGCCATAACTGCGCTCTCGCCTGGATAACCGGCAAGTAGAAGCGTTTGATCCCAAGCTGTAGGCAATGTCTTTAGGATATCCTTAATCTCGGAAGGCATTTCGAGATATGCCGATGGACGATCCGGCATGTGCTGAACACCCGACTCGAACAGAACGGTAAGTGCTAATTCGTGACCATGGGTTGTGATGTGAGGATGCTGTGAATCGGTGAAAGTACCAGGAGTATAATCCATCGAACCTACCACGTTGCGGGTGAAAGGAAGAGTTGCATTGTGGCGAGCTGCCTTGGCTGTGAATGTCGGCACATTGTTATACCATTCAGCACCATAGACGCTTTCCATAGTTACGAGGTTCGGGTAAGTGCGTTGCCAGCCGCGTTGCATTGTTCCTCCATGCAGGTTCATCAGAAGCTTGTGCCTTGCAGCATCTTCAAGTATGTCGATGCAGTAGTTCATCTGCTCCGATTCATCATCGCGGAAGAAGTCAACCTTTGCGCCAGCAAAACCCTGTTCGTTCATCCAAGTGAACTCTTTCTCGCGAGCTTCTGCTGTGTTGAGTCGCCAAGATGGGGAAGGAGCACCATGCTCTTCAAACCATCCTGTAGTCGAATTGTACCAAAGCAAAGGCTTGATGCCGTTCTTCTTTGCATAGGCAGCAACATCTTCGATAGTTCCGCCTCGCATCACGTCCCATTCTGCATCGACCAAAGAATATGGCCAACCCATTTCCTTGGCGAGATCGACGTAAAGACAAAGGAGATCATATTCCTGTGATCCGTGATTGTATGCCCAGTAGATCCATGAAGCAGGAGCAGGCTTGATCCAGCTTGTGTCTTCAATCTTGCTTGGCGTAGAGACATCTGTCACGAGAGTCGATTCTACGACATCGGCCAACGAACCGGCAATGATCACGCGCCAAAGCGAAGTCCATTCCCCATTCTCGTTGGCAACGAGTTTGAGCGAATCTTCTGCCAAAAAGACCTTATAGAGATTACGGTTCTCGTCCGAATTCTTCATGAACGATCCGCAATGATCGCGCGTCATATCAGCTTCAGTGATAAGCATGAACTGACCATCGGCAACCTCCACGAGCGACGGATAACCCCATTCATTAGGACGACCGTTGCGGATGTGTTCGGTTGTCGTGCCGTCTGTGCTCAATGGGAAAAGCTGTTCGTAGTTTGCATCGTGAGCAAATCCGGGAATCCAGCGATTTGCGCCTTCAGGTACTTTATACGAAGTTGCTTCGTCGATAAGCTGTTCGTCTTCCTGCACATTAGGTAAACGATAGCGGAAAGCAAATCCGTCAGGATATTCTCTGAGTTCGACAAAGAGATTCTCACCATCGGCATTAGTCAGAGTATAGACATATTCCTGTGCTTCGTTGTGGCAGTGCAGACGTTTTCCGACCTTCATCTCATAGTCGTCAACAATCTTTGTCGGACCTGACACTTTGACCGAAGAAGTCTCGTCCCAGTTCCTCAAAGTTGTTTTCAGTCCGAAGGAACTTGCATCTACAATCTTCTGGCTTGCAAATTCAATCTCCAAAGGTCTTTCAACTTTTGTCGAACAAGAGAAAAGAGAAGCATAAATAAAAAGGGAAAGGATAGATTTAGAGTAATGCATATTTAAAACGAATTTGTTATAACGCTATTTTGTTTCATCATTGCCTGATGCGACATAGTAGCGTTATAACAATATTTTTGAGTTTTATTATCGAGCTGAAACGTACTTGTGGAGAGTAGCACGAACTGCGCCAGGACCAGCGTAGAGTTCCTTGACCATACCCTCGATCTGTTCGCCAAGACCTGCCTCATAGAGGTCGAGACCGAAGATGTCGGCACGGCAGAAGAGGTTCTTCAGGCAGCTCCAATCCTGATCAGGCTTGCCCAATTCGAGAGGAGCAACGATAGACATGAGTTCGTCGAGCTTTGGATCTGAAGAAGGAGTGAATACCTCGCCCTTATCGTTAAGACCCTTGAGGAAACGAGCATAGCCAGCAAGTACGAGAGGAATCAAGACGAGGTTCTTCTTGTCGAGACCACGAGCGATGTACTTCTTCAAAGTCTCACCAAAGCGGATTGGGAGCTTCTGAGATGTATCTGTAGAGATACGCTGTGGAGCATCAGGCATGAATGGATTAGGGAGACGCTTGTTGATAACGTCGCCGATGAACTCGTATGGGTTCAGGATGCCTGGATCGGTAACTACAGGCATTGCCTCGATATAACCGATCTTCTGGATGAATGGACGAAGATCCTCGTCAGCCATCTCGGCAGAGATGAGAGTATAGTCGAGCATCACACCATAGATAGACATTGCAGTGTGGAGAGGGTTCAAGCAGGTTGTAACCTTCATTGTCTCAACCTTATCTACTGTCTCGCGAGTAGTATAGAGAGCGCCGCCAAGATCGAGTGGTGGACGACCGTTGGTGTAGTTGTCTTCGATCACGAGATACTGAACTTCCTCAGCGTTTACGAAAGGAGCTGTGAATGTGTGCTTCTCTGTCTCGATGTAGTCGTTGTCCTCAAAACCATCGGCGGCAAGGAGTTCCTTGACCTTTGAGTGTGGACGAGGAGTGATCTTGTCGATCATCGACCAAGGGAATGTGATCTTGCTTTCATCCTTGAGATAAGCGAGAAATTCAGCAGGAACAAGACCATCAGCAACCCACTTCTCAGCATATGCCATCACGCCAGCCTTAACCTTGTCGCCGTTGTGAGAGCAGTTGTCCATACTCTGAACAGTGAGAGGCAGCTTGCCGGCCTTGAAACGCTCAAGGAGAAGTGCGCAGACCTTACCCATTGCAAATACAGGAGTAAGACCACGAGCGAGATCAGCATCATTGTATGTATAACCCTTCTCAGTGATTGTGAAAGAGATCATCTGGAGAGTTGGGTTCTGGAAGATCTCAACAAGACGTTTCCAGTCGTCGAACTGGTAATCAGCCTTGAGGCTTTCAGTTACCGAAGCGATGACCTTCTTCTCGATTGTGCCTGTTGACTGAAGGCTGACGAGGAGCGAGAGGTTGTCGTATGGACGGTAAGCCTTATCAACTACCTCGAAGTCGAAAGTCTCGGCAACGATTACGCCACGATCATATTTGCCTGTATTGAGAGCATCGTTGAGCATAGCAGCAGGGAAAGCACGGAAGATGTTTCCGCCACCGAAGTGAACCCATGTCGGTTCGTCGTGGGTTTTCTTTGCAACTGCATCGATATCAAACTTTGGAAGCTCGTAACCCTTTGCTTCCCACTCAGCAGCATTGAAGCCGCCTTTGCGAATGTCTGTAAGTTTCATTTTCTTTATATTTATAAATTTTTATTGTTCTGTAGTAAATGGAGTTGCTGGAAGGCCTGTGATGCCAAAGAGCGAGATCTCAGGATCATCGTCCCAGGCATAACGCACTATCTTAGGCTCTTTGACCTCAGGACAGGAAACAACGACCTTGTTGCCGTCGATATAAGCATCTGCCCAATGGAATTTGCCATCGGCACCGGCAATCTTGAATCCCTTAAGACCATCTTCCGGTTCTGACGCGAGGTTGTCTGTGCCTTCCTTGAACGAGATGATTGCCTTGCCACCTTCGAATTCTACGCTCTTGTAGAGAGGACCTGCAAAGTTCGGAGTCTTATCGCCAAGATAGAGACGACGCATCTGAAGAGCACAGCGCTGAGCAACATCTTTCTTGCGCCAAGGATGGATGTCGTGCCATTCGCCCACGTCGATAGTTGTTGCGAGAGCACAGTTAGGAATCACTTCTTCGGCAGCCTTACGCTGTTCGTTTCTGATTGCTGTCCATCCGCTGTGATAGTTTGCATCTTCGTGACGCTGCATGTAGTTGGCAAGCTGTACGACGATCAAAGGAATATTGCCGAACGAGCTGCGCCAGTCTTCTGCCAAGCCTTTCAGAAGCACGCCATATTCTGTTGCCTTACGAGCATCAGCATTGCTTTCGCCCTGATTCCATATTGCGCCAGCGATGCGATAGTTCCTGATAGGGTAGATGTCGAGATTATAGAGCACCGAAGCATTCTGGTTGTCGAATGCAGGACGTCCGCCAGTCATGTCACCGCGCTTCATCTTATATTGGCCTTCGAGCTCGATCCAAGGATCGGTCAAAGGAAGAGCTGGGCTTTCAGGACGTGAAGGGAAGAAGAGCTTATATGGCTTTCCGCCCTGGAACTTCACAGGGTCGCCGTTTGTCTTCAGACGTATGGTGAGCACATTCTTACCTGGCTTCAAAACGCCTGGCATCACCTTGTATTTGCGTGGAGGATACTGATAACCAGTAGAGCCTACGAAGGTACCGTTGACGTATGTCTCGTCCGACTCGATGAGCAAGCCAAGACGGAGCAATGCCTGACGGTTGACGAGTGAATCAGGTACATAGAATTCCTTGCGGAACCAGAGATGACCGACGAACTTCTGGTTGTAGATATCGCCGATATTCTTGTCATATTGATCCACGACCTCCCAATCCGAATCGTCATAGTCGAATGCCATCCAGTTCTCTTTCATACCTGGATCTGTCTCTTCTCCAGGCTTGCCCAGGTATTGCTGACGCAACTTGATGTAGTCGAGCTGATCTACGTAGCGAGGAGCAAGTTCCTGCATCTTCTCACGGCTCAGCCATGCTACGATGTTCGAACCACCCATCGAGGCATTGATGAATCCCTGTGGCACGCCGGTCTTCTCGTACATGTCCTTGCAGAAGAAATATCCGATGGCACTCCAATGTCCTACCTTCTCAGGCGAGAGGCTTTCCCATCCGTACTGGTGAGCATTGACTTCTGTCTGCGGATAATATGCTTCTGGTGTGATGTTACGGTCAAACTGGATCAGATGGATCTTCGGATTTGCATCTGTCATCACTTCGTCGGCATAGATTTCCGACACGCGGTCGATGTGCACATCCATGTTCGACTGTCCGCTTCCGAGCCATACGTCGCCCACATAGATATCGTCGAGAGTGATGCTGTTGATCTGCATCGAGTAAGGACCACCATGCTTCTTTGTAGGAATCGACACAATCCAGTTACCCTTGTCATCGGCAATGGTGTTGTATCTTTTTTTCAGGAAAGTGACAGTCACCTGTTCGTCGGCATCGGCCTTACCCCAGATGCGTGCAGTGTCGTTTCTTTGTACGACCATGCCGCTCGAAATGATTTTCGGAAGAGTAACCTCAGCTTTGACAGCTTCCGATGCTCCAAGGAAAAGCGCAGAAACGGCAAGTGACAGAAATAGTTTTTTCATGTTATACATTTTATTATAATGTGTCTTTTTCTTTTGGCAAATATAATTATTTAATCCATTCTTTGAAATAGGAACAGCGTTTTTTTTTATAAAAACAGAGACGAATGAAACGATATGATAAAAAAAAGAAATGGAAAAACATAAAATCTCAAATTAATTTTTATCTTTGTGCTTGTCGAATTCTAATCTGATCGCATTACCTATGACACAAGATATCAAGAATTATGCATTTATAAGCTACAGCCACAAGGATGCCAAGATCGCTCAGTGGTTGCAGAAAAGACTTGAAAAATACAGTATTCCGACCAAGGTATTACCTATGGTCCGACCTGAGAATCTTCCTCCTAACAATTCCCGCAACCTGCGTCCTATCTTCATGGACAGCACCGACCTCACAGCCGGAATCCTTGCCGATACGCTTCACGACAATCTTGTTGCTTCGAAGTTCCTGATTGTCGTCTGCAGTCCTAATTCCGCCAAGTCCGATTGGGTGAGCAAGGAGGTTCAGGAGTTTGTCGAGTCGGACCGTCTTAACCATATCATCCCGTTTGTCATCGGCGGTGTCCCATTCTTCGATTCGCAGATCAAAGCCGGCAAGAACCCTTTGGGCGAGGAGTGTATGCCTAAGTATCTTGTCGAATATACAAAGCAGCATCCCGAGAAGGAGCTCCTTGGCATTGACCTTCAGGCCAACGGAATGGATAAGGCTGTCGTACGAGTCGCTTCTCGGATGTTGGGCGTAAGTTTTGATAGTCTTTGGAATCGTCAGGTTCGTCGCGTCAAGAGCACTGTACTGCGTTATGTCATCCTCTTCTCGGTTCTTTTCTCGCTTGCTGCCTATTTCTTCATGCCGGTCGGAATCTCTTGCAGGATTATTGAGGCTCAGCAGGTCTATGGTCTTCCGATGCCTTCCGATGCCATGCTTATGATCGAGGGTATAGAGCATTCCCTGGGCAGTAATCTCGACACGACCATAGTTCTAAAGAATCGTCCAGGCTATTATCGAGGTCGTACTCTGCCTGTCGAGTTCACCTCATCTTACTTCGATACAATCCGCACGGAGATAAATGTCGGCTTCGGCTTCACCAAAGAGAATATTCTGTTTGTCCGTCGTGACGATACATTTGCAGTATTTGCAGGTACGGTGCTCGATCAGGACGGCAATCCGCTCGATGGTGCTACCGTGTCGATCAAGCAGGAGAACTCGGTGTCCGATGCCGAAGGCAGGTTCAGGATTTCCCTTCCTGTCGAGGAACAGGAGGAGTTCCAGGCGGTGATCATTGAGAAGGAGGGTTACAATATCGTATATCGTGCCGATGAGTGTCCGTCGGAAGATCTTAAGTATATTATCAGAAAAATAGAAGAAGAATAAGATGAAGGCAGTTTTATCGTGTCTGTTAGCTTTCCTGTCGTTTTCGGCAGTGACTGCACAGGATTTCAATACGTGGTTCTATAACAAGACCATGCGCTTTGACTATTACCATGCCGGCAATGCTGAGTCGGAGAGTATCTACTTTGACGAAGTTCTTGAGGAGCCTTATTATGCGGGATCCAAGACTTCGCTCATCGATGATTTCGGCTATGGCAACTACCGCTTCCGTGTGATCGACAAGGCAACAGGGACATTGATCTATCAGAAGGGTTATGGTACACTGATGAACGAATGGATGACAACGCCCGAGGCAAAGACCATGCAGAAGGCAATGCCCGAGAGCATCGTGTTCCCTTATCCTCGCAAGGCTGTGACTCTGGCTATCGATGCCCGCGACAAACAGAACAATTACTACGAGATCTACCGTCAGGACATCGATCCTGAAAGCTATTTCATACGCAGGAACAAACCATCGTTGCAGTATGTCGATATCGCATATCAGGGTAATTCCGATTATTGTGTCGATGTGGTGCTGATACCTGAAGGATATACCGAGGCCGACAAGGATCAGTTCATGAAGGATTGCCAGGTATTTGCCGAGTCGTTGTTCTCGTACGCTCCATACGGCGACAACAAGTCTCGTTTCAATATCCGTGCAGTATGGGTTCCTTCGGTCGATGCAGGAGTGACAATCCCAGGCGAGAACATCTGGAAGAATACTGCAGGCAAGGTGACTTACTATACTTTCGACTCCGAGCGATATCAGATGACCGATGACATGCAGAACCTTCGCGACATCGCAGCAAATGCGCCTTACGACTACATCTATATCATCTCCAACTCGCAGAAATATGGCGGTGGTGCTATCTACAACTGGTATGGCATCAGTGCCGCTCATATCTTTGCCCGTCCTGAGTCAATCCGCAAGACCTATGCACATGAGTTCGGACATCTCCTTCTCGGCCTTGGTGACGAGTATGTCGGCGGAAGCGACACCGATCTCTATACTCCAGGTATCGAACCTTGGGAAGCCAACCTCACGGCACTTGTCGATGGCAAGTGTAAGTGGGCAGATATGGTCGATGCCAAGACTCCAATCCCAACGCCTGTGCCTAACGGATATAACCGCACCAACTCGTATAAGATGAGCGACTGGAAGCTTGGCGCCTACGAGGGTGGCGGATACATCGAGAAGGGAATCTATCGCCCTATGCCGAACTGCATGATGAACTGGATGCACACTCAGGATCTCTTCTGCCCGGTATGTGACAAGGCGATCCGTGAATACATCGATTTCCTGACTAAGTAATCTTAATCGCAATATTTATGAAAAAGTTTTTATCAATTATCTTAATGGCTTGTTCTTTGTCGATGGCTCTCTCTGCTCAGGACTTTGACAAGAACATGAAGTACATCCTCTTTGCCGGTCAGAACAAAAGGGCAGTGACTATGTCTATGCAGGGCATCAGTCTTGAAGATGCCGACGGTGGAAGCATGATGCAGAACTTCCAGCTCGAGAAAATGAATGTGGGCTATCGCATCGTGTTCCGCATCGAAGACATTGCCATTGCCTTGAAATATGCCAATGGCGAACTCTCGGCCGACAATATGAATGGCTCAGACGAAGATCAGTTCTTCATCATCGAGCCTGCAACCACAAAAGACTGTTACTATCTCATCCCAAAGGAACACTTGGATCTTGTGCTGACCTTGCCTAAGGAAGGCCCAAAGTTCGCTCTGCGTGCAAGTGATCCAAAGAATGCCGAGATACGCATCGAGGCAACAGAGACAGTGCGTCAGTCGAATATGATAGTTAAGGAGAATGCACCGATCTGGGAGAACGAGAAGGTGTTTGGCATCAACAAGCTTGCTGGTCATGCATTCTATCAGCCATATACTTCCGAGAAGGCAATGCTAGCCGATGGCGCTTTCTATGCTACTCCTTGGGTAGTGCCTGCCAACAGTGCTCATCGTAGCCTTAACGGAACGTGGAAGTTCAACTTTGTCAAGACTCCTGAGGAACGCCCACTCACATTCTTTGAACCGGACTTCGATGTCAGCAAGTGGGACGATATACCTGTGCCTTCCAACTGGGAGATGCACGGCTACGACAAGCCTCTCTATGTCAATGTCGACTATCCTCATGGTGATACTCCTCCATACATCACTCCACGTCGCGGATTCAACGACAATGGAGAGAACTATGGCATCAACCCTGTCGGCAGCTATGTGCGCACATTCTCTGTCCCTGTCAGCTGGGCGGGCAATCGCACTATCCTTCATTTCGATGGTATCTATTCTGCTGCACTCGTCTGGGTGAACGGCAAGGAGGTCGGCTATACACAAGGCTCAAACAATGTTGCCGAGTTCGATATCACACCATACATCAAGGCTGGCAACAACAAGCTCGCTGTTCAGGTCTTCCGTTGGTGCGATGGTTCGTACATCGAGGATCAGGATATGTTCCGCATGAGTGGTATCTTCCGCGATGTCTATATGTTCAATATCCCACAGGTCGCAATCACCGATCATGTCATCACCTGTGATCTCTCGAACGGTTACAGGGATGCGCGTATCAATGCAAAGGTTGAGCTTACCAACAAGAACGGCTTCAAGGGTAACAAGGATGTCGTTGTCAAGGTATTCGACCCTAAGGGTATGCAGGTTGCCGAGAAGACTGTCACAGTTGCTTTGAACGGTGAGGAGACTGTTGAGGCAGAGACAGGCTTCGACCTTCAGAATGTGGATCTCTGGAGCGCCGAGAAGCCTAATCTCTATACTGTTCATTTCGTACAGAAGGACAATGGCAAGGACGAACTCGCATTCAGTACCAAGTATGGTATCCGCGAGGTTAAGATTCAGGGCTCATTGCTCTATCTCAACGGCAAGCGTGTCTTCCTCAAGGGAACAGACCGCCACGACACCGATCCTGAGCTTGGACGAGCTCTCTCGACCGATATCATGCTCAAGGATGTGCTCCTCATGAAGCAGCATAATGTCAACGCTTTGCGCACATCACACTATCCGAACCATCCTAAGATGTATGCAATGCTCGACCACTATGGCATCTATACCGTCTGCGAAGGTGATATCGAAGACCATGCCGACCAGACAATCTCTGATATGCCTAGTTGGATTCCTTCCTTCGTCGATCGTATCGAACGCATGGTACGCCTGCATCGCAATCATCCGTCGGTAGTGTTCTGGAGCCTTGGCAACGAAGCAGGCGGTGGCAATAACTTCGGTCCATGCTATGCCATAGCAAAACAGCTCGACCCTACACGACCTGTACATTATGAAGGAACCAAGGAGACAGGCAAGCCATACGGTGGTGTCCGACATTCAGATTTCTATTCAAAGATGTATCCTTCGATGGACTGGATGCGCCAGAATACTTCCAACCTCGATAAGCCGATGTTCCTCTGCGAGTATTCTCATGCCATGGGTAATGCTCAGGGTAACCTTCAGGAATACTGGGATGTGATCGAGAGCAGCAATGCGTGTGTCGGCGCATGCGTCTGGGACTGGGTCGACCAGGCAATCTACGATCCTATGGAATTGAAGCAGGGCATCAAGCGCATTCATACAGGCTACGACTATCCAGGTCCTCATCAGGGTAACTTCTGCAGCAATGGTATCATCGACCCGGAACGTAATGTGACACCAAAGCTCATGGAGGTAAAGGCAGTCTATGCCAATGTGAAGCTTTCTCTTGATAATATCAACAAGGATGCCGGCACAGCCGATCTCACAATCCTGAACAAGTTCCTCTTCACCAATCTCAACGAGTTCAGCCTTGCTACCGAGGTTGTGGTCGATGGCGAAATCGTCTCGTCTGCTACTCAGGCCATACCATCTGTAGCTCCAGGCGAGAGCATCACATTGACTATCGCGCTTCCTGGTGCCGATCTCAAGCAGAGCGGACGTGAGGTGCTTGTCAACTGCCACATCCTCCACAATGCCGCTACTCTCTATGCTGCAGCAGGTCATGAGCTGACAGTGCGCCAGTTCACTCTCACCGATCGTGCTCCATTGGCAGCAGTCAAGGGTGCAGGCAAGAAGGTTAAGGGCTTTGGCGTAGTGGTTGACGACAAGAACGGACAGGCTACTTCGATCAAGTTCGACGGACGCGAGATACTTGGCGCTGGCAACAGCTTCCTCTATGACAATCACCGTTGGATTGAGAACGATACATACAAGGATGTTTCCAATGGTCTTGCCGAGACAGCAACTGTAGTGCGTTCCAAGGGTAAGGGCGTCGAGACAGTCAAGACGCATCGCGACGGCGAGAAGTGCAGCACCGATATCACATATAATATATATAATGAGGGCATCGTCGATGTTGAGGTCACACTCACTCCTCACAGCAATGATCTGCGTCGTGCAGGTATCGTGCTCATGCTCGATTCGCTGTTCAGCAATGTGCGCTACTATGCACTCGGACCTTGGGAGAACTATGTTGACCGTCACGACGGACAGGTAGCTCAGTGGTTCGAAAGCAAGGTAGGCGAGATGGGTGGCGAGTATGTCAAGCCTCAGTCGATGGGCGGACGCGAACAGTTGCGCGAACTTCAGCTCACCGATGCCGATGGTCACGGCTTCAGCATCAAGACAGAAGGCAATGTGAGCTTCTCGATCAACCGTAATACCGACGAACAGCTCATGAACGCGAAGCATCATTGGGAACTTGCTCCAAACGAGAGTAATGTCCTCCATCTCGATGCATATCATCGCGGCATCGGAAATGGATCCTGTGGTCCTCAGACCATCGAGAAATATTTCGTTCCAAACGAACCGATGACATTCAAGCTGAGATTCACAGCTCTATAATAAAAACAAGAGACGCATCAATTCTGGTGCGTCTCTTAATTTTCCCATACTTAGCTTCGTATCGACGATCGGGGATTTGTTCTCCGGACTTTCCGTGTACTCATTGACGCTCGTCAATCGTCTCTCGGCGTTTCCCGAGAAGTCATCGACGCGCGTCGATGAGTACACTTTTTTTCAAAAGCCTTCATCCTACTCTTACGATCGCTACTTTCGGCGGCAGGAGTAGTCATCCAACCTCTACGATGACCATTCTTGCTTTTAGGAACTATAATCTACGAGCGTAGATCAGACTTCCCGAATGTAGGAAGTCTAATTTCCATTTGTAGATCAGACTTCCCGAATCTCGGAAGTCTAATCTTCAACAGAAGAACTGACCTGGTAAATTAGGTGCAAAAAATAACCCGAGGAGAAATCCCCGGGTTATGTTATATGATGTAGAAGCCTTTATCAGAACTTGTACATGAGACCTACAGAGAGGTTCTCGCGGCTGCCATCCCAGAACTTGAAGGCAAATTCAGCATTAGCATACCAGTTGTCACCGAGTGGATAGTCAACACCGACACCGAGGTTGAACATCATGTGAGCACCACCGCCCTCGCCGAACCAAGACCAGAGACCAATACCAGCCAATGGATAGATCTTAGCGTCTGATGTACCGAGGTCGAAGAGATAGTTAGCGTTAGCATCAAGTTCCAATACGTTCATGTTGGCGAACAAATATTTAACATCACCTGTTACTCTCCAATCATCGTTGAAACCATGGTGATACTTTGCACCGATACCGAAACCTACTGGAGTACCGAAACCGAGGTTGAGGTCAGCACCAAATGCTCTGTCCTGAGCCTTCATCGAAACTGCTGAGATAGCAAGAACGATCAAAAGTAGAATTTTCTTCATAACAATTTTGTTGATTAAATGTTTGTAAATACTGTGCAAAGATATGTAGTTTATTAATATTGTCCAATATTTCTGTAAATATTTTTAACGTTTTGACAAAATTGTAGCAAAAATACTATCTTTGTGGAACAAAAGACAGGAATCTATGAAAATCGAATTCAACAAAATGGAAGAGGTCTCGATGCCGAATTTCAAGGGCGGAGAGAAAAGTGTTGAGGCTAAGATGTTCTTCGACGGCAAGAATCGTATCATGAAGCTTCGTCTTGTGCCTGGCGCTTCGATAGGTGTGCACAAGCACGAGACAAACAGCGAGATGATGTATGTGCTCGAAGGTACAGGTACTGTGATTTGTGACGGTAAGGAGATGCAGATCTCGGTAGGCGATTGCCATTACTGCGAGAAGGGTCACACTCACACTCTGATGAACAAGAGCGACGCTGACCTGGTTATCTTTGCAGTCGTGCCAGAGCAGTAAAGGCGCTTTTGCCTAAATAGGATAACAGCACGCCGGCTTTGTTCTTGATCCTCACGTTGGGGTCAAGTAGGTTCTCAAAACGGTAGTCAAGTATATTGTCCCAGCATCTTTTTTCGATCTCAGGATTGAAAATATGATGTTGGGCAATTCTTTTCAGCAGGTTGAACGAGATGCTTATGGTGCGATTGTCGATTGCCTTGAGGAGCTGACTGCCAGGGAAACGTACAGAAAGGTCGTTGCGGATATCGTCGACGATGTGGAGGGCGTCGTCGACCTGAGGGCAGACCGAATCCATCTGACCAGCAGCCTCCTTGTGATAGAAATACATCTTCCTGTCGGTCCAGGCTACCTTACGGCATCGGCTATATACATTATATATAAATAAAAGGTCTTCGTAAACACGGTATTGTTCAGGGAAACGGATGTCGTCGAGGAGCGATCGCCGGATGAGCTTGAAGCATTGCGAAGAATCGAGATGGTTCTGGTAGAGCAGATCGGTTACTGCTTCCCGGTTGTCGAAGAGCCTTATCGGGGCATCATGGTCAACAGGCTTCGGCTTGGAGCCGCGTGCCACAATCTGATAGGAGAGGGCTGCGACATCGGCATCGTGCCGGGTGATGATGTCGAGCATGGTCTGAAGATAACGGCTATCGACCTCATCGTCACTGTCGATGAATGTGATGTATTGTCCTGTCGTAGCGTCTATGCCAGCGTTGCGAGCTGCCGAAGGACCGGAATGTGCGATCTGCAATGCCTTGAAATTGCTGTGTTCACGGCATAGGCTGTGACAAATATCGGCGGAATGGTCGGAAGAACCGTCATCGACAAGTATCACCTCGTAGTCACGATATGTCTGTGCGAGGATGCTTGAAACACAAGCACCTAACGTGGATTCTGCATTGAATACAGGTATGATAATCGAAATTGTAGCCGCCATATTGTCTGCACAAAGATAAATCAAATATCAGGTTAGTCCAAATCAATAGTTATTTTTTCTTGTCTTTTCGTCAAAAAATGGTGAAAAATTTGGCACTTTCATTTAAAAGGCAATGAGATTGTTTGGAAGGAAGTGTATAACTGATTATATTTGCTACAGAATAATTGATAATTGGCTGCGCGCTGATAATATAAATATATTTTAAGGTTTTAAAAATTAATGATTATGGAAAAGAACATTTCTCTCCAGCAGGAACAGGAGTACAGAGGCGGTTATCTGAATGGCTTCCTCATGATTTTTATCGACATTTTTCTTTGGATAGGTTTCGTCGCTCTGATCGTTTGGGGCGCAACTATTGAACAGCCATTGCCATTTATTCTGGCTGCAGTCGATTTTATCGTAGCTATTATCTTCAGCTGTGGTTTTGCCCAGCTTGAGCCAAACGAGGCAAAGGTATTGACTTTCTTCGGTAAATATGTGGGCACTTTCCGCAAGACTGGCTTCTATTGGATCAATCCGTTCATGAGCGTCAAGAACGTGTCTTTGCGTGCACGTAACCTCAATGCTGATCCAATCAAGGTCAACGATAAGACAGGTAACCCTATCCTCATCGGTTTGGTTGTAGTATGGAAGCTGAAGGATACCTACAAGGCTATCTTCGATATCGATACTGACGTCAGCGCTGTGGCAGGTCAGGCTGCAGGCAATGCTGCAAATGCACGTATGAACAAGTTCGAGCGTTTCGTTGCAGTTCAGAGCGATTCTGCCCTCCGTGAGGTTGCAGGTCTCTATGCATACGACAATGAAGATACTAAGGACGAGGAGACAATCACATTGCGCAGTGGCGCTGCCGAGATCAATGAGGTATTGACCAACAAGCTCAACGACCGTCTCGCAATGGCAGGTCTTGAGGTGATCGAAGCTCGTATCAACTACTTGGCTTATGCACCTGAAATCGCTGCAGTAATGTTGCGCCGCCAGCAGGCAGCTGCTATCATCACTGCTCGTGAGAAGATTGTGGATGGCGCTGTTTCGATGGTTAAGATGGCTCTCGACAAGCTCGCTGACGATAAGATCGTAGAGCTCGACGATGACAAGAAGGCTGCAATGGTGAGCAATCTGCTCGTTGTGCTTTGTGCCGACGAACCAGCTCAGCCTGTCATCAACTCAGGCACTGCAAAATAATAACCGATGGAGTGCCGTCACTTCGCATCGACGCGGAACACAAGACGCTGCACTCCTTCCTTCCAGCTGCTGCTGGTGATGCGGAATCCGACTATCTCGCCTGTCGTCTGCACATGGTTGCCTGCGCATAGACACTCGTCATAGCTGCCGATACGCACTACACGCACAGTGTCGCTTGCTCCTTCAGGTAAGCGTTTCATGTCGAAACGATCCTGTGCTTCGGCTTGTGTGATGTATTCCATCGTAACAGGAACATCTTCCTTGATAATCTGGTTGATGTAGTCTTCCAGTGATTTTATTTCCTCGGCTGTCATTTCCTTGTCCAAATGATAGTCGAGTTTTGATTTTTTACGTTCGACGTGTCCCGAGAATGCTCTTCCGCATCCGAAACGCTGTGCTACCAGTCCGTTCAAAAGATGTTCTGCTGTGTGGCTTGGTGCAAATTCATCTTTGTTATGGTCGTTCAATATTGGCTGTTCCATATTCTTTTTGTGGTTTTCGTCGCGAATTTAATGAAATATTTTGATAGTTTGATATAAATGCCCTATATTTGCAAGGATAAACGCTTTATTTAAATATTATTATCATGGTAGAACCAATTTACAATCCTTCTCCTGATCGCTATAATGGAGATATGCAATACAGAAGAAGCGGAAAGAGTGGTATCAAGATGTCGGCCCTCTCGCTCGGCTTCTGGCATAATTTCGGAAGTATCAGCAATATTGCCAATAGCCTCGCAATGGCTCATTGTGCGTTCGACAACGGTATCACTTGCTTCGATCTCGCAAATAACTATGGTCCGACTTACGGTACTGCCGAAGAGACTTTCGGACAGATGATGGACAAGTCGTTTCGCCCTTATCGTGACGAGATGTTCATCACAACCAAGGCCGGATATGACATGTGGCCTGGCCCTTATGGCGAATGGGGCAGCAGAAAGTATCTGATCTCTTCTCTCGACCAGAGTCTCAAGCGCATGCACCTCGACTATGTGGATCTCTTCTATAGCCATCGATTCGACCCGGAGACTCCGCTTGACGAGACTCTTCAGGCTCTTGTCGATATCGTGCGTGCAGGTAAGGCTTTGTATGTGGGCGTTTCAAACTATCCGAAGGAGGCAGCTCTCTATGCATATAAGTATTTGAAGGAGCATGACGTGCCTTGTCTCGCTCATCAGGGTAAGGTGAATATGTTCCATCAGGTAGATATCAAGAACGGTATCATCTCTGATGCTGAGGCAAATGGTGTGGGTTATGTTGCCTTCTCTCCACTCGCACAGGGCTTGCTCACCAATAAGTATATCAATGGCATTCCAGACGGTTCACGTATGGCTCGTCGCGAACACCTCACTTCCGATGCTTTGACTCCAGAAGTGCTTGGCAAGATCAAGGCTCTCAATGCAATCGCTGAGGAACGCGGAGAAACACTCGCAAATATGGCTCTTGCTTGGGTATTAAGAATCCAGGGCGTGACTTCGGTTATCATCGGTACAAGCTCTGTGAAGCAGATGCAGGACAATCTTAAGGTACTGAATTCTCAGCCATTCTCGGATGAACAGATCGCTAGGATCAATGCTATTATTAATTGATAATTCATAATTGATAATTGATAATATGCTACGCGCTGACGTAAATATATAAGAAGCTGAGTCAAAAAAACAGTATATAAAAAATATCCACCCCCGTTACAGTGATTGTAGTGAGGGTGGATATAATATTTATAATTTATTATTTAATATTTATGTTTAATACTCTATAGCGACCAGCCGTTTAGCAATGCCTTCACTTCCATTCGTTTCTTGCCCGGAAGCTGAAGTTCTTCGAGTGCGATGATGCCATCGGCGCACTTGATGTGAATCGAAGACTTGGTAGAAGTCACTGTGCCATTATCCTGACTGCTGGTCTTGCCTTCTTCGACAACCGAAACCTTATAGATCTTGACAGGCGAAATCTTCTCACCATTTGAGGCTGTCAGCTCAGTCCATGCTGCAGGATATGGGCTGAGACCTCTTACCTTATTATAGATATTCCGCGCGGTGTCGTTCCAGTCGATGAGGCATGTCTCCTTGAATATCTTTGGTGCAGGCTTCAGTTCGCTGATGTCGTTGTAGAGCGTCTCCTGATCTATGGTCTTGATATTCTCGACTTTGCCTTCTGCTTCGATAAGCAGATCTACGGTCTTTGTTACCAGTCCTTTGCCCATTTCCATCAAGCGGTCGTGCACGGAACCTACATTCTCGTCTGGAGCAATAGGAAGCTCCTGTTTGAGGATGATTCGCCCTGTGTCGATCTCATGACTGAGGAAGAATGTCGTTGCGCCTGTTACTGTCTCTCCGTTGATCACTGCCCAGTTGATTGGAGCTGCGCCACGATATTGAGGAAGGAGAGCTGCGTGAAGGTTGAATGTGCCCATGCGAGGCATATCCCATACTACTTCAGGGAGCATACGGAATGCTACGACGATCTGAAGGTCTGCCTTCCATGCCCTGAGTTGTTCGAGGAATGCTTCGTCTTTTAGCTTCTCCGGCTGAAGCAACGGTAGGTCGTGTTCAAGAGCATATTCCTTGACAGGAGAGAACTGAACCTTGTGACCTCGTCCGGCAGGCTTGTCGGGCATTGTGATCACACCCACGACATTGTATCCGCCTTGAACGAGAGCGTCGAGTGTAGGCACTGCAAAATCGGGAGTGCCCATGTATACTATTCTGATATCTTTCTTATCCATGTTTATATGATTATATGTGTGCAAAGATAGTGTTTACTGATAAAAAATGCAAATATTACAGATGAAAACACAATGTCGGGTTTGGATTGTCAAATGTAATGCTTATCTTTGTCACAAAATAGTAGTATAAGAAATGGTAAAGCAAAATTCTTTCAAGGCTTGGATGCTTGCTGCAAGACCAAAGACACTTACGGGCGCTATGATTCCTGTGATGTTTGGTGCTGCGCTGGCTTATCACGATGGTTGTTTCGACTGGAAATTGTCGCTGTTGTGCGCTCTTTTCGCATGTTGTATGCAGATTGCGGCAAACTTTGTGAACGACCTTTATGACTTCTTGAAAGGAACTGACAGAGAGGATCGGTTGGGCCCGGAAAGAGCTTGCGCTCAAGGATGGATTTCGCCGTCGGCAATGAAGAAGGGCATTGCCTGCATTATTGGTATTGCCTGTATATTTGGCCTTCTTGCCGTTGCCCTGAGCTGGGATAAACTGCCATATAGTGGACTTGAGTATGTCGCTCTTGGGATTGCTTGCGTCGTTTTTGCAATCCTCTATACTACAGTGTTTTCATATCTAGGATTGGGTGATGTCCTTGTGCTCGTGTTCTTCGGCTTTGTCCCTGTTTGCGGCACATATTTCATCCAGTCTTTGACCATTACTGCCGATTGCCTTTTGCTTTCGCTCATCAGTGGAATCGCTATCGATGCGCTTCTTGTAATCAATAACTATCGCGATCGGGATCAGGATATAATCAGTGGAAAGAAGACGAATGTAGTGCTGTTTGGAGAGAAGTTCGGACGGTACCTTTACCTCTCAATCTGCCTTGTTGTAGTTGCCTTGATGTTCGCCCTTTTCCTCCGTGGTACAATCACTTGGATGGGCTTCTTTGTCACAGCAATCTTCTATAGTGGAATGTATATCCGCACTTGGCTTCACATGGTGCAGATAGGTTCTGGCAAGCAGTTGAATATCATACTCGGCGAAACAAGCCGAAATATGCTCATACTAGGTGTTTTCCTAAGCCTTTTCCTTCTTTAAGTTTTCAGAAAAGTTCAAGTTGCTTCGGTTCGGGAAGGAGTCTGAAGCTCATCCTGTGGTATGGCGTAACTCCATGCTGAGCGATAGCTGCGCGATGATCCTTGGTCGGGTAGCCTTTGTTTACTGCCCAGTTGTAAACAGGGAACTCGTTGTGTATCTGTGTCATGAAGTCGTCACGATAGGTCTTGGCTAATACAGATGCAGCGGCGATAGACATCATCTTTCCGTCGCCTTTAACTATGGTTGTGTGCGGAATGTCCTCAAAGGGGTAGAACCGGTTTCCGTCGATAAGAAGTGCTTCCGGACGGATCTTGAGCTGTCGGATTGCGCGGTGCATTGCCTCGATGCTTGCACGAAGTATATTGATCTTGTCGATCTCGTGATTGTCCACAATTCCTACAGCCCAGGCAAGCGCCTCACGTTCGATGATAGGGCGCAGCTCATAGCGTTGTTTTTCGTTCAGTTGTTTCGAGTCGTTGAGCAGTTCGTTCTGGAAATCCTCAGGAAGAATCACAGCAGCGGCAAAGACTGGCCCGGCAAGACATCCTCGTCCTGCTTCGTCACATCCCGCCTCGATTACTCCCTTGTTTAGGTATTGCTGTAGCATAACTTGTTGATTTAAAAGCGCTGCGAAGGTAAGACTATATTATTGAAAAGACAAGAAAACGCGTTAAAAAGTGTGTAAAAATGCATCCTTAGGGTTGCAAACTGCAGGAAAATCAATGCAGTAGGAGTAGAAAATAGATGGTAAGAGGTTGAATTTATGCAAAAAAGCTATACCTTTGCACCGCTTTTCGCGCGTATGTTTTATTTTTAATAAACAGCGGCGGAAGCATCAGAGAGTTAAAAACAAAATTAAAAGAACAAAAAGTTAAAACAAAATGCCTACTATTCAACAGTTAGTAAGAAAAGGTCGTGTAGTATTGGAAGACAAGAGCAAGTCACCGGCCCTGGCATCATGCCCACAGCGCCGTGGCGTTTGCGTTCGTGTTTACACAACTACTCCTAAGAAGCCTAATTCTGCTATGCGTAAGGTAGCACGTGTACGTTTGACTAACGGTAAGGAAGTAAACTCTTACATCCCAGGTGAGGGTCACAACCTTCAGGAACACTCGATCGTAATGGTTCGTGGTGGTCGTGTTAAGGACCTTCCAGGTGTACGTTATCACATCGTTCGTGGTACTTTGGATACTGCTGGCGTAAACGGTCGTACTCAGCGTCGTTCTAAGTACGGTGCTACGCGTCCAAAAGCAGGTGCAGCAGCAGCAAAGAAGAAGTAATTCTTAGAAACTAAAAACCTTTCACAATCAAAGTTGGTAAGGCTCTAATAGGTTGAGTAAACTTACACAGCGGTGTAGGTTGAAGTGATTTCCTAAAGAGAAACAGCCAAACAAATTAAATTTAAAAGAAAATGAGAAAAGCAAAGCCGAAGAAGAGAGTTATCCTTCCGGATCCTGTCTTCAGCGAAGTAAAAGTAACGAAGTTCGTTAACCATCTTATGTATGATGGTAAGAAGAGCATCGCATTCACAATCTTCTACAATGCTATCGAGATCGTAAACAACAAGTTTGCTTCTAAGGAGGGTCTCGCTCCTATCGATGTATGGAAGAAGGCGCTCGACAATATCACTCCACAGGTTGAGGTTAAGTCACGCCGTATTGGTGGTGCTACTTTCCAGGTTCCAACTGAAATCCGCGCAGATCGTAAGGAATCTATCTCTATGAAGAATATGATTATCTATTCTCGTAAGCGTGGTGGTAAGTGCATGGCAGACAAGCTCGCAGCTGAGATCCTCGATGCATACAACGAACAGGGTGGTGCTTTCAAGCGTAAGGAAGATATGCACAAGATGGCTGAGGCTAACCGTGCATTCGCTCACTTCAAGTTCTAATAATAATTCTCACACATTATATATAATATATTATGGCAAGCAAAGACGAAATGCTTAAGTATACCAGAAACATTGGTATCATGGCACACATCGATGCCGGTAAGACTACAACTTCAGAGCGTATTCTTTACTATACTGGCTTGACTCACAAGATCGGTGAGGTTCATGATGGTGGTGCAACAATGGACTGGATGGTACAGGAGCAGGAGCGTGGTATCACTATCACATCTGCTGCTACTACATGTTACTGGGCTTTCCAGGGTGAGAAATATAAGTTCAACTTGATCGATACTCCGGGCCACGTAGACTTTACAGTTGAGGTAGAGCGTTCGCTCCGTATCCTCGATGGCGCTGTTGCTACTTTCTGTGCAGTAGGTGG
Source organism: Bacteroidales bacterium (assembly GCA_045627785.1). GTDB lineage: Bacteria > Bacteroidota > Bacteroidia > Bacteroidales > UBA3663 > Liminaster. The sequence goes on along the minus strand of JAZQOF010000048.1, from coordinate 2,902 downwards.
TGTTGAGCCACAGTCTGAAACAGTATGGCGCCAGGCAGATAAGTATAATGTACCACGTATCGGTTACGTTAATAAGATGGACCGTTCAGGTGCTAACTTCCTCGAGGTTGTTCAGCAGATGCACGATATGCTCGGTGCTAACTCTTTGGCTATTCAGCTCCCTATCGGTGCTGAAGAGACTTTCAAGGGTGTAGTTGACCTTATCGAAAGAAAGGCTTACTACTGGCACGATGAGACTAAGGGTCTTGAATATGAAATCACAGATGTTCCAGCTGAAATGTTGGATGAAGTTGAGGAATATCGTGATAAGGTCCTTCAGGTATGTGCTGAAGTTGACGAGTCGATTATGGAGAAGTACTTCGACGATCCTGCAACTATTACAAATGACGAGATCTATGCTGCTCTCCGTAAGGGTACTCTTGCTATGCAGATCTTCCCAGTAGTTTGTGGTTCTTCATTCAAGAACAAGGGTGTTCAGACAATGCTCGATGCAGTTGTTCGTTACCTCCCTTCTCCACTTGATAACCCAGTAATCACTGGTCGTGATCCTAAGGATCCAGAAGTAGAACTTACTCGTAAGGCTTCTTCTGACGAACCATTGGCAGCACTCGCATTCAAGATTGCAACAGATCCATATGTTGGTCGTCTCTGTTTCTTCCGCGTGTACTCAGGTGAAATTCCTGCTGGTTCATATGTTTACAACCCACGTTCAGGTAAGAAGGAGCGTATCAGCCGTTTGTTCCAGATGCACTCTAACCACCAGAATCCTAAGGATGTTATCGGTTGTGGTGATATCGGTACAGGCGTTGGTTTCAAGGATATTCGTACAGGAGATACTCTCTGTGCTGAGGATGCTCCAATCGTCCTCGAGTCTATGGAATTCCCAGATCCAGTTATCGGTATCGCAGTAGAGCCTAAGTCACAGGCTGACCTCGACAAGCTCGGAATCGGTCTTGCTAAGCTCGCTGAAGAAGATCCAACATTCACAGTTAAGACAAACGAGGAGACTGGTCAGACAGTTATCTCTGGTATGGGTGAGCTTCACCTCGATATCATCATCGACCGTCTTAAGCGTGAATTCAAGGTAGAATGTAACCAGGGTCGTCCACAGGTTACTTACAAGGAGTCTATCAAGGGTATGGTTTCTCGTCACCGCGAGGTTTACAAGAAGCAGTCCGGTGGTCGTGGTAAGTTCGCAGATATCATCGTTACAGTAGAGCCTGCTGATGAAGGTGTAACTGGTCTTCAGTTCTCAAGCATCGTTAAGGGTGGTAACGTTCCTGCAGAATTTATCCCATCAGTAGAAAAGGGCTTCAAGGCAGCTATGAAGAATGGTGTTCTCGCTGGCTTCCCAGTTGACTCTTTGAAGGTTACTCTCGAAGATGGTTCATTCCACCCAGTCGATTCAGATCAGCTCTCATTCGAACTTGCTGCTAACTTCGCATTCAAGGCTTGCTGTGAAAAGGCTCAGCCAATCCTTCTCGAGCCAATCATGAAGGTAGAGGTTGTAACTCCAGAAGAGTCAATGGGTGATGTAATCTCTGACTTGAACAAGCGTCGTGGTCAGGTAGAAGGTATGGATACAAGCCGTTCAGGTGCTCGCATCGTTAAGGCAATGGTTCCACTTTCAGAGATGTTCGGTTATGTAACAGACCTCCGTACAATCACTTCAGGTCGTGCTTCTTCTACAATGGAGTTCCATCACTATGCAGAGGTTGATAAGACCAACGCTCGTAAGGTTCTCACAGAGGCAGGTGGTCGTGTAGATCTTATTTAATCACTAAAACAACTAAATCAAAATATGGATCAGAAAATTCGTATTAAGTTGAAGTCTTTCGATCACACACTTGCTGACAAGTCTGCTGAGAAGATCGTTAAGACAGTAAAGTCAACTGGCGCTAAGGTAAGCGGTCCTATTCCTCTTCCAACATTCAAGCGTATCTATACTGTTAACCGCTCTACATTCGTTAACAAGAAGTCTCGTGAGCAGTTCCAGTACAGCGCATTCAAGCGTCTCATCGATATCTATAATGCTACTCCTAAGACTATCGACGCTCTTATGAAGCTCGAGTTGCCTTCAGGTGTTGATGTAGAAATCAAGGTAGGATAAATAAAACAAGTGCGCATTGGGCGTGAGCTTTTATGCGCACATATATAACATTATTATTTAACTGTTTGTGGTGTCGAACCCCGTTTTGGAGTCCGATCCCCGCCAAACGCAAAACAAGTAACTGAAATTATGCCAGGATTATTGGGCAAAAAAGTCGGAATGACTTCCGTCTTCAGTGCTGATGGTAAGAATGTTCCATGCACTGTAATTGAAGTAGGTCCTTGTGTTGTGACTCAGATCAAAACGATCGAAAAGGATGGTTATGAAGCTGTACAGGTCGGCTTCGAAGAAACTACTGAAAAGCATGTTTCTAAGCCAGTAATGGGTCACCTCAAGAAAGCAGGTGTTGCTCCTATGAAGCACCTCGCTGAGTTCAAGGGTTATGAGAAGGAATACAAACTCGGTGATGTAATCACTGTAGATCTCTTCTCAGATGTAGATTTCGTTGACGTAGTAGGTACATCTAAGGGTCACGGTTTCCAGGGCGTTGTTAAGCGTCACGGTTTCGGTGGTGTAGGTCAGTCTACTCACGGTCAGGATGACCGTCTCCGTAAGCCAGGTTCTATTGGTGCATGTTCTTATCCAGCACGTGTATTCAAGGGCCTCCGCATGGGTGGTCAGATGGGTAATGTACAGGTAACTGTTCAGAACCTCCAGATTTTGAAGGTTATTCCAGAGCACAACCTCCTCCTCGTGAAGGGTAGTGTACCTGGAGCTAAGGGTTCACTTTTAACAATTGAGAAGTAATGGAACTGAGTGTATTGACTAAGGAAGGTAAGGACACTGGTCGTA
>JAZQOF010000047.1:0-128365 GCA_045627785.1 Bacteroidales bacterium | reverse complement strand
CAAAACAGAAAGATAGACTCAACCCTTGGCGTGAGTGGGACTATAATCAGGTCAATAACGAACTTCTTGCCTGTAGCTTACATGGAATAGGGCGCTTGTGGGGTGGCTCAATGGAGATGGGCGGAGAATACACCAATACCATTCGAAAGAACAAGTTCCATAGTATAGCCCTTCATGGGCTTGAAATATCCAATAGTACTGAGCTTCGACTGCAGAATGACAGATTCTCGTTATTCGCAGAATACGACAGAAGCATTGGTTCGCTATTTCATCTTTCGACAGGCATTCGGTTTGAATACAATTCATTTAGATACAGTCAGAATGGGGAATGGATGGATGATATGAACCAGTCGCTTACCTCACTGCAACCAAGAATCTCTTTCGGATACCATAGAGATGATCTGCGACTATCAGTAGATTACAACCGGACACTCAGGCATCCGCTCTATACTCAGCTCAGTGCCAATTACGATTTTTTTACCCAATATTATATCCTCACAGGCAATCCCTTCTTGATGCCTACCGAATCAGATCGGTTTTCATTACGTAGTCAGATGAAGTTCCTTACATTAGGAGCCGCGTATTGTGAAATAAAGAATGAGGTAATTCCATGGGTGAAGAGTTTCGACTCTTATAGTTGTATTACCATACGCAACTATGTGAATGCCGAAAAGATCCGTAGGCTATCAGTCTTCCTTGACGCAGTCCCCAAGATAGGTCATTTTCGCCCTGCCTTGTCTGTCGGCATGGACAAACAATGGTTCAATGTGCCAATGTCTTGGGGCATTGTTACGCTGAACCGACCGACTTTCTTCTTTCAAGTTAGCGGTCAATACACCTTGTTTCAAGGACTCATCGCCGATTTCAATTTCCGGTACACAAGTAGCGGAGATCATGATAATTTCAGAACTAATAAGGGGCGAGTGATCACGCACCTTGGGTTGACGCAATCTTTGTTCGGCAACAGTCTCACCCTTCGTCTTGCAGCACAAGACCTGTTTCGTGCTAATCGCGACGAGACAATGTATGCCAACTACATAGAATCCAGAATACAATCACATAGCGACAGTCGCTTTATCGAATTCACCATTAGGTACAACTTCAATGAACTACGCAACAGATATAAAGGCAGCGGCGCTGGCAAAGCCGAGAAGCAACGACTATGAAGAGGTCGATTGGCTGCGTTGTATCTGTATTCTTCTGGTTGTAACATTTCATATTGTCTATATTGAGCAACAATATGCTGCTATCTATGCCGTAGTCGGCATATTTCATGTACCTGTCTTCTTGATAATTTCTGGCTATTTAGCCAATGTTGAACGTCCATTATCGAAATTGTGGCGAAGCATTTCCCCTTGGGTTATCTCTTATACCATTATGGAATTGTGCTATATTCTTGCGGCTTCACGACTACCTGTCAGCGATCATATCGATGGTTTGTCTTTCTACGGAATTGCTAAAATCTTGCTGGTTCATCCCATTGGCATATACTGGTATCTCCACACGTTGTTACTCTGCTACGCTTTTTTGTATCTGTCTCGCAGGCTAACTTGGCTCTCAAATGGTAATCAGTTACTTGTTTTCCTTACGCTGTGTTTTTTGAGCAATACGTTGGACATGTTGTCCGTAACCAATGCTTTGTATTTCCTGTTAGGGGTTTTACTTCGTAGTTATGGATTCCAGATACGTTCTTTTCGACCTTCTGTCATCGCCATCTTTCCGTTTCTATGGGTCATTTTCAGCAGCGTTTCCAATCCGCCTTTATCAAGTTCTCTATTAGGTTTCGTTTTCGTGATCCTATCCATCTGCTTTCTCGTCGTATGCCTTCGATACATTAGAGGTTCTATTCGGAGAATAGCCTTAATGATTGGTCGCAGTACCCTACCGATTCTGTTGTTTTCGCCAATCTTTACTTTTCTTGCAAAGTTTTATCAGAATCAGTTGCTCAATATCGATCCGAGTGGTATACTATTCCTTTCCGCTACGCTTGTTTTTACGTGTTATGCTAGCTTATTGATATGGAGAGTAGCATTGTGCATAATCTTATTTATAAAGAATAGATTTGGGGCATTACTATAGGCATAATATTCTATGAGTTTGGGCTGCAGATGATTGATCGAAAGCTCTCGCGCATCAAGACCTAGATCGAAGCCTCGCAAGGTTCCACAATCTGCTATATCTACGGCAGAAAAACAAAGAAAGGAAGATAAATAATTATGACCAATTTATTGATATACTTTGGAATTGTGTTTTTGTCAACAGTATCAAGCCGATGGATGTATTCTGATTACAAGAATGAGGAAAAGACGCTATTCCGGTTCTCTCATCCACGCGCTACGATTACAACTCCTGAGTCTGGGAGCTCTGATCGTAGACCTACGATGACAACTCTTGGGAACGGAAGTAGTGAGCGTAGCAAGTTGATGAGTACACTAGAAAAAAAGAGTAGTCATCGACGCGCGTGGATGACTACTTGACGATTTGTAGAGTAATAATCTACGACCTACGAAGAGTTCTCGGGAATTCCCGTGGACTGATTGCCGACCGTCGAAGAGTTCTCGGGAATTCCCGAGAACAAATTCCCAACCGTCGATGACTTCTCCGATTTTCCCGACGTCTGATCGACGCGCGTCGATGATCGCACGGAGCCACGGGGTAAATGTTAAAAACAAAAAGACCATAGCCCCGAAAAGCTATGGTCTAATTTTATTCTATAATAAGATATTACTTGAAGAGCATTGGTGCAACTGTATAAAGTGCACGACGCCAAGTAAGGAACTCGTGTGCTGTACGGTCTGATACGTGAGAAACAGCCTTGTAACCAGCAGCGTTGAGATCGTCAACAGCCTTGCGGATACCTACTGGATTTTCCTTTTCACCTGTAGAGATGAAGATGAGATTTGGCTTAACAGAAACATTTGCGATTTCTTCTGGAGTATAGAGACCACCAGATAGGATATTCCAGTAACCGAATACTTCTGGACGACGCAATGTGATGAGGTGTGTAGTCATACCACCCATTGAGAGACCTGCCATTGCACGATGATCACGATCTGCTATTGTATAGAAGTGTGAATCGACATAAGGAATGAGCTCGTCAACAAGTACCTTCTCGAAGTCCTCTGCTGTGAACTTACCAATTGTACCGAACTTGAAATCATTTGTCATACCATAAGTCATAACGATGATGAACGGATCGCACTTGCCTTCAGCAATAAGGTTATCCATAATCAAGTTAGCGTGACCCTGGATGCTCCAAGAAGTCTCATTCTCACCCCAACCATGCTGGAGATAGAGCACAGGATAGCGCTTTGGAGTACCCTTAGCAACTACATTACCCTTCTTGTCGAGAATCTTGCCATAACCTGCAGGAGTATAAACGATAGCCTTCTTCATGCTCTGGGTGCTTTCGCTCCAGAAGAGTACTTCCTGAAGATTACCATGCTCAACATTCTTGTTAGCATAGAAATCCTTATCGGCATTAGTTGGGATTTCGATACCACTCTCCCATCGGCATGAACCGTAGAAGTTGCCTGTACCAGGATCGTTAACAACACCACCGTCGATAGTGAGGTGATAGTAGTGGAAACCTTCATCCATTGGAGCTTCTGTAGTACCTACCCAGAAACCATCCTTATCCTTGTGAAGAACTGTTCCACCATGTCCACCAAGACCAAGGCTTACGATTACAGACTTAGCCTGTGGAGCCTCAACACGGAAACGAGCATAGCCCTGTGAGTTAACCATTGGGTAATCTTGACCTGGCTGATTCTTTGTTGAAGGCACGAAGTCTTCCTTAACCTCTGCATTGTCAATGGCAGGATCGAAGTTCTTTACAGCATAGTATGCAGCCTTCTTCTTAAGATCCTTGTCGAAAAGAAGAGGATAGTTTGCTGTACCTACCCAAGAATCCTTATCGCTGACATTCCAGAAAGTAACGACATCGATAACATCCTTGTGCTTACGCATAATGCGGAAGAGATCGTTCCACTTTGCTGTATGGAGATCCTTTACATACTGCTTGATCTCAAGGCCCCGACGGCTGAACTGAAGCTGACCACCCATCTCTTCGTTAGCACGGATATCCATTTCTGTGAACTGGATGTGATCAACGAGAGTTGCGTACTTAGTGATAGCTGCATCGATATCTTCATTGCTTGGGCCAAATACATTATAGTGGCCCTGCATACCAATACCATCGACCTTAACGCCATAAACTTCCTTCATCTTCTTAACCATATCATAGATACGATCACGCTTTGCAGGATCAGCGGCATTGTAGTCGTTGTAGAAAAGGAGACAGTTAGGATCTGCCTCAGCAGCAAATTCAAATGCCTTTGCAATGAACTCGTCACCGCAGAGCTCGAAAAGCTTAGACTGGCGATATGGACCCTGTGGAACCAATCCCTTTCCAGGAACGAAACGAGGACGACCATCACCATCGATCATTGCCTCATTAACAACATCCCAGCAATAAATGATGTCCTTGTAACGATTAACTACAGTGTGGATGTGGTCGCGAAGACGAGCATAGAACACTTCCTTCTTTACGAACTTACCCTTCTTGTCGTACATCATCCAATCTGCGAACTGGCTGTGCCAGCAGAGGTTGTGACCACGAAGTGGAATATTGTGTTCACGACAGAAATTTGCAATAGAGTCTGCCTTTGAGAAATCCCAAACGCCCTCAGCTGGGTGCATCTCACCTACCTTCATATCATTCTCGGCAGTAATTGAATTATACTCCTTGAGAATGAGGTTTATTTCATCCTGATTGCGAAGGTTACGCTGATTGATAGCTACACCAACCTTGAAGTAATCCTTGTAGGCATCCTTCAAACCAGTTGGATCTTCTGGCTGAGGTCTGCCCCACTGTGCAAACGCATCTGCACTACAAACCAATGTCATGGCAGTAAGTGCTCCAATAAAAAGTTTACGCATAAAAATTAATTTAAAGTAATGTTATATTTGTGGCTTAATATTAATCTAATGAATAAGACAAAAAAGAATAATAAAAGTTTAAAGAAAAATTTATTTTTCTATTCATTTCCAAACAAAGTTCAGAATTCCGGATATGGCTGATACAAATATTCGACAACTTGTCCAGTGGAAAGCGACTTCTGAACATCAATGAGCCGTTGGTTATTACTGCCTCGGAATAAAAGATTGATATTTCTCTCTGCCATAACAAATGGGCCATCGACGAGAACTTCCAGATAAGGCAGCATCTTACTCATCTCTGAATCTGAAACAACTTCCTCATATCTGAAACCTGTATAGCACCAGATTGTCCGATGCAGTTCCTCATGTATGCGACGAGCCAGTTCTGTGAAGGCTTCTGCTTGATACATTGGATCACCGCCTGAAAAAGTAATGTTTCCTTCTGTAGCCTTCAGTTCTTCAATAATGTCATCAATAGACCTGCTTTCGCCTGCCGTAAAACTCCATGTCTCAGGATTATGACAGCCAGGACAAGCATGATGACAACCGGCACAATAGATGCTCGTGCGCCATCCTGGCCCATCGACTGTGGTATCAACCACTATTCTCATTAACTGAATATTCATATTATCAAAATATAAATCAATATGAAGGAACAAAAGAATTTAAGACCTTGACTACAGTTGCAACATCTTCCATCGATATTGCAGGGCCAATAGGAAGACTGAGTTCTTCTTCTGCCAATGACTCCGTTATTGGAAGACTCAGTCTTGGTGTATTCCAATCTGCCTGAGAATAGCATTCCTGATTGTGTGGAGCTATCGGATAGTGACAAACTGTATTCACACCGTTATGTTCGAGATAATCCCGCAATTCATCCCGTTTGTCATCCTTTACCAAAATTGGGAAAAGATGATAGACATTCTGATCATCCGGCAAGAGATCAGGCAGAGTGACAATCGGATTGCTGATATGCTCATAATAATAATGAGCAACTGCCTTGCGATGCGCATTGTCCTGATCCAGATACTTCAGCTTAACACCCAGTACTGCTGCCTGTATCTCATCCAGACGAGAGTTGCGTCCCGCGTATTTGAACACATATTTCTTCTGTGAACCATAATTAGCCAAAGCACGCACAATGTTTGCCAAAGCCTCGTCATTGGTTGTAACAGCGCCACCATCTCCCAAAGCACCGAGATTCTTACCAGGATAGAATGAATGTCCGGCAGCATCAGCGATATTTCCGGTCTTTGTTCCATCAAGATGCTTGCAGCCATGACTTTGAGCGCAATCTTCGACAAGCTTAAGATTATATTTCTTACAAATATCGCCTATCTTGTCGGTATATGCATTCCGACCATAGAGATGAACAATAGTAATGGCTTTTGTTCGAGGAGTAACTGCCTGCTCAATGAGATCATCATCGATCTCAAGTGTGTTTCGGTTCGGTTCGACCAAAACAGGTTTCAATCCATTATCTGTTATTGCCAGAATTGTTGCAATATATGTATTTGCCGGCACAATGACTTCGTCGCCTTTTTGCAACACACCCATTTCCAGATAGGCTCTGAATATCAGATAGAGAGCATCAAGTCCATTTGCACATCCTACTGTATATTTACAACCTATATAATCGGAATAATGTTGCTCAAACCGGGAGTTTTCCTCACCTTGAAGATACCATCCACCAACTACTACGCGACTGACAGCCTCGTTAATTTCTGCACTATGCAGAGCTGTTACATCTTTTAGGGATAGGAATGGTATCATAATAAAACGTGCCACAAAATTACTCTTTTTTTCGGAATATTACAGTACCTGGGCATATATTTTTGCGGTTTTTTAACCTCACAAAGCCTCAAATGCAGTTTTTAGCCATTCGAGTCGACTTGACAACCAGTTTTTGAGATAGTATATCTGTTCGAAATATGCTTTTTCGACTTCCTCATCGCGACTTTTCCGACTGCATAATGTTCCCCAAAGCTTATTATTTGCGATTACTGAAAGCAAATTTGCTTGAGCCACACTATCAATATGTGCATTAATAGATAACTGATTGTTATAATATGAAGCGAAACTATCTTTTACCGCCTTCACAAAAGCCGGATCTTCAAATAGCCGTGCAATCCAAGCTCCACTTTCTGTTTTTATGTAAAAATCTTCAGGGTCATTAATAAAGTCTCTTCCGAGACCAGTCCAATAACCGCCAAGACTTGCATCGAAATCCCAAACCGGCCCCATCTTCAGTTTTCCATCTCGTGACAAATGCATATAGCAGCTAGTGAAAAATGCAGCATCATTATTTTTTGTGATCTCCATCATAAGATACCACTCTACGAATGATTGCATGTCAACAAGAGTTTTGTAACCGGTATTTTCATCGAGCCAATTATCAGAAAAGAGAACTTCATCTACCTTATTCAGATACTCTGAGACATAAATATAATTATCATCTCCGATAACAACATCCGGATCCTTAATATTTATCGGTTGACCTATATGTGGGACTTTGAAGGTAATCTCGTCAGACGCAGCTTTTGAGTCAATTTCGAGCAAGAAACCGCCATCTCCAACATTCACTCGATTCTCTCCTATCTTCAACTGATCACCCAACTGATACGGACCATTATATTTCCCATTCAAAATCAAATCGACAAAATGAAATCTTGGCACATAGTCAAACTTTCCAAATTTATCTGCCATCCAGAATGCCAAATCATTTCGAATCATCGATTTATCATAGTAGTTAGCAAGAAGAATCCATTCCTTTTCCTTTGGTTCGCCATACAAAGACTGTTTTTCTTCGAGTTTTATCTTATACGGCTTCTTTGGTGCTCCCCAAGTGGAATTGCCTCGACCTTTTATCTTTACTTCTCCAATAAAGTCATAAGTCATATCTAAATTCAAAGAGAAATATTCCGTTCCGGGAATGTATATTTCCTTACTTTCAATCGGTTCGAAGTCCGGAGTGTTGACTAAAACTATCGGCAACTTATTATGTACAAGGTTCTCAGACAATCTTCCTCTAACTGCAATCTTTCTTGAACAAATCCGCGCATCACGGTTCTGATCATCTCTCACAGGCAATACCAAAGATACAGATTCATCATATTCTGCCGATTTCCTGAGATCCTTAAGGGTGGCAAAATAATGACCGGATTTCATTGTACCATCTTCATTGAAGACGGGCTTAACATCAACAAGTGAATGATAAACGGGTCCTTCAAAAGATACAGAACCCAACACGTCATCCACTTTCCGAAGTAAATGTTGGAAGTTTCTGGCATCGTACTTGAACATCGCATTTGATGGTGTTACATAAAACTCAACACAAAAATCAGTACCAAAGCCCAGCTTAATAGGTTCTGTGGTACTAATTGTAATATCTTTGGGCTTTACATATTGTGTGTTGAACTCATATACAATACCATCAGGCAAAAGGATAGAGACGATGCCTGTCTTTTCATCATTTTTAACTGATTCAACAACACCATCAGTAAATCGCAGGAGTTTGTTCTCAGAAAAAAAGATCTGCCACTGATAATCCGCACCAGTTTCTTTTATCTCAAAATTCTCAATAAAGAGCGCCTGACTATGAAAATTCTGCAAAGCAGATTTTGCCGACTGAGGATCACTTGCACTTATCGCAACCCTATCACGAAAGTAAAGGCTGTCTTTATCCTGACAAGAGACCACATTAATCAACATAAAAGCACAAGCTAAAAATAGCATTGTGCTTTTTATTACATTTATCAATTTGCGCTGCATTTACCGATTGTTGCACTTTTTCAAGTGCCTCTATTATCAGAATTCCTTTACCTGAAGCTGATTATCGCTAGGCAAACAAAGAAGGCCTGAAGTCTTCTTAGCATCTGCCTTATAATGCTTCCATGTAAGCTTATCCCACTTAATATCATTTGTACTCTGTGCAACTGGCACATGAGGGATAGCACTACCATCCTTTACGAGAATGATGATTGGAAGTTCGCCATGCTTGATGTTGTTCCAACCTGGATTATAAACCTTTCCTGTCTGGTAGTCAATCCACTTCTGATTACCTGGAAGGTATACATCGCGGGAATCACCGGCTTCCATCATTGGCGCTACGAGCATCTGATTACCAAAGAGATATTCGTCTTCAACCAACCAAGCACCTGGATCTTCAGGATATTCGAGAAGAAGAGCTCGTTGCATTGGCCAACCATTCTCTGCACTCTGCTTTGCCTGAGCATAGACATAAGGCATGAGCTTGTATTTCAACTCTGCACATTTGCGGAAATAGTCGATGAAATCCTTATTGTATAGCCATGGTTCTGTCTCAACGCCATGCACACGGCTGTGTGATGTAAGCATACCGTATGGCAACCAACGGCGATAGAGTTCTTCCGGAGATTTTGTTACGAATCCTCCGATATCATTACTCCAGAATGAGAAACCAGAGAGACCAAACGAGAGACCTTCACGAACAGATCCAAGCAAACCTGTATTGGTTGTGGCAGCATCGCCACCCCAATGAAGAGGATAACGCTGTGAACCTGCCCAAGCTGAACGGCCCCAGATCACACCCTCGTTGTTTGTTGCGCGAATCACTTCGTATGCTGCACGGTTGTATCGAACCGGATAAAGATTATGTTCGTAAAGACCTGTCTTGCCACTTGCATACAAGCCATTGAGATAAGGAGCTGCCTCGCCAAAGTCGGCCTTGATAACCGAAACACCAAGTTTCAAGACACCTGCGAGCTTCTCCTGATACCATTTAACCGTCTCAGGGTTAGAGAAGTCGAGTACTGCATCCTCATAAGGGAGAGTTCCGTTCTGATTCTTGACAGCTAAACCTTTCTCGACAAGTTCGTTATAGTATGCATTCTTTGGAGTGAAATAAGGCAACTGCCAGAGACAAGTGTGGAATCCTTGTGCACGAAGATCAGAGAGCATCTTCTTTGGATCGACGAAATTCTTTGTGCTGAACTTATAATCACACTGCCAGTCAACTTCAAACCAACCTGTATCGAAATGAATAACATCACTTGGCAACTTCAGATCACGAAGCTTCTTAGCAACAGTTCTACCTTCTTCTTCAGTGAAATATGAAATACGGCTCATCCAAGTTCCAAATGTCCAGAGATCTGGCATATCAGGACGTCCGACCAAAGCAGTATATTCCGAGAGAATTTCTTTTGGTGAACCAAGCATAATGAAGAGATCGGCTTGTTCATCGGCCATGAAGAGTCGAGTCGAACCAATATAGCTTTGTCCGAAATCAACTGTCACAGGAGCAGAAGTGTGCATGAACACACCATAACCCTTATTTGAGAAATAGAATGGAATAGGTTTGTACATCTCTGGAGTCTCAGGACCCTGTGGATCTACGACATAGAGATTGAGTTTCTGACCAGCCTTATTCAAAGAAGTTGCAGATTCGCCACAACCATAGATTTTCTCGCCTGGAGTGTAGCTGAAAACAGGTTCGATGCTACGGCTATTATCTGATCCACGCTTGATGAACATAAATGGCTGAGTCTTGACCTGAGTACTGTCATTATCCGAGATGTGACGAGTACGAGTCAGTTCCTTGCCATTGGCATCACAAACAATGATTCGCCAAGGATTCTGCTGAATCTCAAGGCTACCCTCTTTACTCTTATATTTAATAGATGTAGCAGTTTTTGTAACTGTCCACTTGCTGTTGTCAACCTTTGGCTGAGCAACAAGCATAACATCATCCTCAGGATCTTTTGGAAGAATTGGGCTTGTGAACACACGCAGACGAATCACACGTTCGTTGACAGGTTCAACACGGAACGAAAGTTGCGGACTCTGGTCATAGGCTGGCTCTGGGAAATCGAGATTCTGCAATGGTGTGATCCAATAGCCATTGGCATTGAAAGCCTGACGAGGATGCATCTGATATCTGCCCCACTCGATGACACCTTCTCCTGTCTTTTCATCAAAAGAGACAAGATGTTCAGGAGTAAATACCGTGTTGGAAAGATCATAGAATTGAGCACTCATATCCACTCCTTGATTGAGCAGATATTGCATACCAGCATTAGTAGTGAGTTGGGCTTTTGCTCCACACATCAACAACGAGAGAGAAGCCGCAAGAAAGAGTTTTTTCATGAGAGTATAAAAATTGGAAAATATCTTTGCAAAGATACATATTATTATTCAAAATTCCAACTTAATACATTTAAATAATATAAAATGAGAAAATATTGCAGAAATTGCATTCATCGTATATGAAAAAATAGTTATCTTTGAACCCGAGTAAACCTAAGACAACATGGGAAATAACTTTATTTCGGTATCCGATCTTTCTAAAGAGGACATTCTTGACATCCTCAAAGATGCTGCTTATTTCGAGGAGCATCCAAACAGCAACCTCCTTCAGGGCAAAGTGGTAGCAACACTCTTCTTCGAGCCTTCTACCCGCACACGCCTCAGTTTTGAAACAGCCAGCAATCGACTTGGAGCTCGTGTCATCGGCTTCAGCGATCCTAATAGCAGTTCGACTTCTAAAGGCGAGACGCTCAAAGACACAATAAAAATGGTTTCAAACTATGCTGATGTCATTGTCATGCGTCACTACATCGAAGGTGCTGCACGTTATGCAAGCGAAGTAACAAACGTACCTATTATCAATGCTGGAGATGGTGCTAATCAGCATCCATCACAGACCATGCTCGACCTTTATAGCATCTGGAAGACTCAGGGAACACTTGACAATATCGACATCACAATGGTCGGTGACCTGAAATATGGAAGAACAGTACACAGCCTCGTTCAGGCATTGTCATTCTTCAATCCAAAATTCCATTTCATTGCCCCTGATCTGCTTCGTATGCCTCACGGATACCGAGACTTCTGCAAGACTCACAATCTTTATTATGATGAAAAAGAGGTCTTCGACGAAGATGTAATCAATTCAACTGATATCCTTTATATGACTCGTATTCAGCGCGAGCGTTTCAGCGACCTTCGCGAATACGAACAGGTTAAGAATATCTACTGTCTTCGCAATTCAATGCTTGCCAACGCAAAGCCAAATCTCCGCATCCTCCACCCACTCCCACGTGTCAACGAGATTGCTTACGATGTGGACGACAACGAGAAGGCATATTATTTCCAGCAGGCTCAGAACGGTCTATACTGCCGTGAAGCTATCATCTGCCGTATGCTCGGCATCAAGCCTGAGTAATTAGTTTTACTATCATTAAGATAAGAAATATGAAAAAAGAACTTGAAGTTTCCGCAATAGAAAACGGAACTGTTATCGATCATATTCCAGCAGAAGTGACATTCAAGGTCGTTGAAGTACTCGGTCTTTATGGCTACAACGGCGCTATTACAATCGGAAGCAACTTGTCGAGCAAGACTCTTGGCAAGAAAGGTATCATAAAAGTTAGCGACAAATTCTTCACCGATGAGGAAATTGGCCGTCTTGCTGTTATCGCTCCAAATGTTACACTTAACATTATCAAGGACTACAAGATTGTTGAGAAGAAGTTCGTTCTGCTTCCTAAGCTCATCTGTAATGTCGTGAAATGCTCAAACCCTAAATGCGTAACTAACCACCAGCCAGTAGCAACAAAGATGGAAGTCTTCAATACAAAGACAATGTCGCTCAAGTGTATTTATTGCGAACGAGTTATGCAACGCGAAGAGATTGAATTGCTCTAAGATAATATCTTCTATAAAAATAACGAAACTGGAGTATCATTTGTTTGACACTCCAGTTTTTTTATTCAATAACCATAAACATTCAAGTGAATTAATTGCTTATTCAGCTTTTCCAAGAACCTTTGTTCTGATGAACCAGTTTATTTGTGGTGATATCTTGAAATAATAGATCATCACTACCGCAGGAATAGCGATAAGCAATGTTCGTACAAAAATATCAAGCCATGGAGTTATTTCCCGCATTGAAGGAATTAAATAATTAACTCCAAAAAGAACGCACAGTATTACTGCAATACGAAGATGAGCCAAAGTAAACGGATTAGCCTTCAACTTAACCTGAACCAAATACTGTTGGAACGAATAGCTCAGCGTATATGTGATCAGAGTTGCAAAAGCAGCACCGCTAATTCCATAACGAGGTATAAAATAAAGGTTTGTACAGATACCTAAACCTGCAAGGATAATGGTGCAGACAAGCGTCCAATAATAGTACTTACTATATGAAATAAGGATATTTCCGAAATTCAAAGTTCCATAGATTACTTTTGCAAAGCCGAGGAACAGAACAGCAAGAGTACCTTCAGCATAAATCTGTCCGTTTGGAATAACTGCATAAATATTATCGAGATTAATCCAAACAATGAGCAGAAGTACCGACGTAGCAAGACATTGATGTACAGAAACTTTCTTATATAGTTCTTGAGAAGTAGCCATATCACCGTTCTTCATAGCTTCTGCAGCCAAAGGTGAAGATATCGGCGTGATATTTCTCGAAGGCATGTTGACAACCTCTGCCATATAAAGCACAATAGTGTAGATACCTGCGCTATACATTCCCTTGAGTCCGGAAACCATGAATGTATCAAGGAATTCCAAGAGTACGGAACTGATATTTGCCAAGATAAGGAAGCCTGTATATTTCAAGAACTTACTCTTAAGCTCTGGTGTAATAAAGGACCAATCGTGTTTCAATGAGCGGGATCCGATGCACAAGGAATATGTTCCAGTGCCTAAAAGACAAAGTCCATATCCTACCAAGAAACCGACAACAAGTCCATATACATCTATATAATGGAATGCGTAGAGAAGATATATGACAAGCATAAAAAGACGCATACCAACTTCACGCACAGCCTTCGGTATGGCAATACGCATATTGATATTGGCGTAGTTTTCGAACACTTGCCAGAATGTCAGGATCAAGAGCAAAGGAATAACCATATAAAAGTATTCCTCAAACTCGGGACTCTTTTCAACAAGACTCGACAATATAAATCCTTTCGAAAGGATATAGATTATTACCGAAACAATACTACCTATTGTCGGAACCAGCAGGAAATAGAAAAGGAATCCATTATTACCATTCTCCTTATTCTTGAAATATGGGAAGAATCGCATTCCTGCCGACGGAAGACCGAGCAAAGCAAAGGTTCCAAACAGAAAAGCCATCTGATAGATGACTTTTGTAAGACCTATTACAGCTGGATCTATGTATTTGGTAACAATATAAAACTGTACAAAGATGCCAAGTATTACTCCAATATAATTAACAAAGGTACCTTTGAGTGACTGACGGATAACTACACCCATTGCTCAGGCCTTTAAATTTTTGATACAAACCTTAAGCGAGTCTGTCCAATATGGTACCTTCACACCAAAGACTTCCTTGATCTTTGTCTTGTCGAGAACAGAATAAGAAGGACGAGTTACAGGACTTGGGAATTCATTGCTGTGACAAGGCTGAACATCACATTCTGTCTGTCCAGAATATTCCGCAATCATCTTTGTAAAGTCGAACCAGGAACAAACGCCCTCATTACTGTAGTGATAAACACCAGTTGCATTCCAAGTAGAATCAGAAGAATTCTTGTAGTTCTCAAGAACAACCTGAATTGCATTTGCCAAATCAAGCGCATAAGTTGGAGTACCGACCTGATCGAACACAACCTTCAATGCAGGTTTTGTAGCTGTAAGATTAAGCATTGTCTTACAGAAATTCTTACCGAACTCACTATAAAGCCAAGCTGTACGAATAATAACATGATCAACTCCAGTAGCGATTATCTTCTGTTCACCATGCAACTTTGTCATACCATACACACCTGTTGGAGTACCTTTCTGATCCTCTTTACAAGGCACATTATATGGTTCTTTACCAAACACATAGTCGGTAGAGATCTGAACAAGCAAACCGCCAACTTCCTTCATTGCCAATGCTAAATTCTCAGGAGCATCTGCATTCAGTTTTTCTGCCAACGCCTCATTTGTTTCTGCTGCATCCACATTTGTATATGCGGCACAATTGACAATTGCTTTGACATTATTAGCTGCCACAATTTCACGAATGGCATCAAGATTTGTTATGTCAAGAAATGTAGTTTCAAGACCCTCTACCTGATTGACATCTGTAAAGATATAATTGTCTGTAGTTGACTTAGACACAATGCGCATCTCATTACCCAACTGTCCGTTTGCGCCTGTTACGAGAATATTCATTTTCTTTTATTTAATTCTTTATTCATTTGTCTTTTGATCAAGAACTTTGCAATCTGTGTACGATACCAGATTGTAGCTGTGATCTGAATCTGCTGATTTGCAGAATTATCGAAAGCATCAGATTTCTTGTCGGAGAACATATTTCCCAAACCGAAATAATACCTTCCCTGAAGCTGAAGGCTTATCTGTTTGGAGAACTTGAATTCATAGCCTGCATTAATCTGAATACCATAATCAAACTTCTTGGTTATAGGCTCCGTGTGATGCTTATAGGCATGATATACCGAGCTCTGTGCTTTTTTCCATTCGTCGCCTTCAAGTTTTGATGTGCTACTGTCAGAAAGGTAGAATCCGAGTTTTGGTCCAAGATCCAACGATATCACATTTCTTGATCCTAGATTGAAATAGATATCTGCAAGAATAGGCAACTCCAGATAGTTGATCTTTCTCTCAAAACTCAAATTTGGATAAAGATCAACGTCAAACTGATCTTTAAGACCTCGCTGATTAAATAGCAATTCTGCCGCCAAGCCGAAATGGTTTTCTTCAATATAACGGGCAGCAATACCGAATGTAAAGCCTTGTGAAAAGGATTGAGTAACATTCGGATTCATGCGGTAATTACTCAATGTTGCACCACCTACAACACCAAGATGCACTTCACGAGCAATTCGTTTCTGCGCAACAGACACAGAAACACTAGTTATAAAACAGAGTAAAAGTAAGAAGTATTTACTTAATCTCATACTTTTCTATCTGTGTTGAAGGTTGGAAATTCACGAGATACAAACCTTTGTTCAACCACCCCTGTCCATCTCTCTCAAAACTCATCATTGACTGAAGCGTTTCTTTTGAGAATTCTCCAAGATGTTCATTGAAGTTCATACCATACTTACGAATCGCTGCAAGGAAATATGTTCCTATATCATAACCCAATAAAGCATAGCGAGGAGTCAAAGGCATTGGATCTTTATCGAACCAGTAATGGAACTTACGATAGAAAGCCTTTACCCGTTCATCGAACGGATTGACATAGAACTTAGAGAACATATGAACATTCATGTCATAGTAATCGTTCATGAAGTCACTTGTATAAAGAACCCATTCCGGATATCCAAGAATAGAGATCTTGCTGTTCGATGTCCTTGGAATCATCTCTCCATCCACCTCTTCGAACGCAGTACACTTCAAGCTTGGGAACATCTTGCGCAAAGCATCTTTGCTGTTGAATGTTGGAATATAGAGAATATTACTTCCATCAGGAATTCTCAAAACCCTCTCGATTGTGGCGAGCTTTTCTGGATTCTTGTAAGTAAACTCGTGGTATTTAACAGAATGAGAAGCCATTTCCTTTTTCAGCAATTCTGCATAAGGATCTGTCTTTGACACAGCATTACTATCTGTAAGAAATACTATCTCATTATATTTGAATCGGGTCAAAACCTCTTTAGTAAGATTGTCATATAACAAAGCCTTTGATGTATTGAGTTGAATGAGATTAGGATTATCTTTTGACAACTCCTGATTAAATGCGAAAGCACTTACCACATTAATATCATTAGCTTTTCCGAATTCTGCAACTTCTTCTACATCCTTAGCATCCATAGGAGCAATAATCATATCTGCATCCTTCAACGATTGTGTTGCAAGAATCTCTGACATGGATTTTGTTCCGAGATCATAAGTCTGTATCAAAATGCGCTGACCGGCTTTCTGAGCCTCGTCAACAGCGAGAAGGAAGCCTTCGTAAAACTCAACTGAGCGCATCTGGAGTTTGTCTTCTGCCGCATTCTTTGAGTCAAGCTTGAATGGAAGAATCACAACAATATTATCAGGGGCGCCATATGCCTTAACACGTTTCACTGGTCCTACTGGTTGCAGAACTTTCTGCTCAACCACTTCTTCCGACTTAACTACAACAGGAGCAGTTACAGTAGTTGCAGGTTCTTCTGCCTGTTTCTTATTCTTCTTGTCTTTTTTATCTTTCTTTCCAAAAATTGAGAAAATACCCTTTTTCCCTTTTTCTTTATTCTTCACCTCCTCGGTATTATTCTCCACAACAGTTTTTTTAACTTCCGCAGCAGGAGTAATCGGATCAGGGATATTGAGCATCATACCAGCCTTGATGTTTGTACCTTCAACCGAAGGATTTATTTCAAGGATAGCCTCAACTGTGACATTATACAATTTGGAAAGCGAATATAAGGTCTCGCCCGGTTTGATCAGATGCTGTCTAGTTTCTGCAAAAATACTCAGCGCTGTGAGCATCATGACGAGAGTTATAGATATTTTCTTCAACATAGCTTGTTTTTTCTGCAATTGATTTGCAAAGTTAAGGCTTTTATGCGTCATTTCCAAGATTTATTGGTTATATTTTACTTTATAAGTAATTTTTAAGAAAATCTTTTGAAAATTCAGGTAATTATACTATCTTCGCCACATTATAAATAGAAAGTTTATGTCAACAATCATATTAGGAATTGAATCTTCTTGCGATGACACAAGTGCTGCCGTACTCAAGGACGGTGTCTTGTTGTCTAATGTCATAGCCAGTCAAGCGGTACATGAAGCCTATGGCGGAGTGGTACCGGAATTGGCCTCACGCGCCCACCAGCAAAACATTGTACCAGTAGTTTCCGAAGCTATCAAGCGAGCAGGCATCAAGCCATCCGATCTCTCAGCCATAGCATTTACACGTGGACCTGGTCTTATGGGTTCTCTTCTTGTAGGATTATCGTTTGCCAAAGGTCTGGCATCAGCTCTACAGATTCCTATGATTGATGTCAACCATCTTCAAGGACATGTGATGGCTCATTTCGTTCTCGAACAGGACAATCTCGAAAAACCACTTCCAAAGTATCCTTTCCTATGTCTACTTGTTTCCGGTGGAAATAGCCAGATAATAAGAGTTAATTCCTATAAAGACATGCAGGTTATCGGACAAACTATAGACGACGCAGCAGGAGAAGCTTTCGACAAATGTGCAAAGGTGATGGGATTAGGATATCCTGGCGGTCCGGTAATTGACCGTCTTGCCAAAGAAGGCGATGCAAATAAATTCAAGTTTGCAAAGCCACATATCAAGGACTTGGATTATAGTTTCAGCGGCCTCAAGACGTCGTTCCTCTACACTCTCCGTGATGCAGTCAAAGAGAATCCCAACTTCATCGAAGAGAACAAAGCCGATCTATGTGCTTCATTGCAAAAGACCATCGTTGACATTTTGATGGACAAAGTAAAAAAAGCCGTAAAAGAAACTGGTATCAAGGAAGTTGCCGTTGCCGGTGGCGTATCTGCTAATAGTGGAGTGCGAAATGCTTTTCTCGACCATGCAAAGCGTTATGGATGGACAGTACACCTTCCAAAGTTCTCGTTCACAACCGACAATGCTGCGATGATTGCAATTGTAGGTCAGCACAAATATGAAGATCGAGATTTCTGTCCTTACGATGCCCCAGCATTTGCCCGCGTAACAGACAATATTAAATAGCATGAAGAACATTATCATAGCATCCCTCCTGCTTCTCATCTCTGCCTATGCCTGCATATCATTCAGCGAGACAGAGACGACAAATCCACAATTACCTCAGATGCAGTCTTTCTCTGCCACCCCTCGTTTCCCGAATGAGATAGAGATCTTCGGCAAAAAGATTGATCTTTCGCGTTACGATCTGCATGAAAGATACGAACGTGAGCTCACAAATATGTGCTACACGCACAACACTACAATCTTAACCATCAAGCGAGCAAACCGTCTTTTTCCTATCATTTGTCCGATACTCAAGCAGGAAGGAATGCCAGAGGATCTTATTTATCTGGCTTGTATCGAGAGTTCTATGAACACTCGTGCCATATCTCCTGCTAAGGCAGCAGGAATCTGGCAGTTTATGGCCGAAACCGGAAGGCAGTTCGGACTTGAAGTAAATTCAGAGGTAGATGAGAGATACAATGTCGAAAAAGCAACTCGTGCCGCATGCAAATATCTGCGACAAGCATACGAGAAGTACCATGACTGGCTAACCGTCTGCGCTTCATACAATGCTGGTCAGGCAGGCATCTCCCGCAAACTCTCTGCACAAAACCAGCAGTCAGCCATCGACCTTCTTCTGGTCGAAGAAACTTCCCGATATATGTTCCGACTCATGGCAATGAAGGAAGTGATGCGCGACCCTTATCACTATGGTTTTATTCTTGAGAAAGATCAGTTCTACAAACCAATCAAATGTAAGGAAATCAAATTTAGTGGCAGTATTGCCAACATGACTTCCTTTGCTGAGAAATACGGTATCTCATACTACCATCTGAAAGAAT
The DNA here is from genome assembly GCA_045627785.1 of Bacteroidales bacterium. Classification (GTDB taxonomy): domain Bacteria; phylum Bacteroidota; class Bacteroidia; order Bacteroidales; family UBA3663; genus Liminaster. Next base: position 108,934 of record JAZQOF010000047.1, on the reverse strand, counting down.
TCAATCCCTGGCTTCGTGATGATAAGCTCACCAACAAGACCGGAAAGACCTACACAATCCTTATTCCTGAGAAAGAGGATATGTACTATAACGGAGAATTTGAAGTTTACAACAAAAATTGGATAGCAAAATGATTGAGACACTCGACTTATACGACAAGGAGATCATGCTCTTCCTCAATTTCGATGGAGGCGCGTGGCTTGACCAGTTTCTTTATCTGTTCAGCGCAAAAACAACATGGATAGCCTCTTATGTAGCAATAATCATCCAGTTGTTTATCTCTGGCAAGAGTGACAAAAGCAAATGGATATCTCTTGCTATCAATGTCTTGTTCATTGTCCTGATTATTCTCTTGGCAGATCGTATCTCGTCTGGTCTCATCAAACACTGGGTAGAGAGACCTCGTCCATCGCATAGCGATATAGAAGGAATGCTGCACTATGTCAATGATTACAAAGGCGGTATGTTCGGATTTGTGTCATCACATGCAGCCAATAGTATCGGGCTTGGCTTGTGGCTCTGTCTTCTCTACCGCACACGCATACTCTGTACTACAATGATACTCTGGGTACTGACAACATGCTATAGCCGCATATATCTAGGAGTACACTATCTCGGAGATATCCTCGGAGGTTTGACACTCGGAATTGTCATCGTGGTTTTGATACATTACTTATATTGCCGATTCATAAACGAAGACCTCCGTATAACCGACAATAAAAAAGAACCGTGGCTCATAATCACCACGATTCTTGCAACAGTTATTGTCTTAGCTGCCTGCAGCCTTGTACAATTATACCAATAAATCTTCTATAATCTGTAAATCATAAGCTAGCTACCAAGGCTTCTGCACATCTTTCACCATCCATTGCAGCACTCACTATACCTCCGGCAAATCCGGCACCTTCTCCACAAGGATAAAGTCCAGGGATTGTCGGATGTACAAGCAACTCTCTATCTCTTGGAATACGCACTGGGGAAGATGTTCTTGTCTCGCTTGCAATCAACATTGCATCATTGGTGAGAAAGCCTCTTGCATTCCGGCCGAAATGATCCAAGCCTTCCTTCAATCGGCTACTGATAAACTTAGGCATCCAGAAATGTAATGGCGAAGCCACCACGCCTGGAGTATATGATGATTGCGGGAGATCAGCCGATAATCGACCTTTAACGAAGTCGAGCATTCGCTGCGCAGGAGCTACCTGAGTGCGTCCTCCATTCAACCATGTCTGTCGCTCTATCTCTTCCTGTAAAGCCATGACAGCCAAAGGACTCTGCATCACATCACCTTTCACCAAATCATTATATCGTGTCTGAATCTCGCTAGTTTCAAGAGCAAACTGACCAGAAGTCATATCGTCAGGACGAATCTCTACAACCATTGCAGAATTTGCCCATTTTGAGCCTCGGGAAGAAGCCGACATACCATTAACGACAACTTGCTCAGGACCTGTTGCAGATGGGACGACAACACCACCCGGGCACATACAGAAACTGTAAACGCCTCTACCTTGCGCCTGTGTCACAAAGCTATATTCGGCAGCTGGCAGATATTTTCCTCTGCCCTCTTTGCTGTGATACTGTATCTGATCAATGAGTTGTTGCGGATGTTCGAGACGAACGCCAATAGCAATACCTTTTGTCTCAATAGGAATCTGCTCGGTATATAACATGCGATATACATCACGGGCAGAATGTCCTGTTGCCAGAACCACAGGTCCGGAAAACTCTCGTCCGTCGCGGCTTCTCACACCGCACACTTTCTGTTTTTTATCTAGCAGCAACGCAGACATACAAGTTTCAAAATGTATTTCTCCGCCACATCTCAAAATCTCTTCCCTTATTGCTGCGATAACAGCAGGAAGACGATCTGTTCCGATATGCGGATGCGCTGCATTGAGGATTCCTGTATCTGCTCCGAACTGACAAAGTCTTTCCAATACCTGTTGAGCATTACCTCTTTTCTTGCTTCTTGTGAAAAGTTTTCCATCACTAAAAGCTCCTGCTCCACCTTCGCCAAAACAGAAGTTCGACTCCGGATCGACTTTTTGTTCTCGGGTAATAAGTGCGACATCCCTACGACGGTCAGTCACATTCTTTCCGCGTTCCAGGACAATTGGCTTAACGCCGAGTTCTATAAGTTTTAGTGCTGCAAACAAACCTCCAGGACCTAATCCTACAACGATAGCCTGTTTGTCGCCTTTTACCTCTTTATATTGCTTTGGAGTAAAAAGTTCCTTTGGAGGCATCTCATTTATATACACATCGACATCAAGTTGAATCATCACTTGACGTTGACGTGCATCAATGCTCCTATGCAGGGTTCTGATGCCTTTCAATGCTTTACGCGAGATTGCATTCTGCTGCGCAATCTCCGCTTCCAGCTTTTCAGGATCAGCCCACACCTCAGGCTTTACTCGAATCTTTATATTCTTTATCATTTAAATAAAAGTCTGAATGCTTCATCTACTCTCGACACCGAACAAACTTCAATCCTAAGTTTCTTGACATCAAGAGATTTTATCGAACCTTGAGGAATCAATATCCTATTAAACCCAAGTTTCTCGGCTTCCATTATCCTTTGTTCGATGCGAGAAACTGGACGAATCTCACCAGAAAGTCCGACCTCTCCAGTCATACATGTCTGCATGTCGATTGCCATATCCATATTGCTCGAAATCACAGCCGAAATCACAGCGAGATCCATTGCCGGATCGTTGACCTTAAGACCTCCGGCGATATTCAGGAACACATCTTTCTGTCCAAGCTTAAAACCGACTTTCTTCTCAAGCACTGCCAACAGCATATTCAAGCGACGGCTGTCAAATCCTGTCGAACTGCGCATTGGTGTAGCATAGGCAGAACTGCTCACAAGGCTTTGTGTCTCAATCAAAAATGGTCTCATACCTTCGACTGCAGCGGCAATGGCAACGCCACTCAAACCTTGGTGCTGAGTCGAAAGAAGCAACTCTGACGGATTGGTTACCTGACGTAATCCTGTGCCGAGCATCTCGTATATTCCAAGTTCCGACGTCGAACCGAAACGGTTCTTTATTGCACGCAATATACGATACATATAATGCTGGTCTCCTTCAAACTGAAGCACAGTATCAACAATATGTTCAAGCACCTTTGGACCTGCGATATTGCCTTCCTTGGTTATATGTCCGATAAGGATCACAGGAGTTGCACTTTCCTTTGCAAACTTCAATATTCTTGCAGCACATTCGCGCACCTGTCCCACACTTCCGGCTGCCGACTCAAGGTCATCGGTAGCTATTGTTTGTATCGAATCTATGATTACAATATCTGGTTGAACATTAGATACATGGGCAAAAATATCATCAAGATTTGTCTCACATACTATGTAGCAGTTCTCATGATACTCTCCGTTAGGCGAAAGTCTCTGAGCGCGTAACTTCAGCTGATAAGCCGACTCTTCGCCCGACACATAAAGAATCTTCTTGTCGATGGTATTCATCACCGTCTGGAGCACGAGAGTAGATTTGCCTATACCTGGATCACCACCAAGCAAAACCATCGAACCTGGTACAAGACCTCCACCGAGCACACGGTTCAGTTCTGCGTCATGCATATCGATTCGAGCCTCCTCGCGAGCTTCTATCTCGCTCAACTTTTTCGGCTTTTCTTTCTGTCCAGGCAGAGTCAATGCACCAGAGTGCGAGCCCTTGCTCTTTCCAGCCTTTGTCACTACCGACTCTTCGACACAAGTACCCCACTCACCGCACGACGGACATCTTCCAAACCATTTCGGTTCTTCACATCCACATGAGTTGCAAAAAAATGCTGTTTTCTGTTTCATTCTGACTTTGGTTCTACTGTCTCAGGTTCTTCCTCCACAGGTTCTGGCAAAGATACAGCTTGTTTCTGTATATAATAGATAAATGCGATTGTAGCAACGACCGAAATTATCGAAACTACCCATCCGAACGTGAGTTCATAAGCGTCTTCGGCAAGAGGATTACCATAACCGTAGATCTTATACTGAATTAAAGCCAACAGATTATTTGCCGCATGAGCAATGATTGCTGGCCAGATGCTGCCGCTCCAATACACGAAATAGCATAGCAACGATCCCAAAAGCCAACGTGCGACAAATCCTTCTGGTTCAAAATGTATTGCAGCAAAAATGAAACCTATTGCAACTGCCACCTTGTGCTTGTTCCAAGTCGATGAGTCGAAGCATTTCAACAAACCACCACGGAACATCGTTTCCTCTGCGATTCCTGTGAATATCGAAATCAGAAGAATCTGTTCAACCCAAGCAAAGAAACTATCTCCTGACATCAGCTCACTCATCACATTAAAGTTTTCCAACGCCGATTGCTGGAATGACTCTCTGATAGCTTCTGGCAATGGGAGATAATGGAACATAAGCTCAATAAGCTCAATAGCAGGTTCACAAATAAAGATAAATATTACTGCATAAATCGCATACTTCCAATTAAAAGAGCAGAAGCCGAAATCCCTGAACGGATTCTTTTTTGTTCGTCTCCTATACCACAATATTGGAGGTATGAACATCACAAAGATCGTCTGCAGCCACTGAACAACATGTAGAGTAAGCGAATCTATTCCAAATGAAACCTTCAATACTGCCATAGCAATAAAACTCAGTATTCCTGTGAGCATTATTCCCAGAAATGTGAACCATAAGAGTATCAAAAGCTCTTTCCAAAATGATTTTCCCATATTACGATATTTTATTATTTGTCGCAAATATAAAACAATTTGACCAACTATTCAAAAAAATACATCTCTAATTTTGAATAAAATTAAAAAAAACTGTAACTTTGTGCTATTATGCTATCAGACAACATTACATTATACTTGACAAGCAGCCACACTTTAGGTTGGGCGGGAGCTCTTCATCCAGCGAACGGATTAGCCGAAGAGCTATGTGCAACCCTACCTCACCCGCTGCGCTGCCTCATGATCACTTCCTTTCCCGACGACCAGACGATCACCGACCGTATGGCATGGGAGATTCGCGAGTGTTTCGAGAACGCCGAACGTCCTTTCGACCATTTCGAGGTACTCGACCGTCGTACCGAGGATGAAGCTGAGCGAATGATCTCCGATGCAAATTTCATCATCCTCTGCGGTGGACATGTACCTACAGAATATGCTTTCTTCAAAGACATAAAACTACGCCAACGCATCAGGAAATTCAAGGGAACACTTCTCACCATAAGTGCAGGTTCGATGAACTGCGCCGAACGTGTCTATTCCTCACCAGAGTATGATGGCGAAGCTATCGACAAGAAATACAAACGTCATTTCCAAGGACTTGGTCTTACCGACATCAATATCCTGCCACATTTCCAGGAGTTGAGCAAAGCCAAGGTCGATGGTATGCCTTTGGTGCGTAACATCGTTGCAAGAGACAGCTTCGAACATCCTGTTTATTGTCTCCACGACGGATCGTATTTCCACATCACATCTCAGCGTACAGAGCTTCGCGGCCTTGCCTTCAAGATGCACAATGGTCGTCTGCGCAAGATATGCAACGATGGCGAAAGAAAGATTATATCAACCACTAGATAAATAAATCCAAAAATATTATGAACTTCGTTTATATCTCCCCAAACTTTCCTGATGCAGCATGGAAATTTTGTTCAGCACTCAAGAATAATGGTGTACGTGTTCTCGGTATCGGTGATGCTCCTTACGACGAGCTATCTACCAATCTAAAAAACGCGCTAACCGATTATTACAAAGTGTCGAATCTCCTCAATTACGACGAGGTTTACAGAGGATGCGCCAAGTTTACCTGGCAGTATGGTCGAATCGACTGGCTCGAGTCGAACAATGAATTCTGGCTCGAACAGGATGCTCGCCTCCGCACCGACTTCAACATCAGCACAGGTATCAAGCTCGATCAGATCGGAATGATCAAGAACAAGTCGGAAATGAAGAAATACTATGCCGACGGCAACATCCGCACAGCTCGACAGATCAAGGCTTCCAAAGGTCTTTCTGCTGCCCGTCACTTTGCCGAGGAAGCAGGATTTCCGCTATTCGCCAAGCCTGATGTAGGCGTTGGTGCCAACGGTACATGTAAGATCAATAATGAGAAGGAACTCGATTCTTTCTTCATCAATAATAATGAGATAAGCGACTATGTGATTGAGGAATATGTTACAGGTAACATCTGTGACTATGATGCGATCATCGACTCAAACGGCAATCCGATCTTCGAGTCATGGAGCATCTGTCCTCCATCAATTGCCGACATTGTGAAATACAACCTCGACTCAATCTATCATGTTGAGAAGGATATGAACGAGAACCTCCGTTACTGGGGACGCCAGACTGTCAAGGCATTTGGTGTGAAGAGCCGTTTCGTTCACCTCGAATTCTTCCAGCTCGATCGTGCACATCGTGGTCTTGGTAATGTCGGCGACTTTGTAGCACTCGAAGTGAACATGCGTCCAGGCGGTGGTTTCACACCAGATATGCTCAACTACGCACACTCTGTCGATGTCTATAAGATCTGGGCAGATATGGTAGCCTTCGACCATCGTACTACACCAGATCCACACGACGATTACTATTGTGTATTCGCCGGCCGTCGCGATGGTGTCAAGTATCGTCTCGATCACCAGCAGATGATGGACAAATACAAGGACGCTCTCAAGCAGTGGGATCGTGTGCCAGATGCTCTTTCCGGAGCAATGGGTAATCAGTCATACATCGCTCGCTTCCGCACAGAGGAAGAGAAGAATCAGTTTATCTCTGATATCTACGATCGAATCTGACCTATCTCCTAATTTTTAACTTTTAATTTATAATTTGACATCGTGAACGTACAATATTATAAATGGTATAGCCAGAACCTGAGTCGCGACATGGAGTATAAAGTGTTCGGTGACCGCGGTCATGGTGTTATCGTCTTCCCTTCTCAGGACGGACGATTCTTTGACTACGCCGAACGTGGAATGATACACGAACTCACTCCTTGGATCGAATCAGGTCGTATCAGGGTGATTTGTGTCGATGGCATCGATTGGGAGACATGGTCGAATATGGGTGGCGATTGCCGTTGGCGTATTGAACAGCAAGAACGTTATTTCCACTATATCACCGATGAACTCATGCCTAACATCCGCTATTGGAATGACGAGACATTCATGGTGACTGGTTGTTCGATGGGAGCTCTCCATGCTTCTATCTTCTTCTTCCGCCGTCCGGATCTCTACGACACACTCATAGCAATGTCAGGTCTCTATCACACTCGTGACAGCTTCCCGTACTACAGCGATGATCTCACCTATGCCAACTCACCACAGGATTTCCTGCGCAATATGCCTGACGATCACTACTACATGGATCTATATCGCCGACGCCGCATAATCTTCACCATTGGTCAAGGTCGTTGGGAAGATGTCACTCTGGCATCAACACGCGAGATGGATACAATCCTCAAGTCACGCGGCATCCCTGCATGGTTCGACTATTGGGGTTACGACAGCGACCACGACTGGCCTTGGTGGAGGAAACAACTCCCTCATGTGATGGGCAATATATATCCGTTGTAGGATATTTGAGATAAAAATCGCAAAATTCGCGGTTTTTTCTTGGAAGTAAAGATTTATTTCTATATCTTTGCACCCGCAATTTAGAGACGCATGCACGCTCTAAGTTGTTTTCGACTGAAACGCATCCATGCCCGGGTGGCGAAATTGGTAGACGCGTACGTTTCAGGTGCGTATGGTGCATGCCGTGTCGGTTCGAGTCCGATCTCGGGCACTTTTTAAAATCGCAAGTTGTTGACAATAGACAATTTGCGATTTTTTCTTTCAATTCATGGAACAAAAATACTGTATTATTTATGAATAAGTGGTTAAGATTGGCAGTTCTTTCGTTGTTCGCAATACTGTTTGCTACTCCTGTGTCGGCACAAGTGCTTGAAGGTACTCTATCACTTAGCGACAGCGTTGTTGCGCAGTTTGCCACTATATATTTACCGGAACTCCGACAAGGAACCATGTCCGATCAGGATGGTCATTACAAGCTTGACGAAATACCTGCCGGCAAATGGACGGTTGAATTCAACTACATCGGTTATAAGACAGAACGAAAGAAAATCACTTTTGAGAAAGGTAAGACCTTGAAGCAGGATTTACGCTTCGAGGAGCAACCGATACGCCTTGCCGAAGTCTTCATCACCCCTAACAACGAGGATCCCGTTATATATATTACTAAAAAAGTAATCGAACATTATAAGAATATCAAGAAACGTGCGTCATACGATGTCGAAGCCGATATCGATGTACACTCGCAGGACTTTGACTTCATCCCAGCTGTGTTGTCCAAGACACAACTCTGGTTGTTCCGTATGATCTTCAAAGCTGCCGGATATGGCAATATTGTAGAGTTCTGCTTCAGCAACGAGAACGTTGACGGTAGTTTTGAGGCGGGCAATCACTACGAACGAGGCGACATCAGCAACAGGAAGAGCAAAATGATTTCCGGCGCTCCTTCATGGCCGGATAAGGCACGCGATGAGCTGAACAAGAATTTCGCCAAAGCTAATTTCCTGGATTACCCTATGTACATAATGAAGGACAAATCGCCAAAACAAATGAAGAAAGACGGCTACGAGTTTATTGGTACAGTAGAGGAAGATGACAAGGTGCTCGATGTGTTGAAGCGCGTCAAGAAGTATGAAGAAGCCAATGCTGTTGAAACCTGTACAATATATATAGTCGAAGACGAGTGGTGCATCCAACGAATCGAACAGCAAACCGTTATCAACGAGATCCGTGTCGAGTGCCGCGACTTCGGACATGGAGTATATCTTCCGATCAGCGTCTTGATGAAGCCAAAGCAATCGAATTTCGAAGAAATGCTAAGGAAGACTGCCAACGACGTGAGAACAAAGAAAGAAAAAGACACCAAGATGGTCAAGCGTATCGACAACTATCTCGCTGGCAAGAAAGAGATCAACCCGTCTATCACAATGTGTTTCAACGCCAAATATAATAACGTCAAAGTTAAATAATACTGATCACAAATTGCACGATAAAGCAATTTGTGGTTTTTTCTTCATTTTTTCATAAATATTTATTCACCCTATATTAAATTTCATTACCTTTGCCGATATTAAACGCCCACAACTTAAAATGCACAAATTACAGACAATAATCACTATGTCAGCAATTGCTTTGGCATCGTGTACCAAAGAATCTACACCACAATACCTTCTCATCGGCAGCTACGCATCAACTGATGAAGAGGGAATCAAGGTTTATACATTTGACGAAGAGACAGGAAGTTTCTCCTACGTCAGCGGTATGACGGGAATCTCCAACCCTTCGTTCGTATATCCAAGTGCCGATGGCAACTTCGTTTATGCAGTAGGCGAAGATGTAGCACCAGACACACCTACAGCCAATTCGATCAAATTCGATAAGGTCTCAGGCACACTTACCTTGCTCAACACTCAGCCGAACCCAGGTGATGCTCCATGTAACATCATCACAAGCCTTGATGGCCGATGGGCATATACAAGCAACTACTTCGGTGGCAACATCGACGAGTATGCCATCATGTCCGATGGCACTCTCGGCCCTGCCCGTTCAATTGAATTCGAGGGAAGCAGCGTCGATACTATCCGTCAGACACATCCTTATCTTCACGCTGTCAACTTCACTCCCGACGGCGAATATCTCCTTGCCAACGACCTCGGCACCGATCGCATTCATATCTTCCCTGCCAAAGGTCCTCTCGACGTGTCTAAGATGAAGGATCTTCAGATTCTCGGTGGTGTAGGTCCTCGTCACCTCTGCTTCAGTCCTACTGCCAATGTAGCATATCTGCTCGGAGAACTCTCTGGCGATATCATCACTATCGGATATGAAGAGAACCCATGCTGCGGCGGATGTCATTATCAGATGATACAGGTTACCAAAGCCGACACGCTCAATGGCGGAGGCAGCGCCGATATCCATGTCTCACCTGATGGCAAGTTTGTCTATGCTTCACATCGTCTCAAGGGCGACGGTATCTCAATCTTCAAGATCAACCCTGTCGATGGTACAATCGAGAGAGTCGGATATCAGAATACAGGCATTCATCCCCGCAACTTCGCAATCACATCCAACGGCAAGTTCATTCTTGTAGCATGCCGCGACTCCAATGTCGTACAGATCTTCTCACGCGATGCCGAGACTGGTCTTTTGACCGATACGGGCAATGCAATCGAATTGAGCAAACCAGTTTGCGTTCAGTTCATCAAGTAAACGTCAACCAAGTTTTCAGTTTTCATAAGAAAGACCGTGCCAAGTTTATTTGACACGGTCTTTTTTGTTGGGCTTCCCCCAATTATTTATTGATCAGCTTTGCAAGTTCGTCGCATGCAAGGTTAAGCATCACGTAGTTTGCAAGAGAGTTGACACAGCATTCGTTCTCACCCCAGAGGAACGGATAGTCATCCTTATTCTCAAGGAAGTCAGGGTTCTTGACCAAAAGTCCAGGAACGACACCACCGGCGATTGTTGTATAGTCGGCGCGGTTGTTGCCGTATGCCACCTTCTTTGTGTTTACACCGACGTCGTTGATGAACGAGACATTAGTATAAGGATGACAGCCGTAGATGAAGTTGAGACCACGGAATACGAGTTCCGGATCAACCTGCTCAGGGAACTGCTTCCAGATGAGATAGAGGTTGAAGGCATTGCTCATAACCTGTGTGTTACCTGCCCAACCTGCACCCTGAATAGTCACGTTGTACGGGTTATCCGAACCAACCTTCGAGAGTGTCTCAACATACTGAGGAATCATAGTTTCAATCTTCTTCTTTGTCTTCTTGTCGAGAAGATCATATACGCGAAGTGCGTTTGAGAGATTGAAGAAAGGAGCTGCGCCACCACTCCAAAGCGGATGTGTCTTCTCCTGTGCCTTTGGATCGAGCTGTGCAATTACCTTCGGCATGAAGTAATCCTTGAAACGAGCTTCGCCTGTAGCATAATAAAGCTCGATAGCTGCATTGCTACGGTTGTCAGCACCCCACCAGCCACGGGCATTTGCATTGTCATCCTCGACCTCCGAGTACTTATCCCAAAGCATCAGAGCATTCTTGAGCGAGCGCTCCGCCTCTTCTGGGAAGAACTCCTTAAGTGCAGGATATGCCGAAGCAAGTGCCACGATAGAGTTTGACACGCTGCGTCCTGTTGGCTTACGTGTCAAGAGGATACGATCGTCGTATGTACCGCTGCGCTTACCGTCGGCAGAAACCTCGTATGGCTTGAGTGATGGGTCGTAGATGAGACCGTCGGTGAGTGTGAGAGCATCGCCGAGATGGTGATACTGGTGCATCTGCGGCTGACCGACATTACCTGAAACGAAGCCGAGAGCCTCAATCTGTGCGTTGATATTGAGAGTACCGTGCATGATCTGCTGAACTACATCAGGAAGACCGTCTGGACGATGAATATCGGCATACTTTGTTTCCTCGTCGATATAGGTCATGTCTCGCTCCGGACGGAACATACGCCAGAGAGAAGCGAGATCGACAGTTGTTGTGACTACCGAGTTCTGCTGGATATCAAAGTCACCGGCATCATACCATCCACCGATTGCAAGACCTGGCACATGCTCAAGCGGCTTGTACTTTGTGAAGTTCTCAGGACCCTGACGGTAACCGTCGTGAATGCTGATGTTTGCAGGTGCCATGATAGCATCGTCCATGTTAGCAGCGCCATGCCATACGCGATAGCCTTCGTTGACCATCATGTGATCCATTGCAACTACGAGCGACACATCCATCGAGGCATGCCACTTGTCGCTATACACGTTCTTGTCGATCGGGAAGGCATTAGTCTTGACTCCATTATATTCGATCATATAAAGACCTGGCTCGGTGACATCCGAGAAATCGATCCTGGCATAAGTGTAGCGGTTGTTGTAAACACCCCATGGAGTAACCGCTGGAGTAGCGGCAACCGTCTTGCTGCCGTCAGGGTTCACACGCAGAATGCTGGCTGTTGCAGGAATATTGTCGTTCTTGTCGATCTCGACTACCGACACCTTCTTCTGTGCTGGAGTATAGCCGATCTGCTGGAAACCGATATTCGGCTTGCGTATCCAGTTCTCGTCAACCTTTGGCTCAAGGTACCATTCGAGCACCTTGCCTGTCTTGTCGGCAGGGAGAAGCGAACGAACGACGAATGTACCGTTCTGTGCAAGAAGACGACCGTCGTAGATGCTGATGTCTGTATCCGACTTGATGCTCACGCAAAGGTCATCGTCTTCCGGAGCAAGCACGATCTGCTTACCGGTAGAAAGTGCGAGAGGTACAAGGAACTCTCCACGACCGCGATCGTCGAAAGTTGACTCTCCGAAATACTGAGTGATCTTCTCTGATACAGGATGTACCTCGGTATCGTGCTGCGGATACTTTGGAAGGATGCGTGCTGCTCCATCGCAGAGGTAGTTCTTTCCGAAATAGGATGCCGGGAAGAACTCAAGGTTCATACCTGCCTTTCCCACAAGATTCTCAGGAACTGGCTTGTCGAGATAGATCTGAACAAGTGCACCCTTGTCCTTTGGAGTTACGCGGAGCTTATATGCGAAGTCATAATTCTCATAATTGAGATCGACCTCGATATAGTTCTGTTCGCGATTCACGGTACGACCGGTCATCATAGCGTAGATATCCCACTGCTCTGGTGTGTTCATGAAACGTACACCACCACCAGTAGCGATACGTTCGCCACGCTGAACGATCTCAAGACCTGCAAGTTTCTCATCGCAGAATCCACCGTTGTAGAGATTACTGTAGACTAGCAGGTTTACACCTCTCTCTTCGAAATACTCAAGGTCATTGAGCTTCAATGACTGAGCGTTTGCCTGAAGTGCCACAGCCGACAACAGCAGGGCACCACAACTGGCAATAAAAGACTTTTTCATGACGTTTATTATTTATTGGCAATGTTATATGATTTTGTCTTATTCAGCAAAATATGCAGTTCTGAGATCCATCTCGCAGGTTTCGCCTGTGAGCACGACCTCACCTTCCTGACGGATGTCCTGTGATGAAGCTCCGAGCTTGATCATGTAACGACCTGGGTCGATTGCCCAATGTCCGTTGACAAAGTAGCCGAGCTGCTGTGGAGATACTGCGAGAGTTACTGTTTCGCTCTGACCTGGTTCAAGAGTCACGCGCTTGAAGCCCTGAAGCTGGATTGGCTTGAGCTTGGCACTACGTTCGATAGGCGAAACATAGAGCTCTACGATTTCTGTAGCAGCCACATCGCCTGTGTTCTTCACCTCAACGCTCACGTTGAAACGATCGGCATTGGTTGCGACGTTGCTCTCAATCTGAAGGTTGCTATACTCGAATGTAGTGTATGTCAAACCATAGCCGAATGGGAAAGCTACGCGTGGATCTCCGTCCAACCCATAGTTGTAGCAGATCTGTTCGTGAAGCTCAACAGCTGGATATGTTACGCTAAGCTTGCCCGAAGGAGAAACCTTACCATAGAGGATGTCGGCAAGAGCATTACCACCTTCCTCGCCCGGATACCATGCCTGGATCACAGCAGCACACTTATCGGCAAGATCTCCCAATACCTGAGCACGACCACCGAACACTACCATTACAACCGGCTTGCCTGTAGCGATCAAAGCACGCACGAACTCTTCCTGACGACCAGGCAGACGCAAGTGCTTGCGGTCACGGTTCTCACCGCAGAGCATCACGTTCTCTCCCACAGCTGCCACGATGACATCGTTCTGTGCTGCCATCTTGAGAGCCTCATTCCAGTTTGCCTCTTCTCCGCTATCCACCTTGCGGTTCTGAATATAATATAGGTAAGCGGTACGTGGGTCACCACTCTGATCTACTACTGTCTCGACCTCTTCTGTCCAGTCACAGCCACGGCTGTAGTTCACAGCAAAACTCTCTGGCTTGTTGTTCTCCAAACCTTCCTTGAGACCTACGACGTGCGGACGGCTGCCATCCTCGATTGACGACTTCCAGAAATAACGCATAGCTGGGTAGCTATAGTCACCGCACATTGCCCACATTGAGTTGGCATTAGGACCTACAAGGGCAACATTCCTATTCTCGCCCTTGAGTGGCAACACGCCGTCGTTCTTGAGCAGAACCACCGACTGTGAAGCAAGCTGATAGGCAGTATTACGCTCTGCCTCGCTGTCGAGCTCGATGTGCTCTGTAGAGTAAAGAGGCACGTTCTCGTCGAACAAGCCAAGGAGCGCCTTGAACTTCAATACGCGCTTCACGGCTCTGTCAAACACCTCCTTCGACACGAGACCCTGCTCGATTGCCTGAGGCAGGTACTTGTAGCTGTTGCCCTGTGGGAAATCCACGTCGTTGCCGGCATTGATAGCGGCAGCTGCACGCTGTATGTCGGTCATATTATCATCAATCTGCTCTACTGCACCGTAGTCGCTCACTACGATACCGTCGAACTTCAGATAGTCGCGAAGTACGCCCTGAAGGATACCTTCGTTGGCCACACACTTGATGCCATCGCGAGCCATAGCATGGTAACCAGGCATGAGCGAATGGCTGTCTGCCAAACGCACTATTGCCTCATGTGGCATGAGGATTTCCTCCATCAACTCCTTATCAGTAGCGTCACCGCCACCACCGTAACCAAGGAAATGCTTGGTAGTAGCTGCTACACCTTCACGCAGATCGCCATGCTGCAAACCCTTTACGAAGGCTACGCCCATAACAGCCGAGAGATAACCATCCTCGCCGTATGACTCCTCAAGACGGTTGAACGACGGATTACGCACTACATCGACCATTGGCGAGAGTGCCATGAAGCCACCCATCTTGCGGAGACCTGTAGCTGTCTCGTATGTCTTCTGCTCAGCCAAAGCCGGGTTGAACGAACCAGCCAAGCCGATCTGCTGCGGATAGATAGTCGCATAAGCGCTGTTGACACCGCTCAGCACCTCTTCGTGGAAGAGTGCTGGGATTCCGTTAGGAGTATTCTCCTTCAGCCATGCCTGCATCTGCATCACCATGTCGCGCAGCTCGTCAGGCGTCTTGTCGGTATTCATACAGAACTGCGAGAAGTGACCTGCTCCGTTTGGTATCAGTTCCTCACATTTCTCCGGTATGAGTTTATTGTTCTCGTCGAAGAACACCTCCAGATAGGTACCGTGCAGCTGAGCCACACATTCCTCCTGAGTCATCTTGGCAAAGATCTCATCCACTTGCTGGTCGATGCTCTTTGGTGCTACGGTACACGCCGACATAGTTACGGCCATACCGATTGTCATAAATAGATTGTGTTTCATTTCTTAGTCGTTTATTCTTTTATTATTTCTGTTTCACAGGAATTCTGTTTGCAGGCAGGATAGCACCCGTAGGGCATACAAGCATGCAGAGGTGGCAGCCGACACAGTTGCGACCGATGACATGCGGAAGACGTGTGTCAGCATCGAAGCTGATGGCTTGATGTCCGCCGTCATAGCAAGATATGTAGCAACGGCCGCAATGTACACACTTCTCACGATCGATGCGAGGCAGGACGTATGTGGAACGGTCGAGCTGATCGGTTGGCACGAACTGATGTAGGGCTTTGCCGCGCACCTCCTCAAGATTACCGTACCCCTTGCGCTGCATCCATTCCTGAATACCGAGCATGAGATCATCGATGATGCGGTAGCCGTACTGCATAACGGCTGTGCATACCTGGACATTGCTGCATCCGAGTGTGATATACTGCAAAGCGTCGCGCCATGACTCTATACCGCCTATACCGCTGATAGGAATGTCCTTCAACTGCTTGTCCATGCGCATATCGAGGATGAATCGCTGAGCGATAGGCTTGACAGCCTTACCGCTATAACCAGAGATGGTAGCCTTACCGGCAACCTCTGAGCGACGTTTCATCGTGATACTCTTGATTGTATTGATGGCTGCAATAGCATCAGCACCGCCTTCAACCGAGGCAATTGCAGGTTCTTCGATGTGAGTGATGTTTGGAGTCATCTTGGCGATGACAGGCAAACTCGTAGCAGCCTTTACCACTTCGGTAAAATGACGCACGAGGTCTGGGTTTTGACCTACGTCACTACCACGTCCCTTGGCAGCCATGTGAGGGCAAGAGAAGTTACACTCCACCATATCGCAACCGGCTTTCTCAGCCATTGCGGCAAGTCGTGCCCACTCCTCATCGTCAGCACCCATGATGGATGCAACCAGCACCTTCGTAGGAAATTCCTTCTTAAGGCGTGAGAGTATGGCAAAATCTTCCTCTGGGGTATTAACCGACAGCTGTTCCATATTGCGGAAACCCACGAAAGGCGTACCTTCCTTGCCAACCTGGTCGAAGCGTGGAGAAACTTCCTTTATCTCAGCAAAACTCATTGTCTTATATACAACACCTGCCCACCCCATGCGGAATGCCTTGGCTATCATCTCATAACTGCTGGCAATGACCGATGAAGCGAGGAAGAACGGATTCTCGCAGCGAATACCGCAGAAATCAATCTCCAGTGATGGCAGTTTGGCGACCGTCTTTGCCGGTATGCCTTCGGCAATCTGCTTGATGCGTATAGGAAAATCGGGATGCACACAAGCTTTCTCACATGGAGCATCGCATCCGGCACACATATCTTCGTTGATAAAAAGTCCTGCACAATGGTCATTCTCAAATCTCAAAGCACGTATTCCGCGAGCTGGGTCGTTGTTGCGTACACAAGCCGAGGTACAAGGTGCTTCATGACACATAAGGCATCGTGTTGATTCAAAGTTCTTGTCCATATTGATTTTAAAGTTTCTGGTTTCAAACTATATTTTTGATGAGCAAATATAAATATTTTGTTTGTAAATAAAAAAGTCTAGGACACTCTCTCATTCTAGTAACAGTTACTATGTTACCTTTGCTATCGTCGCTAGGCGCATCGTCTTCGTTGAGTATCCTTACATATTCAGAATCTTCTTCATCGTAGTATCCGTAAACGTACGCCAAATTTCGAGCTTTACCTTCTTGTAATCATCGAAGAGCTGACCGATACGTTCTATCTCAAACACCAGGCGAAGATCGTTCTTGTCCTCATTCTCCTGACCTTCTTTACGGTAGCCAAGGCGGGCAATCCTGATGTAGTAGAGGTCGCGTATGCCCTTACCAGAGAGGTAAGGCATGAAATAATAGAGTTTGTTGAGCGCAACAGTAGTTGGGAACTTCTTGCCTGTATAATAGATCTTGGCTGTTCCATCAAGGTACTGCTCCCAATTATCTTTCTTGACATTACAGATAAGGAGATTCTTGGTGAGGTCAACAGGTAAAAAGTTAATTCCATTGGCTGTTCTATATTCAACTTTATTGTCATCGCGAACTAAATAGTTTTGAGTAATCGGCTCAAGCTGGTACTGGTCGAAGAGTTCAAAGAAATTGAGTTGAATACATTTAGGATTCCGTTTTTTAACGACACAACCATCAAATACTCCTGTTTCAACTACTGCATTTGCCAGGATTTTGATTACAGGCACAGCAACACTATTTCCAATTAACTTCATCCAACGAGGACGAGTCGGAGGCAACTTGAAATCAGCAGGGAATCCCTGAATTCGACAAGCCTCCGACTTTGTTATCTTCCGATAATTTTTAGGTATATAGATTTCTTTCATGAACGACTGGCGAAACAAATCGATGGTTTCTCCACTGCATCCTTTTGTTGCTACAAAGTCATTGGTATCGCTTGCCACAAGTGTTGGATAGATTCTTGATGATTGTAAGATGATACGATTTATGCCATCCAAACCTGTACTGATTTTCGTATTCTTAAAATCGTAACGCACCTCAATACAACGGATTACGCCATTCTTTGACAATGAAGCAAGTATATCTACTACGTTTATCTTTTGCTTCTTGATTTCTCTATTTACCTTGAGGTTATCGACATTCAATACGTTTCCTTTGTTCAAAGAGACAATGAGTGCCTCTGCTGGAGTCAAAGGATGATTAACATTTTGAAGAATGTACTGATAGTTTACTTTCTTCAAAATTTTCTTCTTAACCAATCCTTCAAGGTCAGACTTTTGAACTGTGGGATCGAGTGATTGAAAATGCACTAGTGACAGAGGGTTGCCATCCAATTCACCATAGTCTCGCTTACGACGATTTGAGAGCAGCAGATAACAAATCTGTTTCTCCTTATCTGTCGTTTCTGCAATATCCCATGAGTGAATTGTAGTATCCCCATTTCTCAAATCATTGAAAAGGAAATAGTCATTGAACCCTTGCTCATTGCAAGATAAGCTCCAACGAGCCTTACGCTCTTCAGTTTCTCCTTTGACATTTCTAAGTATACAGTTGCATTGATCTTCAATGTCAAGTACGTCACCTAAACGCACTCTACCAGGGAAAGACTCTGGAAGAACGAATTTGTTAAAGAATTCTTTGTCACGGAACCCTATTATGTATATGCGAACGCGCGTTTGAGGCACTCCATAATCGTACGCGTTGAGCAAAAACTTTTGCGCATGATAACCAGCTTGCCTAATACGTTCGAGAATGTAATCAAGTGCTTCCTTATTACGAGGATCAGCAAGACCTTTAACGTTCTCAAAGATAAAAGCCTTCGGCCGAACTTTATTCAAGAGGAACAGCGTATCATTCCATAATTGGCCACGGTCATCGTCAAATCCAAGATTCCTACCAGCAATCGACCAACTCTGACAAGGAACGCCCGCAGTCATGAAATCATGCTCTGGCAGTTCCTTCAGTTTGGTAATGTCGCCAAAATTGTAATCTTCGCTCTCTTTGAAGTTGGCACAATATGTTTTAATGGCATCGGGAGCTATCTCACTAAAGCCAAGGCATTGACCGCCCACACTTTCAAGTGCGAGTCTAAATCCGCCAATGCCTGCAAATAAATCTATGAATGAGAATTG
The DNA here is from genome assembly GCA_045627785.1 of Bacteroidales bacterium. Lineage (GTDB taxonomy): Bacteria > Bacteroidota > Bacteroidia > Bacteroidales > UBA3663 > Liminaster. The sequence goes on along the minus strand of JAZQOF010000047.1, from coordinate 90,027 downwards.
TGCCATCTGTTATCTTAATGTTGCTTTATCAAAACCTTCAGGAGGCTCAATGCCAAGGAATTCTCGATAAATGCGTTCCTTATAGTGGGCTCCTAATTTGTTGATTTCAGAAATAAAAAGTTGGTATGTACCTTCGCCTCCAATCAAATTCCATAATTCATCGCCAATCAATACGCAAGAGTCTTCCTTCATGTTGAACCAACGTCCTGGGAATGACCAGTCATAATTCTCGCGTTTAATGTACGGATTGTAAGGCAAAGCATAATAGGCGTGTTGCACAGGATTACCATCCATTGCAAGCAACTTGAACATCTTCTCTTTGCTGACCTTTGTCTGGTCGCTATTTGGCAGAGGTCCTTTCAACTCGAATGCGTAAGTTTCGTCTGTAATGTTGCTATTGATAAGTATGTCACACGTAACTGATGTCGGGATAGGTTCGCCTCCACCAGCTAGGATGTAAGCAAGTTCTTCATCCCAATTTGGCTTCATCTTCTTATTGCCATTTACCCCATGTTCTAATTGATTAAGAACTTCCTGTATTCGTCTCAGTCGTTCCTTTCCGATAGTACCATCAACGGTTGCACCCTTGGTACATTTGCCGTGGTGGACGCTTCCAACAGCCATCGCAAGTTTCTCCCAAGCAGAACCAAATGGTGTCACGAACCTACGTTCGAAATGAGAAGCCTTAAAAATTTCATCTGGCACAAGAGCCGCATAAAGTGGTTTCTTCGCGAGATGCTCCTCTGCTACAAAAGGATCGGTCACAAGAACTCTATTCATAACATTTTCCATCAACGATTGGACAATGTCACAAATTGCTGCGGAAACACTCTCGTAGTTATTAGTGTCTTGTTTGCTATTATCGAAGTTAAAGAAAAAGAACATAATTTTTACTTTGATTTCTTTGCTGATGATTTTTGTTCTTTCTTTGGCTTAGTTTCTTTTGGAACTTTGATGGCAGCATTTAATCGTACAATCTTCTCCCAATTGATGCTTCCGTCTTTTGCACAGAAGTTCTTGATAAACTGTTGTGTTATCTTGTTGATCATCTTTCCGTACTCCTGATAATACTCTTCGTTTTTTTCTTTCGCTTTAAATCCCAAAGGGTCTATGATGTCAACGAACAAAGTAGGTTCGCCAGAAATGAGAGCCCAGAACTTTTCTCCGCAATATTTCTCGTGAGTACTGTCATTATAGCCCTTGTTATCGTTACCATAACAACAACCTTCAATGCACATGGTCGGAACCGTTTTTCGACTCGTGTTAAATACCTTTGTTGCAGTTACAAACTGTTGTTTCTGCTTTTTCATTGAGGTGCTATTGCTCCAACTTGGGCCAGACTTTATGGATACAAAATAATGTACTCCTTCATTGTCAAACTCTAAATCTACGCCTTCAGCAGAAGACTTATGACCGCCATAGACTTTTTCAGAAACGAAAATAGCAATAGTTTCCATCCAGTTACCAAAGATGGTTTCTTCTGCAGAGGACATAAATGCAGATGCCAAGCCTTCAACCATTTCACTTGCGGTTATTATGTGCTTAGCCTTATACATATAAGGATTTTTGCGTGTGAGAAGCTTCTTAAGATCGAGCTTCTTTAACTTTTCGAGTCGAGCTGCATGGAATTCTCCAATGTGCTGTTCTACATACTCGGATATTTGATCGATGAGTTCTTTGTTCATAACTTCAGTTGATTGTATTTTAGCAAGTTATTTTTCTTTAAAATAGTCGTATGATTTTACCTTCTCGTTAAACACGCTGTGATAATTAAACTCTTTGAAGAATCGCACTTCTCTGAATCCTATCTGCCAAAGAATGACTATGAATCTTTTCAATACGTTTTGTAGATTCGTGTGCAGCTGCAGCGACTTTCTCCATGATGGCATGAAGTATCTCAACGGTTGACTTCTCTAATGATATGATTTATTTCACGTGCAAAGATAACCTTTATTTTGAAATAACAAAATGTTATAATAAGAAATTTTGAAATTCTAAAAGAATTTTATAAGGTTTTGAAACTGAGATTTGGTTCGGTAACATAGTAACTGTTACAAAAAACACAGAGTGGGTATGAGACCGTAAAGGTCTATTATAACGTATATAATTAATTATATACAATAATAGCTTTTTAGGGTGTGTGGGACAGTCTCTCTTTTGGGTAACAGATACTATGTTACTTTCAATCTCTCGCCTTGCGCTACGCACAAGGTCTGAAATGTAGTTCCAGGCATCGAACACACATCCGTTGCCAAAAAGCAGTTCCTTCGGCTCTTCATTGGTCTTGATGTAGAGGTCGATCTGCTCCTGCTGATGTTCTACTTTTTGTTCAAGTAACAGAAATTTTTATCTGTGTTCTCCTGCAAAGCGATGAATCGGTCGTCTATCTGTCGTTGGATAAATGGAAGTTGTGGATTGACAACATAACCTTTTATAAGGTATTCCTTAAGGATTTTATTCGCCCATTTCCTAAACAATGTTCCTTGAATACTTTTTACCCTATACCCTACAGAAATAACAACATCCAAGTTGAAATAATCCAACATCGTTGTTTGGGTCAAACCTACAACAGAGCCATGAAGAGTGGTATGGGCAAATTTTGCCCATACCTCGGTTCTATCCAATTCTCCTTCTTCAAATATTTTCCTGATATGTTTACCAATGACAGATCTATCTCTTGCAAATAACAATGACATTTGTTCTACACTTAGCCACACGGTCTCATTCTCAAGTCTTACCTCTAACTTGATAGTCTCACTCGGGTGATACAATATCACCTCGCCTTTCTTCTGGATCTCTTGTTCCATAGATGTTCTGAAATTTGGTTTTATAAGTTACAATGATCATTACACTTTGCGTGAATGATTTATGGTGCAAAGATAGAGATTATATTTCTTATCTCCAAATGAATATGATATAAAATTTAGTAGTTGGTGCGGACATTTTCTACTTTCTCTTGTCAAACTGCTCCGATCGGGCTCCCCAGAATTCCGAAATGTCATCGGAGCAGATGGTTTGGGCTACGAGAAAACAGGAAGTGTCATCGACATTTGGCGAAATCAACACAATGTTCAAAGTGTTGATGTCGACGCATGGAGATTGGGCTTCGGAGTTTTAAAAAGTCTAATCTCCAAACGGAGATTGGACTTCCGAGAAGTCGGAAATGTCTTCGTAGAGGTACGATGACAACTCTTGGTGACAAGAGTTCCGTTCGTATCAGTTTGATGACTACTCCAGAAAAGTTGAGTGCTCATCGACGCGCGTCGATGAGTCCACGGGAAGTCCGGAGAACTGATTGACGAGCGTCGATGAGCCCACAGGAAGTCCGGAGAACTGATTGACGAGCGTCGATGAGCCCACGGGAAGTCCGGAGAACAAATTCCCGAGCGTCGATGTGAAGAAGAATAAAAAAAAGTAGAAATCTACAAGGAAATTTGGTTTGAATCTAAAAATTGCTCAACTTTGTGCAATAATTCCTGAATACGAAAACACATGAAACAGATCCTTACAGGCACAGCCTTGCTTGCTCCGATGCTCCTGAGCTGCCAGAGCGATAAGAACCAGATGCAGCAGAAAATGAATATTCTGTATATCATGACCGATGACCATGCCTATCAGGCTATCTCGGCTTATGGCGACCCGTTGTCCGTGCAGGCACCGACTCCGAATCTGGATCGTCTTGCGGCACGAGGAATACTCTTTCAGAATGCCTATGTCGAGAACTCGCTCTCTACGCCTAGCCGAGCATGTCTGATGACAGGTCTTTTCTCGCACCAGAATGGACAGACGATGCTATCGAACGTGATGGATTCAACCGTTACCTTTGTGCCGGAATTACTGCAAAAAGCTGGATACCAGACTGGAATGATCGGAAAATGGCACATGCTGTGTGAGCCTAGAGGCTTCGATATGTACAGGGTGCTGCGCAATCAGGGCGAATACTACAACCCGGGATTCAAAACCCCAGATACCAACGGTGAGTATGTTCCGACGGAGGGATATGCTACCCAGGTGACGACGGATTATGCCATAGACTTCCTGGAAAACCGTGATAAGAGCAAGCCGTTTGCGCTGTTTGTGCACCACAAGGCTCCTCACCGCAACTGGATGCCCGATATCAAATACCTGGATCTGTATGAGGATGTGGAGTTCCCGATGCCCGAGACCTTCTATGACGACTACGCGACGAGAGGACAAGCAGCTCATGACCAGCGTATGAGCATTGACAAGGACATGAAGATGGATTATGACCTGAAGGTACCTGGCTGGCTGGAGTATGGAACCGAGGAAGAAAAGGTATTGTCAATGTATGCGATGTATAACATCAGTCGCATGAACCCGGAAGACAAGGAGAAGTACCTGGCGTCATACGCGAAAAAGAACGAGTGGATCTTGGCTAATAAGGATAAGATCTCGCACGAAGAGCTGGTAAAATGGAAATACCAGCGCTACGTGAAGGACTATCTGCGCGTCATCAAGTCGGTGGATGACTCAGTGGGTGAACTGCTGGACTATCTTGAGGAACACGATCTGATGGACAATACGGTCATCGTCTATACATCGGACCAGGGTTTCTATATGGGCGAACATGGCTGGTTCGACAAGCGTTTCATGTACGAACAGTCATTCCGCACTCCGCTGATCATCAGCTATCCCGGTTGCAAGCAGGGCGTGGAATCGAAGACGCTGGTACAGAACATCGACTATGGCCCTACCTTCCTGGACCTTGCCGGCGTCGAGAAGCCATCGAACATGTATGGCATGAGCATGGTGCCTGTACTGAAGAACAACGGCGAGAAACCGGAAGAATGGCGCGAATACCTGTACTACCACTTCTATGACCATACAGCCGAACACAATGTGATGCGCCACGATGGTGTCTTCGACAACCGATATAAGCTCATACATTTCTATGACGAGGAGGGCAAACAGCCATCGTATGACGAGTTCTACGACCTTGAGGCAGATCCGGACGAGATGCACAATGCAATAGACGACCCGAAGTATGCCGATAAGATACAGGCGCTCAATGCACAGCTCTCGAAGATGAGATCGGACTTCGGTGTGACAGAATTCTGATTGCAGTTTTTACAAAGGTCATCGGATATGGATGCAAGACTCTATTCCTTCCCACTGTATGTAATGGTGAAACCTGCCGGGTCGCATTGTAACCTGGCATGCGAATACTGTTACTATCTGGAAAAGAAAAAGCTTTATCCGAACGAGCAGAAGATGGTGATGAGCGACGAACTGTTGGAGAAATTCACGCAGGAGTTTATCGAGGCTCAAACCATGAATCAGGTGTGTTTCCAATGGCATGGTGGGGAACCGCTGATGCGCCCTTTGTCGTTCTACAAGAAAGCATTACAGCTACAGAAGCGATATGGCAGAGGACGACAGATCGACAACACAATACAGACAAACGGCACTCTACTCACCGACGAGTGGTGCCGGTTCCTGAAAGAGAATAATTTCCTTGTTGGGGTATCGATCGACGGACCCCAGGAGTTCCATGACGAGTTCCGACGTTCTCGTCTCGGTAAGCCGTCATGGCGCGATGTGATGAAAGGTATCAACCTGTTGAACAAACATGGTGTACAATGGAATGCTATGGCTGTGGTGAACGATTTCAATGCCGACTATCCGCTCGACTTCTACAACTTCTTCAAGGAAATTGGCGCGCACTACATCCAGTTCACTCCTATCGTCGAGAGAATGTGCGAAGGACGTCTTGCCAATATGCATGACACAGATGCTCCTCTCGCCGATTTCTCGGTCACACCGAAACAATGGGGAGATTTTCTCTGTGCGATCTTCGACGAATGGTATAAGCAGGATGTGGGCAAATACTTCATCCAGCTGTTCGATGCCACGCTTGCCAACTGGTGCGGCGTGACACCTGGCGTATGTACATACGGCGAGAAATGCGGACATGCCGCATGTATGGAGTTCAACGGCGATGTGTATTCGTGCGACCACCTGGTGTTCCCGGAGTTCAAGCTCGGCAACATACACGAGAAGACCCTCGTGGAGATGCTGTACGGAGAACAGCAGAGGCAGTTCGGTCGTATCAAACAGAACCTGCCTCAACAATGTCTTGAATGTAAGTGGAAATTCGCATGCAACGGCGAATGTCCTAAGAACCGATTCGTCAGAACAGGCGAAGGACAACCACCGCTTAACTATCTATGCTCCGGCTACAAGCAATTCTTCAGCCACGTGGCTCCATACATGGATTACATGAAGCAGGAGTATCTGAGTCAGCAACAGCCTTAATCACTCCCACTCGCCCGAATAGCTGCAGCTCTGGGCATTGCTTGGCTGCATCATGATATCGATGCTGTTGTTATCCCATAGTGTAACCTGGAAGCGGTATGTCACGATATCATGCTTTACCTTGAAATCCAACTTCCTGCCGTTTTTCTTCTTGGTCGGCTTGACTTTCATTTCCTCACAAGGAGCATCGAAGTTAAGTCCGTCGTTGCCGAATGTAGGGTTATCGACACGGCCGATGTATGGCAGATAGACGAACGCAGAATCGTTGCGCATCTCGAACGAGAAACCGCTAAGACCTGGTTGCGGAGAATAGGACATCGGAATCATCTGTCTGATATCCGCCTTGAACTTGATATCCTGTGCCTTAAGACCTATGGCACAGAAAAACATGACAATTACAAAAAATTTCTTAATCATTTTACTAACTGACTGAAAACGAGATGCATTAATAGGCTATTGACAAAGTTACCTTTGACACCACACACATCTTTCTGTTCGAGAAGAAGTGAAAGACCTGCAAAGCCATCTTCTCCCTTATCGAGCACATACTGCTTGTAGAGATCGACATATGCAGGAACATTGGCACGCTCAGGAGCATTACTGAACTGACCGATGAGTATGTTTCCCTTGAAGAAGTTATTGGTTGACTTGGTCATGTCGAAACCGCTTGGAGAAGCAGCATAGAAGATGTTACCTTCGATATAAGTGCTGTCGGCATAACCGTTCCATGAATCAGAGACAAACATGCGAGTGTCGATCGCCTTGCTTGCCTTGACATTCTGATGGATGATGTTATTACGGATATGAGTATTGGTCGAATGACCTCCGAAATGTATTGCCGGAGAGAACATGCTGCCACGTGCAAGGTTAGGGCGCAAACCGTCGTTGATGCTGAGATTATACTGCACCAAGGAATTCTGGTTGCCGACATTCCATCGCTCAGGTTCTGTGTTGCAGTTGCACACAAGTACCAATCCGCCATAGTTGTCATGGCTGTAGTTATACTGGATAGTGGTATTGCGGCAGTTATAGTCGCAGTCATAGGCTTGTGCATCCCACGGCGCCTTGTGATCGCTGACCTCGTTGAACTGAATCACGGTATTGTCACAGCTCCATGGCCAGAAGCCTGCAGCCGCCTCGGTGTCAGGAAGTGTCTCCGGGCAATTGCGCATAATGTTATATTCAATCAGACATCCATCGCACCAGATTGGCACGATACCATCGCCTGGAACTTCTTCGATAAGATTCTGTCGCACAACCACATTGGTGCTTGGGAACCATTTGTCACGATCTGCCTCACCTTCCCAGATGATGGCATTGCGCTGACAACGTGCGATATGGCAATTCTGAATGCAAAGACCATCGAAGCGCGAGAGTGTCTCCTTGCTGTGATAGTTGAAGTTGATGGCACTACCGCCGCCAAGCTGCTTCACTCGCGAGCCATTGACATCGTGGATATAAAGGTCATCGAGCGTCACATTGTGCGAAACGCCGAACTCGCGGATATCAACTTCCACACCTGTTCGTCCCGGCATCTCTTCGCTACCTGTATTGACTATCTCAAGGTCTTTGAGAGTAATATAGTCGGAGTTGAAGATCCTGACGGCATAGAGCGAAGAATCGGGTGCTGTGATGACAGGTTTTTCACCTTCGCCATAGGCTCCGACCACAACAAGGGAATCGGCACTACCCTGTCCGCAGACATCAAGGTTTCCGACAAAAGTCTCTCCTCTCTTAAGCAAAAGCTGTTCACCCGGCTTCAGAACAAGACCCTCCGTACGGGCAATCGTCTTCCAGGCTTTTTCCGGAGACGTACCGTTGTTCGAGTCATTACCATTGGTAGCATCGAGATAATAGCATGTAGATGTATTGTCGCTGCATGAAGCCAGAAAGGCAAGTGCGCAAACCATAGCAATCGGTGTTTTTTTCATAGTCATTCTATTATATGGTCATTATGTCAAATCTCAAACTATAAATGAGACATTGCAAAGATAAGAACTATTTGGAGACAATGGCTGAGATGTCTTAAAAAAAAGTAAAAAATCTGCTAAATAATTAAAATTACAGCAATTATATGGAATAATCCCTATCTTTGCCGCAACTCAACAAAATGTTGCGTAAGAAAAAAATATTTATCATAAATCTGGTAACCGATGACTAAGAGCTTCCTGCAATCGAAGAAAGAAGAACTGCTCAACACATGGTCGCACGCATTCGGCATTCTAGGCGGAATGGTGATGGGCATCATACTGATAGTGTGGAGCGTATGGGAGAAAGACAACTATATGATATGGGGTATTTCTTTGTATATGTTCGGCATGATGGGATCATATATCGCATCGACCGTATATCACGCCTTGCCTTCGACCAGCAAATGGAAGATGCAGCTCAGGAAATGGGATCACGCGGCAATTTACTGGCACATCGCCGGAAGCTACTCGCCCCTCACCCTTGCCATCATGTGGAAGGATGGTTGGTGGGGACTTATCATCTTCATCTTCGTGTGGGTCTGCGCAATAGTCGGAACCATAATCAGTTTCGCAAAGGTAAAGAACAAACACAGCTATGTGGAGACAGCTGCCTTCGTGGGAATGGGAATGAGTATCCTCGTTGCCTTCAAACCGCTGCTCGATAGCGCTGGTATAGTGGCTGTGTCATGGATCATCGCCGAGGGCGTATGCTACGTCACCGGTGCGATATTCTACTCATTGCGCAAGCGGTTCATGCACGCCGTATTCCATTTCTTCGTATTGGCAGGTTCGGCTTGTCACATCGTGGCAATATGGCAGGCAATGCTACTGTATTGGAAATGAAATCAGTTCATAATTGATAATTCATAATTGATAATTGATAATTCATAATTGATAATTATTGCAGAGTCGCAAATTATTATTACCTTTGCGGCATCATAAAACGTAAACACAAAATGAATAAAGTACTTATCATCGGCAGTGGACCTGCAGGTTACACAGCTGCCATATATGCTTGCCGCAGCGGTTTGTCTCCTATCGTTTACGAAGGAATGCTTTCGGGCGGACAGCTCACCCAGACAACAGAAATCGAGAATTTCCCTGGTTACCCGAACGGTGTGACCGGACCTCAGCTCATGGAGGACATACGCAATCAGGCACTTCGTCTTGGCGCTGACATCCGTCATGGATTCATCGCAAAGGTGGATTTCGCAAAGGAAGCAGGAAAACCACATAAGGTTTATGTCGATGATGGAACTGAAATCGAAACTCAGACAATCATCATCGCAACAGGAGCTTCGGCTAAGTATCTCGGTCTTGACGATGAGAAGAAATATGCAGGCATGGGTGTATCGGCTTGTGCTACATGCGATGGATTCTTCTACCGCAAGCGCATCGTAGCCGTTGTGGGTGGTGGCGACACAGCATGTGAAGAGGCAACATACCTCGCAAGCCTTGCCAAGAAAGTTTATCTCATCGTGCGCCGTAACGTATTACGCGCAAGCGAGATGAGTGCCCAACGCGTGATGAACACTCCAAATATCGAGATTCTCTGGGAGACACAGACGGAAGGATTGTTCGGCGAAGACGGTGTGGAAGGCGCTCACCTCGTAAAGGGTAAAGGCACAGATCACGAAGAACGATTCGACATCGACATCGACGGTTTCTTCCTCGCTATCGGTCATCATCCGAATACAGAGGTGTTCCGTCCTGCCGTAGAGTGCGACGAGGCTGGTTATATCATAGTAAAACACCCGACAACAGAGACAAACATTCCTGGTGTCTTTGCTGCGGGTGATGTGGCCGACCCAATATACCGTCAGGCAATCTCGGCTGCCGGCTCAGGTTGCCATGCCGCTATGGATGCCGAACGCTACTTAAGTAATTTATAATTTATAATTGATAATTGATAATTATTAGCTGACGCACATTAATTTGTTTAATTATCAATTATAAATTATCAATTAAGTTAGTCTCTCCTTCTGCCTCCGAGGAAGATGGAAATGTAATAGAGCAATGTCATGAGCGAAGAGAGTGCTGCATAGACATAGGTATAGGCAGCCGATCGCAATGCATCTTCAGCATCTTTCTGATATGCGCTGCTTGTCAAGCCGCTACGTTCGAGCCATTTCAAAGCTCGCTTGCTTGCATCGATCTCGACAGGGAGTGTGACGAAGCTGAAGAGTGTAGTCATGGCAAACAATCCGATGCCTGCAAGAAGCAGATAAGGGAATGTATTTACCAACAAGATACCTGCGAGCAATACCCACTGAACGGTGTTGCTTGCAAAGCTTACTGCAGGTACCATAGCCGAACGGAGTCGCAATGGACCATAGGCAGTAGCATGCTGAACGGCATGACCGCATTCGTGAGCTGCAACGGCAGCGGCAGCAACACTCGCTACATTATATACATCTTCACTCAGGTTAAGTGTCTTGTTCACCGGGTTATAGTGATCGGTCAACGAACCGCTTGTAGAAACGACCTTGACATCATAGATGCCGTGCGAACGGAGCATCTGCTCTGCCACTTCGCGACCCGTGAGACGAACCGGCTCACGTGAATATCTCTCAAACTTGTTCTTCAGGTTTGCCTGAACCAGATAACCGATAAGTGCAATTGCACCAAATAAAAGCCAATACATAATCTTTTTTCTCCTTATTTTGGGTTAGATCTCGAACCGCGATCGTAGCGATTCGGTTTTGATTTATAGTTTGTTCTGTTACCTGACGATGCCTGTTTATTGTATCCGCCAGATGCAGGACGCGCTGGTCCTCCTGTATTCCTTACAAATCCCGTACCAAACAGCTTTTGTGCGAGATCCTGTCTGCCTTTTTTGATGAGCGAGGCACGGAGCTTTGCCACATTTTCCGGCTGATACCAGAAGAAATAGGCTCGTTGCTTGAGTTTCTCTTCAGGCGAATGGGCACAATAACAAGGCTCGAGTGTGTATGGGTGTACGCCAGAGTAATAGATCTCGGTAGAGACAGTCATCGGCGTAGGTGTGAAATCCTGAACCTGTTCAAGCTTGAAGTCGAGCGACTTGGTTTCGGCTGCAAGCTCTGCCATCTCAATCTCGGTACTGCCCGGATGACTTGAAATGAAATACGGTATGATTTGCTGCTTGAGATTGTACTTGCGGTTGATCTGGTCAAAAATCGACTTGAACTTGTGGAACTGTTCGAATGGTGGCTTTCGCATCACCTTGAGCACCTCAGGCGAAGTATGTTCCGGAGCGACCTTCAATCTGCCGGAGACATGGTTGCGGATGAGTTCTTCGGCATACTTCATATTCACTTCCTTGAACTCGCCATTCTTGCCTTCATTTAATATAAGATCATAACGCACACCGCTTCCGATGAACGACTTCTTGATTCCTGGAAGGGCATCCACAGCTTTATATATCTCGAGCAACGGACGATGATCGGCATTGAGATTCGGACATACAGATGGCGCGAGACAAGAAGGTTTCTTGCACTTCTGACAAAGGCTCAAATCCTTGCCTCTCATCATATACATATTAGCCGAAGGACCTCCAAGGTCGCTGATATAACCTTTGAAATCAGGCATCTCAGTCACCTGTTTTACCTCACGCAGGATAGATTCCTTGCTTCGGCTGGCAATGAACTTACCCTGATGGGCAGAGATTGTGCAGAACGAACAACCGCCGAAACATCCGCGGTGCATGCATACCGAATGACGAATCATCTCATAGGCAGGAATGCGTTTGCCGTTGTATCGTGGATGAGGCATTCGGGTATATGGGAGGTCGAACGACGCATCGACTTCCTCGGTTGTGAGCGGAGGATAAGGCACATTGACAAGTACTGCTACATTACCAGTCTTCTGCCAGATACGTGCAGCATGCCACTTGTTACTCTCCTCTTCGATATGACGGAAATTCTCCGACTGGAAGACTTTATTCTTAAGACAATCCTCATAGCTGTGAAGCACCACATCCTCATCGGGATTCGGATTGACAGGAATCTCGTCGAGAGGACGACGCACAACTGTCTGTGGAATATCGCTGAGCAATGCAACCAATGACTCTCGGTCGGTAATACCCGACTCTATGCTCTCGCGGAGGCGATAGGCAATCTCTAGCATCACTTTCTCTCCCATACCATAGGAAATGAGATCTGCATCACATTCGGTCAGAAGACTCGGGCGCAGACGATCCTCCCAATAGTCATAGTGCGACACTCGGCGAAGACTTGCTTCAATACCGCCTAAGATAATAGGTGTATCGGGATACAGCTCACGCAGGATCTTGCTATAGACAATGCTCGGCATATCAGGACGCGCTCCTGCCCTTCCATCCGGGGTATAGGCATCATCGCTGCGGCGACGTCGTGCTGCCGTATAATGATTGACCATTGAATCCATTGCACCTGGAGATACTCCAAAAAAGAGCTTCGGTTTGCCCAGTTTCTTGAAATCGCGGAGATCGTCACGCCAGTTCGGCTGCGGCACAATAGCAACCCTATATCCTGCAGCTTCAAGTACTCGACCGATAACTGCAGAACCGAACGACGGATGATCGACATAGGCATCGCCACTGAACATAATAACATCCAGTTCGTCCCATCCTCGCAGGGCAACTTCTTTTGCAGTTGTAGGTAGCCAATCTTGTAGCATATTCGTGTAATTTATGGGTACAAAGATAATGAAATAAAAGATTTTCTCAAAAAAGTGAACAAAAAATTTGGAAAAAACTTAGAATCGCACTATCTTTGCGCCGTTAAAGGTTGACTAACCAAATATTGGTTGCTCCCTTAAAAGGTCGCTTAGCTCAGCTGGTTCAGAGCGTCTGCCTTACAAGCAGAGGGTCGGCGGTTCGAATCCGTCAGCGACCACAACCTTATACCTCGGGACTTTTCGAAGTCCCGTTTTTGTTTTAAAGTTACCAAAAAAAATTGCGCTAAATCTACACTATTTGTTGTACAAAAAGTTACAAAAACATGTTTTTAAGCATACCAGCGCCACATTTATGGTTTTTTCTTACAGAAAAAAAAAAAAAAAATGGTAAATTTGCATGATAAAACATTAATTAATTTCAAAGAAAAGGAGCAGTTTATCTTTAAGGCATGAAGAATCTTGCTAAAAAGCATCTACTAATCCTGACCAGTATGTTCTTGACTTTACTGACCAGTGTAACCAAGGGTGAGAAACTCTTGGCTCCGGAAGAGAAGTCTCTAAACGTCTCGTCATACATAATATTTGCTGAAGATGCCAATAGAGATGCGTTAGAAGTCGATTCACTTTTCTTTATGCGTTCATTGCCAATCGTATTCTCGGCAGGACGCACTACAATTGATGCCAATAATCGGGAACTCCAACATTTTATACGTTACGCTGTGCCATTGCTCAATGGCGAGAATATCCGCAATGCCCGCATCCGCATCCGTAGTGCAGCCTCACCGGAAGGATCGCTTGAACTCAACCAACGACTGAGCAAAGGACGCCGTGATGCACTTCTGAAGATATTCCAGGAACATGGTGTATCTGCCTCGGAACTCCAGATTGACGTAGTCGATGAGGAATACCAACTACTGGCTTTCATGATGCGACAAGCCAAAGACCCGGAAGCAGAATTGGTCAGCAAGATGGTGGCTACCGGAATCAAAGATCCTGTAACCCTCAAGAATCGCCTGATGAATTACAATGGCGGTAAGCTCTGGAACCGCATCAAGGCAGAATACTTCCCAAGTCTCCGAGCATCACGCTTCATGATCATCTTTCCAGAGAACAAAGCCGGTGATGTGATGGATCTTGGCATCAAACCTTTGCAGTCAAAGCCATTGGATCTTCCTGGCGTGACAATACCGACCGAACTTCGAGAGATGGCAAGATACGAAAAGCCTGTTGTCAAGAACAACGTGCGTCGCGAATGGCTTTCTCTCAAGACAAACCTGCTTCAGGATGTGGCATATGTTCCTCAGTACGGGTTCGCTCCTATCTGGAACATCCAACTCGAATATTATCCGCTCAAGGGACATTGGACATACGGTGCATCGCTCGACATTCCTTGGTGGCAGAACAAGCAGAAACAACATAAGTATTTCCAGATACGCAATTGGCAGCTCGAAACCCGTCGTTACTTCCAGGAGAGCGGCTCATTCCGTGGATGGTATGTACAGGCTTATGCAAATGCTGCCAAGTATGGTATCGGCTTCACCGATGTCAAAGGTTGGCAAGGCGAAGGCTGGGGCGGCGGCGTTGGTGCAGGTTATGTATGGAGACTCGGCAAGAAACGCGAAACAGTACGTATGCCAGACGGGCACCTCTGGACCGATCAGCATCATTGGCGACTCGAAGTCGGCTTTCAGGTCGGGTACTTCCGCACTAAATACGATCCATACGTCTATGGAGATCCTGTCGATCGTCATATTGACGAGCTATATTACTATGACTGGCAAGGCAAGGCGAAGGATTTCAAGGAACGTCAGTATCTGTTCACATGGTTAGGTCCAACACGCATCGGCATCACTTTGTCGTACGATATCTTCTATCGAAAAATGAAGAAGAAAGGAGATCTGCGATGAAACAGCTATTGCGTGCCATGTATGTTACCGTTGCGCTACTCTTCACTAGTATTATAGGAGGTTGTGATCCTATTCCACCATTGCATCTTCGCGAAGAGATTGACATCGATGTAAAATTTCCGAAAGTAGTTCTTGACTTCGATGTCGTCTGGAACTACGATCTCCTGTACGAGTTCGGCTACGATACAGTTTACGATTGGCGAAAGGAATGGCGTTACGGATGGGATGAAACAGACAGCCTTCTTTTCGGTCCTATCGGATACACATTACCTGAGGACTTCAATATACGCCGCTATTATCTCGGACACGACACGTTGGCAAAGCATACAACAGTATTACGAGATCAGATACACGGTCATTCGTTCACATCGACTTATAACTTCGGTTATTACGATTTCCTCGTCTATAACGAGATAGAGTCACGGGATGTCGCTCAGAGCATTGTAATCGACGAAGAGACAACACTTGACTCGATTACAGCTTACACGAATGAAACAAATTACGGCACACGCTATCACTCTACACGAGCTTATGCATACAACCAGCCGGAAGAGCTATATGCTGCCGAAAAAAAGAAAGTCTATATCAGCAAGAATATCGAGGATTATGATTATTACGACGAAGTGCATGATACATATTACAAATATATAGACATGCTCCTGAATCCTGTGGTGTATATTTACCTCACACAGGTTATCATTCATCACAACTGGGGTAAGGTTGTAGGAACAGATGGTAATGCCAACCTGTCGAATTTTGCCTATTCGACAACACTCAACACAGGCATTGCAGGCAACGATCCTGTTGCAGTACATTACAACACTCGCCTTAAACAGAATGTTTATGACACGCATCGCAATGAGGAGGTCGATATCGTAGGAGGTCGTCTGACAACATTCGGAATACGAGGCATCAATCCATTTGACTACCGCTATCATCTTCAGATACCTGAACAGATACGAAATCAGCGACATTACATGGATGTCAATTTGATATTCGGTAACGGTAATGACTCGACACTCTACTTCGATGTCACCGATCAGGTCATCAGACGTTTCCGCGGTGGTGTGATCACAGTTGAATTGGATATGGACACTATCCGCTCTCCTGGTCGTAACGGCGGTTCCGGTTTCGATGCAGTAGTTCAGGAGTGGGTAGATGAAACACATGAATTTGACGTAAAAGATTAAGAAAATATATTAATAACACTAATTAAAATAAATCAACTATTATGAAAAAAGTTTTATTAACTTCTTTGTCAGCCTTGCTATTAGCGGGGTGTGCTGACAATGAGTTTTTAGGCTCGGAAGAAGCTCAGCACACCATCAATGGTGATAAGCCGATTCTTTTTGACTCTGGTACAAAGGCGCAAACACGTGCAGAAGGGTCGACCGCTGCAGGATTGCTCAATAACAATTTCGTTGTTATGGGTATCAAGGGTGATGGTTCTACTAAAACTAAGGTCTTTGACCACTATAATGTAAACTATATTGAAGATAGCGCAAATAAAACAGAGACAAACGTAGCTGGTTGGGAATATGTCGGCCAAACAAAACATACTCTTTCTAGTGCCTCTGCTCAGAATATCAAGTATTGGGACTATTCAGCAACACAGTATGACTTTGTCGGATTCTCGTATGGTACTGGTGTTTCGAGTACTTCTTCAACAGAAAAAACCTTTGCAACTCTTTCAAAAATTGATTATACCAAACTTGGCACATCTGATGCTGTATATACCCTAAAGGGATCAGCAGAAGAACTTGCTTCTGCATATATTGCGGATCTCGTAACAGTATATAATCGTGATGGCGTTAGTGAGTTTGGAAAGACTGTAACTCTTAAATTCCGCAGTCTTGGTGCTAAGGTTCGTGTCGCATTATATGAGACTGTTCCTGGATACTCTGTAAAGAATGTTAAGTTCTATAATGCCGCATGGGATGGCTCGAAGACTACAACTGTAGGTGAAGACAAAGCAACTCTCTTTGCCGCAAGTAAAGTTTTCCCATCAGCAACCTCTAAGGGTACGATGAGCGTTTACTATCCTACCGTTGGTTGGGCAAATTCTTCAAATGGAACATTGAGTTCTGACTATAACCTGGCTCACGTCAAGTTTGCTGCTGGTAGTGAAACAGGAGATGCACTTGTAAAGACAATGACTTTTGGTACACTTGACTACAAAGAGACTAAAGATGATTCTGAAGCTGACGGAGATTATCTTGGCCGTACTTCTAATACAGCTACTTATGCAGGTGCTGCCTCAAACAATTACTATCAGACCGTCCTTCCTCTTGGAACAAAGGACAATCTTCAGATTCGCATCGAATATGATCTTGTATCTACTGATGGCTCTGACGAGACAATTCACGTTCGTGATGCAAGTGCTGTAGTTCCTGCTGCTTATGCTGACTGGAAACCAAATTATGCATACACCTACATCTTCAAGATTTCTGATGCTACTAATGGGTGGACAGGTGTTGATGGTTCTGGAAATGTTGTTCAGGGTCTCACACCAATCACCTTCGATGCTGTCGTAGTGGATACCGAGGACGGCATTCAGGAGACTATTACAACAGTTTCTACTCCTTCTATTACAACTTATCAGGCTGGTAAGGTAGTAACTTCAGGTAACGAGTATAAGGCTGGTGATATTTATGCTTCTGTAATGAATAAGACTACTGCGGTTGATCTCAGTTCACTCACTGCTCCTGCTGGTGTCGCTGTTTATATTGCTACAGCAACAGATCCAAAGATTATTACAGAGACTCTTGTACAGGATCAGTTGAATGGAAGTAAGCATGATACTGGCATTACTTTGGCTTCATGTGGTTATGAATTAGTAAGTGAAGTTCCTGCCTCAGATGGTAATACACTTGCTGTTTCTGCTTGCAAATTTACTGTGGCGTCGGGCAAGACCTATGTATTCCAGTACACCGACGGTTCAAAAAACTACGTTAAGGTAATCAAGGTTCAGTAATCAATCTATTCATAAATAATATTAGCTATGCGAGGGATATAATTGTTCCTCGCATGGTTGATGTATAAAAAAATCGCGCGCGTATATATAATAATGTATATAGACCGTCAAAAATGAAAAGTTACATACCATATATACTCTCTTTTTCTGCAATGCTTGCCATTTCATGCAACAACGATGATCCTAATGGCATCATACAGCCAGACATAGAAGTAACACCAACACCTGATCCGACTCCGGAGCAGCATGCAGCTGTGTCATTTTCCTCAATCCTGCAAGAAGAGATTTCTTCTACGCGTGCGGGCGCAAACACTCGCGCATCGAAAGCTCTAGATAAAGACTTTGTTGTATATGGATATAAGATAAAAACTGATAATTCTTCACAGATTGTATTCAATGGCTATAATGTAAAGTATTCTGATAATTCATCAGAAACATCGGAAGATAATTCACATGGTTTCTCTTATGTAGGAGGAACTTCAATAAATAATATAAAGCAGGAAATCAAGTATTGGGATTATTCTGCTAACGAATACCGTTATTGGGGATATGTTGAAAACGACGATAAAATATCTCCTACTAATGATGGAAAGACATTAACGATTGAAGGACTTCTGCTTGGAATAACCGAACAGACTGGCTATTATATTTCATCTTTGAAGACAGTTCCAAAAGGAGATTTCGGGAAAGTAGTACAAATGGAATTCATACGACCATACGCCAAGGTTCGTGTCATGGTTTATTCAGGAGAAAAACTCGAAGCGCCACAAGATGGTAACGAAGGCGATGCTATCGAACTTACTGATATTTCGTTCGGACCTAACGTTGAAGAACCGAAGATTGTAAAATCAGCCACAATCAACGTCACTTATCCTCTTTCTGACAAAAATTCTGAGTCTTACAGCATAGTTTCTCAGACTGAGTCTTATCTCGATAAATTCGAATTCAAGGGTTTCGATGCCTCAATAGCAGGTAGTGGCAAAGTACTAAAGCTCACTTCTGAGAATTGTGCATCAAACACTGCCGCTGTAGCTTATCCAAAAGACGCAGAAGAATCCAATAAGGATAATCAAACATTCTACTACGTCCTTCCAACAGGTACTGATGTCACCGCTCCCGACTATAAGTTCTCTGTAAACGTTGATGGTGATACTGAGCCCAAGACGGCTATCGTCCCATCCGCTTACATGCACTGGAAACCCAATTACCAGTACACATATATTTTCAAGGTACTTGAAGGCGGTTTGCTTTTCGTCGATGCCAACATAACAGAATGGCAGTCTGGTGGTAGCACTTCTGACCAATGGACTAACTGGTAATTGCTGCTTGCAAACGCAAATAATAAAAATGAGAATCAAATTCTTTAATAAATACATCATTCTTGCTGCGTCATTGTTGTCTGCCGGTTGCACTGACGAGCATGTAGAATTTCTTGATGAAGAAGCTCCGCTCTCCATCATGGTCACTTCAACGTGGCTAGATGGACGTGCAGGGAATGATACACGAGCTTTGCCTGACTTCCTGAGTGGAATTATCACGACTCCAACACCAGCATGGATATGCATCAATGTGCCTGACAAAGAAATGTTCTACGTCAAAAATGATTCTAAAGAAACCCCTGAGACGAGCAAGGAACCTGACGGGTATAAGCCATATCATAAGTTTTTCTCAATGGAGAACGAAGAACTGAGAAAGTGCCCAATCTCACGCGGAGATGCTCGCCGAGGAGGAATGGTGGCGTATTATATGCTGGATAATGGAAATGCAACAGATAAACCTGCGAGTAATATACTCTTATCGTTCTCCAACATACCTGCCATCGGTGCATGTGATTATATGTCAAGCGATGCAACAGGATATCCCGTTAATGAAAATTATCGAGATCACCTGCTCTTTACACTCAAGCATCGCACAGCTTTGCTCCGTCTAAAGTTTGTGGTAAGTAATAAGTATTTGCAGATTCGCGATATTGTGCTACGTGAGGTCACAATCAATGATCAGACCTTGCTTCTGGGTAACGATGCCAATGTGGGAGGAACCTCGGAAAACCCTCTTCCTGGCATGAAGTTGTCCGGTTCAGCTACGCCTTATGCCTGTGCATATATCCGCACTACAGGCGATGGTGGAATTACTACCAGCAGTGAGTTGACATTCAAGTGTACATACGACATCTATGACAAAGATGACATTTCTGCAGCACATCTTACTCGCAAAGGCGTTACCGCCACCAATAAGGTCACGCTTAAATCTCTTAATGATCCTATCAGTTCACTTGAAGCCGGCAAGTACTACGATCTGACAATTACAATCAATCCTGATTACCTTTATGTGCTCTCAGAGCATGATAATAAACACTTGACAATTAATTAAAGACTCTAAATTTCCCTTAGAGAGATTTGTGATAAATGATGAAACAACGAATATACATACTCCTGATAGCACTCCTGGGTTGCGTGAATGCGGCGTGGGCAGGAATTGAATATCACGACTACGACAGCGATGGCGTGGATGAGACCTATAACGTGGTGTATCTGAAGCTTGGTGAGGGTAACGACTCGAAAGATGGTTCGACAGAGGCCAATGCAGTAAAGACATGGGCTCAAGCTTATAAACTGCTCCCTGCCTACACAGGCACCACCGATGCCGACCGCGATGCTGCCTGGGATAGCAATATTATTGTGGTTCGTAATGCACAGGGATCAGGCAACCTCTTTATAGACGAAACCATAGCCAAAGGAAATGGTACCAATGGTATTCCTGCCACCATCACAGGTGTTTGGCCTTGGGATGCAGATAATACTACAGCAGCCAAGGTAAAGGCAGGTGGCAGAGTGTATCTGAATTCAAGTGCTCATAACGGTACTGTCGATAAAGGAACTACTCGCATTGGAGCGGATACAAAGTTCAAGTATGTCCGTTTTGGAGGTGCTTCTGCTTTTTTGTCAATGTATCTGCACGACTGCATGTTTGACGTTGGATGCGTGATGGATATTTCTTCTGACTTAACCACAACCAATGGTGCAACTTCTGGACGAAGAGCACCAGACATGCAGGTATTCTTATTTGCTAACACGTATAATTTCAGCACATCTTCTAACGATGGAGGTTGGCCGGCACAAACAAAGCCAGTAACGCTTACCATCAAATCTGGCAAGTTCGGTCGAATTCTGAGTAATCGTATCACTGGTACTAATAAAAGTGACATTGAAAAACGTTATGTAATCGGCAACCCAAGCCATCCGCTTATGTGTGTGGTGAATGTTGATGTTGATCCCGAGACTTCTACCGGTGCTTGGAACTCTCGCGGAGGTAAAGAAGATAAAGATGACATCGCCTTCCTTTGTGCCGGCATGACGCAAGGTGCAGAGTACTGCGATGTACAATTCAATATCAAACGTGGTAAGATCGCTACCCTTGTAGGAGCTATGCAGGGTATGTCCATTGAACAAACCAAAGATGCAGGACTTTCTAACTCCTCTTTCTTTGGTCGTACAGTTACTAACATAATCCCCGAAAACGATGTGGATGTGACCCTTCAACGTTATTACGCTGCTTGTCTTGGTCGTGCTACGCTTGGTACTAACACAAAAGGTATGGTCAATGCTGCATTCTACGGACATAGCACATTGAATATGTTCGGAGGTACAATTGAGTCTGGTGCGTTCGTATCTGCTGGAGGTATAAGCGGACTCAAAAGTCCTGATGGCAAATACAACACCAATGACCAGTACATACCGTATGTTGATAATACAGCAAACGCAAAATATCCTTTCATGGGCATCAAATATCAACCATACGATGCAGGCAAGACCATCACCAAGGTTATATCAAGCATGTACAAAGCGAATGAGGAAATAGATCTTGCAGAAACCGTTACGGTACTTAATATCTATGGTGGAACCATTAAAGGCGGTCTTTACGGTGGTAGTTATGGTTATTCTGTAGAAATGGACGTATCAGTAACAATGGCAGGTGCTGGCTCTCTCTGGGGTGAAACCAATGTAAACGTATATGGCGGTACAATAGGAGGTGGCGTATATGGCGGCGGTTTTGGTGCTACCGATTACTATACAAAGGCAGCTAATGACAAGAAAAAAGATTTCCTCACCGTGGCCTCCGTTTATGGCAATACCAATGTCAACATTTATGGTGGCTCTATAGCAGGCAATATCTACGGTGGCGGTGCTGGTGTAGCAGCCACAGGCGCAGTGGGCGCAGAAACTGAGTTCCTCAATATCGCCAAAGTCTATGGCAACACCAAAGTAACGATTGAACCAAAGACTCTCAAACCACGAGCAACTTGGGCTGACCCTAACATTCCAGAGTTCACAGGTCCAAATGAATCTTGGACCTTCACCGGCAACATCTACGGCGGCGGAGCCAAGGGTGCAGTAGAAGGCAACACCAACGTCACCATCCTCGGTGGTATCATCGACGGTAACGTGTTTGGTGCAGGACAGGGCGAAGAAGGACATCCTAACAAGGCAATGGTAACAGGCGATACAAATGTGACTATAGGCGAATGAAAAGAATATATATAATATACAGCATAGTTTTGTTGCTGTCAGGAGTAGTCCAAGTAACTAAAGCACAATCCTCCCCGGAGCCGAAGAGTGCAATCCAGATCCGTGGCAATGTCTATGGCGGTGGTGAGATGGCGAAAGTAGCTGGTAACACCAACGTGATCATCAATGCTGGTCAGCTGGCCGGTAGTATCTTCGGTGGTGGCGAGGGTGCACTCTATACTGAGGCCGGAGGCGGACACGAGATTGGTGATGTCAAAGCCTCGGCAGATATTAGTGGAAGCACCAGTGTGTCTATCAACGATGGCGAGATTGTCTATACCGTTGGTGACGAGAATAACCTGCGTAATATATACGGTGGTGGCAACTTGGCTTGTAATGTGACAGGAAACACTAATGTCGAGATGACGAAGGGTATAATCACTACCTATAGTTTTGTATCAGACAAACGTGCTATGGCTGCTTGGCGCCACTTCTACGACAACTCTATGAAGCCGAACCAGCAAAAGATACCTATCTGTTCGGTGTTCGGTGCTGGTTATGGTGCACATACTGATGTGGCCGGCAATACGAATATCAACATCAATATCCCCGGTACTGCCGACATCAAACCTGCTGATGGTGTTGCCTTTACGCATGCCGAACTGGAGGCTATCGACCGCCTCGGTCTTCGTCTGAAGCCGGACACTAAACTGTCTGCGCAGTTCGTTCCGTCAGTGTTCGGTGGTGGTTTCGATGGTACGGTAGGTGCATACGACGCTACAGCCAACGCTGGAGCCGGTGGCATCAAATATGACAAAACGACTTATACCTCTCAGACAAACATAACCATCAAGGGACAGCCTTTTGTCTTTAATGTCTTTGGTGGAGGATTGGGTTCTAAGTCAGGTGCTGATGCTACTGGTGGCGTTAATAGTTATGTAGGTGCTGTATATGGTGCTACGAAGGTAGATATCCAGGGCGGACTCTACAATGGTGCTGTCTTCGGTGGTGGTGCCGGTATTGAGGCTGAGGACGAAATAGATAGTCCTTTCGACGGTGGAGGTAAGGTTTTGATGCCGTACACCTACGCCGCGCAAGTGATGCGCGAGACGGATGTAACCATCAGCGGCAACACTACCATCATCTACGGTAACGTTTATGGTGGCGGTGATATTGCTAATACTGGCTGGTACAACGAAAACGCTCGCCCAACAATGACCGATCATGTGGCACAACAGAACAAGAGCCTTGCCACACTCGACTTCACTACATCCCTAAAACTCAACGGCGGTAACATCCTCGGTAGTGCTTTCGGTGGCGGCAATGGTCGTACGAAGGCACAGATGACGATGTCAATGTTCGTAGGTACTGTCTGTGGTAGCACCAATGTCGAGCTCAATGGTACTAAGGTGTGGAGTCATGTCTATGGCGGTGGTAATATGGGTACAGTGTTCAATTGTCAGACAATCGCTGCATCGAAAGGTGAATCAGGACGAACGATGGCTACTGGCATCATCGATGGCTGTACCAATGTGGCGGTCCTCAACGGTATGGTGGCAAAGGACATTTTCGGCGGTGGCTTCGGTGATGACCCAGGCACAGGAGACGCTGACGTAACCTCTGCCGATATCTATGGAAATACATACGTGTATTTCGAGAATGCAGACCTTGAGTATAGTAAATATTGGAAACCACGTGAGTTCCTGCCATCAACAGCTACTGATGTGGAGATGACAAACGAGGTCACTGGCCGATTCCTTGACCAGAGTAGTGCTGGTGACAAGCGCAACACCGAGAGCGATATCACCCACAATCTCTATGGCGGTGGTAATATGGCATGTGACGTAAAGGGAAATGCTCACGTATATATGGTGGGTGCACCAACAGCACCGGCTAACTTCGCAACTACCGACTATTACAAGGAGTGTATCGAGAATGTGGCAAAGCCTCACTTCTCTGTCTTTGGCGGCGGTTTTGGTAACAAGGCAACAGTTACCAAGAATGCCTATTGCGACATCAACCTCCAGAAGGGTACTGGCCTGCACAGTATCGTTGGTGGTGGACTGAATGGTACGGTGGGTGGAACGTGCAATGTGCATGTGGGTAACGACCCACAGTCGCTGGTACACTTCGTATATGGCGGTGGCTACTATGCGCCTTGTGCAGGCACGAATCTCGACATTACTCGTGGTACCATTCTGGAGAATGTCTATGGCGGTGCTGTGATGGGTAATATTCATGCTGCAGGTGCTTCTACAAAGGTTGCAACAAATGTAACTATCGGTTTGCAGACATCAGGCAAGAATGCCAACGGAACTGACAGATACTCAACCTCTAAGTTCATTGACGAAGCAAATAAAGAACTTCGCTCCTACACTTACGATCAGCACCAGAACAAGATTACCATCTATGGCGACGTCTATGGCGGCAATGATGTGTCGGGAACTGTCAATGGTATCGCACAGCTTACCATCTATGGAGGTGAGATTAAGGGTAATGTCTATGGCGCTGGCAACGGGAACCACATCGGCTATTATATCCCTGGTGCTTTGAGGTATGACTTGGGAACGCACGGTGATGACAACTACTTCATGGTGGATCATTCGGCAGATGATGGTCCAAAGGGAAAGACATACGTAGGTCGTCCGCAGACAATCGGCGGTGTAAACCTTACGCTTGAAGGAAATACAAAGGACGAGCGCGTGAAAGTGCTTGGTCAGGTGTTCGGTGGTGGTAACTCTTGCACTATCGGTGAGTGGAACAAAACCTTGCTGACTACAACATACGCAGGTAACCCACACCTCGTGCGTGATGACCCTGCCTACTTCCAAGGCGGTGGTACGCTTAATATCAGCCTCGGTTCACACGTCACCATCGGTCGTACGCATGAGCAGTTGGCTAAGGATGCTGACGGCAGCAAGTATATTGACAACGATGAGAACGTGTCGGGACTCTTTATGGGTTGTTCAGGCAAAGACCTTGCTACGCAGAGTGGTGCATATACTAAAGACAACTACTACCATCACTTCTTTGATTATACAGCAAAGAAATACTATCCTGGTTTTGCCGTAGGTTCTGAGGCGGGTGAACCAATGACGCGAGAGCAGCAGCTTTTGCCATTCCAAGCGTACCTTAATAATATTATGGTGTGGAGCGATAATGTGCACCTTAATATCCCTAATGATGCAGAAGACATCTGGCTTGCCAACTTCGTGGGCGGTGGCTTCCGTGGTTCAATGCGCGCAAAGACTCTTGAGAACGGTAGGTTCGACTATACTCTGCCAGAAGGTGTGACGGTGAGTCATACTATCGTTGGTGGTGCGTATAATGCTCATGTGCAGTATCACTACTTTGACTCCGATAGCGATGGTAAATTCATCGATAATAATGGCGATGGAGTTTACGATTATGCCACTACGGTTCCTGCAGGTTGGACACAGGGTACGGACTATGTAAGACTGGAATACGAGGACGAAGAGCATCCAGATCCTGCTCATATCAAGAGTATCATTCGTTATAACTTCAACGGCGGAATACTCAGTATCAATAGTACGGGTGTAAGTTCCAGCCCTGAAGGTAGGCATATACATCAGGTACATGCTGACCCAAGAGCAAATGAGGCAGAATATGCTACATCATACTTTGAGCCGATGACCGCTGGTTCAGACGGAGAGGAAAACGATGCGACAAAGGCCAAACTCTATTCTGCCAACAAGGACAAGACCCTTCTTCATCTAACCCTCAAGTGTGCTCTTGAGCCTGAGGTTTTAGCAAAGACCGATGGCAGCGGTAAGGGAAAGGCGACGGAATACAAGGCTCATGGCGGTAACGTCTTCGGCGGTTGCTTCTTGTCGGGCTTCATAGAGGGTGACTCATGGGTGGATTACCATTGCTGGCTCGCGCCTAAGTGTGCCAACAGCACGGATGATAAGTACAAGTACTTCTTCAACAAGAACGACAATATGCACATCTATGACGATGCCGGCGACCTAGAGACCAACAATGCCCTCAGCGTCTATGGTGCAGGTTATGGTGCCGACACCCACTCTGATGGCGATGTGTATCTCTATATCAAGTCTATTGCCTTAGAAGCACATGGTGATGCAGATCCTGCTGGTATGTTCCCTTATATCTACAACGCCTTCGGTGGTTCGAATATGGGAACGGTGTCAGGTAACACCAACGTGTATTATGCAGTAGGTAAGCAGGGAACGCTTCTCGGTTCGCTTTATGGTGGTGGCTATAAGGGTGTCATCGAGGGCAACACCTTCGTAGAGATGGCTGAAGGTTTCGCACATAATGTCTATGGCGGTAGCCGTCAGGCAGACATCCACGGTGCAGCGCACGTATGGGCATACGATGGTAAGGCGCGTGGTATCACCGATGCCAACCACCTTATTATATGTAATCTCTATGGCGGTAATGATATTGCAGGTACTATCAGCGGTACTATGCCGGCTAAGTTTACTGAAGGTAAGTGGAATGCTGCACCGAATGGTGATGGCAAACCACGTCCAAGCCTTACAAACAAAAAGTTCAATACATACGTGGAAATCTCTGCCGATGATGACTCTGCCGATCGTGGTTTTCCAATGATTGGTAGTGCATACGCTGGTGGTAATGGAGAGGCATGGGTATCAGAAGGAGAAAGTGGTCATAAGCCAGACGTAGCCACAGCCTTATTGGAAGTAGAAGGTGGCACTACGCTTCGTGCCTTCGGTGGTGGAAACAAGGCTACCATTACCCAGGATACCTATATCTTCACCAATGCCGAGAGTAACAAGTTTGCAAATGTTACCTTCAATGACTATCAAAAGAACATCGTGACGAAGGTGTTCTTCAATGGAATGAGTACAGGTTATAAGTGGGAAGACAACACTTTGAAGATTGATCCTTACCATGTGGTAAATCTTTTCGGTGGCAACAACGTAGCTACGATGACCATTCAGCCTACATGGAACCTGTGGAAAGGCAAACTTGAGAATGTCTATTCCGGTGGTAACATGGGTGATATGACTTACTATAACCCTTCTCCTGCTACCGGCAAGACAAAGGGGCTTAGTCTCACAATCGACTCTGACAATATTAATATCGGTTCGCTCTATGGCGGTTGCCGTATGAGTGATGTGAAGGCAACGCTTTATACAGATGATGGCGAGGGCAATATCACAGAGACTCCTCAAACTTTTGGTGCAGACGAATACGGCGCAACAGTGAACATTCTTGCTGGTCAAATTGGCAACGTCTATGGCGGAAATGATATCAGCGGTTTTGTATATAATGGCACGAACGTAAACCTCTCGGGCTCTATTACTGGTAATGTCTATGGCGCTGGTAACGGTAACTATCTCTATGCTTATGACAAGACAGGTGAGCATGTTACGAGTGACATTGCAGAGGTCTGGAATACTGAGTTGAATGATAATGTTTATTGGATTCCGGGTAAAGCAGAAGCCTCACCAATTGAGCAGCTAGTGTCTCTCACAAATATTCGTCCGCACGTATCGAAGGCTTATCTTAACATTCAGGGTCAGGGTGAGGATAACAAGGTTTATATCTTCGGTTCTGTTTATTGTGGTGGTAACGCTTCCACTATCCGTGCAGCAGGTGATGGTTTAGGAGAGGCTCACGTTAAGTTCAATATTGGCGATAACGTCATCGTCAATGAGGTGTTCATGGGCTCTAACGGGGAGTCTATGAAGTATGATGCCAATGGTACGAGCAACTACCTTGTGAACTTTGAGAAGATCAACGGACTTGACTTCTCTACAGATATGACAGATGACTACTGGAGTGAACTGCTCGAATTCTATGGTATGTCTTCAGCTTCTGACGAAAGGAAAGCCCTTGTCAAGAGCATCTATCCTAACCTGCTGTCGATATATATGAGTGCGGTGGATATGCAGGCGATGCCGTTGGGCTTCACCGAGTTCTCGGGTCATACCTTCCAGAATACATGGATTGGTACCTTCTGTATGGGTGGTAATGCCGGTTCGATGATGACCGAACAACCGGTGGATATCGTCTTCCCGCAGTCGCTGAACTTCTTCGGACGTATTATCGGTGGCTCGAAGGATGCGTCGTTCCAATATAAGGGCAAGTGGCATCGCGGTGGTTTCCGTATGCCGGTGGCTTCTGATGCAACGCTTGACTATCAGCCTACCAAGACCAAACTTCGTATGAAGATTCGTGGTGACTGGTATTCACGCCGTATGAACATGGATCCAAAGTACAAGAATGCCGTAGCAAATGAGGCTCCTGTGGGTGATTACCTTGTTTATGACAAGACAGATAATGGCGTTGACTGGAAGGTTGATGGCAAGGCATGGCATGACGGCTGTAATGTCTATGGCGGATGCTATCAGTCGGGCGATATGGTTGGCGATGTTCAAATATACATCGAGTCAGATATGCTTGCGTATTCAAGATACCTCCATGGACAAATCGGTGTAACAATCGATGACTATAAAGAGCCTTCTCTTGATGAATCCAACAAACTGAACCTCCCTGTTGCTAATGTATATGGCGCAGGCTATGGTCCGGAGTCACGCAGCTTCGGTGATGCCTACATCTATATGAAGGATATCCCGAATGCAGAGGGTTGGATTCACCCATCGGTAAACAATATCTTCGGTGGTGGACGTAACGGTATGCTCGTGGGTAACTCAGTAATTCATGTTCACGACGGACTGGTGTATAAGGATGTTGTAGGCGGTAGTTTTGCTGCGCCTATGTATGGTTCGGCACAGGTAACGGTGGGTTATCCTAAGTTCTATGTCTGCAAGCAGTCGGGTGAATACTTCATCGACCGTGCAGATAAGTGGAATGAAGATTACCAGACCAAGGGTAATGGCAAGACAGAGTCTGTCATCAAGAAGAGCATTAAGTACTTCGAAGGAACCTACGTGCCTTGTAATGTGTATGACCAGATAACTGAGGTAAAACTTCATGGCTCAGAGACTATAACACCTCTTAGCAGCATTCATACTGCTACACGTCAAAATAACGACTACTTCGAGTTCCACGATGAGGGTAATAATCCTGATGACACTTCCATCTTTCCTACCGGCGGTTGGAACAGCGTAGAGATTCGTGTGCGTGGTGGTGTCTATGGCGGTGGATTCTCATTGAGTAACTCTACCGCTGCCATTGCCGGTTCTTATACTACACTGGCAAGCACCGAGACATATAACCATGGCGTTGACAGCCAGGGTAACTCCAGCGTTGGCTATGGTGGTAACTCAAGTATCATCATCTCTGACTTAGGTAGCGGAAAAGACCACATCAAAATTTCTACTGAGACTACAAAGAAGGATGAGCACGGCAATGTTGTTGGCGAATACACAGGAGTCGGCGGTATATATGGCGACGGTCGTCTGGTG
Organism: Bacteroidales bacterium; assembly: GCA_045627785.1. Classification (GTDB taxonomy): domain Bacteria; phylum Bacteroidota; class Bacteroidia; order Bacteroidales; family UBA3663; genus Liminaster. The sequence continues at coordinate 60,375 of JAZQOF010000047.1, read as the reverse complement.
TTCTGCGAGGGCTTCCGTGCAGCAGAACTCAATGGCTATGGCTATGCAGGAACCACTCCTTCCGATCCCCTCATGCTTAACTCCCTCCAGCGTCTTGACCTCCTCACGGTCAACGACTGCTGCTTCAAACTCTACGGCGATGAGGACTTTGCAACAGACGAGATTAACAAGCGTAAGTATTCTCTCGCTCGTATTGGCGAGTTGCGTATGAACTCAAACATCGATCCTACGGGTACGTATGCTACTGACTGGACAACACTACAATCACGTAACTATATCGGTTTCTATAACACCATCCACTACATTGGTGCTATCGTGACAAACGATGACTTCCATTCGGGTAAGTTCCATGATGCAGCGGGTGCTTTGCAGGATGCTTACACCTACCGCAGCAAGAAACAAGAATACATCACCAATTATTATGCTTCCGATAAGCTCGAGACAGCTACCAACGCCTTCAAGCAACGTAACTACGCTACTGCCCGTAACATGATAGGCATTAACAGTGGTTTCAGTCTGCATGTGGAGAATCTGTACTATGAAGGTGATGAGCACAAAACATATAACGGTCCTATCGTTGGTGTGGCAGAGGTAAAGCTCCTTAATGTACAGCCTGGCGAAGGTGGCGGTTATGTGTATGCAGATAATGTCCATGCGGATACTTACGACAAGGAGCATCCAGAGACAGCAACCTTCATGAACGAATCAGGCAACTTCGTATTCGAGGGTGTCGTTCGTCCTGGAGAGAGTACAAAGCAGTATATCGTGGATGACTGTCTGCCAAAGGGCTTTGACGAGTGCGGAGGCGTACTCCCAGAGCAGCATTACTGGTATGTTATCGGTGACACCTATTATTATCATGCCACCCTCACGGCGTTTTCGTTCAAGACAAAGAAAGAGTTTGACCTTAGCACTGCCGACCCTAACGTCATCTTCGCTGGTATAGAGAAAAGTTGGGATGTAAGTCTGCAGAGCGTGAAGTGGCTTGAGGCAGAAACTCCCGATGCTTCTAGTAAATACTGGAGAGATATCCGTGGCGGACGTGATGATGCTCTTACTTCGCTAGATGGTAGTGATGTCAAATATCAGTTCACGCTACAGGTGGGTGATAATTCCAATAGCCAACCACTGTGGAGCAATGAGATGCCTCGTTCAACAACGGATGCAGAGCAGATAACTTCACAGACATGGACTGCATACAATAATACCAATACCACCCCACGCTTCAACGTCCATCTCATTGACAACGTCAACAACTGTCCTCTGAACGAAGAGGAGGAATACTATAACAACCACCTCAGCGTACCTGAGAATGTTCAGCTGATTATTAAGGCAAGAAAACTTGATGGAAAGACTGATACCAATGGTGAACCTACCTACGAATACAAGACCTACAACGTAACCCTTGAGATTGTGTATATTCAGGGTCCATCGTTTACGGGTAATGTGAACATCATGAACTGTGCCCTCCCTGGCGAGCGCATCGGCTTCAACAGTAATGGTATTCAGATTAAGACCACGGATCAGCTCCCTGTAACTGGCTTTGAATGGAAACTCGTGCCGTTGAAGGACGACCTTAGTGAAGGTACGTATTCATGGGATGAAAGCAAGGGCAAGATAATTCCTGCGTCTTTCACCACGACCTCCGCAGAGGGCTACTCACAAGGTAGCGTTCCTGCGCTCTACAGCCAAAACCATTGGAATGTCTATTATGTCTTCCGCGCTGGTGGTGAAGATTTCGTCGTAGCCCCTACTACAACAGACACCGACCCTCTCAACAAACGTATGCTTGTGGTACATAACTATCATAAAATGGCAGATATCACAGCAGACAACTATAATGTAACGCTTGCTGCAGGAGAAGGTAATATCTACGCCAAGGCTCTCAAGCCGGGTGCAATGATATACCTTGCTGACGATGCAGACATCGCAGCTTTTGTAAGCTATGTCAACGGTGGCAATAATGGCGAGGGATTGAACTTCTATTTGCAGAACGACCTCACCCTGCTTTCTGCAATAACAAATACGTTTGCTGGCACGCTGCATGGTAATGGATATTCATTAACCTTGCCATCGGCAGGAGGCTCACTCTTCGGAGATAAGCTTGCAGGTAAGGTCTATAACCTTGGTGTGCCAAACGGAACGATAGCTTCTTCAGGAATTGTCACAAACTGCTTCACCAATTCAGACAATGCTAACGAGTTGAAGTACGGCGAGAAGGCTTACGCCCTCAGCCACTACTTCAAAACGACAGATAGTAATGATGGCTACGTCCACACCCTTTACGCCAACAACGACGGTATGGGTGGTGATTGGCGCTATGCCCGTGTTACTGATATCTACGAGAATGCGAGATTCCTCCGCACAGGCGCTCCTAACTACGGTAATATGCAGACAAACCATAACACAGAGCATGCTGGTGACTATACGCTGACAGAGCACGACTGCCTCTTCTTCGGTCAGCATCTTGACAAGACTAATGCAGATGCTTATCCTGTGCACATTGATGAGGCGTTCTCCGTAAAATGGGTGGAGGCAAACAGAGTATATCAGACAGTTGGATATTATCAAAGTAAAGCAGAGCAAAAGTTCCACTATAACAAGGATGCCTGGGCATTGCAGCCAACGCTCACTGCGATTGACTTTACAAAAATGACGGCTGAGGGTGATGATACTACGACCTTGCCAGAGACGTTCAGTGTGGATAGTAATAAGGATTATAATGCAACTACCGGACATGTCAGTCAGAATCTGCTTGTGTATAATGCTGGTGAGACGGTATTTGACAAGAAGAATGAAGCAGACATTGCTGAGAAGGATGTGGTATATCACAACATCGTTAAGAATGCAGAGGTGTTCTCAACTGATTACTTCCACCTCGTTGATAAGCAAGACTTCAATGCTCCAATTGCCTTCAATGTAAATAAAAGAGCTTGGTATGAGCGTTATCCGCAGAAATACCGCAACTTGATTGATACGGACAATAATAATTTGGTTGATTACAACAGCAGTTCTGCATGGGAAGGTATCTGTCTCCCATTCACAGCCACTAAGGTTACGGCAGAGAAGAATGGAGAAATATCCCACTTCTATGGAGAGATACCAACAGGAGAAGGTGCTGTAAATGATCGTACACTTCATCATGAGTATTGGCTCACAGGCATGGTAGCTGCGAATGGCGATAAGGCAACATTTGCACGTCCTGCTGTCAGTGGAGAAGGCTTGTTTGTAGAAACCAACCAAGCTACAGCTAAGCGTGACTACACCTATCAAGCTAACGACTACTTCACTTCGCTCTTTAACTATAATGACTGGTATGACACGCGCGACGATGAAGACGATGACACAATGGGTTATCACGACAAGGCTTGGTACGCTCAATCTCATACCTTCACCGACTACGTTCCTCTCACCGCAGCTGTGCCTTACATCGTTGCCTTCCCAGGTGATGACTTCTATGAGTTCTCTATGGAGTCTTACTACAAGACAGATGCGTATGGTAGTGAGAAATACAACCAGAAGGCTACCTTCGAAAGTGGACCTACCACCATCAAGGTAAGTGACGATAATGCAGTATCAACTACAGCAAACGGATACACACACTTCGGAACATTCTTGCATAAAGACTCGCAATTAGGCATCAACAATGCGGGTTCTGCCTTCGTTTCTTATGAAAATATCCTTCCATTCCGCACCTACATGACATCTCCAACTAGAACTCGTTCCATCTGGATCAATTCGACTGGAGAAAATATGACAGACATGAAAGAAGATCTTGACGATGAAGGATTGAAGATATGGAATGAAGGTCTTGTCATAGTTGTTAAGACAAAAGAAGCAAGAAGTCTGAACGTCTTTACAGCCGACGGCGCTTGGCTTGGTATCCTTCATTGCGACGCAGGTACTAATCGATTCCAGATGGATGCAGAAGGAATCTATTTGGTAGGTAACACAAAACTTCTTTTGAAAAATTAATAAAATAAAATTTCGTACTCTGATTGACGATTTATGATAAGACCAAACTTATTATAGCATAGTCATCGACGATCGTCAATCAGTCCACGGGAAATCCCGAGAAGTCATTGACGGTCGTCAATGAGTCCGCCGGAAGTCCGGAAGTCCGATTGACGAGCGTCGACATCAACACTTGTAAACAGTTGTTGATGTCGTAGCCCTACGATGACTACTCCAGTCGCTCTGAGTTCTCATCGACGCTCTCTGATCAATACTTTCTTTTTCGGAAGTTGTCATCGTAGAGCGTCGAAATGTATAGCAGAAAGAGAAAGTTATGATCTTCAAAAGAAAAAAATAGCACCCCAAATCTGGAGTGCTATTTTTATTTTTTATAAAGAAGAAAAATCAGAGAAGAGTTACAACAACATCATCCTCAGTTTCTTCGATCGAGATCTTACCCTCACGGCCAAGCCATCCGAGAGCTGCATAGAGATCCTTCTCCTTGCTGATCTTTGTTGCCTTCTTAAGAGCCTTAACGCTCAAACCATTGTTTGCAGAGAGTGCATTCCACACAAGACCTGCATTGTTACCGATAATTTCAATCATAACGCACAAAAATAATAAAAATTTATACAATACCTTAAACGTGTATATTAATCACATTGCAAAGGTAGTGTATTTTAGCACGTTAGACATATATTATTGTCTGAATACAGTTTTTGTGGATAAAAATGCAATCAATTATGCATATTTTGCATATTGCGCATTTCAAAAAATAGCATGAAATCGCGAATCTTTCACAAGTCGTTCTGGGTGGAACTGAACTGCAATAATAGGATACTCAGTCGATTCAATTGCCTCAACAACGCCATCTTCCGTCCATGCCGTTGCAATAAATCCGGGAGCAATTGCCTTGACCGACTGGTGATGAGTACTGTTGACTCCGACCCTTTCAACACCAAGAATCCTATACAATTCTGAATCTGTTGCAATACGGATTTCGTGTACGGCATCCCACTTCATATCGGGACGCTGATGGTTGATTTCTGAAGCTGGGAGTTCGGTAGGAAGATCCTGATAGAGCGTGCCGCCGAAATACACATTAATGACCTGAATCCCTCGGCAGATGCCAAAGACTGGTTTATGCTGACGTACTGCCTCTTCGAGCAGAGCGAACTCGAACTTATCACGACGGAGATTCACCTCTCCGATCATAGGCGAAGGTGCTTCGCCAAAAAACGACGGATCGATGTCGCATCCGCCAGCAAGCAGAAGGACATCGATTCGGGAAATCATATATTTGATGGCAGCGACATTGTCGGTGTAAGGCAACACGACAGGAATATCACCACCCAGAATCACAGCATTGGTGTAATTGATACCGACCGAAGCAGTATCTCCTTCACACAAATCTGCGATGCCTACAAGTCGGTTACTTTGCCGATTCATAATCTAATGGAAGATCGTTGTCGAGATTGTTCTCTTCCAAAGTGTACTGGCTTGAACCGTCGAAACAGTGGGTACAAATACATTCCTTTGGAAGGCCGATTGCCTCGATAAGAGTCTCCATCTTTGTGAACTTGAGCGAAGTGAGGTTGAAACGCTCACGGATGTGCTCTACCATCTTCTTGTACTCTGGAGAATCGGTTGTAGCATAAGCCTTAAGACGTTCAGGATCCTGTGCTGCTGCCTCGCCTTCGAACTCCTGGATCAAGCGACGTGTGAGCAACTCCATATCACTTTTGGAAGTAGTGAAGTTGATGAAACGGCAACCATAGATGAGCGGAGGACAAGCAATACGCATGTGAACCTCTTTTGCTCCTGCCTCATAGAGACATGCTGTGTTGTCGCGAAGCTGTGTACCACGCACGATAGAGTCATCGCAGAAAAGCACACGCTTATCCTTGAGAATCGACTTATTCTGAATAAGCTTCATCTTAGCAACGAGCTCACGTGTATCCTGGTTCATAGGTGTAAAGCTACGTGGCCATGTTGGAGTATATTTTGAGATAGCACGCTTGAAAGGAACACCATGACCTGCGGCATAGCCGATTGCCATACCTGTACCTGAATCTGGAATACCGCATGCACAATCTACTTCTGTGTCATCCTCCTGTCCCATTGCGAAACCGCACTTATTACGGAATTCCTCGGTATTACGACCTTCATAATCGCTTGTTGGGAATCCGTAGTAAACCCAGAGGAATGAGCACACCTGGCAACGCTTGTTCGGTTTGCGGAGCTGTACGCAGCTATCTGCCTTAATCTTGACAATTTCACCAGGGCCAAGGAACTTAACTGTCTCGTAGTCGAGGTTAGGGAATGATGATGTTTCGCTTGTTACAGCATATCCTGTATCTTTCTTACCGATGACGAGAGGTGTACGACCCCAAGAGTCACGAGCAACAATGATACCATCTTCGGTAAGGATTACCATCGAGCAAGAGCCTTTGACCTCACGATAGACATTCTCGATACCTTCAACGAAGTTCTTGCCTTTCACGATCAGACAACCGACAACCTCTGTCGGATTGATGCGGCCTGAAGTGAACTCGGTGAGGTGCATGCCAGAATCGAGCAAACGCTGCGCAATATCTTGAAGATTGACAATCTTTGCAACTGTGCAGATAGCGAAACGACCAAGATGGGAATTAAACAACTGAGGCTGCGCATCAGTATCGCTGATGATACCAATACCAGCCTTTCCTGCGAATTCAGATAATTCTGGTTCGAATTTTGTGCGGAAATAAGAGCTTTCGAGAGAGTGAATCTTTCGCTTGAAAGTCTCTGTCTCTTCATTGTAGACACACATACCACCTCGGCGAGTGCCAAGATGCGAGTGATAATCTGTTCCGTAGAAAACATCTGTAACACATGAATCAGTACAGATCGAACCAAAAATGCCAGCCATAGTTGAATACCTTAAATATAAATTAATAAGATCCGGGTTAGTTGGATCCCTCTTAAAGATTTGCAAAAATATAAATAATCGCCGAAAATTCCAAAATTTCCGACGATTATTATTCTATTTATTATTTAAATTTTATACGAGTCTCCGCATTTGCATATTTACCTGGTACCTTTCCATTGCAAATATTATTGATAAAATCAATTACAACGTCGGAACTAAGCACATGATGATTGACCAAATCCGGGAAATTCTTATCCATGACATTAAAGTTCTCGTTGATCAGAAGATAGTCGGTAACAGCGACAGAATAAGTACCATCCATTTTTATCGGTTCGTACTTCTGTGTCTTCCGATTGAGGACCTTGATATTACTTACCTCATTATCCTTATCAGCAAGCACCTTGACATCCATTTCCATACCAGATATCTGCAGGAAGGATCCGTTGAGCGCAGGAAGCGGCTTAACCGAAGCCTCAAGTACTGACTGAAGTTGTTGTCCTGTAATGGTAAACGAGCATACATTATTCTCATAAGGCAGCATTGCAATGATATCGCCTCGCTTGAGATTACCGGCCTTGACAGAGTTTCTGATTCCTCCACCATTGGTAAATGCGATATCTGTCTGGGCGAACTCTCGCATTGCATCGGTGACGAGATTTCCGGCATTGGTATCCTTTACCCTCACGATGTTATTACCAAGTTCATCTTCGATTACCAGATCAAAATCGCATTGTCCTACCGGCATTTCCGTAATCTGCGAGTAATAGGCAACGATGCTATCGACATATTGTTTGATGTGAGCATCCACAGGACAATTGTCCATGCCTTCTTTATTGGCGAAGATCTTGACAAGCTCCATTGAGAGAGTACCGTCTTTGCCAATCACAAGCTTACCGGCATTATTGAACAAATCACCTGTCTGAGCAAGCCAGACTCCTTCGCCTTTGTCATTCCTGATCTGTCGAGGAGTAACATAGCTGTGAGTGTGAGCATCCATCAAAGCATCGATTCCGTGAGTGGCAGCAATGAGCTTATGAGAAGTAATACCGATACTGTCTGGATCTTCTCCGAGATGAGAGAGCACAATCACGTAATCGGCTTGCTTACGAACTTCATCAACGGTCTTCTGAATGTGTTCATATAGGTCGAAACGATGGAAATCGTAAAGCACGTTGCCCTGCAAATCCTGGAACGCTGCAGGTTTCGAGAGATAAGTATTTGGAGTAGTTACGCCAATATATCCCACCTTTCTGTTGCCGTACCGGCAGATGCGATATGGTGCGAATACGTTTTTCCCTTCATTATCGACGAGGTTAGCACATACCAAAGGTGCATCGGTATCGCCTGCAAGATTCTGGATATGCTGTACATCATAGTCGAACTCATGATTACCCATCGCCATAGCATCGTATCCGATCTCTTTTATGATCGACATGATAGCCTCGCCACGGGAAATAGATCCTATCGTACCTCCTTGTATATAGTCACCCGACGAAACCATTGCGACATAGGCTGTATCTTGATCAACGGCACTACGAAGCCCTGCAAAATATGGGTATCCATCAACGGCACAATGGACATCATTGTCAAAGAAAATGACAATGCTCTTATCATCCTTTCGACAACCGGCAAGCAGTACTGATAGGACTACGAAGAAAAACAAACTACTCTTTCTCATACGTACAAATTAACGGCAAGAGCTTCCAAGACCGCGATTGCGGAGAAGTGCATCGACATTAGGCTCTGCACCACGGAAGTTAGTATACATTGTCATACCGTCATCGATACCACCAGGAGTGAGTACATACTGACGGAACTTCTGAGCAACCTCCTGATTGAAGATGTCGCCTGTCTCAACGAATGCTTCGAAAGCATCACAGTCAAGAACCTCTGCCCAGATGTAGCTATAGTAACCTGCTGTGTAACCACCGCCCATTGTGTGGCTGAAGTTTGTAACACGGTAACGTGGGAAGATCTGCTTTGGACAGCCACGCTCTGCAAGTTTCTGCTGTTCGAAAGCAAGAACATCCAAATCGGCAGGGACTTCCTCCAATACGTGGAGATCCATATCAACAAGAGAAGCAGCAAGATATTCGACTGTAGCGAAACCCTGACCATACTTGCCACTCTCTTCAATCTTCTTCACGAGCTCAGCAGGAATAATCTCGCCTGTCTTATAGTGCTTTGCATATACAGCAAGCACCTCTGGCTCCATTGCCCAATGCTCATTAATCTGAGATGGGAGCTCCACGAAGTCACGCTCAACACCACTGGCACCGCTGTAATGAACATCACGCATGAAAGAATGAAGTGCATGACCGAACTCATGGAACATTGTATTAACATTATCGACTGTCTGAAGAGCCGGCTTATCTGAAGAAGGAAGAGTCATGTTGCAGACATTGACTACGAGAGGAATCTTACGTTCGTCAACGCCATCGGCATTCTTCTCATATTTCTGACCACGGAAGCTTGTACACCAAGCGCCAGCACCCTTACCATCACGTGGGAAGTAGTCGCTATAGAAGATTGCGAGATCCTTGCCATCCTTATCAATAACCTGCCAGCACTTTGCTGTAGATTCGTATGAAGGAACCTCATCGGTAATCTCCTTGAATGTCAAACCATAGAGCTTGTTAGCAACATAGAAGATACCCTGAAGCACATTGTTGATCTCAAGATACTCAGAAACCTCTTCTTCGTTAATGTTATACTTAGCCTGCTTAGCACGGTCTGAGTAATACATATAATCCCAGCCTTCCGGTTCAAAGTCGAAGCCATCCTTCTTAATCTCTTCCTTGATATCGGCAATTTCTTCCTTTGCCTTTGCTACAGCTGGTGTCCAGATCTGATCGAGAAGATGATAGACATTGTCGCTTGTCTTAGCCATGCGGTTGTCGAGAGCTACCTCTGAATAGTTCTTGTAACCCATGATCTTTGCCTTTTCGAGGCGAAGAGCTACAATCTCAGAACAGATAGCACGGTTGTCATATTCATTATCCTGAGCACCACGTCCATAATATGCATCATACACCTTCTTACGAACGTCTCGGTTCTTACAATACTGAAGAACCGGGTTGCATGAAGGACGCTGCATGTTGAATGTATATTTGCCTTCCTGACCGATAGACTTAGCCATCTCTGCTGCACGATCGATATTTGCCTGTGGAAGACCTTCGAGGTCCTCAACATTATCGATAGTCACATATGTCTCGTTTGTCTCGTGAAGGAGATTCTGAGAGAACTTCAACTGGAGGTCAGAGAGCTTAAGATTAAGTTTCTTGAGTTCTTCCTTCTTCTCATCGTCAAGCAAAGCGCCACCACGAACGAAACGCTTGTAAGTATTCTCAAGCACCTTACGCTCTTCCTTTGTAAGAATTGCGTCGCCACCCTCTGGATTAAGTTCCATTGAGTTGTGCTTGTCATACACAGCCTTTACCTTGTTGAAGAGAGCTGTATTCAAATTAACCCAATCACGGAATTCTGATTCGATTGGAGTCAATTCCTTTTCAAGATCACGCATCTCCTGTGTAGAGTTGCTTGATGAAAGTGGGCCGAAAGTACCAGAAGCGCGTTCTGACAATTCGCCTGCCTTATCCATTGCAGCGATAACATTGGCAAATGTTGGCTCTTCCGGATTGTCGATGATTGCCTGAATCTCTGCCTTCTCTTCTTCAATACCCTTGAGCATTGCCTCACGATAGTCATCGATAGAAATCTCAGAGAAAGGAGCAATACCATAAGGTGTATCGAATTCGCTGAACAATGGGTTAACATGCTGTTTCTGTGTACAAGATGTAAGACCGATTGTAGTTGCAACTATTGTTGCCATAAAAATCTTTTTCATTCCTAAAAAACAAAACACTCCAACATAAATAATTCAAATTACCTATGCTGGAGTCTTATTAATGATTTACTTATTTGCTAAGATATTCGTGCATATTAGCAGCCGCACGACGACCATCACCCATTGCGAGGATAACAGTTGCACCGCCGCGAACGATATCGCCACCAGCGAATACATCCTTAACATCTGACTGCATTGTCTCCTCGCCTACTACGATAGTTCCCTTGCGAGAAATTTCAAGGCCCTTGAATGCAGAAGGGATGATTGGATTTGGAGAAACGCCGATTGCAACGATTACGAGGTCAGCTGGAATTGTCTCAGTCTTGCCTTCAACAGCAACTGGGCTACGACGACCTGAAGCATCAGGTTCGCCGAGTTCCATAACCTGAAGAACAGCCTCCTTAACACGACCGTTCTCATCAGCTGTGTATTCGATTGGATTGTGGAGTACATGGAAATCAATACCCTCTTCCATTGCGTGATGTACTTCTTCTGCACGAGCAGGAAGCTCATCAAGTCCACGACGATAAACGAGAGTAACAGTCTTAGCACCCATACGCTTTGCTGTACGAGCAGAGTCCATTGCTGTGTTACCGCCACCGACTACAACTACGTTCTCACCCTTAAGTACTGGAGTATCAAAGCCCTGACCGCGACCTGCGCCCATGAGGTTGATACGAGTAAGGTACTCATTTGATGACATAACGCCGATAGCGTTCTCACCTGGGATATTCATGAAACGTGGAAGACCTGCACCAGAACCTACAAAGATTCCATCGAAGCCCATCTCATGGATCTGCTCGTAGCTAACAGTCTTACCAACGATTACGTCTGGCTGGAAGTTTACACCCATCTCGCGCATGATGTTGATTTCTGCATCAACAACGCTATTTGGAAGACGGAACTCAGGAATACCATATTTCAATACACCACCGATTTCGTGGAGTGCTTCAAATACAGTCACATCGTAACCGAACTTAACCATATCTGCAGCGAATGCAAGACCTGAAGGACCTGAACCTACAACGCAAACCTTCTTGCCATTCTTAGGAGCACACTCAGGTGCCTGCATGTTGCCGCTTGTACGCTCATAGTCAGCAGCGAAACGCTCGAGATAGCCGATAGCAACAGGCTTCTGCTTCATCTTGAGCTTGATACACTGACCTTCACACTGCTTCTCCTGTGGACAAACACGACCACAAACAGCTGGAAGGCTCGATGTCTTCTTGATTGTCTTTGCAGCCTCAAGGAACTCTCCCTTCTCGATGTGCTTAACGAAAGTTGGGATGTTGATTCCTACTGGACAACCCTTCATACAAGAAGGATCTGCACAGTCGAGACAACGCTTTGCCTCGCACATAGCCATCTCAGCAGTAAGACCCTGCTGAACTTCTTCTGTGAAAGTTGTTACACGATATTCTGGAGTAAGCTCAGGCATCTTAACACGCTCAATTGCGCCACGATCCTTTGGACTCATTGCCTTACGCAATTCTTCACGCCAAGGCTCATTTCTCAATGCTTTGATTTCTTCAAGTGTCATAGCTGTAATTATTTATTGTTAAGCGCTGCAAGAGCTTCTGTTTCTTCTGCCTTATATGCTTTCATACGCATCATCATCTCGTTGAAGTCAACCTGATGAGCATCGAACTCTGGACCATCAACGCAAACGAACTTAGTCTTTCCACCAACTGTTACACGACAAGCACCACACATACCAGTACCATCGACCATGATTGTGTTCAATGATACTACTGTTGGAACCTCATATTTCTGTGTAAGGAGAGAAACGAACTTCATCATGATAGTAGGGCCGATGCAGACAACCTTGTCGACCTTCTCGCGGTTGATGACTTCCTCAACACCTACTGTAACAACACCCTGCTTACCATAAGAGCCATCATCTGTCATGATGATTACCTCGTCAGAGTTAGCACGCATCTCATCCTCAAGGATGATAAGATCTTTTGTACGAGCAGCAAGAACAACTACAACTTTGTTGCCTGCCTCGTGCATAGCCTTAACGATAGGGAGAAGTGGAGCAACACCTACACCACCACCGCAGCATACAACTGTACCGAACTTCTCGATTTCTGTAGCGTGACCAAGTGGACCTACAACATCCTGCAACATATCACCCTCATTGAGGTTGATGATACGCTGTGAACTTGCACCTACAGCCTGAACTACGAGTGTGATAGTACCACGCTCAATGTTACTGTCAGCAATTGTGAGAGGAATACGCTCACCCTTCTCATCAAGGCGCACGATCACAAAGTGACCTGCCTTACGACTGCTGGCGATAAGAGGAGCCTCAACTTCGAGACAAGCCACCTTCTCGCTGAACATTTTTTTACTTACAATCTTATTCATTTTTGTAAAATTTATATTGTGTATATTTTGCCTAGAAAAACAGTCGGACGAAAGAACCCAACATCTCAAGAACCTTAAATAACAGACGCAAAAATACATTATTTATATATATATGCCAAAAAATATACCCATTTTTTGTGATAGCATCAACTTTTTTTCTTATCTTTGCACACTATTATTCTATAAATGAAAAGACTATTTTACACTTTTTTTGCATTATATCTGACATTTTTCAGTCTAAATGCACAAAAAATACAACAAACGAAAGATAAAGGCAGACCAACAATTGCTGTTGTCCTAGCCGGAGGTGGTGCAAAAGGTACTGCCCATATCGGTGCTTTAAAAGTTATCGAATCCTGCGGTATTCCTATCGATATGATTGTGGGTACTTCAATGGGATCTATTGTCGGCGGATTGTATAGTATCGGATATACGACATCCGAACTGGAAGACATCACAAAAGGCACAGATTGGATTAACCTCATCATCGACACTCCAGATTATGGAAATCGCCTGTTGACATCAAAGAAAGATCAGGAGAGCTACATTCTTCGTCTTGCTCTTGACAATTCCATGATGCTTTCAAGTACAGGAAAAGGAGGTTTATTGCACGGTAAGAATATTGCGGCATTGTTCAATCATCTGACTGAAGGTGTTCCTCAAAAAATGAAGTTCGACAAACTGCCAATCCAGTTTGCATGCGTCGCAACCGATGTCATCACTGGTGAGAAGTATGTTTTCAAAGAAGGAAGTATCGTAACTGCAATGCGAAGCAGTATGGCCATTCCTGGTGTATTTACTCCTGTCAAGCTCGGCAAACGTACTCTTGTCGACGGATTTGTAGTTGACAACTATCCCGTCGATGTGGCTAAGCAGATGGGTGCAGACATTGTGATTGGCGTTGACCTTGTCAGCGACAAATCGGACGAAGCCATCGCAAACAGTGCAATGGATTTGACTATGCGACTGATGGATATGATCAGTAAGGATCAATACGAAGAGAACATTGCTAATTCAGACATTTACATCAAGGTTGATACAAAAGGATATAGTGCAGCAAGCTTCAATTCAGCATCAATAGACAGTCTTATTATCAGAGGTGAAGAAGCAGGCAACAGATGTATTAAACAGCTAAAAGACTTGGCTCAACGTTTGAATATCAAGCCACAGGAAGGTCAATACAATCATCCTCGAATGGATGGCGTAAAATACTACCATACAATTGAGGATATCAGCAATATCGACTTAAGTGATGCTTATTTGGATACTGAAGAAGACGATGATTCCCTCAGATTTGATAAAGATAAACTAGCGGCTAAAGGATACCAATACGCAAGAAATGTTTTCAAATCAGGAACATTGAATATCGGTGGCCGATTCGACAACCAGTACTTTGCATCTCTTCAGTTCGGTATTGACATGCGATTATCGAAAAAGAAGAAAACAAATCTGTATCTATATGCTCGATTGGGAGATCATCTTGCCAGCAGAGTGGCATTTTCCAAAGTATTCAACAACGGAGGCAGAGTTGAAGCAAGATATCTTTTCGAAAAGAAAAACCTGGGCTTACATGCTGAAGGCGTAAAGGTGTTAGGAATGACAGACCTTCACCATCGTTTTAACATCAGATATAAGCAAATATGGAGCAAAGTAGCATATTCTTTCGGATTAAGATATGATATCGACAGATATACGGATAAGCTAACCGATAATCCTGACATTATCCAAAGTGGAGAGTTAGCAGCTTTGGAGAAAGAATCCTATGCTTCGTATTATGCAAAAGCAGAATACAACAGTCTCAACTCCTTGTACTTCCCTACTAAAGGAACTCAGGTTGAGACAATGGTTGAGCTTATTACTACTAACTTTCATAATTATAACGGTTATGCTCCTGTTCCAATCATTTCCGGATATTGGCGTTCTGCCTTTGGCATAGGAGACCGTTTCTCTATCATCCCAAGAGTTCAAGCCAGAATGGTCTTTCCCGGCGAATCCATTGACGAAACGCCAATGGCATTGATTAATATTATTGGTGGATTGGGCAGAGATCTATTAAAAGAACAGCAGATGGTTATGTCTGGTTTACCTTACACAGAAATCACTGCCACTGAAGCTGTTGTAACCGGAGGCGTAGAACTCCAGCAAAGAATGTGGAAGAATCACTATATCATTGCTTCAGGAGATGTTTCTTCATGCTGTGACAAAATTGATGAAGCATTCGAAGACTATAGTCTCGATTGGGGCGTAAACCTCGGATACCACATCCGCACTTTTGCAGGTCCAATCTCTTTGATCGGAATGTATAACTCGAGGACAAAAAAAGGCGGTGTAATTTTTAACATCGGATATTATTTCTAAATAATGATAAACCCAAGGAACATAGAAATAAAGTCTTATGACTACAATCTTCCTGATGAAAGGATTGCCAAATATCCTCTCGAAGAAAGAGATAAATCTAAGCTATTGATATACAAAAATCAAGGAATCTCAGAACGGCATTTCTACAATCTGCCGGAAGAAATTCCTGCCGATAGTTTGATAGTATTCAATAACACTAAAGTAATTCAGGCTCGGTTGCATTTCCGCAAGGAAACAGGAGCTTTGATTGAGGTCTTCTGCCTTGAACCAGAATCCCCTCGTGACTATCAGCAGAATTTCTCGTGCGAACACGAATGCACTTGGACTTGTCTTGTCGGGAACTCGAAGAAATGGAAGGACGGAGCTCTATCTCAGACAATTACAGTCGATGACACGGAAGTCGTCCTGAGTTGCGAACGAATTGGAGAAAGTGGAGCTTCACAAAAAATCCATTTCTTCTGGGATAAACCGGTGAGCTTTGCAAAGATATTGGATGCTATTGGCGAACTTCCTATTCCTCCATATCTCAACCGTGAGACAGAAGAGAAAGACAAACAGACATACCAAACTGTTTATAGCAGAATCAAAGGTTCTGTTGCAGCACCTACAGCAGGCTTGCATTTCACAGAGAAAGAACTTCAGGCATTACGCGACAAGAATGTTGATCTGGAATATATCACACTTCATGTAGGTGCAGGTACGTTCAAACCTGTCAAGAGTGAGACAATTGAAGGTCATGATATGCACACAGAATTCATATCAGTTCCCCGAAAAGTAATTGAGAATATCCTCAACCATCTCAAATCTTCTTCTGCTCCTCTTGTTGCTGTAGGCACAACTTCCGTGCGCACTTTGGAAAGTCTTTTCTACATTGGATACAAACTATCTCTGAATTCTGATGCTCATCCAGAAGAACTTGTAGTACATCAATGGGAACCATACGATATCTCTTATTCGCTCTCTACTATTGAAGCACTAGAGAATATCCTTACCTATCTTGAGCGAACAGGCGAAGAAAACCTTGTTACTGCCACACAGATTCTCATTGCTCCAGGTTTCCAATTCCGTTTGGTCAAGACAATTGTGACAAATTTCCATATGCCACAATCGACCCTTCTCCTACTTGTTTCTGCATTTGTCGATGGTGACTCTTTGGAAGGCCCGAACTGGCACAACATCTATAAGTATGCGATGGAACATGAATTCAGGTTCCTCTCTTATGGAGATTCTAGTATTCTTTTTCACGAAAATGATTGATTTATGAAGATTGGAGATAAAGTACGCTTTCTCGATGCAATGGGAGGCGGAAAAGTTACAGGATTCAAAGGATCGAATCTAGTGCTTGTTGAAGATGAAGACGGATTCGAAATTCCTACTCTCATATCTCAGTGTGTAGTAGTCACAGACGAAGATGATGCTCGAGCTGCAGGACACGCTCCTGTTCATGAAGCGCCACTCACAGAACGTGCCCGTCAGATCGTTGAAGCAAAGACAGAGAACAATCGTCTCGAAGATGAGAACAGACAACTCAAAGAGAAGATTATTGAGATGCAAGCAGAAATTGACCGTCTTAAACTCTCTTTGCTCAAAGCTTCATACAACACAAATCCAAAAGATGTAAAGACTCCTGCTAAAAAGAATCTTGAAGAAACAGAACTCAAGAAAGCAGCCGATGGCACTACACTTCCCGGTGTTCTGCGTAATGGTGTTATTGAAGTTGATCTTCACATCAACGAACTGCTTGAGACCACAGCAGGAATGGACAATGCATCAATTCTCAAGTACCAACTTGGAGTGTTCCGCAAAGTGATGGATACATATAAGAAATGCAAGAAACAACGCATCGTATTCATCCATGGAAAGGGCGAAGGCGTATTGCGCAAGGCTTTGATAGACAATCTCAAGCTATATTACCCTCAATGTGAGAGTCAGGATGCGAGTTTCCAGCAATACGGATTCGGCGCTACAATGATTACAATTAAGTAACGTTCAAATAATAAGTTGTTTTCAAGTATATAATTTCTAATTCACATTAGCCTATGTCAATGCTCGGGAACTTTTTCTGGTTCATCCTTGGTGGATTCTGGATGGGAATGGCATATATATTAGTCGGATTGCTTTATTGTATTACAATTATAGGCATACCATTTGGAAGCCAATTGATAAAGATTGGATTCTACACCTTCTCTCCTTTCGGTTGCCACACAGATTTCCGTGTCGGCCAACCAGGTTGTGTAAACATGGTATTGAATATCATCTGGATATTGTGCGGATGGATTGAGATTGCTATAGCTCATGCTGTTATCGGAGCAATTCTCTGCATCACAATCATCGGCATTCCTTTTGGCATACAACATTTTAAGATTGCAAAACTCTCATTGCTCCCTTTCGGACAATCAACATTTAGATAACAAATGCAGATGCTATACGCATCTTGCTTCTGTATATGGAAAACGAAGAATTAATTTTAGTTCGAATCGCTGGCGTTGACCGTCCAGGTCTTATTGCCAGCCTTATGTCAATATTGGCACAGTTTGATGCCAGCATTATGGATATCGGTCAGGCAGATATCCACAACACACTTTCTCTGGGTATCTTGATCAAGGTATCAGAGAAAAACAGTGGAAATGTGATGAAGGAACTATTGTTCAAATCATCAGAACTTGGTGTAACAATAGGTTTCAGCCCAGTTTCTGCTGAAGATTATCAGGCTTGGGTTGGAAGACAAGGTAAGAACAGATATATTTTAACTGTACTTGGACGTCATTTATCAGCCCGTCAGATTGAAGCTGTCACGCGAATTATTGCCGACCAAGGATTGAATATCGATGCAATCAAACGTCTTTCCGGTCGTCCACCATTGGACGTCGAACAGCAAAAGAATACTCGTGCATGCTGTGAGTTTTCTTTGCGAGGAACGCCAAGAGACAGACAAGAGATGCAGCATCAGCTCATGACTCTATCTGCAGAAGAACAAGTTGACTGCTCATTCCAGAAAGATAATATGTATCGCCGAATGCGTCGACTGATTTGCTTCGATATGGATTCGACACTCATCCAGACAGAATGCATTGACGAACTTGCAGTACGTGCTGGTGTGGGAGATCAAGTCAAAGCTATCACAGAAAGTGCAATGCGTGGCGAAATAGATTTCAAAGAGAGTTTTACTCGCCGTGTAGCATTACTCAAAGGTCTTGACATCAGCGTGATGAAAGACATTGCCGAAAATATGCCTATCACAGAAGGTGTAGAAAGATTGATGTTCGTACTCAAGAAATATGGATACAAGATTGCTATTCTCAGTGGTGGATTCACATTCTTTGGCGAGTATCTTCAAAAGAAATTCGGTATCGACTATGTCTATGCCAACGAACTTGAAGTAGATGACTACGGAAAACTCACAGGAAAATACAAAGGAGAAGTGGTTGACGGAAAACGCAAGGCGGAATTGCTCAGATTGATTGCTCAAGTTGAAAAAGTCGATCTTGAACAGACAATCGCTGTCGGCGATGGAGCAAACGACCTTCCGATGTTGTCTCTTGCTGGTCTTGGAATTGCATTCCACGCAAAGCCAAAAGTTGTCGCAAACGCAAAACAGAGCATCAACACGATCGGATTGGATGGCGTATTGTATTTCCTTGGCTTCAAAGATGCATTTCTGGATATCTAGGATTTCTGAAGTATAATCTGCTAACTCCGATTGAACAAATAAAGTTTTAAAAGTCTAATCTACAAATGGAGATTAGGCTTTTTTCTTTTTGTTTCGATATTTGGAAGAAAAAGATTATCTTTGTGTGTTATGGAAATAAAAGAATTGGTTTTGCAAAAGCCACGATTCAACGCGCTTGCAAGACAGATAAGATCTATTAAATCAAAAAGTAAGGAGAAAAACACAATTCAACTGAGGGGCCTTAGAGGTTCTTCCGCTTCGTCATTTCTGGCTCCTTTGAAAAATACTGTCAGCGGTTTGTTTCTATGTGTTCTGAACGATTCAGACGCTGCAGGCTATTTCTATCACGACATCTGCCAGATTACAGATGACAATAATATCTCGTTCTTCCCTTCCGGATACAAAAGATCTATCAAATACGGACAGATTGACTCGGCAAGCGAGATACTTCGCACAGAAACAATTGGTGCAATAAACAAATATATTGATTCTGATGACGAAAAGAAATCTTTATTCATTGTTACCTACCCAGAAGCATTAGCCGAAAAAGTAGCAAAAAGCGAAGATGTAAAGGAAAGATTCATCAACATCAAGACTGGTCAGTTTCTTGACAGCAAACATCTTATAGATTCCCTGCACAAAGAAGGCTTTCAAAGAGTTGATTATGTCTATGAACCTGGACAATATGCTGTGCGTGGTTCAATTGTCGATGTATTCAGTTTCTCAAGCGAATATCCATTCCGTATCGACTTCTTTGGCAATGAAATCGATTCACTCCGAACATTTGAAGTAGACAGTCAGTTGTCAAAAGACAGAGTCGATTCAATCACTATCGCTCCAAATTTTGACAGTAATATAAAGTCGGGCATTTCTCTTGCCGAATTCATTCCTGACGACACAATTCTCATTTGTGAAGATCCTGAATGGATTAACATTCGTGTTGAAGAAATCTGTACACAAGAGATTTCTGAACAATTGCTGAAAAGCGAAGAAGGTGACATGAATGCACTCAACAAGATTGTAGATTCTGAAGTATTCAAAGAGAAGCTAAGTGGTTTCAATCGCATAATAATAAGCGACAAGAATCTTGACGAAGTTGAAGGCAAATATACTGCTATTGAGTTTCACACTACTCCGCAACCGGAATGGCACAAGAATTTTGACCTTATATCAGAAGATTTCCGTAAATATGTTACTAATGGATATACTCTTCATATCCTAAGTGACAGCGCTAAACAACTAGATAGAATTGAGGCAATCTTTGAGGATAGAGAAGAACATTTCAAGCTTGTGCGTATTCCAAAGGCAATTCACGCCGGATTCGTTGACGATGACACAAAGAATTGTTATTTCACAGATCATCAGATATTTGACCGCTTCCATAAATACAATCTGCGAAGCGAAAGAGCTCGAAGCGGAAAGATTGCCTTGAGCATTAAGGAGCTTAAGGAGTTTATGCCTGGCGATTATATTGTTCATGTCGATCACGGAATTGCGAAATTCGGAGGCTTGATCCAAATGCCAATGAATGGTGCGAAGAATCCTGACGGAACTCCAAAGACACAAGAGATGGTCAAACTAGTCTATGACAATAATGACTTGCTGTTTGTGTCTATCCATTCACTCGACAAGCTTTCAAAATATCGCAGTAAAGAAGCAGAACCTCCGAAATTGACACGACTCGGTTCCGGCGCGTGGAACAAGCTGAAAGAGAAGACAAAAGCGAAGATGAAGGATATGGCACGAGACCTTATCCTGCTTTATGCTGCTCGTAAAGATGAAGCAGGATTCAAATTCTCGCCAGATTCGCAGATGCAACACGAGATGGAAGCTTCGTTCATGTTTGAAGACACTCCAGATCAGTTAAAGGCTACTCTTGATGTAAAGAAAGACATGGAATCAAAGAAACCTATGGATCGTCTCGTATGTGGAGATGTAGGTTTTGGAAAGACTGAAGTAGCTATTCGCGCAGCTCTCAAAGCATGCAATGACTGCAAACAGGTTGCTGTCCTTGTTCCGACTACGGTTCTTGCTTTCCAACATTACAAGACATTCTCTCAGCGTCTTGCAGGTTTTCCTGTAAGAGTTGACTATCTAACTCGTGCAAGAAGCGAAAAACAGACAAAAGAAATACTGAAAGATCTTGCCGACGGCTCAATTAATATTATAATAGGTACGCATAAGCTGATCGGAAAGAACGTAAAGTTCAACGATCTTGGACTTCTTATCATAGACGAGGAACAGAAATTCGGAGTTAAGACAAAAGAGGCGCTCAAACATCTCAGAGTCAATGTTGACACTTTGACTATGACTGCAACTCCTATTCCTCGAACTCTTCAATTCTCACTGATGGGCGCTCGAGATCTGAGCATCATTTCTACTCCACCAGCAAACAGATATCCGATTCAAACTGAGATTCACCGAGATGAAGACAGAATAATTCAAGAAGCCATCAATTTCGAATTATCCCGAAACGGACAAGTATTCTATATCAATAACAAAATCTCGCAACTTCCAGATATTGTTGCCCGAATCAACAAACTCGTTCCTGATGCTCGAGTTGCGTTTGCACACGGACAGATGGAAACAGATATTGTGGAACGACTTATCATGGATTTTGCTGATTATGAATATGATGTTCTTGTCTGCACAACAATCATCGAAGCTGGTTTGGATATTCCAAATGCCAATACAATGATTGTTAATCAAGCTCAGAATTATGGACTATCCGAACTGCATCAGCTAAGAGGTCGAGTGGGAAGAACCAACAAAAAAGCATTTTGTTATTTGTTGACTCCTCCATATTCAATGCTCACACAAGATGCGCGACGTCGTCTTCAAGCCATTGAGAATTTCTCTGGTCTTGGTTCTGGAATCCATATTGCTATGCAGGATCTAGACATTAGAGGTGCCGGAAATCTTTTGGGCGGAGAACAGTCAGGATTTATCACAGAACTTGGCTATGAAGCATATCAGAAGATTCTAAAACAGGCTGTTAAGGAACTTAAGACTACTGAATTCGCTAAGCTTTACCAAGAAGAACGGGAAAAAGCAGAAACAATTACCGAAGATTGTGCAATCGAAACCGATCTTGATATCTGTTTTGGAGAAGACTATGTTCCAGAAAGCAGTGAACGAATTGCGTTGTACCAAGAACTGGATAATCTGACAAAAGAGAGCGAAGTTTTAGCTTATAAGACTCGACTTATCGACCGTTTTGGTAAGATTCCAGAGCAAGGTGAAGAACTGATAAGAATTGTAACTCTTCGTCAGTTAGGTCGCGAACTTGGTTTTGAAAAGATTTACATTAAGGACAACAAGATGCGCTGTGTATTTATCTCGAACAATCAGGCATACTTTGAAAGCCAAATCTTTGAGCGTGTCCTTAACTACTTTACTGCACATGCGATTCGTTGCTCACTCGAAGAAAAGAACGGTCGTCGTTCTTTCTATTGCAATAATATTCCGACAATTAAGGAAGCTGTGAACTTGTTGAAGAGAATATAAAAACTAAATTGACTCTAGTTCTCTAAGTCCTCGCAAGACATATTCTTGCTGCAAGTCTTTAGGTTTTAAGATAATATTTCCGATAGTAAGGAGATCTAAATCAATGGGCACTATACCTTGAGCTTTCGCTTCTGGTGTTCTGCCCATATTTCTTTCATATTCCTTCAATGCCTGACGAATATCATCAGCTGAAAGAGAAGTATTTCCCTTTGCTACTGAATTAACATACATCTTTCCTACTCCACTTCCGATTCCTTCAGTTTCATAATGTGCAGAAAAAGATATTTGACCTTCAAAAAAGTCAGACAGAAATGTTTCGGCTTTGGTTATATTAGAATGAGCTTCATCAAAAGAGAGATTGCTACCTAAAGAGATGATGAAAGTTGTAAACATAGTAGGAAGATATAGGCAATAACAACTTTACTAATTCGTATAGGAATTAATACGTTTTTACTTGGAGATAAGATTCAAGAATTCCTCTCTTGTCTTCTTATCGGTAAAAATTCCTGTGAAGTCACTTGTAGTAGTAATAGCATTCATCTTCTGAACGCCTCGCATTTGCATACAAAGATGGCTCGCCTCAACAACGACCATTACTCCAAGAGGATTAAGTGTCTCCTGAATGCATTCCTTAATCTGTGTCGTAAATCTTTCCTGAATCTGCAAACGACGAGCAAAAACCTCAACAATACGAGGTATCTTACTCAAACCGACAACATATTTATTAGGTATATAAGCGATATGAACCTTTCCGAAGAATGGCAACATGTGATGTTCGCACATGCTATAGAAATCAATATCCTTAACGATTACCATCTGCTGATAATCCTCGCGGAACATTGCCGACTTAAGAATAGCTGCAGGATCTTGACTATAACCCTGTGTAAGGAACTGAAGAGACTTTGCAACTCGCATTGGAGTCTTGACCAAACCTTCGCGATCTTTGTCTTCTCCGACCAAATCCAGCATCTTGGCTACATTCTCGGCCATTGATGCGAGCAATTCTTCATTATTCATTTATCTTCTTGATTTCTATTTGATCCTTAATTACAAACATCTCTCGTCCGTATTCAGGAAAAGCCTTCTTCAATTCGCGCAAAGCAGAAATTGCCTCCTCATTTGTAGCATAATCGCCAACGAGAAGACGCCAGTTTGGAGACTTAAAGATCACATAAGTTCCTAATTCCGAATCATAATTCTTGATTGCTTTCTCAATCTCATAAGCACGATTTCTCGAAACAGTCTGATTACTGCCAGAGAACACTCGGATACGATATCCACTCGTAACAATCACATCCGACTTCTGAGACTTATAGTTTGCGACATAAGCCTTTGGCTGAGTTGAGACCAAAGACTCCAAACGTGAGTCCTGATAAACAGCCACACGACCAGTAGAGCGCAAATGATTTGTGATAGAAATCAATGCGACAGCACTATCCTGCGAAGAAGTCATGACTTGTGCTCGCAAGCCGAAAGTGATAAAGAGAAAAGAGAATATCAGAATTTTGAACTTCATAATATTATAGTAGCAAACTTGTAATAACAATGAAGGGCAAAGGGTGAAGAAGATTTCTCTTCAACACCCTTTTTAACCCTTCAAAGCTTGTAAAAGGGGATTACTTCCAAGCCTCGATGATAGGCATGAATGTGTCAACCTTGAGAGCTGCACCACCGATCAAACCACCATCGATATCTGGCTGAGCGAAGAGTTCTGGAGCGTTGCTACCCTTGCATGAACCACCATAAAGGATAGAGCAGTTGTCAGCAACCTCTGCATTATACTTAGCTGCGATAGAAGCGCGGATGAAAGCGTGAACTTCCTGAGCCTGCTCGCTTGTAGCAGTAAGACCTGTACCGATAGCCCAAACTGGCTCGTAAGCAACTACACACTTAGCGAAATCCTCAGCAGAGAGTGTGTACATAGCTTCCATCTGACCTTCGATAACTGCCTTGAAAGTACCATTCTCACGCTCTTCCTTAACTTCACCAACACAGAAGATTGGAGTAAGACCGTTAGCGAGAGCCTGATTGAGCTTGTTAACGAGGATAGCGTTGTTCTCACCATGATACTGACGACGCTCTGAGTGACCAAGGATAACATACTTAGCACCAGTAGAAGCTACCATGTTAGCAGCAACTTCACCTGTGTAAGCACCCTTATCGTGCTCTGAACAGTCTTCTGCACCAACACCGATTACACTGCCTTCAACAGCCTTAACAACTGAAGCAACAGAGATGAATGGAGTACAAACTACTACGTCACAATTAACTTTCTTACCTGCGAGAGCCTCCTTGAGACCTTCTGCGAGAGCTACGCCTTCCTGGAGAGTTGTGTTCATCTTCCAGTTACCAGCTACGATTTTCTTTCTCATTGTTTTTGATTATTTTTTGTGGATTTTAATTTGAATTTCTTGTATAAAAGCAAAGCTTTTTCTATTGGCAAATATAACACAATTGGCAACAACATCAAAAAGACGAGCCAAAAAACTTTGCTTTTCCTATCGTCTGCATTTATTTCTCCGTAACTCTGTTCAGTTAACTTTGCAGATATCAGTTCATCGACCTTAAGGTCTTGCATGCACGATTTCCATAGAATTGTGCCTTCTTTCATCAACATAATCGCAGGATTTGCGCGGATTATTGTCTCAAGAATTGTGGCATCACTGTAAATGAAATCATATTCGGCGCCTGTCCTGTATTTCCAATTGCTGACTTCAACAGAGTCGTTTAGAGTTGCACAATAGAAGTTATAACCTTCGACCATACAATACTCATAAAGATTCTCGATTCTGTCAAGATAAGTTTCATCGGCAGTTGCCAAACTAGGAGAAATCAGCAGGAATGTATAGTTCGGATCGGAAAGGATCTCGTCGGTAATCACTTCTCCATATTCATTCATAAGGAAGAAGTCATTGATCACAGGACCGTTATAAGTCGCTGTATCAGAAGTCGAAGCATATTCCTTTGTCTCTACAAATGTCCAACCTGAATCCTCATCCGGCAATTCTTCCAGATCAAACTCTTGCGTAACGCCATCCTTCTCATAAACACATTTATATTCTGTGCCTTCTGCGCTCGAAGAACCATTCATTGCGCGCTGAATGTTCACACCTGGACGATAAGGACGGAAGTCGAGATAAGGCAAGTGACTTGTACCCATGTAACAGAGCACGACGGCAATCACAAGTTCGACATAGAAGATGATTGTGAGATAATCGCGCCTTTCGGAATTCGAGATATGCTTCCTGTTTACATATAATATTATTGTACAAACAAGCAGGAATACGTTCTTCCAGAATGTTTGCCAATTGGTCAAAACTACTGCATCGCCGAAGCAACCACAATCACTTACAGGATTCTCAATTGCAAGATAAAGCGTCAAAGGCGTGAAGACAAGCATTGCAAGCAAAGCAAGACCTGTGAAGAAATGTCTTACTCTGCCCAAAGCGATGTTCAAACCTATGATGAATTCTGAGAGACAAAGAATCCAAGCAAAGAACAATGTCCAGTCGTTGAACCAAGTAAGGCCAAGCACAGCAAAATAGTCGTGCAGCTTGATGCTTGTTCCTATTGGGTCGATACATTTGACAAGTCCACTGAAGAGGAATGTCAAACCGACAACGAATTGGCAAAAAAGCGTCAGATACTTTCTCATTCTGCTTCGCAGACAAGTTTGATAAGTGCGAACAAACTATAGTTTACCATATCCATATAGTTCGCGTCGATGCCTTCTGAAATGAGTGTCTTACCTTCGTGATCTTCGATCTGCTTTGTGCGATTGATCTTCATAAGAATGAGATCGACATAACTGCTCACACGCATCAAACGCCAAGCCTCATCGTAATCATGATTCTTCTTTTCGAGCAGTTTCAAAGTTGCTTCGATATACTCATCGTAAAGCTTTACGACTTGTTCCGGCTCCATATCAACATTCTCTGCATGTCCATATTTCAGCTGAACAAGACCCATAATTCCATAGTTTACAATGCCGATAAACTCAGGAACAATGCCTTCGCCAACGAGCGACTGACCTTTAACCTGAAGGCTACGAATTCGATTTGCCTTAATGTATATCTGATCGGTAATAGACTCTGGTCGCATGATGCGCCAAGAAGCTCCGTAATCGAATGTTTTCTTAGTAAAAACTTCGCGACAAAGAGTCGTTACCTGTTTGAGTTCTTCGTTCGTATTCATTTGTTTTGCTTTATCTATTGTAGAATAATTTTCAGTAAAGAACAAATAATGATTTTATTTAGTCAAAAGATCATGTCCATGCTGACGAGCTTTCTTCAAAGACTGTTCGTCATTCACATCTATATTAAAATATGATGGATCAGGCAGATAGAGTGTCATTCCAGACATCACATTGCTTGGCGACTTCAACTTATCCGAATTGACATCAAAGATATATGGCCAGAAATCCTTATGTCCGAAATATTGCAATGCGACGAGAGTCAAGCGTTCGCCAGGTTCGAGTTTATGGGTCTTGAAATTGCCGGATTCATCCTTCATTCGATGCGAAACCTTTTCATTTTGAACAGTTTCCTTGATCTGTTCTTTCTTCAAGGCTTCTTTCTCTGCTTTCAAGATCGAATCTTTTCGAACTTGCGCAATGGAATCCAAATATACTTTCTGCAAAGAGTCTTCCCTTGCTTTATTTATTGAATCAGCCAAAGCTTTTTCTCTCTCATTCTTAAGTTTTTCGTCATCCAACTTCGCCGATTGGGCAACTTTATTCTTGTTCTTATCGACAGAGACAGAAGTTTCTGTTTTTTTGGTTCCGAAAATCGAATCAGAATATTTCCAAAGAAGGAAAATTCCAGCGAAGAGCAAAACACAAACTGAAATCAGATAAACATAAGGACGGAAATGCGATTTCTTCTTGTCGGGAACCTTTTCCGAATTAATTTTATCTATTATCTTTTGTTCTTTTTCAGCTTCCAGTTTTACTTCCTCCGATTGTAGCTCTACAATTACATTTCTGACTTCTGGGTTCTCTGTTTCAACCTCTACGACGACAGTTTTTTCCTCTGGTTTCTCTAATAAAACTTCTTTTTTGATAGTTTTTTCTTCGATATTCTCCGAAAGAACTTCTTCAGCAACAGTTTCTGGTTCTTGGATATTATTCTGTACCTCTTCTTTTTCTTTTTCAGGTTCTGGTTGCTCCAATAAAACTTCGTCTGTATCAATTTTCTCTTCCAGGTTCTCCGATCCAACTTCTTCAACAGCAGTTTCCTGAACTTGACCTTTTGATATTACAAAAGGTTCGAGGAAAGAGAATGGTGCATTCACATCTGCCTTGATCGATTCGGACAAAATCAAAGCTACTCGACGCATTTCTGCGTGTTCTGTATCGATCTGCGTGAAGTTTCCAAGTCCCTGAACCTCAACATCCTCGCCATTTTTCACATTAGACGCAACAACCGAAGCAAAAGCCTCTAAAAACTTAGATGCTTCCTCTTCTGATGTTCCAGCATAAGCCGCCAGAATCTGCACAAGTGACTGAGTATCTATTGTTGACATCTGTTATGACTTTGGCTTGATGAACGAATTGAAACGATAGCTGATGCGAGGAGGATAAAGAACCGACTCACCTGTTTCCTCATTTGTCTGAATGTATTCCGGATGCTTGTGCGA
The DNA here is from genome assembly GCA_045627785.1 of Bacteroidales bacterium. Lineage (GTDB taxonomy): Bacteria > Bacteroidota > Bacteroidia > Bacteroidales > UBA3663 > Liminaster. The sequence goes on along the minus strand of JAZQOF010000047.1, from coordinate 32,121 downwards.
GATGAATTGACCAAGTCCATCTATTTCTACCACTTGCCCGGAAATAGCTTCTTCGACCAGAATATGTTCAAGCGCAGATACCAAAGCTGATACCTGCTGTTTGTCCATCTTAGTCTTCTTATGTATTTCTGTCAGAAAATCTTTGTGAGTCATAGTGTGCAAAGATAGAAATAAAAAACGAAATAAGCCCAAAAATCTCAATCAAAATAATACTGAAGCAGTTTTTTCGCTTAAAACGGATAACCAACCGCAAAATGTACAGTTCTATTTTCGTGACTGAACGGACTTGTGATTGCCCAAACATCACTTCCTTCCTTATATGGATTGTAAACCTTCAAGCCCAAATCGAGACGCAAAACAACGAAATCGGTCACAAGACGAAGACCAAGACCAGTTGACGCAGCAATCTGCTTGTAGAAATCGGACGTGAATTGTCCTCCTTGCTGGCTCTTGTAATTCTTCAATGTCCACACGTTTCCGGCATCGAGGAAAGTAGCAAGTTCGAGCTTCCAGAAGAGTTTCGAACGAAGTTCTACTGCTGCATCGAATCGAATATCACCACATTGGTTGAAGAAATCCAATCGACTATTTCCCAACTCGTTATGATAGATACCTGGACCGAGACGTCTTACCGACCAACCTCTCACGCTGTTTGCGCCACCAGCATAATATCGTTTCTCGAAAGGTACTGTTTTGCTGTTTCCATAAGGCGCAGCAAAGCCACAAGCGATGTGATATGCCAGACGGTTTCGTTCGTTAAGGAATTTACTGTACGAAAAATCGACATCCAATCGTGCATATTGTTCGAAAGGAAGGCCAAAGACGTTGTAGTTTCCATTATCATCCTTTCTCAAATCGAATATCTTGGAGATTCCCATCAGCAAATTTCCTGCTACTTCAGCATTCAAACGCAACGACCAAACGTCGCGCGAAGACTCATTCTTTTTATTGGTTGTGAGCTGATTAGAGAAATTAAAAGTATAAGTCATCGCCAAGATAAGGTGCGAAGAATAGCTCGAATAAGAAATCGGACCTGCCTGCTGGATGATTTCGATAAAGCTATCACTACGTTTTGGCAGATAGACATAACTCAAGTCGATGATATTCAACGCATGACGTTGACGTGTTCCTCTTTGCCATTTGTATCCGAAAGCGCCATTGGCAATCAAACGAGTATATTCCGGACGTCTCTGATAACTGAATGTTGCTCGAACGGAAGTTGCAGCTCTTCTTCTTCGCTTGGCTTCGGCAGAGACGAAAGGAATGATAAACTTCGGAATCTCAAGCCTGTTGTCAATAGTATATTCCGAATAATTATTATTCACCAAACCTTCGATCTTTCCTGACAAGGCTTCATAACCGGCTTTTAATCCGAGAGCATAGGTTTCAGATCCGTGAAAGATATTGCGATGCTGATAATTGACTGATGCAGCAAAGCCCAAGTCGCCAGAAGTGTTTGTTCCATCAAGTTCGAAGGAAATACTCTTTGGATTATGTGGTGTTGTATAGATAAAAACTTCAAGCTGATTATCTTCGGTAGGTTCAAGTCGGATATTAGTGTATTTGAAGATGTGCAAATGACTGAATGCGCGATAAGTATCTTGCACCGACGTCTCGCTATAACTCTCTCCTGGAACAATAAAACAATTCTCTTTCAAAGTTTTATCACTCACACGGACACTATCTTCATCTGCTTCGTTCAGCACATTGAAGTTGGACATAAAATGAACTGCACCGAAGTAATATTTCTCATGCAGATCGGAAAGGAACAAAGTCAGATCGACATCCTGTTCGCCTTGAAGAGTATCGGCAATAAAGCTGATATTATCCTTATTGAAATCCCAATAGCCATTGTTTCGCATCAAAGATGTCAGTCGTGATCGTTCCTGATCAAGATTGTTACGATCAAGCAGATCTCCAACCTTGATTATGCTCTCAGCCTTTCTGCTGTTCACAATCGAATCCAAAGCAGGATCTTCGACCAGAACCTTGATACTACTTATGATTTTCGGAGCACCTTTATCAATCGAATAAGTCACCTTTGCCTTGCCATCCTTGTTTTCTACAGAATGAGAAGCTTTGGCATAAAGATAACCTTGCGAAGAAAGGGCTCTAAGCATCGAACTCTCAGAATTTCTAGTCTTCTCTTCATCATAGAATTCTGGCGCAGTTCCCACTTTGTTTCTCCAACGATGAAAAGCCGTCGTTGTGTCGTTATGCCAGATCCAAGCAGAAACAGGAAGGAATCCAAATGTCCTGTGATATGGTTTTTGATGTACTGCGACCTTCAAAGCATTGTTGTTCGACTTCCTACCATCGACCCTAATATCAACATGGCTCACCACATTCTCTCCTTCGGGAACATGACGAGTGACGCTGCAACTGCACAAGAGAATGGCAAGAAACGATATTAAAACAACACTTCTTTTCAACATACACGCAAAGATAATTATTTTTTGAATACATAATATTATAATGTATCAAAATGTAAACAATAATGTAAAAAGAAGCATGTTTTTGTAGTAAATTTTATCTATCGTTAATTTTTCTCCTTAAAATGCTCACCAAAAAGGATCAAGACAAATCAAAAACCGTCTTTTCCTACATATTCCGTAAACTGTTTGGAGTTTTCAACCGTCTTCCACTCATGTCCCTGCGTCTGGGACAAACAGAAACATGAGAAGAAAAACCGTTAATCATTAAGGTAAAGTCTGTGAGTGCTTACTAAAGTGTTTCCATCAATTTTCCATCTTACTAATCCTAAAATAAGAAATTCAAAAAAGGTAATGTAACAAATTTCTATTGCAAAGATAATAAACTAAATTTAATAAAAAAAGACTTTCGATTATGTTACATACGAAAAACACGCAAAATGTAACATAATCGAAAGTTAAAAGCTAGATTATTATAGAAAACAAAAGTCTAAAACATAAGTTTTCTATGTTTAGTTATCGTCTTTGTTGAATTTTGTAACCTGCTATTTCTGCAATTGTAACAGGGATTTCAGAAATATCATTATGCTTCATGAACTTTTCTGAACCTACGCCTACCGCATAAACTGGAACCAAGCCAGCAGTGTGACCACCAGAAGTCCAACCAATAGCAGCTTTCGAATCAAGCATTCGAACAGCAGCACCAGTCAAGGGTTCGTTCTCATAATAAAGGTTCTTTTCGTTCTCCATCTTTCCAACGAAAGATTTCACATATACTTCCTTAAGTTGATTCTCTTCTTCTTCCGAAATCTCTACCTTATCAAAGAATCCGAAATTCTCCTTAAGCGCATCCTTAACCTGTTCCCAAGTCACCTTATTACGAGTTTCAGATCGTAATGCCTGAAGCTTTCCTGTGAAAGCAGCATCACTGCACTTCTGATTCTGCAACAACTGAAGGCGGAGTTTATAGCCATTACGATTATTACCTACTGTAAGACCACCAGTCTCATGATCAGCGGTAATTACGATAAGAGTCTCATCTGGATGCTGAAGGTAGAAGTCATAAGCAATACGAACGCAACTATCAGCAGTAGCGACTTCGGCAAATGCTGTGGCAGCATCATTTGGATGACATGCATAGTCAATCTTGCCCCCAATCTCGTTCATGATGAAGAAACCATTTTTCTTTGTATCCTTTGTAGAAAGGAAGTCGATCTGCGTTCTAACTACGTCAGGAGCTGAGATCTGTCCGTCTTTATGGTCAATCCAATAAGGAAGGCTAAACGGATCCTTATCACTTTCCTCTTGACGTTGGAAGAAAATCAATTTGTCAGTACTTGCTTTCTTTGCCTCATAGTCTTCAATACCACGAGCAATGACATAACCAGAATCTGCTACGATTTCATACAGAGATCGCTTATCTCCTCTAAGGCCCATAATCTGATTGAAGTCCGAACCACCGAAGAAGTCGAAGCCAGAAGCTGCCAAATCCAAACCGATCTCATAATAAAGGTTTCTGGAATACTGATGAGCATATTCTGCCGCAGGAGTTGCATGATTGATACACACACTTGTACCTACACCGACGAGTTTACCTGATTCTTTTGCCCAATCGGCAATACTATAAACAGGAATTGTATCATTATCTACGCCAATTGCACCATTATAAGTCTTGACGCCTGTTGCGAGTGCGGTTCCTGCTGCTGCAGAATCTGTCACGCCACTATTAGCACTGAAAGTAGAGGCTACACCAACTACAGGAAACTGTGTCATCAAGGTTGGAGTTCGCCCTATCTCTCCTTTCATTTCTGAAAAATACATCTCAGCGCCATTGACAGTATTCACACCACATCCGTCGAGAATGAAGTAGAACACATACTTCGGAGCTTTTGTCTGATCCTGCTTTGCGCAACTAGTCAATGAGGTCAATGCCCAAAAACCAACTGCTGCGAATTTCAAGAATTTGTTCATATAATAACTATAACTATTAACTATTAATTATTAACTCTTAATTTATAATTAATTTTATACTGGCATGTTACCATGCTTCTTAGGCGGATTCGACTGATTCTTATTCTTACAGCATTCAAGGGCAGCTATGATTGCGCGTCTTGTATCTGCAGGAGAAATAATATCATCGATATATCCAAGTTCGGCTGCACAATATGGGTTGCTGAACTTAGCTTCATATTCCTTAATTCGTTCAGCCTGCTGTTCTGGAGTTTCCTTACGATAGAGAATACTTACAGCACCCTTTGCTCCCATTACAGCAATCTCTGCACTTTCGTATGCAAGATTAACATCAGCACCAAGCTGTTTACAGTTCATAACAATATATGCACCGCCATAAGCCTTACGAGTAATGAGTGTAACCTTTGGAACTGTAGCTTCTGCAAATGCATAAAGAAGCTTTGCTCCGTGACGGATGATACCACCATGCTCCTGATTGATACCAGGCATGAATCCAGGAACATCCTCAATTGCAACGATTGGAATATTGAAACAATCGCAGAAACGCACGAAACGAGCGCCCTTCTCAGATGCATCAATATCGAGAGCACCTGCAAGCACCTGTGGCTGATTTGCAATAAAGCCCACTGTACGACCTGCCATTCGACCGAAACCTACCACGATATTCTTTGCGAAGTTTGGAGCAATCTCAAAGAAGTACTGATGGTCACATATTGGTTCGATGATATCCTTAATATTATAAGGTATATTAGGATCTGATGGAACTACACCTTCGAGTTCATGACATTCGCGAGTGAGTTCGTCTGTTGCTGGGTGCACAGGTGCATCTTCCATATTATTGTTAGGGAGGAAGCCTACAAGCTCACGAATTGTCATAAGACATTCTTCGTCATTATCACATACGAACTGACAAACACCCGATTTGCTTGAGTGAACATCGGCTCCACCAAGTGTTTCTTTGTCACACTCTTCTTGTGTTACCTGTTTTACGACATTTGGTCCTGTGATGAACATTTGAGCTTCTTCACGAACCATCAGAATGAAATCGGTCAAAGCTGGTGAATAGCAAGATCCACCTGCGCAAGGACCCATGATAGCACTGATCTGTGGAATAACGCCAGAAGCCTGCACATTACGATAGAAGATGTCTCCGAAACCAGAAAGTGACTCAATACCTTCCTGAATACGCGCACCACCGGAGTCGTTGAGTCCGATGATTGGAGCGCCATTCTTCAAAGCCGCATCCTGAACCTTAGCAATCTTAGCTGCATTTGCTGCAGAAAGAGAACCACCCATTACTGCAAAATCAAATGCATAGACAAACACAATACGTCCGTCAATCTTACCATATCCGCAAACTACACCATCTCCAGCAACCTTCTTATTCTCCATGCCGAAGTTTGTGCAGTGATGTTTCACATACTTATCTACTTCTACAAAAGTTCCTTTGTCTAAAAGTATATCTATTCTCTCACGAACTGTGAGTTTTTTTGGTTCCATAAAAAAATATTAATTGATAATTGACAATTGATAATTGATAATTAGCTTCGCGTCGCTAACTCAGAACTCTTAACTTTTAATTTTTAACTATTAATTTTCAAAGTTACGAGTACCTGTTCTGCCATAACACTGTCGCCCTCAGCACACTTAACCTCACCCACTGTGCAAGCTTCTGTCACACTGATATTCGACTGCATTTTCATTGCCTCGATTGTAAGTACTGCGTCACCAGGCTGAAGTTCCTGACCAGGAGTAACATAAACCTTGACAATCTTACAAGGCATAGGAGATTTAATCTTATCTGCCTGTTTCTCGTTATCAGTTTTCTTACGCATTCTCATGTACTTAGCGCGAGAGTCAAGCATATCCACTTCGTAGTTCGAATAGTTCAAACCTACTCGGTAGTGCTTGCCAGTATCGCTCTTTACGAGAGAAGCATTGTACGAAATACCATTATTGAGAATAGAACACTGTCCGTTGGCAAACATACAAATGTCTACATTGTATACCTTACCGTCGATTTCCAGTGACACTTTATTTCCTTCCTTGCTGAGCAATGTCACTTCAGCAAGACGATTACCTATCTGTATTTCCATAACTACACACGAAGTACACCCTTTTGTAAACCAAATGCTCTCCAGCGATTGAGAGCGGAACTGTTCTCTGAAACGCCATCACCCTTGTTTTCCTCATAGTTCATGAGGTAATCTATGTAGGCAGCAATGATTGCCATATCTTCCGAATCATTCTTGAAACCTGGACGAGGACGAAGTCTATCCTGATTAACCTCGATAAACGAAGTATCATAACAACCCTCCTTGAACTGCGGCACATCGATGATTCGACGTAAGTAACGGATGTTTGTAACAAGACCTGTCACCTTATACTCATACAACGCACGACGCATACGCTCGATTGCATATTCTCGGCTTGTAGCCCAGACGATAAGCTTTCCGATCATTGGGTCATAGTACATCGGGATTTCATATCCCTCATAAACTGCACTATCGATACGGATACCAGGACCATGAGGCTCGACAAGGCGGTTGATGACGCCTGGAGCTGGACGGAAATTGTTATCTGTATCTTCAGCACAGATACGACACTCGATAGCATGACCGCGCTGCTTGACATCTTCCTGCTTGAATGAAAGAGGCTGTCCGTCAGCAATAAGAATCTGTTGCTTCATCAAATCGACACCAACCACCTCCTCTGTGATTGGATGTTCAACCTGAAGACGAGTATTCATCTCGAGGAAATAGAAATTCTTGTATTTATCGACAAGGAACTCGATAGTACCAGCACCTACATATCCTACAGCCTTTGCAGCTGCAACTGCAGCAGCACCCATCTTCTCACGAAGCTCTGGATCGAGGAATGGCGATGGAGACTCTTCTACAACCTTCTGATGACGACGCTGTACAGAACACTCACGATCACAGAGATGAACTACATTACCATACTTATCACCAAGTATCTGGAACTCGATATGATGAGGTCCTTCAACAAATTTCTCAATATAAACTGTATCGTCGCCGAAACCTGACATTGCCTCCGACTTACATGTATTGTAAGCCTCAACTACATCTTCCGCACGGTGCACAAGACGCATACCCTTGCCACCACCGCCCATAGATGCCTTAATCATCACAGGGAAGCCAATAGCCTTACATACGCCAACTGCCTCTTCTGCCGAATTTAACTGATCTTGTGTTCCAGGAACAACAGGAACCCCTGCAGCAATCATATGACGACGAGCCTGAATCTTGTCACCCATATCAATCATCGTTTGTGGATTTGGACCGATGAAGATAATACCTTCCTCTTCACAACGACGTGCAAACTCGGCATTCTCGCTCAAGAAGCCATAACCTGGATGAATTGCATCGACCTTATGTTTCTTGGCAGCATCTATGATTTTATCAATACACAAATAACTCTCATTCGAAGGGGCTGGACCAATACACTCTGCCTCATTTGCATAAAGCACATGACGGCTTGTACGATCAGCTTCACTAAAGACTGCAACCGAACGAATTCCCATCTCATAACAGGAACGCATTACTCGTATGGCAATCTCTCCACGATTGGCAATAAGAATCTTTCTGATCATTTTCTAATATTAGTTTTGGGTTATTTTCTTGCAAAGATAATAAAAAAGAGGTCAATACACAAATAAAAAGACAAAAAAGTGTAAAAAAGAAACAAAAAACATTATCTTTGCATCAACATCGGTAACCGATTATTTATTTGAACGATAACCATTCTAAAATTTGTGCTGTAATGAACAAAATCATCATCTCTTTTATCGCATTTTGTGGCATCGTAGCAATCTGCCGTCACATAGTTTCAGACATCAAACAAGAAGAACGAATAGTCGTCCTTGAGAATCTTGTTGAGGACTTATATCGTAGGGACGAAAGCTATAATTACATCAGTAAGAATGACTGCAAAGAATACGCATCAGCTGCTACTGAAACAGCTCTACCAACAAAAACTGCTAAATCAAACAAAAACATCGTCTCACCCTCTTCCGAAAACAGAAACAACAGAAGAAACGACACCTTGAAGTTTTCTAATCCTATCCTTCTCGAGCTAAACGCCATCGACTCAGCAACTCTTGTCAAAATACCAGGAATCGGGGCCAAGACAGCATCAATAATTATTAGCTACAGAAACAGATTGGGAGGGTTTTACTCACCGTATCAGATAGCCGAAAAACTGACTTGGGATGGCGCACAGGAACACATGAATGATTGGTGTAACAACTGGTTGAAAGCCGATCAGAAACTTATAAGGAAAATCGATATAAACAAAGCTGATTTCAAGCAGATTCTAAGACATCCGTATCTAAACTACGAACAAACAAAAGCAATTGTTAATTACAGAGATAAGCACAAAACGATCAAAGACATCAGCTTCCTGAAAATGCTTGAGGAATTCGACCAGGAAGACATCAATAAGTTGGAGTATTATTTAGATTTCAAACAATAATCATTGCAGCATTTACAACGTAATCTGGTAAGTTTTGTATGCTACACCTCGCCCGCCGAAATCCTCTTTGAAAGAGTTTAACGAAGTATTAAGATACTTACCTCCGTCTTCGTTACTTGTTCCGAAATCAAAATATCTGATATCAGGTCGGTTCGACTGATAGTAATCAATAAGATACTTATATATTAAGATAATTGCACCTTTAGTCTGACCGTATTCCGTTGCATCAGAATACTGTGCATGAACCACTCCTTCGGTCTCATAAACCACAACTCCGGCTTCAATCTTTTCATCAGTAATAGCCACAAAACATCTTATATGCTTTGGGAAAAGATTGTGCAACAAAGTGATTTCTTCGAGCGAGTGCACAGGTTTTGTTCCATACTTGTTTTGCAACAAGTTCTCTACGATAGGCCAATATGAAGAAAAATCGTCAGTTTCCTTCACAACAAATCCGTCCTGCAATGCTCTGATCTTCTTCCTTTCTTTATCAGGATCAATCATCTTCCTGAAATCGACATGAAGATTTGCCGTTGTCGAAAGGTTGCACGAAACGAGCTCAGCGCCGTTCTTCCACAGCGCATATTCATCATCCTCCGATGGCGACTTATGGTAAATCGAAGGTACTTGTTTGTAAATCCATTTCGCAAACCCCTCACTCTTAAGGTATTCACGAGTGAAAGAAAACAAATCCAAGACCTCAACAGCACGAGTATGAGGAGCAAGGACAAAGCCTCCATAAGTCAAACCGGAATGGCTTGAATACAAAGAACCGACCGCATTGCCGGGAAGCAATGCGATCAGTTTATTTTTTTCGTTGTAATACAACAAAGAATGATCTGCAAACCTATCTTTATGGTAATCCATATAGGCACGTTCGAATAGGAATGTGCCATTACGAGATTTGCGGACAAACGCATCCCAAACCGGGAGATCCTCTTTGCTGTATCTTTTAATTGTCATCAAATAGAAAGAACGCGAAGAACTGTCAAGAGTTCTGGGTCAATAGGTTTATCTTTCTTAATTGCGCGGAAGAATGGCACATTTACGATATGGTCGTTGTGCACGCCAATCATCACATTACGCTGACCTTCACGCAAAGCCTCGACAGCAGCATAGCCTGTACGGCTTGCAAGAATACGATCGGCTGCAGTTGGGCTACCTCCACGCTGTAGGTGTCCGAGGATAGAACAACGCACGTCGTAGTCAGGGAATTCTTCCTTCATCTTATTAGCAAGACCGAGAGCACCTCCATCCGGATCCTTGCTTTCTGTCACAAGAACCATTGACGAAGACTTAGACTTACGGAAACCATTAGCGATAAGGGCCTTAAGCTGTTCGAACTGAGTAATCTCTTCCGGGATGATTACGTCTTCACAACCAGTAGCAATAGCGCCATTAAGAGCGAGGAAGCCAGCATCGCGTCCCATGACTTCGATAAAGAAGAGACGAGCATGCGAAGTAGCAGTATCACGAATCTTATCGACACATTCCATGATAGTGTTCATAGCTGTGTCATAGCCGATAGTAACGTCAGTTCCTGCAAGGTCATTGTCGATAGTACCAGGAAGGGCTACGATAGGAATATCATACTCCTTTGCCAAGATACTTGCACCTGTGATAGAACCATCACCACCGATAACGACAAGAGCGTCGATACCGAATTTCTTCATATTGTCATATGCCTGCTTACGGCCCTCTTCTGTCTTGAAATCCTTCGAACGGGCAGTCTTAAGAATAGTTCCGCCACGAGATATGATATTACTAACATTCTGTGTCTTGAACTCTTCAATCTGTCCTTCGATAAGACCCTGATATCCACGATAGATACCAAAGACTTTCATACCAGCAAAGATTGCACTACGTGTCACCGCACGAATAGCGGCATTCATACCAGGTGCATCACCTCCTGAAGTCAAGATGCCAATGCTTTTAACTTCCATAATTTTGTATTAAAAATTAAGATTTTTTGTAATTATCTGTCTTATTTCTTCCATTTGCCAACGAGGTGTAGAGGTAGCACCACAGATACCCACGCTCTCCACGTCCTTCAGCATTTCTATATTCACATCTTCCGGATGGGAAATCAGATAGCTTCTCTCGTTCACGCTCTTGCAGACCTCAAACAACGCCTTTCCATTGCTGCTCTTCTTTCCGCTTACAAGCAATACCACATCGTGCTGAGATGCGAATTCCCTCATGTGAGGAATACGGTTTGCCACCTGTCGGCATATTGTATCGAAGAACTTGAAATCCTCTGGATTCTTCATCTTTCCACTGATCTCCAAAGCAATCTGGCGGAAAGCATCGACCGACATTGTTGTCTGCGAATATAGTCTTATCGGACGAGTGAAATCAATCTTTTCGATATCCGAAAGTCGCTCTACTACGATTGCCTTTCCTTCTGTCTGCCCCACAAGACCGTTTACCTCCGCATGTCCCATCTTGCCGAAGATTACAATCTGTACCGAATCTCCTTCTGCCTCATACATGCCTCTGATCTTGCGCTGCAACTGAAGCACTACAGGACAAGTGGCATCTATAATCTGAATATTATTCTTCTCGGCATGTTCGTAGGTCTGAGGTGGCTCTCCGTGTGCACGAAGCAGCACTGTCGTATCATGAAGCGTCTCAAACTGTTCGTTCTCAATAGTCACAAGGCCGCGTTCTTCGAGTCGCTGCACTTCCTGACTATTGTGCACGATGTCGCCCAAACAATAAAGCTGATTGGCTTCCTTAAGATGATCCTCCGCCTTCTTGATGGCACTTACCACTCCTGGGCAGAATCCCGAGACTTTATCGACTTCGATGATCATAATTATCAATTATGAATTATCAACTAATCGCCTCTTTAGCCCACGAGAGAAGAATAGCATCCTGCTGTTCAAACGAAAGCTCAGAGTTGTCGAGCACCTTAGCATCATCTGCCTGACGCAACGGACTTACTTCACGATGAGAATCAATATAATCACGTTCCTCGACATTCTTCAAAACTTCCTCAAATGTTGTTGTCTCATCGCCCTTGCCACGAAGCTCTGCAAGACGACGCTGAGCACGTACTTCAGCCGAAGCAGTTACAAAAATCTTGAGTTCTGCATTTGGAAATACGACAGTTCCGATATCGCGTCCATCCATTACGATTCCTCCGTTCTCACCCATTGCCTGCTGACAAGCCACGAGCTGTTCACGCACAAAGCCGAGTGCCGAAATCGGGCTCACGCACGAACTAACCAGCATCTGGCGGATCTCTCCCTCAACACATTCTCCATTGAGGTATGTCTCGACCTTACCTTCTGCATTTACGCTTTGTGTAATCTTAATATCCTTGATTACGGTCTGCAATGCCTCAACGTTGATTTCCTTTGTCTCTGCCGACATCAGATTATTGCGAAGTGCATACAAAGTAATTGCACGGTACATTGCTCCTGTATCAACATACACATAGCCCAGTTCCTTGGCAAGTTTCTTGGCCATTGTACTCTTTCCGCATGAAGAGTGTCCGTCTATAGCGATTGTGATCTTTTTCATATTTTGTTATTGTTATCGTTTTCGTTATCGTCTACCAAACTTATAGCTCAATCCGAGATTCAGCGAACCGTCCAGGCTATTGTATCGGGCATAAGAGCATTGGAAGTTCCATGATCTGTATTTGAATCCGCCACCCACCGAGAAGTTATCAAAGTTATATCCTCCGCCGAAGAACAGGTTCTCGTTGATGATCCATTCGACTCCGATGCTGATATGTTTGATAAATTTCCTGTCCCAGTCGAGCAGATCGTGAGCGGTCAATGACAGGCATATTGGCAGATGTTCGAATTCCTCAGTCCAACCTACAGCTATCTGTGTCGGCAATTTCTGGTATCTTTCGTCCAGGCGCTTTATCTGTCCGCCCAGGTTGGTTGCCACCAGAGAGAGGCTTCTGCCTACTGCCTCATTATAATAATTAATACCGACATCCACGCCCAATGCGAAAGCGCTATAGCTTTCATAGTTGGTAATGATACCTCTTATGGTACCTCCGACATTCCAGCGGTCGTTGATCGGATATCCCACGCTTCCGCTTATTGCAATGTCCTTTGCAGTGAAATTGCCCGAGAACACGCCCTCCTCGTCATATCCTGCGAACGATCCATAATCGACATATCTCATGGCACCCTGCCAGGCACCCTCTGCGAGAAACTTACCCGTATATGACGCATATCCGAGATTAACATCCGATACATAATTAATATATGATACAGAAATCTCGTTTATCATCTCCGGACAAAGCAGAGCTGGATTCTGGTCTGCCAGTGAAGCTTCTGGCTCCACCACCGAAACAAGCGTTCCTCCCAAAGCAGCCGCTCTCGGCGATACCGGTATCTTCAGGAAACCATAACCACCGACTTCCTGAGCTCTTACTCCTACCGAATGCAAGATGAGAAAAAGACTCATCAGAAGGAGCATTTTAACTGCAGAATGTGATTTGGCCATAAATCTTGCTTGTTTTTGATGCGAAATTATCTATTTTTATCTAAAAATACAATTTTTTTCACTCAAAACAGAAAAATTTTGATATTTTTTGATGTGCAGAAAGAAAAAATGCATTACATTTGCGACACAATTCAATATCTAATATTAAGTCTAACAATTTATGGAAATCAAGAAAGACCCGAAAGTAAATCTTGAAACCCGCAAGAGCACATATGTTCTTACAGGTCTCGTCGGTATTCTTGCGCTCCTCTTCATTGCTTTTGAGTGGACAAACACTTCTACTCGCCGCACAATGTTGGGTAACAACAGTGCAATTCTCGAAGAAGAAGAGGAAATCGTGATGACCGTGCAGAATAACACTCCTCCACCTCCACCACCTCCACCAATGCCTGACGTAATCGAGCAGCTCACAGTTGTGGAAGATGACGTGGAAATCCAGGAAATCGAAATGCAGAGTGCTGAAGACGACGCAAACACTGTTGTTGAAGTAGTTGACCTCTCTTCTCAGGCAGCTCCTGAAGAGGAAGAAGACGCTGATGCAAACGTTATCTTTACAGTCGTTGAAAATCAGCCAGAGTTCCCTGGTGGTGAGAAGGCTCTTATGGAGTTCATCAAGAAGAACCTTAAATACCCTGCATTCGCTGCAGAAAACGGTATTCAGGGTCGTGTAACTCTCTCATTCGTCGTTGAGAAGGATGGTTCAGTTACAGATATTCAGGAAATGCGTTCACCTTCTGAAGACCTTACTAAGGAAGCTAAGCGTGTGGTTAGCGCCATGCCTAAGTGGAAGCCAGGTAAGCAGCGTGGCAAACCAGTACGTGTTAAGTACGTTCTTCCTGTAACATTCCGTCTCCAGTAATATCTGTAGATAAAATAACATAATAGGAGATTGTCTTTCGAAGGCAGTCTCCGATTTTTTAAATAATTGATAATTACTAATTGATAATTGATATTTTTTTGGGCTGACGCACAAGAGTTTTTTTACATATATTTTGCTGTGCAAAGCTTAATTATCAACTATCAATTATAAAATATAAATTTTATTTTTGCAGCGCGAAGCTTAATTATCAATTATGCTTTACTCGAACATCAGCTTTGCTGATAATTATCAATTATCAATTTAAGTATATGTTTTCTTCTGCCGAACTTTCGTCGATGATACAGAAGGGTATCGATAGTATCGAATACTCTACTAATGCTCCAAAGCTCTTTGATCCAGTGCGATATACTCTTGAAGCTGGAGGTAAGAGAGTAAGACCAACATTGGTACTTATGGCTGCTAACATGTATTCTGAAAACGTAGATGCTGCCATCACCCCTGCCATTGGTCTTGAGATGTTCCATAACTTCACACTCCTTCACGATGATCTTATGGACAAAGCTCCAGAGCGACGCGGACGTCAGACAGTATATATCAAGTGGGACGAAAACACTGCAATCCTCTCTGGAGACGCAATGCTCACAATGGCATTCGACCTCATCGCACAGGTGCCTGACAACAAGTTGCGTGCAGTGCTCTCCACATTCAACAAGACCGCCATCGAGATCGATGAAGGTCAGCAGCTTGACATCGAGTTCGAGACTCGCGACGATGTCAGGATCGAGGAATATATCGAGATGATTCGCCTTAAGACATCAGTTCTTCTTGGCTGCGCACTTAAGATGGGTGCCATCATCGGCGGAGCATCAGACAAGGATGCCGAGACACTCTATGATTTCGGCGTCAACATCGGCTTGGCATTCCAGTTACAGGACGACTGGTTGGACTGCTGGGGCGATCCGAAGACATTCGGCAAGAGAATAGGCGGAGATATTCTCTGCAACAAGAAGACATTCCTCCGCATCACAGCCGAGAAGGCTGCACCAATCCCTGCAACAGACAGCATGTCCGAACAGGAAAAGATTGACACAGTGAAAGCCTATTACATCGAGACAAAAGCCGAAGAGGCATGTCGCCAGGCAATCGCTCACTACCACAACAAGGCACTTGAGATCCTTAAGAACATCAGCGTGAGCGAAGAAAAGCTCGTGCTCCTCAAGGCTTTGGCCGCAAAATTGGAGAACCGAAACATATAATTTTTAACTATTAATTTTTAATTATTAATTTTCGGAAATGCCATATAGAAGACTACCAAACACCGACTTGTCGCGCATCAATGCTCTGAAGCATGCCATCAGCATGGAGGGGGTGAAACACAACGACCAACTGGTCTTGAGCTATCGCACTATCCAGGATGCCACACAGATACTCAACACATTCCAGAAGGCACAGAAAGAGTATCAGCAGTGCTATGACACTATGCTTAAAGCCAACAAGACATTCAAGACTGAGATACAGACAGCCAAGATGTATATCTCGCACTTCATCCAGGTGCTGAACTTTGCCATCCAGCGCGGCGAACTGCGTAAGGACATCAAGACCGGCTACGGACTCTCTCCCGACAGCTATCTAGTGCCGGATCTCTCATCAGAAAACAACATCCTCGAATGGGGAGAAAAGATAATCAAAGGCGAAGAGGCAAGAACAATGAAAGGCGGTATCCCTATCTACAGCCCGACCATCGCCAAAGTGAAGGTACACTATAACATCTTCTCCGAACATCTATTCAACATGCGCATATTGCGCGAAAGAACCGCTCGCGCGCTCGACACCATCACAAAGATGCGCCCGGCAGCCGACGACATCATCCTCGACATCTGGAATCAGGTCGAACTCACATACGGAGACCTACCATACGACCTCAAGACCGAGAAATGCAAATCCTTCGGTCTGGTCTATATCTTCCGCAAGAGCGAAAAGGCAAAGATGAAGGCAGAAGAGATGCAGAACTCACTCAATTTTAATTGATAATTGATAATTGATAATTTTTTAATTATTTAATTATTTAATTTTTCATTTTTTAATTTTCATTCTTTCCTTGATTATCGACACCCATTGTCATCTCATCGATGACGCATTCAAAGGCGAAGAAAACGCAATCATAAACAACGCACTGCAAGCAGGAGTCAATAAAATGATTCTTGCTTGTTGCGATATACAGGAGTATTTCCAGATTCAGGAGCTCTGCGCCTCACATCCCGGAACCCTCTACCCTACGCTCGGCATACACCCTGAGAACCTGCATGACGACATTCAGGAACAGATAGTGCAGTTCGACAAGGTGCTGAAGGAGAATCACGACTCCTTAGTGGCAATAGGTGAGATCGGACTCGACTTGCATTGGGACAAGACACGCCTCGAAGAGCAGAAACAGATACTCTTCCATCAGATCTACCAGGCCGTGGAATACGACCTGCCCGTACTACTCCACGTACGTGACGCAATGCCAGAATTCCTCGAGATGCTTCACATTATATATAATAATATAGAGCCACTCGGACTGAAGCTTCGCGGCATACTGCATTGCTATAGCGGCACGATAGAGGAAGCCGAAGAGGCAATGACGATGGGAGAATTCCTGCTGGGCATCGGCGGAACAGTGACCTACAAGAAGAGCGACAGAATAGAAATAGCAAGGCATTTCGGACTCGGAAAGATAGTGCTCGAAACCGACGCGCCATACCTCGCGCCGGTACCGCACAGAGGCAAAAGGAACGAGCCAGCACACACCCGCGACGTAGCAGAATTTATCGCAAAATCGCTCGATTGCACCTTCGACCAAGTGTGCGAAAAGACCACTGCAAACGCAGAAAAGCTGTTTTGTTTACGCTAAACTTATGTTGTTTATCAACAAAACCCACAATTTTACCATATAAACTGAACAAAATCGACAAAAATCTGCACAAGGTATTAAAAAAATCATTTACTTTGCAAGAGAAAGAATTAACAAACAAACATTATTTATAACCCTATTTAATTAACAATTTTAAAACACAAAACTCAATGAAAAAGTTTTTCTTGACACTGGCTTCAATCGCTATGGTTGCTCCAGTATTTGCTCAGGAGGCTGAAGAGGCTGTAGAAGAATCTCAGAGCTTCCACCACATTCTTAAGACATACTTCATCGACGGTGGACCTGGCTTCATGGCATGTGTAGCTCTCGCACTCGTTCTTGGTATGGCATTCGTTATCGAGCGTATCATCTATTTGAACCTCGCTGAAGTTAACACAAACAAGCTCACTTCTTCAGTAGAAGAGGCACTCGAAGCAGGTAACGTTGACGAAGCTCTCGAAATCGCAAAGAAGACTCGTGGTCCTATCGCTTCTATCTATGCACAGGCACTCGTTGACCTCCAGAAGGGTCAGGATCTTGACAAGATCGATAAGGATATCACTTCATACGGTGCACTCCAGGCTGGTTACCTCGAGAAGAACCTTTCTTGGATCACACTCTTTATCGCAGCTGCTCCATCACTCGGATTCCTTGGTACTGCAGTAGGTATGGTACAGGCATTCGACGATATCGTAAAGGCTGGTGATATCTCTCCAACAGTCGTTGCATCAGGTATGAAGGTTGCCCTCATCACTACAATCGGTGGTATCATCGTTGCCCTCATCCTCCAGGTATTCTACAACTACCTCCTTTCTAAGGTTGAAGGTCTTGTAAGCGACATGGAAGATGCTTCTATTAAGCTCACTGACGCTATCATTAAGTACACAATCAAGAAGTAATCACAGTAATAGTAAAATAGAGTATTATGAAGAATATTTCATTATCTAGCATAGTGCTCTGGATCCTCGCTGGTGTTTCTATTGTCCTCACCGTTCTTTTCTTTGCAGGTGAGCAGATTGAGGAAGCTACTACTACTGGTGGTGTTCAGAGTACTTGGGCTCAGACCGACACATTCATTTGGTGGATCTTCGCAGTCATCATCTTGGGTGTTGTTCTCTTGCTCCTTTTCGCTGTAAAGACATTTATCACAATGCTTCAGCAGGATGCTAAGGGTGCTATCATGTCTCTTGTAACTATCCTTGTTTTCTTTGCAGTTCTCGCTGGTTGCTATTTCGCAAGTAGCGCTGAAGGTTTCTCACGTGTAGTAAACGGTGAGACACAGACTTTCACAACTACAGAGATGAAGGTTATCGACATGTGGATCTACGGTATTTCTCTTGAAGTAATCATAACTGTTGCTCTTATCGTCATTGGCGGTGTAAAGAACATCTTTAACAAATAAGATTTGACCTATGGCAAGAAAGAAAAGAAAAGCACCGAGTATCAACTCGTCTTCAAGTGCCGACTTGGCATTCACATTGCTTATCTTCTTCCTCGTGGTCACATCTATGGATACTGATGAAGGTTTGACTCGACTCCTCCCACGTTGGACAGAAGAGCAGACTGATATGGAAATCAAAAAGCGTAACATCCTCAATGTACTCGTAAATGCCAACAACCAGTTGATGGTCGGTGACACATACGTTGACAACATCAAGGATCTCCGCAAGAAGGCTAAGGACTTCATCACCGCTTCTGGTGAGTATGCAGGAGAGCGCGGACCAGAACTCCATGCAGTAAATCCTGAAAAGAATCCAGATCTTGTTAAGCATTTCGGACAGGACGTAATGGTAACAAAGCAGCATGTAATCTCATTGCAGTCTGACTATGGTACTTCATATGACAAGTACATTCAGGTGCAGAATGAGCTCGTAGCAGCATACAACGAGTTGCGTCAGGAAATCGCTAAGAACAAGTTCGGCAAGAACTACAGCGAAGAAGAATTGGATGAAAGCCAGATTAAGGCAATCAAGGACTATTATCCAATGAACATTTCAGAGGCTAACGCTAAATACTAATAAGGAGAGATAATCATGAGTAAATTTAATAAAGGCGAAAAAAGAGGAATGCCTGAGTTGAACACCTCATCTCTTCCAGACTTGGTGTTCTCAATCTTGTTCTTCTTCATGTGTATCACACACATGCGTGAAGACAATCCACTCGTATTCGTCAACACACCACGTGCTGACCAGGTAGTTAAGCTTGAGAACAAGTCTTTGGTAACTACAGTATTGGTAGGTCGTCCAAAGAACACTAAGTTAGGTGTTGAAAGCCGCATTCAGTTTAACGATGACTTCATGGAGCTCGAGAACGTCGTTCCAAAGATGACACAGGCTCGTCAGTCTATGAAGGAAGAGGATCAGCCAAAGATGCAGATTTCCTTGAAGATCGATAAGGATACTAAGATGGGTATCGTTACAGACCTCAAGACTCAGCTTCGTAAGGCACAGACTTTGAAGATCAGCTACTCTGCTAAGAAGTAATTCCGCAGATAGAACTTCAAAATATATTAAGACCATAGCCATTTCGGCTATGGTCTTTTTTATAATAAAATCCATTTTTCAATACCACAAAAAAACAAAAACAATTTATTATTCACATACATAAACATTGCAATAATAAGATGTCAAATTGGTATCTCATATTATTCAATCAGCATTACTTTATTATTATAACAAAACTTTCTTAATTTTTTTTGTAAGTCATAATATTTTTTATTAAATTTGCGCCAGAAAAATATTGAAAACTATATATACGTCCGCCGGACAGCTTGATTTACTCGGCTGTAAGGAAGGGAAAGTTCAAGAGAAATAATTATGTCTTGGACAATCTTAATGAGACGGGTATATAGTCTTTTTGTTTTTAAACACATGGCAAAAGTTAAAGACATCGTATCGGCTATTGAACGAGTAGCACCACTACAACTTCAGGAAGATTATGATAATGCTGGTTATCAAGTCGGAAATCCTGAAGCAGAAGTCTCTCGCATTCTCACTTGTCTAGACATTACTGAGAAGACTGTTGAGAAAGCTATAGCTTCCGGCTGTCAGCTCATTGTTGCCCATCACCCGCTGCTATTTCGCGCTGTAAAAAAGATTACTCCTGACGATTATATAAGCAGGACAATAATGAATGCCATCAAGGCTGACATTACGCTGTACGCAGCACATACAAACCTTGACAATGCTTTCGGTGGCGTAAACTACAAAATTGCAGATAAACTTGGGCTGAACAATGTCAAGACACTTGCGCCTCTCCCATCGTCACGTTTATATGGTTTAGCAAATGCCGATAAATGTGGCAGTGGCGTGATCGGAATCTTGGAAGAACCTCTATCGGCAAAAGACTTTGTTGAGAAAGTCAGAGATACTTTCCATTGCGAGTGCATTCGCACAAATGGCATTGAACAGAAAAATATCAAACGTGTTGCATTGTGCGGTGGATCTGGAAGTGAGTTTATTTCCGAGGCCGAAAAACAAAGCGCAGATGTTTTTTTGTCTGGAGAAATAGGTTATCATCGTTTCTTCGGTCATGATGATATTCTCATCGTTGAGGCCGGACACTATGAAACAGAACAATACACAAAAGATTTACTCAAAGAGATAATTGAAAAAGACTATCCTGAAGTTACAATCATGGTAGATTAAGTACAGAAGTAACAATAAATATTTAATTATATACAATTATGGCAAAACAAGAAAAAGAGTACACAGTACCTGAGAAGCTTGCTAATCTCTACAAGCTTCAGCTTTATGTTTCAGAAATCGATCGTATCAAGGCTCTCCGTGGTGAACTTCCACAGGAAGTAGAAGATATGGAGGCTGAAATCGCTAAGATGGAAGAAAAGAGTCAGAAACTCGCAAACGATCTTAAGGATGCTAAAGCTCGCATTTCTTCTCTTCACGGAAAAATCGAAGAGGCAGAGACTCTCATTGCACAGTACACTGCTCAGATTGACGAAGTTCAGAACAACAAGCAATACGACTTCCTTACAAAAGAAATCGAGTTCCAGAATCTTGAGATTGAACTTGCAAACAAGCGTATCAACGAGAACCTCGCCATGATCGACGATATCAATGCGAAGATGACTGTTGCTCTCGAAAATATCAATGAGAAGAAGGGTGACCTCGATCACAAGAAGGGTGACCTCGAAGAAATCATAGCAGAAACTCGTAGTGAAGAGGAAACTCTCCGCGATAAGGCTAAAAAGATTGAAAACACAGTTGACCTCAAGCTTCTTGGCACATTCCGACGCATTCATAAGAAAGCAAAGAACGGTCTCGCTATTGTTGCTATCGAACGTGATTCTTGCGGTGGTTGCTTCAATAAGATCACTCCTCAGCGTATCATTGATGTACGTACTCGTAAGCGTATCCTCACTTGCGAATATTGCGGTCGTATCCTCATTGACGAAGAACTCGCTAATGAGAACGAAATGCGTCGTCGTCGTAAAGGTATTCTCTCTCAGTTAGTTTAATAGACTATGCCAGAGCCACAGCAAAACAACACAAGAGGCACGCGTCAGCGTCGTGTCTCAGATGCTACACCTATCCTCGGTAAGATTCAGCCACAAGCTATCGACATCGAGGGTGCTGTGCTTGGCGCTATTATGCTCGAGAAAGATGCTTTCAGCAAGGTGAGCGAATCGCTTTCGAAAGAAACATTCTACGAGCATAAGAATCAGCTTGTCTATGCGGCTATTCAGGAGCTGGCCATCGAACAGAAGCCTATTGATATGCTTACTGTCGTTGAGCAATTAAAGACGAATGGCACACTTGATGAAGCTGGTGGCTATGTCTATATAGCAGAACTGACTGGTAGAGTATCATCGGCAGCCCACGTTGAGTACCATGCAAGTATCATTGCCAAGAAATACCAGCAACGACAATTAATCACTTTTGCAGGTGAGGTCCTAGCAAAAGCATTCGACGAGACTTGTGATGTCGATGAAACAATGCAGTTTGCAGAAGGAGCTCTTTTCAAACTATCTGAAAACAATCTGCACAATGGAGTAGAGCAGATCGATCCGACCATCGACATGGCATTGAAGAAAATCGAGGATGCTTCAAACAGGGAAGACGGTCTCTCTGGTCTTCCAACAGGATTCTTCGATCTCGATAAGATGACCAGCGGATGGCAAGCGACCGACTTGATCATCGTTGCAGCTCGTCCTGCCATGGGTAAGACAGCATTTGCTCTCTCAATGGTCAAGAACATAGGTGTAGATTATCAGACACCTGTAGGTATTTTCTCTTTGGAAATGTCAAAACTGCAGCTCGTCAACCGTATGCTGCAGAATGTCTGCGAGATTACCGGTGATAAGGTTAAGTCCGGACGTTTGACTAAAGATGAATGGGAAAGACTGACTATCAAGATCTCTCAGCTCCGCCATGCTCCAATCTACGTCGATGATACATCTGGTCTTTCGATCTTTGAACTTCGTACAAAAGCTCGCCGATTGGTGCGCGACCATGGTGTTAAGATCATCATGATCGACTACCTCCAGCTCATGACGGCTTCTGGAATGAACTTCGGATC
The DNA here is from genome assembly GCA_045627785.1 of Bacteroidales bacterium. Classification (GTDB taxonomy): domain Bacteria; phylum Bacteroidota; class Bacteroidia; order Bacteroidales; family UBA3663; genus Liminaster. The sequence continues at coordinate 9,500 of JAZQOF010000047.1, read as the reverse complement.
ACGAGAACAAGAAGTATCTACAATCTCCCGATCGCTCAAAGGTTTGGCCAAAGAGCTCAACATCCCTATCATCGCTCTGTCTCAGCTTAATCGTGGTGTTGAATCGCGTCAAGGTGAAGGTAAGCGTCCACAGCTCTCCGATCTCCGTGAATCAGGAGCCATTGAGCAGGATGCCGATATGGTTTGTTTCATCCATCGTCCTGAATATTATAAGATGTATGAGGATGAAAAGGGTAATGACCTTAGAGGTTTGGCTGAGATCATCATTGCAAAACACCGTAACGGTGCTGTAGGTGATGTAAGACTTAGGTTCAAAGGTGAGTTCACTCGTTTCTGCAACATTGACGATGATACTGCACTCGTGCAGCGTCGCTTCTCTTACAACAGCGATGAGACACTTAGTTCGAGAATGAATCAGGAAAACTCAACTGAAGCTTTCCTCGCTAATACAAATAACGAAGAAGCTCCATTCTAACATAAACGAGTTTTTATGACAAAGAAAACATTCAACATACTGCTTCTGTTTGCTATCAGCATCATCTCCTCGATGCAGGTAATGGCTCAAGAAATAGATGAACCAGACTATCAGAAGATCCGTCAGGCAATCTCCAATAGCCGTAGTTCCAACTATTATCCAGCCTTGATGAGAAGATATTGTGACAATGATACGACACTCACTCTCGAGCAATATCGTAACTTGTATTACGGATATACCATGCAGGAGGACTTTGTTCCTTACAAACCTCAGAAAAAGCAGGTGATCGATGCTCGTCGCCGCTTTATTGCGAGCAAAGGAGAAAGTACATTAGTACCTGAAATGATCCGTATAGCCAAGGCAGCACTCGACGACAACCCATTCGACATTCCTGCTATCAATATCATTGCTGTCTCTTATTTGCAGATTGGCGATACAGTTCAATACCGCGTCTGGGACATCAAGCAGAAAGGAATCCTTGATGCTATTCTTTCTTCCGGAGATGGCGAAGATCCTGAAAGCGCATTTCATGTTATCGATCTTGAGCATGAATATGAAGTTCTTCAGCGATTAGGAGTAACTGTGGTATCCGACAGTTTGGTTAATGACAATGTCGAATACCTTAAGGTTAAAGAGAATGCCGAGAACGAACAAGGTTTCTATTTCAATTTCGGCGCATGCAGTAAGGTCTATCGAAAGAAATACGAATAGTTTCGTCTTAAACAGCTTACTACATTATTCAATAAAAAAGCCACGAATTTGAATCGTGGCTTTTTATTATCAACAATCTTATCTTTTAATCTTCTGATTCCTCCTCTTCAACGGAGGCTGATTCTCCGCCGAGAATCTTCTTCATGATGAGTTCTTCTATTTCCTCAGCAAGTTCTGGGTTATCAAGCATAAGGTTTTTAGTAGCATCACGACCCTGTGCCAATTTTGATCCATTGTAAGAGAAGAACGATCCCGCTTTCTTGATAATTCCGTATTCAACACCGAGATCTACGATTTCTCCGCTTCTTGAGACACCTTCGCCAAACATGATGTCGAATTCAGCCTTACGGAATGGAGGGGCAACCTTGTTCTTTACAACTTTGACACGAACTGAGTTACCGATGATTTCATCACCAGCCTTGATCTGAGTTGCACGACGGATATCGATACGCACACTTGCATAGAACTTCAAAGCATTACCACCAGTAGTAGTCTCTGGATTGCCAAACATCACACCAATCTTTTCACGCAATTGGTTGATGAAGATACATACTGTATTTGTACGACTAACTGCCGAAGTGAGCTTTCTGAGAGCCTGACTCATGAGACGAGCCTGAAGACCTACACGATTATCTCCCATTTCACCTTCAATCTCAGCCTTTGGAGTAAGAGCTGCTACTGAGTCGATAACGATGATATCAATTGCTGCCGAACGAATAAGGTTCTCTGCAATCTCAAGAGCCTGTTCACCATTGTCTGGCTGAGAAATAATAAGGTTCTCGACATCTACGCCAAGCTTCTCTGCATAGAAACGGTCGAAAGCATGTTCTGCATCGATAAATGCAGCAATACCACCAGCCTTCTGGGCTTCTGCCATTGCATGAATAGCAAGTGTAGTCTTACCAGAAGACTCAGGACCATAGATTTCAATGATTCTTCCTCTTGGATAACCGCCGACACCAAGTGCAGCATTCAATCCAATACTACCAGAAGGGATTACATCCACCTGTTCGATGTCCTCATCTCCCATTTTCATGATCGACCCTTTACCGAAGCTCTTGGTGATCTTGTCCATTGCAGCCTGCAACGCTTTCAAACGCTCTGCTGAAGGCTGTACGTGTTCGTTTTTATTTGCCATAGTGATTTGTTTTTCTATCGTTAGTTATTGGTAACGATAAGTTGATTATGAATATTGTCGCAAATATAGTAATTCGTTTTTTCTTTACCAAAAATTTACACGAAAAAAACGAAGTAAATCATTACTTTCAGTACTAAAAATATTGATTTTTATATTGTACAATAATTATAAGTTCCACAAAGCCGGATCGCATGTTGCTTCGACCTTGCTTTCTATATCATCCGGAAGGTTATGGAAGAAGTCGATACCTGTTACACTTTCTAGTTCGTCAATAGTCACTACCGATTTCTTCATATCCTCTGAAGTTATCTCTTTCAAGTCATTATAGCCATATTCTTTATGCTCCATTAAGAAGCCAATAGCCTTATACGATCCTGTATTCATCTTGCAGAGCAGCGCCATAAAATAGTATTTAGGCACAGCTACAGAGGCTCCATTCCATCGGTTCACAAAACCCAGAATCTGGTCATCGGCAATGGTACCACCCTTTGTTACATACAAAGCTTCAACAGTAGATTTAAGCACATACTTGCCATTTTGCTTTATTCGAGGATAATCCTGTACAAACTGCTCAAATGCTAGCCAATAATACGAATTGAAGGAATGAAGTTGAGGCGACATATTTGACATATAAAAAGTCTGTTCATTGGCACCAACACTATATAGTCGGTCTGCAGATGCACACAAATGTCCACGATCCATGCGCATAGTCTGTTTCTGTCCGTTCAGATCAGTATACGTACTACCGAAACCTCCAGATTCAACCTGGCACTTTGCCGGCAATGATGGATCATCTGCAAAAGGGTCTGTTTCAGGACGTTTTGTATTCTGCTGTATTGTCAAAGCATCAAAACTGAATGCGACCCAACGACTATGATATTTCTTAGGATCAAATTCCAAACAATAAGTCATCACCGAATCGTTGCCTTCCTTCGTACAATGATAGATGAAAATATTACCGTCTTTGGTCTTAGGCACTTCGAGACGTGAGAGATAATCGTTGTCAGCAGGTTTCTGTACTTCAGGAGTAGGGACAACTGGCACTGGAGTCGGATCTGGTGTAACAATAGGATCATTGTTCTTCTCGCCACAAGAAAAGAAACCGAATGAGAGAATTAAGACAAGTGCGTTTAAATAGTTAGAAGATTTCATTTCTTTTATTCTTTGATTTATGATGCAAAGATAAACTATTTTTAGCATATAACAAAAAATATCCCGAAGCAAATTGCTCCGGGATATTTTATCTATATTAATTATACTGATTTAATTATTCTGTAGCACCATTGAGGCTGTAAATGTAAGCAGCGCCCTTGCCCTGAGTCTCACTTGTACCCTTATAAGTTGTGAGAGGGCCATAGAGAACTACATTATCGCCGACCTCAATCTGAGGATTTTCCTCTGTCCACTTCTGACCACCGAGGTAGTTAACCTGGTATGCTTCGAAATCAAGAGAGAGGTCACCAGCCTTAGTACCGTCTTCTGAGATCCAGAATGAACCATTGCCATACTGTGCGCTGAAACCACCGCTTACGAGTTCTGAAACGATACCAGCAACATAAACCTTGCTTGAAGGAGCTGCAACAGCAGCAGCAATACCACCAGCTACATTGAATGGATTCTCAAGAGAACCGATACCGTTAGCATCAGTAGTAACACCGTTTACGCTATATACATGAGCAGCACCCTTACCCTGAGTTTCTGCAGTGCCCTTGTAAGTAGTAAGAGGACCATAGACGATTACCTCAGCGCCTACTGCAATCTGAGCATTCTCCTCTGTCCATGAAGCACCACCGAGCCAGTTAGCCTGATATACTTCAAAATCAAGAGCGAGATCGCCAGCCTTTGTACCGTCAGCAGAGATCCAGAATGAACCATTACCATACTGTGCACCATAACCGCCGTTTACGAGTTCTGAAACGATACCCTTGATGTAAACAGGAGTAGTAACACCAGCATTTGCAGCTTCAATAGCCTGAGCAACTGTCATTGGGAGTTCAAGAGAACCTGCAGCGCCGAGCTGAGTTACAGAAGTCTCTGATGTATAGTTCTTCTTACCGTCAGTAGTTACGAATGTAAGAGTTACGGCACGTGGACCAGCAACGTTTTCAGAAGCGTGAAGCTTAACTGTAGCATTGTTACCCTTAGAAGAGAGAGATGTAACAGAAAGCCATTCCTTAGCAGATTCTGGGATTTCAATTGAAACACCATTACCCTTGCTTGTGAGGAATACCTCAACATCACCACCGAGAGTTGGGATAGCAGCATCCTTAACACCTTCTACATAAACCGAGTCAACCTTGATAAGGGACTTCTCAATAGAGATAACAGTAACGTTAACAAGTTCAACGACATCACCGTAAGTAGACTTTGGACCTTCAACTGTTACGATATCACCGACCTCAATACCGAGGCTGAGGAAGTTCTTTTCAGCACCAGCCTTATCGAGTGTACCATAGATATAAACTTCACCTGTCTCATCCTGGAGATACCAGTTACCATAAGAATCGTTTGCAATCTTTGTACAAACACCCTTTGCACGGAAAGTGTTACCGTTTGGACTAGCTTTATCATTGATTACAGCACAAGTAGTGATAGGAAGTTCAACCTTCTGAGTCATCTGGAGAACCTTGATCAACTGAGTAGCGCCATCGCAAACCAACTTAAGGACTGCCTCGTTTGTGCTAGATGCAGGAGTAGCAGAGAATGTAACAGCAGTTTCACCAGCGTTACCAGAAGCAGGACTAACTGTCAACCACTCTGGAACACCTGTAATCTGCCAGTTGCCACCAGCATTGACTGTGATAGTAGCATTACCACCCTCAGCAGGCAAAGCGACAAACGAACTGCTTACAGTTACTTCGTCAAGGAATGAATCTGGACCGTAGTTGCTATCACAGCTATTAGTGAAAGCTATTGCAGCAATGGCAGTAACTGCCATCATGAAAAATTTCTTCATATAGTTTCTACGATTTTTCCTAATTAATTAAATGTATACTTAACACCGATAGACATGTACCAGCACTGACCTACACCAGTTCCCTTTGTGAATGTCTGAGTATCAGCACCTGTAATAGCTGCTGGAGTTGAGAATGTAGCAACACCATCCTTGTCAAAGCCTTCATACTTGAGGACACGGAGGTCATTGCTTGAACCTGTGAATGCAGTGTTACCGAAATGACCGATACCCCATGAGCTGTTGAAGAGGTTCATCACATTCTTGATATCAGCGCTGAGAGTAAGCATATGCTTCTGACCAGCTACGTTGAGCTTGAAGTCATGCTTGTAGCTGAAGTCAACACGGTGCAACCAAGGATTTGCATAGCTGTAAGGCTCTGCATATTCGCCCTGATGCTTGCTCAAGTATGCGTCAGCATGAACATAATCCATGAAACGATCACGGTCGTTCTGGCTTACGAAACGGAACTTACCGTTCTGTACTTCCTCGTCTGTTGGGATGTACAAAGCATCATAGTTGAAACCATCACCATTCATGTCGTTAACTGTCTCGAATGAGTAGTTAGCAGCGCCATGGTAAGTTTCATAGATGATTCCATAGTGGTTACCGCTCTTGTCATGGAATGTAGCACTAGCGATGAGACGATCTGGAATTACATTCTGACCATTGTGGAGCTTCATGCTGTTAGGACCCTCAACTGTAGATACATAGTTAAGTACTGAAGAAGCATTTGAACCAGGGAGAGAAGTGATTTCCTTCTTCACAGTGTGAGTATAAGCAGCCATCAAGCTGATGTTCTCAGTTGGCTCAGCCTTAACCTGGAAGCTACTGATGAAGCCATAACCCTTAGATGTATTCTCCAATACATAGAGAGAAGGCTGCTCCTGGAAACCAGAAGGGAAGATTGGACGGTTGTCAGCGCCATTGAGACGATACATACCGTTGACATCCATTACACCGTAGTCACGAAGAGTAGTGTCATAGATATTCTTTGTATAGATACCTTCAGCTGTTACAGTGAGAGGGAACGATACAGGGAGAGAATAGTCAACAGCCAAAGAAGTCTTCCAAACGAGAGGCATCTTGAAGTCAGGATCAACTACACACATACCGCTTGAGAATGCACCATCCTTAGCAGTGATTGTCTGAGGATAACCGAGAGAGATGAGTTTGTTCTTCAAAGCTTCGATAGTTGGCTGACCATTAGCATCTGTTACGAGACCACCCTTGAATACATCCATAGAGAAGCCCTTAGCTGCAGCGTTCTTTGCATTAACCTGAGCATTGTACTGAACCATACCTGAGTTTGTAGGCATGTTTGTGAAGAATACCAATGGGAGACGGCCCTGGAAGAAACCTGTACCACCACGTACCTTAAGAGACTTGTCGCCAAGAACATCCCAAGAGAAACCTACACGTGGGCTGATTGCGATGCTTGCACCTGGCCACTTACCAGTATCGAAGTGCTGACCCCTATATTCCTTGTCAAGAAGAGCCTGGTTAGTCATAAGGTCTGAGTTGATGAAGAAGAGACCATCGAAACGGAGACCATAGTTGAGCTTGAATGTATTAGTTACATCCCACTCATCCTGGAGATAGAGACCAGCCTTGTTGAACTGGACACGAGCTGCAGGTGAAGTTTCACCGTTGTAACCGTAAGTCAAACATACAACTTCAGGAGCTGCACCATTGAGGAAATCGTCAAGAGTATTGTAACGATAGTAACCTGTACCATTACGCATGTACTGGTTGTCAGCCATCTGATATTCGTAAGAAAGACCTGCAGTGAACTTATGCTTACCGTAGTAGTAAGTTACATCATCCTTAACATTGAAGATAGTGTTGTGAACTGCATTATTATAAGTAAAGAGCTCATAACCGAGTGCCATGTAGTTCTGGCCTTCACCATCAAGGATATCAATGAATGGGAAGAGATCAGAATTAGTACCACGCACATCATCAAGCTTAGAGAATGTAGCAATGAACTGATTTGAAAGGTTGTCTGTGAAACGGCTGTTCAAATCGAGAGATGCTGTGTGTACATTGTTATCCTGTGAATACATTGCATTTGCAAAAGACATAGAATACTGTGATGTACGAGCACCTGAAGCACGTGAACCACCGTCCATAGAAGATGCATTAGGAGCATTCCAGACACGGTTCTTAGTATAGTTGTAACGTACAGCCAAGTGATGCTTGTCGTTGATGTTCCAGTCCAAACGAACGAGGAACTTCTTGTTTGACTCATCAGCAGGGAAGTTTGTATAAGAACCTGTGTCATAACCATACTTCTGCTTTACGAAATCAGAAACTGTCTGGAGGTCAGAGTTCTTAGTACGAGAGATATACTGAGTAGAGTTAGCAACACCGTTATCAGAACCCTTCCAACGGTTAGCGATTGTTGGAGTATTCTCGAACTCAAGGTTTGCGAAGACGAACAACTTGTTCTTGATGATTGGAGCACCGAGAGTGAAGCCCCAAGTTGTCTTCTGATCCTTTGCACGAGCACCACCGATCTGTTCACGATCGATAGCATCACCACGCATATTCTCGTTTCTGTGGTAAACGTAAGCAGATCCCTTGACAGTATTTGTACCTGACTTAGTTACGGCGTTGACACCACCACCTACGAAACCAGTCTGACGAAGGTCGTATGGAGAGATGACAACCTGCATTTCCTCGATAGCATCGATAGAAACAGGATTACCACCACCAGGGAGCTTATCGCTAAGACCGAAGTTGTTATTGAAGTTAGCGCCATCGATAGTGAAGTTAGCTGTACGACCATCAGAACCACCGAATGACATACCGTTACCTCCATAAGGAGAGAGACGAGTGAATTCAGTGAGGCTACGGCTTACAGTTGGCATAGCAGCCATAGCAGCGTTGTTGATGTTAGTCGAAGCACCTGTCTGAACCTGGTTGAACTTTGAACCAGAACCAACGACTACAACTTCACCGAGAACGTCAGCGTTCTCAGAGAGCTTAACATTAAGATTGAAAGTTTCACCGAGTACGAGAGTAACATCAGTAAACTTCTGTGTCTGAGCACCTACATAAGATACAGTGATCTCATAAGGACCGCCGACACGCATACCACGAATAGCGAAAACACCCTTATCATTGGTAATTGTACCATAATGGGTGCCGGAAGGAGTGTGAACAGCCTGGATAGTAGCACCTACAACCTCACCGAGATCATCTGTTACGAGACCAGAGAGAGCAGAAGTAGTTACCTGTGCCATAACCATTACACTGGCAACAAACGCCATTACTAAGGTAAGTAATGATTTCTTCATTTTGTTTGTTTTTTTAATTAATATTAAAGTTGTTTGAATAGTCTGTTTGAATAAATACAATACCTTTTATTCTCAATAGCTTTTTATTTCAATACCTTTTAGATAACGAATCAATAGATGCTGCAAAGATAGTTAATAAAATTTACATTATTATTACAATAATAAAAAAAGTGTAAAAAACTCAATCAAATGGTCTATATTATCAATGACCTGCCAAATACAGCATACAATTAATAAAAAAGGAGCTGTGTTTTCACACAGCCCCTTATGTTTGCTTTACTTAAGCATTCTTAACCTTGTCGCAGATTGCCTTGAAAGCCTCTGGGTGATTCATACCGAGGTCAGCGAGAACCTTGCGGTTGATATCGATTCCGTTAGCGTGGAGGAGACCCATGAGCTTAGAGTAGCTGAGACCCTCGAGGCGAGCAGCAGCGTTGATACGCTGAATCCAGAGAGCACGGAAATTGCGCTTGTTGTTACGACGATCACGGAAAGCATACTGAAGACCTTTTTCCCAAGTGTTCTTGGCTACTGTCCATACATTCTTACGTGCGCCGATGTAACCTCTTGTAAGGTGGAGGATTTTTTTGCGTCTAGCACGAGACGCTACATGATTGACCGATCTTGGCATAGTTCTAAAATTTTTTAAACGCCGCGAGTTAAATTATGAATTGTCAATTATGAATTATCAATTATAAAATAACTTCTTTATGTGCGGTTGTTCTGTTAATACTGATTAAGTTGAAAGAGGTTTAACGGAGGCAAAGGAGCTCGCGTACATTCTTCTGGTTAGCAGTATCGAGGATACTGAACTTAGTGAGATTACGCTTCTGCTTCTTAGTCTTCTTTGTCAAGATGTGACTCTTGTAAGCATGCTTTCTCTTAATCTGTCCTGATCCGGTGAGCGCAAAGCGCTTCTTA
>JAZQOF010000046.1:0-67778 GCA_045627785.1 Bacteroidales bacterium | reverse complement strand
GACCTGTATATTCATGTTGGCATCACGATACTGGTCATCGAGATCGGTAGTCACATACCAGTCGAACAGACGAGTCTTAGGAGTAGCATAGAGAGTCACATCGTCGCAGATACCAGCCAGACGCCAGTAGTCCTGACCCTCCAGATAATATCCGTCGCTGTATTTCACCACGCACACAGCAATAGTATTCTTTCCAGGCTTCAGATACTTGGTCACATCATATTCTGCAGGTTCCTGACCGCCTTCGTTATATCCCACTTCCTGACCGTTGATCCACACGAACGAAGCGCTCTGAGCCTTCTCTATGCGCAAAAATACCTGCTGACCCTTCCATGTCTGAGGCAAAGTGAATGTACGACGATAAGCGCCCGTAGTATTATACTCACGAGGCACAAATGGCGGATTAGCCTTGAAAGGTGCAGCTACATTACGGAATATCGGATCGCCAAAGCCCTCCATCTCCCAGTTGCTAGGCACATTGATCTTGCTCCATTTGCCATCGTTGAAACTGGTCTTGTAGAAGTCGGCAGGAATCTCTTCAGGCGTATTGCCCATGAAGAATTTCCATGTGCCATTGAGCGACATACGCTGATCGGCCAGATAGTACGAATGTCCCTCCTCCTGGTTCTCTCCATACACGCTCGTGTTCTCTATATATTTATAGATATTCTCGAGATATTGTGCATCGGCCTGCATCACTGTCATAGCCAATAAACCCAATGCTAAAAGTGCTTTTTTCATATTAATAGATTATATTATACCCATTTCCAGGCAGGTACGACATTTATGGTCAAACCGTCCTTTTCTATTTTACCTTCTTGATCATATGTTATGATAAGAGCTTGCTGGAGAGGTTCGAGAGCATTGAGCTGCACCAATGCATTTACTTCTCGCTTACGTGTTGCCTCGTCCGTTATGTCGTATGATGCTTGAATAGCAATATGTTCATCGGGGATATAGAAATCCACCTCAATATTGCGATTGTAGTAATAGAGACGTGGAGAGTCATCGTCACTGTTGTAACGCTTGTATAGAACTATGGCACACAGATTCTCCAGCAGCGAGGTATCTGCATCATTGAGGAATATGCTCAGCAATCCATTATCAACGAAATAGTGCTTCTTTATCGTCTCCTTCTCTACAAACTTCGAGGCATAATTGTCGAGAGTAAACATAAGACAGGCTTCTTTGACATACCGCACATAGTCAATCATTGAAGCCGTGTTGGTCGAAACTCCGGTGCTTTTGACCAGATTTGCCAGCCGGTTATATGCTATCGGTTGCTTCACGTTCTCGGCCAATCGCTTCACAGCGAGACGTAGGGCATGATCGTTCTTTATGTTGTTACGCAGAATAACGTCACCTAGGATTATCTTCTCATATAGACCGTTCAGCCAATGGCGCTTGTTGCGATAGAGGAAGAGCTCAGGGAATCCACCCCATCGGAAATACTCGGCAAACAGTCTCTGTACCTCATTGCGCTGCTTTGAATATTCCCAATCCGATTTTAGGGTTACATTGTTTGCGTCAAGAAATTCTCTGAAGGAATATGGGAACACTTTCTCGTCAAAGAATCTTGCACCAAGCACGGTGGCAATATCCCGACTGAGCATCTTGGCGTTGCTGCCAGTGATGAAAACCATATACTTCTGATTAGCCAGACGACGTGCGAAATGCTCCCATCCTTCGATATTCTGTATTTCATCAAAGAAAAGAATAGGTTTTCCGTCATACATGGTACTATAAGCCTGGAGTATGAGGTCGAAATCCTCTGCAGTCATGCCGAGCAGACGCTCGTCGTCGAAATTGATATACACAATCTCGCTAATATCATGTCCTGACTCAAGCATCATTTTGGCACGTTGATAAAGGAGATACGACTTGCCTGCCTGTCTCACTCCCACAAGGACATAGCGCCCCTGTTCCTCGAATTCGAAGCGTCGGCGGTTCAGTTCCACTTCCTGTATTTCATCTTGCCCCTCCTTGATGAGAGTCTTGAAAACGTCTTTATTCATATTGCAGTGTTATCAATCTTGGTGCAAAGATATAAATTTTATTTAGTATCACCAAATAAATTTTATAAATTTTATTTATTTACGACAAATAAAAACAAAGAAATTTCCTGCGCTTTCACTTTCAAATTGCGCGGGGGATTTGTGCCAATGGCAACATTTCGCCATTAATGGCAGCTATGAGGAAACATTACGTACCAGTCTTGAGACATTTGCTCACGATACTATGACAAACGATTCAAATCATTCAACAATCATTGTCTTAACGCCTTTCTGCCGTCAAACTGCTCCGAATGGGCTACCTAGAATCACGAAATGTCGTCGGAGCTGATGGTTTGGACAAACAAAAACTAAAAAGTCCAATCTTCAGTTGGAGATTGGGCTTCGGAGAATCGGGAAATCAAATCTCCAAATGGAGATCGGACTTCCGAGAAGTCGGAAATGTCTTCGTAGAGGTACGATGACTACTCTTGGCGACAGGAGTTCCGATCGTATCAGTTGGATGACTACTCCAGAAAAGTTGAGTGCTCATCGACGCGCGTCAATGAGTCCTCGGGAAGTCCGGAGAACTGATTGATGGTCGTCGATGACTTCTCGGGAAGTCCGGAGAGCCGATTGACGAGCGTCGAAGAGTCTCAGGTAAAAGATTTATTTATTTGGCTTGCGAACTCTGATGGTTTGACACCGAATTGTGCAGTAAAGCACTTGGTAAAGTATGAAGGACTGCTAAAGCCGACCTGATAGCAGATCTCTGATATGCGCATGTTGCCCTCTCGTAACAACTGTGCGGCTTTTTTAAGGCGAGTAAGCTGAATCATTTCTCCTGGAGTGCTATCAGTAAGTGCCCTTATCTTCGCAAATAGACCAGAACGAGACATGCACAATTCCTGTGCAAGGAAATCGGGAGAGAGATCGGTATTATCGAAATTATTCTCTATTAGTTCTGTGATACGCTTCACGAAATCCGTATCTGTAGGGTTGCTGGCAATAGTAGTTATAGGCGTAAGCGGACGTGACGCGAAAGTCTCGCGGAGCATACGGCGAAGGTCAAGCAGATTGCGAGAGCATGCCAATACATATTCTACAGAGAATGGTTTCTCGATATAAGTATCAGCGCCACAATCCATGCCTGCCACTTTGGAAGCATTATCAGTCTTGGCGGTAAGCAGGATGACAGGAATGTGGCTGGTCAACGGATTACGACGCAAAGCACGACAGAGTTCGCCTCCATCCATTCCTGGCATCATCCAGTCACTGATAATGAGAGTAACCTGACGTTCACGCAACAAAGCCAATGCTGCTTCACCACTGGTGGCAGTCAAGACTTCATAATAATCGGTCATACAACCACTAAGGAACGACAAAAGTTCCTCATTATCATCGACAATAAGGACTGAAGGCTGCTCAGTAGCAGAGAGTTGATCTCCAATCGAAAGACTTGGAGTTGAGACAGAATCCTTGTCACTCTTCTGCTGTTCTGTTTCATTAGTCAAGTCCCGATTTACGATTCCTTCCTGACTTTCTTCATCGTCACGCCTCAAAGGAATAGTCGCAACAAACTGAGTTCCTATTCCCGACTGGCTTTTCACATCAATATGTCCTTGATGAGCATCAATGATGTTCTTGACAATGGCCAGACCTATGCCTGTTCCTGGCTTATTATCGTTGGCTTGGTAGAATGGTTCGAACACCCGACGACGGACCTCTTCGGTCATACCCATTCCATCATCACGGACAATGAGAACAAATGAAGGAACAGATAACTCTTGCAGTGAATTGTCTTCCTTAAGCTCGACCCATATCTTCGAACGAGTATATTTCGCAGCATTCATCATCAGATTGCTGACCAACTTGGTGATGGCTTCCTTATCGACGGCAGCAAAAATTTCAGTTGATGGGAAATAGCTTTCAATAATAGCCCCTTGCTGGGAAACAAATGGTTCAAAGCGCTCTACTACGGAACGAATGATAGACTCTACCGGCTGCAAACGGTAATGATAACCAGTAGTACCTTGTTCAACCTTGCGGAAATCGAGCAACTGGTTGACCAGATCAAGCAATCGCTGACTATTACGAGAAACAACACCAAGATGTGTCCGGATAGAGGTTGGCAGCTGATCTGCTTGTCGAAGAATTTGCTCCATAGGACCTATGATGAGTGAAACCGGCGTTCGTATCTCATGTGCAATAGTAGTAAAGAACTTCATGCGAGCTTCATGCATCTGCTGTTCGTTTTGGGCAGCCATCTGCTTCAGTTCCTCGGCATGACGTCTCTCTCCTTTGTGTAGCAGCCACCATACAAATACGGCTATCAGTGCCAGAAATACCAATACATAAACGATTCGAGCTGGTGTATTCCAATAGAAAGGAGGATGAATGGAAATATGCAGACAGGTGTCTGCCTTGCACCAAATGCCATCGTTGTTGGTGCCTCGTACGTGCAGCACATACTCTCCTGGTGGCACATTCGTATAGGCAGCAATAGGCGTATTCGTGTTAATCCAGTCCTTATCAAAACCCTCAAGCTTGTAGCTGTAACGGTTACGATGAGGAGTCACATAACTAAGAGCAGAGAAATGAACAGCAAAAGAGTTTTGTTCGTGTGAAAGATCAAGCTGATTAGTCAATGATAGCTGATTTTTGAGCAAATCACTGCCAACAGGTATCGTCTGATTGAAGATTTCTAGTTCGGTCAGGGCAACACGTGGCGCTATATTGTTTGGTTGCATACGATAAGGCAAGAAGGTGTTCAAGCCTCTGGCTGAACCTAAATAAATACGTCCGTCATGAGCCATGAATGCAGCATTTGCCATAAAATTGGTGGTAACCATGCTCTCGTCTTCCGAATAATACTGAGTAGGCATGGAACCTGTAGTATCGTAACAGATCAGACCGTCATTCATCGTAATCCACAACAAATGGCGGTCGGCTACGATTCCCTTTACGATGCCAGGGATAATCTGATTAAACAGATCCTTCTCTACATCATATAGACAAAGGCCATCGTTCGATCCCATCCAAATACGACCATCTTTACCGACCTGCAAGCAGTTGACAATATTACTGCGCGGACGATTTATCTCTTGATAGCCATATTCCTTCCATGCATCTGTAGCAGGCGTATATCGAAACACGCCATGTCCCATTGTGCAGAACCATAAATTCCCATCATTATCCTGATCTATGTCAATGACGATATCTCCCAGTCGGCGCACATGCTTAAAACAATTATGAACGGAGTCAAAGAGACAGACTCCATCCGTAGTTCCTACCCACATCCGACCTTGCTGATCAGTGGTAAAAGAATATGCGCTGGTGTTTAGGAGTTCGCCCTTATGATTGTAAAGTTTCTCATAATGATGCTTCTGCCCTGTTTCAAGATTGATAACGACAATTCCCGTAGAATATGTTCCGATCCAAAGCTGAGGACCTCTAATGTATAGAGCATGGCAGTTGAGTGAACTAAAATCATATGGAGATGTAACATATAAGCTCCGCGACTTATTCTCAATACAAAGAAGACCTGCATCGTCAGAAGCCAACCAAATACGTCCTTTATCATCTTCGCAGAACCGACTGATGACATGACCCGGTATCGACTCAAAAGCGCCAACGCGAGGCGAAGCATAGCTGATACCACCGTAATAAGTACCCACCCATAAAGAACCCTCTGCATCAAGCATCAGTGGATAGACGAAACGGTTGGAGAGTGTTGTAGGATCGGAATAGTCTTCCGTGAAAAGGCGGTGTGTGCCAGAAACAACATCAACAGCCAACAATCCTTCATCACCACCCACAAGAATTACCCCTGGAGCATACTCAAGTAGCGAATGTACATGTTGCATGCCTGTCACAGATGCTGGAACGACTTGTGAAGCAACAAATGTATGGCGGTCAAAGCACAAGAGTCCCTGTGTGTCAGAACCAATCCACATCTGACCTAATCTATCTTCCATTAAGGCCAGACCGGAAGGAGAGCCTAATGAGTGACCTTGAGTTTCGTTATTCAAAAAAATCGTTTCGAACTGCTGTGTCTGACGGTTCAACCTAGCCAAACCTACAGGCTGATGCCAATTGGAGATGGCCCAGACTTGATTCTCACTATCCGTATATACCTGAGCAATGTTACCGCCTTCACCTTCAAAATAATACTGACACACTTTACCGACCGGCATATTTGTAGAAGCAAGAACAGAAGGTCCTTTTGGCTCAATAGCAAATACTCCCTGACCGTAGGTAGCCGCCCAGATTATACCTTCACGATCGACACACAAACTGCTAACCGTGGCACTCAGAGCAATACCATTCTGAGAACGGAGAGTCAAAGGAATAGCACTATCAGTCAGTGGATCGTAACGAAACATACCTCGATCTGTTCCTAACCAAATGGCGCTATCGGCTTGAACCATAGCAAGAACTCCTACTGAAAGATCTCCGCCATGTTCGGGTATGTGGAAGGAACGTCCGTCATATCGACAGATTCCATTGTCTGTTCCCATCCAAACGAAGCCATAACTGTCCTGCATCAATGCCCTGACACCATCAGAAGGTAACCCTTGCCGAACATTAAGGGTGTGGAAGCGGATATTTGGAATGCGATCAGCTACAACATGACTGCCACGTTCTGCTGCAAAGGTAGTCATAGGACATACAACAAAACACAATAGCCACATCAGAGAAAAACAGGTCTGCATGAAGTGTATTCGTTTCATGGGGCGAAGATAGCGAAAAGATACGTAATCAGCAAATTATAGGCTCATTATTTTATTTTTAGGCGATATGGATAAACCGGCAATGGATCTGTTGGCAAAGGATTTCCCTCTTCATCGAACGGAACAGGCAATGGGTGCCACACTTTCGGCGTTGCCATAACCACAAGCCAGCGACGACCGTCAGGAGCTTGAACTAAACCGTAACGCCATGCCGCATCATTATCTGTAGTCATGCCTTCAAGCTCTATTTCGACAGGATCAGTATCAGTAATATTCAGAGGGAAGACATCAAATCCGAACGCTTCAAGTGTCTGCCCGGCTTCACGCACCTCTCCTCGTGTCAATGGAGCAACGGTATCTCCCATCTGATAAGCATATTTTCGGGTTTCAGCAAAGGCATGCTGAAAATCCAATCCAACGATATGTGTGGCAGCATCGATCATCTCATCGCAAAACTGCTCATGCGTAATACCTGTAAGACGTTGATAAGCCTGCACAGGATCTTCATCCTTGCGACCTTCCTTGAAGAGACGTCCAATGATGTCGCGCCCATGCTTTTCACTCCAATATTGTAGGACATATGGAGAATGGTAGATATTCTCAGTATGCAGAAAAGCCAGATGCGTCAAATGCTTATACGCCTCATAATGGTAGTTCTCATCAGTCAACCAATCAGGATTGACCTGCCAGAGCATCCATTGCGAAGTCATCTCATAGAATCCATAGACAGGCCATTCTCCTCCTCGATCAGCTCCAATCTGACACTGAAAGGAATGTCCCAGTTCATGAGCAATACAGTTGAGTCGTGGATCACGCAAGCGCTGAGGAGTCACCCAAAGTGCACCGATGCTATCATCATAGCTACCACCATAAGCCGTTCCTTCGAGCGAATAACGTAGCATGACGATCATACGGGTATCGTGACAGCGGGAATCGGGCATTGTAAATTGCAGCGTGTCACGAAAGAACGTATAGAAGTGTTCCAGTTGCTGACGAAGCAAAGGAAGATCCACATCCATAGGTTGCCCTTCAAGAGAATCGGGATGAGACAAGTCATTGCCAAAACCTTTCTCCCAGAAGATGACCAGATTTTCAGTAGTGTCCATGCGTGAATAGCTCCATGTACTCGACGAATCGGCAAGATTCATATCCTGCAAGTCCTTAGGAATAAAGATAGTTTTACTTTCCAAGGAAGTACGGATACAAGAAGCCAGACATAATAATGTTATTGTATAAAACAGATTCTTCATAACTATAAACACCCCCTGCATGGACTCAAAAACATAAAAACAAACCATGCAGGGGGAAATTATTTTTCTATACTAATACTTCAGTACTGTAAGGTAATATTGATGTCAGCTTTATATTGCTTACCATCCTTTGTATAGATCAACACAGGATGAAGTTCATAAGCTGTACCGGCAACACAAGCACCAGGATAATTGCCATACATGATGGAAAGTCCTTCAAACTCGATGTAGTTGAAACTGTTATCGCCCCAGTTGGTAATCGAGCCGGCATCATCACACCAGAAGCCGTTGTTGGCAGTCGATTGGTAGCCGAGTGTGCCATCGCTCTGCTTCAAGGTCCAGACAATCCTACCCTCTGAAGGCTTGGTACCTACAGGCTGGATGAGCGTAGCGATCTCTGATGGCTGAAGCACAAAGGCCTGAGCCAAGTCACGATTGGCAGAAAGGTCAAGAGTACCCTGCTGATAGCTCTCCCAAGCTGCATCCATCTGAAGGTTGTAGCTGAGAGTGACATCTTGACGCTCTGCATTCTCATCGATGGTGAAATTACCAAGCAGATCGGTGCCTGTAAATTTCACCTTATAAGGATACTGTGCATCGGTGAGTTCTTTATCATCCCATGGTGACTGAACGTAGGTCTTAGGAGCGCCCAGCACCACCATGTAGAGATACTCGGTACCTATAGGAACTTCCCAAGAAGCCTGACCTTGTGCATCGCTGAACATAGGACTGTACTTGCGTTCGCCGCCTTTGGCATATGCCACAAAGCCATAATGCCAACCAGCGTTCTGCTTGTTGCCTACATTATTATAATTACACATCTGACCTACAACAATCATCTTCCCATCATCCTCCTCCATATAATAGCCTGAGTCATCTGCTGCCAACGCAGAACCCACCTCAAGGCCGACGAAATCAGCCGAAATAGTAGCGCCTTCAGCTGGCACATTCAAAGGAATGACGTTGAAGCCCGTAGCACTTGGACACTGAGCGTATGCCACCTGATGATAGCCGTCACCAGAATCGTAGAACTTGGTCTTATAGTCATTAAGATGTGAAGCTGAATACTGACGAGGACCCGCTACATCGAAGGTAGCCATGTGTGCCGCATAGTCATAAAGCTCTTCGCTGCAAAGTGCCCAGTTATCGTTGCAATAAAGCTGCTGATAGGTCTGGATAGCGTCGTAAGGAGCCTTGGAATTGCGCCAGATGCTTGCCACGGTCTTATCGCCATGCTTCTCTGTCCAGTAGCACTGAAGCCAGTAAGAAGCGTATCGCATCCACTCGTGTTCGAAGTGACGGTGGCAGTTAGTTAGCCATTCATTATACCAGCCATCGCCGAAGTACTGATCGGGATAATCCTGGTAAGACTGCCACTGTGCACACTGCTCCCAGAAGCCATTACCACCATTCGACCCCTGATAACCATATCGGAAACCGGTATTGAAGTCGTTCTTGACTCCATTCTTGACCTGATCGCAATAGACCTGGTACTGGAATGAGTGACCGATCTCGTGTCCGATGGTCGAACCTACAGGCTGACAGGTAGAAGGATTGACCCAAAGAGCACCTATCTTATCATCATAGCCAGAACCAGTAGCCAGCCACTCATCCTGATAAAGCAGGTAGATCTCCATCTTGTAGTCATCAAGATACGACTTACCACTACCTACTTCGGCCATGCCCAGACGAGTGATATTGGTCGTATAGAACTGTTCAGCCTTCTTGAGCAAGTCATCAATATCTACGCGCAGATTGGCTGGAACGGAGGTTGCGTTTGGATCATCACCGAAGCCTACTTCCCAGAATACGAAGAAATGTTCAGACTGCTTATGGCGAGCCCAAGACCATTTGCTGGTGCTCTTGAACATATCCATATTGCCGAACTCCTGTGGCTTATAATATTTATCAAGATCCTTAACCGTGGTCTCATCAATAATCTCCTCGGTATTGGCATCCTGAGTCACATTGATGACTATCTGCTGTGTACCGCTCGTGATGGTCACTGTAGCCTTACGCTCTTCCTTCTGGGTATTGCGCTGAGCGGTGAAGCTAAGGGTATGGTAACCGCCCACACCACTTGGTGTACTGACGCTCAACCAGCTGTCAGAGGTCTTAGCTGTCCAGGCCGCTGTAGCAGAGAACTTGACAGAAGCTGCATTGACGCCCACTTCAAAATGGACATCAGTATCGCCTTCAAGGAGTTCCAAAGAGCCTTTCTTTGGTTCCTCAACTCCATTGTCACTATCTCCACAACTCGTCAGAACGACAGGAGATGCACAAAGAAGGCCCAAAGACAGAAATAGTATTCTTTTCATATTGAAAGATTACGTTATCGAACTGCAGAAGGTTCTTTTTATTTCCTTCTGCAGTTCGGATTGGTAATTACTCCTGTGGAGTGACGGTGAAGGTCACATGATAGGTGGCAGTCACACCCTTGCATGCGACTACGAAGTTCACCTTAACCTCGGTCTTCTCAGCTGGACTTACGTTTTCTGGGTGGTGACCGGCTTCGAGGACGAGAGATGTCTCAGTGGCGAACAAACCGCCGTAGGCAATGCCATCTGCCCATTCGCAACTCTTACCTTCGGCTGTGAGCCAATACTCACCAGTACCTGCGGTATAAGCAGGATCCTCCTCGCTCACCTCATCGAGATAGACCTTCATCTCACCGCAGTTGAGCGCAGAGAAGATCTGATAAGTAGTCATCTTGAAGGACTGACGAAGCTCTTCCTGAACATCTTCCTCTACGACTGCATAGTCAGTATTATAAGCAATGGTGAGGGTCAGATCGCGCTCAAAGCTTACAGGGTCACCCTCTGGTGCAGTCTCAGGATCCTGATATGCCTCGATGTTAACGGTGACATTGACGAGCTGAATCTTATTGCCAGCCACAAATGCAAGGTGAGCTACGACGCTCTCGCCTACAGCCAAGCCATCAGGCATCTCAATAATGCCGAGTTCCGAAGAACCTGCATCCCAGCCGACCATGACAGAAGCGTTCTCGCCCCAGCCACCCTTGTAGCCATCCTTATCCATCCAGAAGCCCCAACCATCGTCAGTCTCCTGACAATAGCTGCCATCAGCATTCAGCGCGAGGAACTGAGCGTCGGCCATTGAGCCGATACCTAACTTCGCACAGATCTCATCGACTGGCAACGCCAATGGATTGCTTGAATAATCGCCCTGAGGAGGCAATGCAATGCTAACCTCCGAAGTACCTACTACGGTAGCAACAACCTCACCACGCTCCTGTGGAATTACGTTGAGAACAACAGCAATACGCTTATCGCCATACTTCAAAGCCTCAATGACCTTGACTGGCACACCGGCTGTCAGATGGCCAGGATACTGCCCCACGTTAAGGATACGATTTTCGCCATAGAACTCGGTAAAGATCATAGCATCTTCTCCCCAGTTGCAGACATTGCCTTCCGCATTCCACCAGTGACCCCAGTAGGTTCCAGAGGTTGAGCCTCCCATGTTATCAGCATGTGTGCTACCTTCGATTGCAAATGGAACTACATCACCTGTACCTTCGTCAAGGTCGGCACACATCTGGTCAACATCAAGACCGAAGAAAGATGCAATCTTATCGATGTCAATATTCACCTCAGCGCCATCATAGCTGTTAGCGCTGATAAAGAACTCAACATTATACTCCAAGATGAGATCTGCATTGATCATGTTTCGCTGAGCCTCACGTATAGAGTCCTGACGGCGCATTTCGGCAAGCTCATCTGTAGTAAGTACATGTTCGCTGCAGAAATCTTTGTTGTCGCCACAGCTGGTTAGCATGGTGCCAGCAGCCATGAGAGCAGAACAAACGATATATGATAGTTTTTTCATATCAATTTTGAATTATAAATTCTCAATTATGAATTAGATAATTAGTAACCTGGATTCTGCTTCAGATCAAGGTTAGCACGAATAGCTTCCTGTGGGATGCAATAAACATCATAGGTAGTGGTGTTGGTAGCATCCTTACAGAACCAGGACTTACCATCCCACACACTACGGCCGTCGGTCATCTTGAAGCGGAGAAGATCCTGACGACGATGCAACTCGCAACAGAACTCCCAGCCAAGATCGTCAAGCAAGCCACCAAGCTCGATGTCTGCACCACCCTCGTAGGTAGAAACCTTATTACTCCAATCATTGTAACCAGCCTCATCAGCAGTGGTATATTCCTCATGACCGTAAGCATAAACAGAACCACCACGGAGATCAGTAGCCGTACGGGTAGCCTTAGCCAAAGAACCGAATGAGCGCTTGCGGACTCTTGTAACCAGCTCTGCAGCCAGTCCATCATCTCCGGTGCCCAGGCGGAGCAGACACTCAGCCTTCATCATCAGCACATCTGCATAGCGGAAGATGACAATATCAGTTGCAGTGGTACCTTTGTCCTGGTTCTTGCTGTCCGCTACTATCTGGTATTTGTGCAGACGGTAACCCTCCTGCTGGAATGCGCCAGGGTTATCAATTGAGTGAACATTGAGATTATAGTTCAAGTTACCAGCACCGGCCCAGTCATGGGTAGAGAATGGAATAGGATCACCAGCATTGGCAGTATAACTACCATCTGCGTTTTTTACGCCATAATGCTGCTCTCCACCTGCCCAAGTGTAACCCAGACGAAGGTCTTCTGGATCATAGGTACGAATCCACTGAGGAATCGCACATGAGCCGTTATAACCAGCAGCGGTTGAACCATAAGCCTCAAGACCAGTCTGTGGAAAGCAGTATGACTGCAGACCAAATTGTGCAGTGTGGGTGCGGTCGCAAGGAACAGCGAAAATCACTTCTTTGCAGTCCTTGATGCTCTCCTTGAAGTTGTCCAAATAATTGTCAGCCAAATCATACTTTTTGTCACTGTTGTTGCTTTCGAACCACTCGAGCTCAGTGAGGGCAGCTTGATAGCCGTCATTGCCAGTGGTACCAAGATAAACGTTCTTGTTCATATACATCTTGGCCAACGCAATTGATGCAGCAAACTTGTTACCGAAGCCAAAGTAACTTTCATCTCCAATGTTCTCCTTAATATACTTGAACTCATCAACGATAAAGTCATAAACAGCCTGTGCGCCTACCTGCTGAGGAAGATAGCCTACCTCAACCTTCTGAGTAGTCTGCAGTGGCACATTGCGGAACATATCGAAGAGATGATAGTAGAACATAGCACGGAAGAAGCGTGCCTGAGCCAAAGACGTCTTGGTCTCCTCGTTGTTAGGATCAATGGCGTCAATAACCTGATTTGCATAACCGATACCCTTATAGGCAATATCCCAAGGATTCTGAATCTGACCGACCTCTGTACCCCAGTTGTGCTTATGAAGGTTAATATAGGCATCGCCCCAACCTACACCCACACGTGCAGGAACCATATACTGGTCACCACTCTCCTCCAGGAGGTGGAACATGCCGAACCAATCAGCTACCAGATAGCGGTACTGTGCATTGGCAGCACCCAGCAACAGCGAGAGGTCGGTTGGATTTGAAAGGTCAATATTTGTCTCGTTGAGATCACTATAAAGTGTCTCTTCGAGGTCAGTGCACGATGTTGTGACCACAAGGCCCATTGCAGCGGCACCTATCATAATATTTCTAAGAGTCTTCATTGTGTTTCTGTTTAGAAGTTGATGTTAAGACCCACGGTGTAGCTGCGGGTAGTTGGATATTTGTCACGGTCATCTATACCAGGTGACATGAAATAGTTGCTAACCTCTGGATCAATACCTGAGTAACCTGTGATGCAGAAGAGGTTTGTAGCAGAACCATAGACACGAACACGACTGATATAATTCTTCATAGACTTTGGCAATGGAACATTATATCCGAGTGTTACGTTAGACAATTTCAGGAAGTCACCATTCTCCAGGTGCTCACTCCAGAATCCTTGGCCCATGGCAGAAGAGCGGCGAACCATCAACTGCTTACCTTCAGCATCCATTACTGGAGTGCCATCAGCATTGACTGCAGGCATGAGATCTGCGGCAGACTTCAAACGGTTGTATCCGATAGAATTATTCTCATAGAAGCAACGCATAGCGTTAAGGATCTTATAACCAAACTGACCTGTGAATTGCATCGACAGATCGAAGTCACGGTAGCGGAAAGAATTGTTCCAACCAAGAATTACCTTTGGCATACCATTACCCAAACGCTGACGATTGTCACGGGTATTGAGGTTGGCATTGAACTGCTTGACAGTCCAACCGCCATTGCCATCGCTTGCTTCAACGAGTGCGAAACCTTCCTTATCATAGCCGACAAATTTCAAACCATAGAAATCACCGAGAGTATGTCCGACCTCCATGCAGTGAGTTGATACAGAAATAGGGTCGCTGATACCTCCAACCTCCTGGAAGTTCTCAGTTTCATAAAGATCATTACTCAAAGAGAGCAACTTGTTAGCATTGTGTGATAGGGTTACAGTACTCTCCCAGTCAAAGTCCTTTGTCTTGAAGATCTCACCGGTGAGCATGAACTCAATACCTGTGTTACGCATAGAGCCTACGTTAGCCAGAGTATAACCATAGAGATTTGGTGGAACTGGCACGTTATAATAGTAGAGCAGGTCATCGGTAGTCTTGATATAATAATCGACACTACCATGGATGCGGTTATTGAGGAAACCATAGTCGATACCAAAGTTCCATTCTTTGGTAGTCTCCCACTTCAGGTCTTTATTTGGATTCTGGCTTACTTCAAGTGTCTTAATCCACTCGCCGTTCATGCTGAGGATATCTCCATAACCAGCAAAGTTATAACGGTTCTGTGAAAGATAAGACTCACTTGGTGTAATACCTGTCATACCGAAACCTACACGCACACGAAGGTTGTTCAACCATTCCTTAGTACCTTCCATGAAACTCTCGTTGGTAACATTCCAGCCTGCTGATGCAGATGGGAAAGTTGCCCACTTATGGTTAGCACCGAACTTGCTTGAACCCTCATGACGGATGCTAACAAGGACATTGTAGCGATCATCATAGCCATAGCTTACTCGGCCGAAGAAACCGACGAGCTTGCTATCGTTCTTGTAAGATCCCATCCATGCATGGTGGCTTTCATCGGTCAAGAACGAACCGTTCTCCAAGTTATTCCAGAGATAAGCCTCGGTAGAGAAGTTCTGATTACCGGCATTGAAACCATCAGCTACATCATATAAATAAGAGTAACCGACAATGGCATCCAAACGATGTTTCTCTGCAATAGTCGTTTTGTAGTTACTAGTCAACTCAAGGCTACGGCTTACTCCATTTCCCTCACTCTTGTTAGCAGCGCCATTATAGCCGTTACGCACAAGGCTGTAATGCTTCGAGGTAGTATAGCTCTGGCTAACTGACATGTTCTCACCCCAAGAAAGCATAAGATTTGTCTTCCATCCCTTTATTGGCTCAATAGTGAGGTTACCGACTACCTGCGCAAATCGGTTTCGAACATCACCGAAGCTCTCATTTTGCATTCCAACAGGATTGTAGTACTGCAGTTTGTTAAAGTTCTCGTAGTAAGAACCGTCTGCATTGTAGATAGGCTCAGAAGGATTGCGGATGATAGCCTGACGGAAAGCGTAGGTAGGATCGCTGATATCGTATGTGTTGCGAGTCAACAATGCGTTGACATTGAACTTTATTATATCATTCCATATATACTGGTTATAATCGAGCTGAAGTTTGAAGTCGCGATTTCCTGTATTTCGCATGATACCTTCTTCGTCGCTGAACTGAACGTTGGCTGCAAAAGTAGCATTTTTTGTACCACCACTAACCTGTAAGCTGTGATTGTGTTTGAAACCAGCCTTGCGACTCACTGCTTTCAGCCAATCTGTATCATATCCCATATACTCCTGTGAAGTAAGACCGAAGATTACATCATGAGTATCCATGAAATCAGCCTTCTTGCTCCACTGTGAGAATGAAGCATAACCCGAATAGCTGACCTGAGCCTTCTGCTCACGATGACCCGACTTGGTTGTAATGATGATAACACCATTAGCACCACGAGTACCGTAAATAGCAGCAGCTGATGCATCCTTCAATACATCGATACTTTCGATATTTTCTGGAGCCACAGTGCTAAGGTCACCCTCAATACCATTGATCAAAACGAGTGGAGAGACATTACCTACCAAAGTGGTGACACCACGAAGCATAATGCTTGACTTAGCGTTAGGGTCACCTGAAGAGTTTACAACAGTAAGACCGGCTACCTTACCTTTTACGAGCTCTGCTGCATCGCCGATTTTACCAGCATTAAAGTCTTCTGCCTTGACACTGGCAACAGAAGAAGTGATATCGCCTTTCTTCTGTGTACCGTAACCGATGACTACAACGTCTTCGAGCAACTCGCTGTCTTCCTCAAGGACAACAGCCAAAGTTCCTTTGCCATTAGGTCTAACTTCCTGGCTCTTATAACCAACGAAACTGATTACCAATGGACTATTGGCATTCTGCAGTGTTACAGAGAAATTACCATCCAAATCGGTAGTAGCGCCATTGGTAGTACCTTTTTCAACTACATTGGCTCCGAGTACGGGTTCACCTGTCTTGTCTTTCACTACGCCCTTGACTGTAACTCCCTTCTGAGCCTGTGCGACAACTGGCATAGGCAGGAATGAAGCTGCAGCTGTTAGAGTCAGTGCTGAAGTTGCAAGACCGCAGGACAAGGTCAACATATGACCTACATGCGTCCAATTCTTGTTAATCTTCATTGTGTGCTGTTTTTTAAGTTGTGTATTAAGTTTATTATTCTACTTTCCATTCCAGAATACCCCCGGATTCACCTTCCTGTAGATTGGCAACAAGTCGGAGGCCTGTAGTCTTTACTGGGGCAAATGTAACAGTATTGTATTGATCCTTAGCCACGCCGTAAGATGCGCCATCGGTCAATGCAACTTCCTCCCAAGTCTTGCTTGCTGTTTCATAATAGAGCTTCCAGCTTGCTGGCACACGGAAGTTGCCGTCATAATGATCCAAATCCATCCAATAAATGCCGGTACTGTGTACCTCGGTTGGCTGCTCGAAGTCATAAGAGAGAGCCACAGGACAACCATACTTAAGCCACCAATAATGATAAGGCTTTGATGTATCGCTTGAGCTCTTTGGCTCCCACTGGTCATTCACTCCGAAGGCCCAGCCTTCTTCAACCGCAGAATCAGGAGCATCTTTCTGAATAGCTGCTCTTGTCATGAAGCTGCGAGCCTGACTGGCAATGGTAGGAAGTGGAGTAGGACGAGCAACACTTGCTGATGCAGGAATCCATACAGCCATCTCGTCGCCAGTAGTAGTCATATCATCAGCTGTGGTCTTTGTTCGATTGTTCCAAGTGCAATATGGGATGAGCTTCACATCAACTTCGTGAGAAGTTCCATCCAGTTCTACCTGCTGTGCCTTACCAGTCAAGGTCATGACGCCACCCAAAAGATTCTCTTCGAATGTGGCTACGAGAGGAGTGCCGTCAGCCATAAATTTATTAAATACGGTACCGTCAGGCTGATCTTTGCCTTCCAGACAGAACATGACCGGACCACGCTCAATGGCTAGCTTACCCTGATCATCCATTACCTTATCATTAGCCTTCACTCGGCGTACATCCATAGGCAGACTTAGTTCCACTACGTCTCCTGCTTTCCACTCACGAGAAAGGGTAGCATAGCCGTCACTAAAGACACCGTTCTCTTCCCTGCCATTTACCTTGAGGCTGTAGACCTTTCCTGACTTCTGATCTGTAAAAGTATAAAGATCTGAAGCAACTGGTTTCTGCTGAGCCCAGCTTGGGATTCGGAGGCGCAACGCGAAGTTATCTTCTTGCTCTGGATTGACAACGAGACGAATGTTGCCATCCCAAGGATATTGAGTTTCCTGACGAATAGCCACTTTGCCATTTGTTGTATTAATCTCAGCAGCAGACTGGATATAAAGGTTTACATAAATATCCTCGCCCTGAGTAGCATACATATAAAGAGGTACTGAAGCCACAAAACGAGTAATGTTGCCTGGGCAACAAGCACAGCCAAACCATTCTGCACGCTCATGCTGCCCCATTGATTCTAGCGGATTGTCATAGAAAAAACGATCGCCAGAGAGAGAGACACCACTCAATACATTATTATATAATGCACGCTCATAAACATCAGCATATTTCGCATCACCAGAAGCAAGGAACATACGATAGTTCCAATAGACGTTGGCAATAGCTGCACAAGTTTCACAATATGCGGTGTGATTATGTAATTCGTAGTTTGGACCGAAGCCTTCGCCTTGTGCACGGCTACCTATTCCACCCGTGATATAAAGCTTACAGTCTGCAGTATTCTGCCAGATACGTTCCAATGCATGATAATAAGCAGTATCATTGGTCAAAGCTGCTACATCAGCTACGCCACTGTAGAGATAACCAGCACGAACAGCATGTCCTACGATCTCCTGCTGTTGGAGAATCGGCATATGATCCTGGCTATACTCGCTTGGCTGATGCCCATCGGTGCATCGACCTGTCTCTTCTACAAAATAGCGGGCTTGCTGCAAATACTTTTCATTGCTTGTCACCTTATAAAGTTTAGCTAATGCCATCTCCACTATTGGGTGTCCACCTGGGCGATGAATCTGACCCTCTCCTTCACCAAAAACCTGACAAACCAAGTCTGCATTCTTTATGGCGACGTTGAGCAAGGTACGCTTACCTGTAGCTCTGAAGTGAGCAACGGCTGCCTCATATAAGTGGCCACAATTATAAAGTTCGTGACTATTTATTTTTTCCCAACGGTGAGTACCCCACCAACCAGAAAGACGCGTACACCTATTAGTAACACAGGTAGTTAAATAACCATCAGGTTCCTGGGCAGCAGAAATGATAGTAATGACACTATCGAGATAATGATCAAGAACTGCATCATAGTGAGCAGCCAGAGCATAGCTGGCGCCCTCAATGATTTTATAAGGATCAGTATCATCGAAAGAGAAGTCTCCTTGGTGCTCGCCTTTCTTAAGGCCTCCGGCAATGGCAAAATTATCAAATCTTCCATTCACCTCGCACTGATGGAAAGCGGAAGGAATAGAAACGGTTCGATTAGTCTCAATGCGAGGTGCCCAGAACGAATCATCAATGTGCACCTGAGTAAATGGCACCTCTACGATTGGAGCATCTGGTTGTTGATACTTCTCATCTTGATTACATGAGCTAGTGCCAAGCATAAAGAATGTTGCACTACCCACGAACAAAGTTTGAAGTCTGATAAGTTTGTTCATAATATAAATAATGTGTTGTACAAATCTTCAGAATGTGTAAGATAAAAATTGTGCGTACTATTTTTGGGTGCAAAGAAACACACTTTACAGTATAGACAACGAAACTATCGTCCAAACTAATATAACAATAGTCCAAAACCATTTTTAGACGATTGTTTCATTAAAATGGACGATTTTTATTGTTTTTTTAGTAGAATCATCGAAATTTGCATCTTAAAACGTATATAATTATGTTGCATTCGTACAAAACAACTATCTTTACAACACTCTTTGCATTGGCCTTTTTACAGCCAATATCAGCAAAGAACTGGAGTGTCAAGTCACCAAATGGCAAATTAGTGATGACAGTTCGTGACAATCCAGAGTTTGCCTATTGTCTCGTTGACCAAGGAGACACTCTCCTATCTTGGTCACCTATCAGCCTTCAGTTGGAAACAACGACAAAACCGATTTCCGTCACCAAAGGAAAAATAACACGTATTGAGGAGCATCTCTCTGATCTTCCTCTCTATCGACAGCAAGCATTCGACCATATTGCAAACCAATTGCAGCTCTCATTGTCAGGAGGACTGGGACTTACGGTCAGAGCATCTGACGAAGGTGTAGCTTACAGATGGAGCATCCGGCAGAATGGTGTTTATATTATAAAAGGAGAAGAAGCCTGTTTCTGTTTCCCTAAAGATAATAAAGCATGGATTCCATATTCTACCAATCCAGAGAAGCCTCTGGCTATGGCTTTTCAAAACTTCTACGATCATACCCTACTGAGCCAAGCCAAAGACACACCGGCTTTCCTGCCAGTCTCCATCGATTGCGGTAAGGCAAAGGTCACTATCACAGAAAGCGACCTGGAGGCTTACCCGGGAATGTTCGTCCAAAAACAAGGCCATGACCTACAAGGTCTTTTCGCACCTTACCCGACCAAAACGGATTATTATCCTTGGCGCAAGCAGGAATATGTCACAGAAACCGCAGACTATATTGCCATAGGTCAGGGTAAGCGAGACCTTCCGTGGCGCATTCTTGCCGTCAGTCATGCAGACCAGGAACTACCTGTCAATAATCTCGTATATGCCCTGGCCTCACCTAACCGTATCGGAGATACTTCCTGGATAAAAGGAGGCAAGGTTGCTTGGGACTGGTGGAATGACTGGAACCTACGTAACGTTCCCTTCCGTGCTGGCATCAACATGGACACCTATAAATATTATATCGACTTTGCTGCCAGTCATAACATAGAGTATATCGTGTTGGATGAAGGCTGGTACGAGCCAAAGTCAGGCGATATGCTCACTGTCATCCCAGACCTTGACTTGCCTTCACTTATCGCCTATGGTAAAGACCGTGGAGTTGATATTATTCTCTGGACTGTATTCAATGTACTCGACTCTCAGCTCGAAGTCGCTTGCTCAAAGTATGCTGCTATGGGCATCAAGGGATTCAAAGTCGATTTCCTCGATCGTGACGATCAAACCGCAGTAGAAATGGCTTATCGCATTGCCGAAGGCTGTGCACGCCACCACATGCTACTTGACTATCATGGCTACTACAAGCCAACCGGTCTCAGCCGTACCTACCCAAACGTCATCAACTATGAAGCTGTGTTTGGTATGGAAGAGATGAAATGGAGTCCAAAGGAGGTGGATATGCCTCTTTATGACGTCACCTTCCCATTCATCCGCATGATGTGCGGTCCGGTGGATTATACGCCAGGTGCTATGCGCAATGCCACTCGTTCCGACTGGTCAGCCGCCTATTCTTCGCCCATGAGCCAGGGCACCCGCTGCCACCAGCTGGCTACCTACGTGGTGCACGATTCTCCGCTCACCATGCTGGCCGATGTTCCAACTGCCTACCAACAGGAACCTGAATATACCAGATTCCTCTGCTCGCTGCCTAATACCTATCTGCATACCTGGATACCACAGGGCGAGATTGGAGAATACATAGTCACCGTCCGTCAGAACACAGAGAGCGACTGGACTGTTGGCGGCCTTACCAACTGGGACGCTCGTGACCTTACCCTCTCCTTTGACTTCCTGCCTGCTGATGGGGCTTATATGGCCACCCTCTTCTGCGACGGCATCAATGCCGACCGCAATGCACAGGACTACATGGTTAAGAAGATGCAAGTCAATAACCAGTCAAAAGAACAGATTCACCTCGCTCCTGGTGGCGGTTTTGCCATCAGAATTGAGAAGCAATAAATAAAACATGCACATGAAAACGTTATTCACAACTCTCCTCGCCCTATCCGCCTTTATCACTACCGTACAGGCACAGGAGATTGCCTACAACACACCTAGCGCCGGCAATCCTTTCATCCCAGGATATTTTGCCGACCCTACCATCAAGAAGTTCGGCGATACCTATTACCTCTATGCCACTACCGATGGTAGCGGCGCAGGTTTCGGCCCTTCTCAGTGTTGGACGAGCAAGGACTTCCGCAACTGGACACTCCGCCCTATGAACTGGCCCACCTCGCATTGGATCTGGGCTCCTGATGTCATGCAGAAAGACGACAAATACTACATGGTCTATTGCCAGCCTTGCATCCTCTACATCGGTCAGGCTGACACGCCGCTTGGCCCTTGGCACAACCTTTTAGGCGATGGTATCGCACAGCTTAGTGCTGCCAATGGTCCTCAGGGCATGGCATTGGGCAAGGACTACGATAATGAGGGACAGCCTATCTGGGTCTATGACCGATATGTTACCGGAGCCATCACGCTCGATGGCCAGACATTTGTTGATGACGATGGTTCGGTGTATGTCTATTGGGGCACCTGGGGCATTTATGATGGCTTCGGCTGTGGTGTCGGTAAGGCTTCCGAGGACATGAAGACGTTCACCGAGACACGCCTCATCCCCAACACCGAGGCTACCGATTTCTTCGAAGCTCCTTTCGTGCTGAAGCGTAATGGTATCTATTATTTTATGTATAGCAGCGCTTCATGCCACGATGAGACCTATCATGTGCAGTACGCTACCTCAAGGCATCCGATGGGTCCTTATAAATATCAGGGCACTATTCTCAAAACCAACGCCGATGGCACCGTGCATGGACCTGGCCATCACTCTGTCCTTGAGATCGATGGCGAATACTACATCGTCTATCACCGTCATGACAATCCGCATTCTACCCGTGGCTTCCATCGTCAGATCTGCATTGACAAGCTGGAGTTCGACCGCAAAGGCCGCATCAAGCCTGTCACTCCTACTCATAGCGGTGTGAATCTGGGACACAATGACGAGAATAAGAATCTGGCTTATTGTGCTCAGGTTACCGCCTCGTCGCATTACGACAAGGATTTCATCCCTGCATACGCCGTCGATGACAACAATGGTACACTCTGGCGTCCTCGTACCAATGGCCGCGAGTGGTTGCAGATTGATCTGGGCAAGACTCAGCACATCGAAACCGTCTGGACACAATGGGAGTATGGCACGCAGTACTATCAGTACCTCATCGAAACTTCTGTCGATGGCCAGCAGTGGCAAGTGTTTGCCGACCGTAGCCAGAACCGTCATGCTGGTTCTCCGAAGGTCGATGTCGGCAATACCGAAGCCCGTTACGTCCGCATCACTTTCCTGGGTGCGCAGAAGGTAGGTTATCCAGGTGCTCTCTGGAACGTCAAAGTCTTTGCCACCCGTGAAGATCAGGACAACTATGAGTGGCCAGAACCAGTGGATATCACCGAGACCGACGCTCCTCTCATCTCTATCTCAGCCGATAACTATCAGGCCGGCGACACCCTCCCTTACATTCAAAACTATGGTTTGGAAGGAGGCTTTGAGATGCACGATGCGCCACTCCTTGTAGAGGAGATTGAGGGTCGCAAGGCGTTCCACTTCGACAGTCTCACCGTCTTTACCTCCGACTTCCTGATGCCTGGGCAGTGGCGTGACAATACTCCATATACACTTGATGCCTGGGTGCTCAACCCTCAGATGGAAGAGAATGAATGTGTTGCCGACTTCACCACCTCGCACGACGAACTGGAGAAGATCATGCTCATCAGCGGCACTGAGCCACGCTGTGGTGTCATCAATCACTATGGCTGGTACGAAGATGTCGGCTATCCGGCCCTCCCAGAAGCAAACGATCCTGGCATGAAGGGATTGGAAGGAAAATGGGCACATATCTACGCCTGCTTCGATGGCCGCATGGAGCGTGTCTATGTCAATGACAAGCTCATCAGCGAGCGAGATATCCAGATCATGGTCAAGCCTGTGCAGTTCGTTACTCTCGGCCGCAATGCTGAGCATGAATGGCCTTTCACAGGTTATCTGCACTCGCTCAAGCTCTGGAACCGTTGCATTGAAAAGTGAAAAGTTAAGAGTTAAAAGTTTTGGCCTGCGCTAACAACAAAAGAACAAACAACAAAAGAACATCATAACATGAAAAAATTACTCGCCTCTATGGCTCTGCTCTCAGCATTGCCTATCGTAGCACAGAACACTTCATCGGGTGGTTATCCAATCACCCCTGTACCATTTACCTCTGTAAAGATTACTCCTCAGACCTTCTGGGGCCAGCGTCTTGATGCCAGCCGTGAGACCACCGTACCTCTCGCATTTTCAAAGTGCGAAGAGACCGGTCGTTACCGCAACTTCGAGATTGCTGCTCAGCACTTGCAGGGTGTCAACACCGATACCGTTACCGTTGACGGTCTTGCTTTCGACGATACGGATGTCTATAAGACCATCGAAGGTTGTTCTTACCTCTTGCAGACCTTCCCGAACCTGAAACTCGCCATCGAGCGCCATGGTCATACAGATATCGTTCCTGCTCAGCAGTACATGGATAGCGTACTGGCCATCGTCAAGGCGGCTCAGGAACCTGACGGCTACCTCTATACCAGCCGCACCATGAACCCTAAGCACCCTCATGAGTGGGCCGGCGAGCATCGCTGGGAGTTCGTTGAGGATCTCAGCCATGAGTTCTACGATCTGGGGCACATGGTCGAAGGTGCTATCGCTCACTATCAGGCTACCGGCAAGCGTACATTCCTCGACATAGCGCGTGGCTACGCCGATTGTGTCTGCCGTGAAATTGGTGAGGGCAACGATCAGGTAGTACGTGTACCTGGCCATCAGATTGCCGAGATGGCGTTGGCTAAGCTCTATCTGGTTACTGGCGAGAAGAAGTACCTTGATCAGGCCAAGTTCTTCCTCGACAAGCGTGGCTATACCACCCGTACCGATGAGTACAGTCAGGCGCACAAGCCTGTCATTGAGCAGGATGAGGCTGTAGGTCATGCCGTTCGTGCTTCTTATATGTATGCAGGAATGGCCGATGTAGCCGCTCTCACGGGCGACACCGCTTATATCAACGCCATCGACCGTATCTGGAGCAACATCGTCGAGAAGAAGTATTACATCACCGGTGGTATCGGTGCCACCTCTAACGGTGAGGCCTTCGGAGAGAACTATGAGTTACCGAACATGTCGGCTTACTGTGAGACATGTGCTGCCATCGGCAACGTCTATGTCAATTACCGTCTCTTCCTTCTCCATGGCGAGTCAAAGTATTATGACGTGCTTGAGCGTTCACTTTACAATGGTCTTATCTCAGGCGTTTCACTCGATGGTGGCGGATTCTTCTATCCAAACCCATTGGAGAGCATTGGCCAGCACCAGCGCCAGCCATGGTTCGGTTGTGCCTGCTGCCCAAGCAACATCTGCCGCTTCATCCCATCGCTCCCTGGCTATATCTATGCAGTGAAGGATAACAACCTCTTTGTCAACCTCTTTATGGGCAATACAGCAGAGCTTCGTGTAGCTAACCGCAAGCTCACCCTTGAACAGCAAACAGGTTATCCATACGATGGCGACATTCTGCTCACTGTCAAGAAGGGCTGCGCTCCATTTGCCATGAACATCCGCATCCCTGGTTGGGTACGTGGCGATGTAGTGCCAAGCGACCTCTATACCTACGTCGATGGCAAGCGTCTCGACTACACCGTTGCTGTCAATGGCACTCCTGTAGAGAGCAAGGTCAATGAAGCTGGTTATCTGGTGATCGATCGAAAATGGAAGGCTGGCGACAAGGTACAGATTCACTTCGACATGGAGCCACGTGTAGTACGTGCCAATGCCAAAGTTGAGGCTGACCGTGGTCGTATCAGCGTTGAGCGCGGTCCATTGGTATATTGTGCAGAGTTCTGTGACAATGAGGGCTTCGATGTCCGCAGCATTCTCGTCAACCAGAATCCTCAGTTCACTGTTGGCGCTAAGGATCTTACCTATAAGAAGGACGGCAAGGATTACGCCTTCCCTATCACTACCCTCACCACCGATGCTCAGGTCCTAAAGTTCAATGACCAGGGTGCGCTTGAGACCCGTGCCGTCAAGGTCAACCTCATTCCTTATTATGCTTGGAACCACCGTGGTTCTGGTTCGATGGCCGTATGGCTGCCACAGGAACTCCGAGCCACCACTCCAACTATGCCACCTACACTCAGTTCACAAAGCAAGATCGATGCTTCGCACATGGTTACTTCTATCGATGCAATTAACGACCGCCTCGTTCCTAAAGATGAGAACGACCGTTCTGTACCTTACTATCACTGGTGGCCAGCACAAGGTACTACCGAATGGATCTCATATACCCTCCCAGAGCCGACCGAGATCAAGTCTGCTACAGTCTATTGGTTCGACGATGCTCCTTGGGGTGGCTGCCGCGTACCAAAGTCTTGGAACATCTATTATGCTGACGAGCAAGGCCAATGGCACCCAGTCACCAACCCTGATAAGTTCACCAAGAACAAGGGTGTAGCCAATACCGTTCAGTTCGACCCTGTCGTAACCCGTGCCGTCAAGCTCGAAGTCGTACAGCCAGCAGAGTATTCATGCGGCCTCTTCGAGTGGGAAGTAAAGTAAAATGAAAAAGTCATTAGTTTATATTAACACTTGTATGGAGTACGGAGGCATCCTTCTAGGATGTCTGGTCGTAGCGGTTGCCTTTGTACTCTTTATCAACCCTTATCAGCTTGTACCAGGAGGACTCTTTGGTGTAAGTATCATCCTACACAACCTGTTTCCATCCATTCAGGTCGGTACTTTCGGCTACATCCTTGAGGTTCCGGTACTGATTCTTTCGGCTATTTGCCTAGGCAAAAAAGTAGGCATCCGAACATTAGTTGCATCCTTTGCAACTCCGTTATTCATGAACCTGCTGTCCTGGCTGGTTTACCCTACTGAAGAAGCGCTGAACAGTCTTAATCCAGCCCTATTGCTTGGAGGTCGTCTCAATTTATGCGATGATATCATTCTGGCAACCATCTTCGGTCCTATCCTCATCGGCATCGGAGATTACCTCATCGTACGTTCAAAAGCAAGCTCCGGTGGCAGTGATGTCCTTGCCATGATCCTATCCAAATATACACGTATCAAGTTCTCCTCAACCTTATTGATGGTCGATGGATTGGTCGTGTTCCTAGGATTCCTAGTGATCGGTCTCGGATGGGGCAGCCAGCAGGAAGTAACCGATGCTCACTCCATCGTACTCTCTGGCTATTCCCTCATCTGTATCTTTGTCACCTCACAGACCATCGCGTACATGATTTCCGGCTCGAAAAATGACAAGATCATCTTCATCATAACTTCAGGAACAACAACCCGCCTGCGCAACTTCATTCTCAATGATCTTGACCGCACTGCTACTCGCGTCCCGTGCCAAGGACTCTACACGCAAGACGACAAGGATATGTTGATACTGGTCGTACACCAGAAAGAAGTCGACTTCATCACCACTCGTATTCAGCGCTTTTGTCCTGAGGTATTCATCGTCGTGACTGATGCATACGATGCCTACGGAGAAAGATGGAACAATCTCCCGAACCCTGGAGATCTTGTTCTAAAATAACATTGATTACACTTTTACAAAAAAATAACAATAAGTGAAGAATAAAAAAGTAAGAATTTAACTGCATTAATTTTTTCATTCAACCGCTATATACGTCGTGAGATGTGTATAGCGGATTTTTCCATTTAAATTTGGAAGTAAAAAAAACATTGCATATTTTTGCACATTATTAAATAATATAACATGAAAAAAGTCGCTAGTATTTTTCTTTTCTTGCTAATCATCTCCATTTCTTGTGACAGCGTTTTCGCGAAGAAGAAAGCTGTTGCAGAACCTTCAGATCGAGAAGTTTGGGTAACGCTTCTTTATCAAATGGCAGAACCTATATTGAAACCGATGTCGGAAGGCAAACTCCAGGAAGTGATGAGTTATGAGAGCGGAAATCTTGAAGTCTCTCCTACTTGGGACGGACGAAACAAGAAAGTGTCATACATGGAAGCATTCGGTCGACTTATGACAGGACTTGCCCCTTGGCTCTCTCTTCCAGACGATGATACAAAAGAAGGTCTGATGCGCAAGCAGGTTCGCGAATGGGCAATCAAGAGCTATACGAATGCCGTTGATCCGACGAATCCAGACTATCTTGGATGGCAATCCGGTGGTCAGACGCTCGTAGATGCTGCATTTCTCGTTCAGAGTTTCCATCGAGGATGGGATGCACTTTGGGAACCTCTCAGTGTTGAAACAAAACTACGATATGTTCATGAACTTCAGCAACTTCATAGATACGATCCTCCTTACCAGAACTGGTTTTTGTTCTGCGGTATCGAAGAAGCATTTTTGATGAAAGCAGAAGCATCGTTGAAAAAATCAGGCATTCTCGACAATGCTGAACTTTTGAAAAAGAATGGCATAGTTCCTGGCGAACCTCTCTACGACGCATTCCGCATAAAGACAGCCGTCAACAAGTGTGAGGAATGGTACATTGGTGATGGTTGGTACGCCGATGGTCCAGCGTTTGCATTCGACTACTACAATTCATTTGTAATACAGCCGATGTATGTCGAGATATGTGAAATGGTTTACGAAGTACAGCCAAACAACACAAATATTATCCATAGCCTTGACCAGAACTATAAGACACTTGGTCCAAAAGATCGTCTTGCACAGGCAAAGCAACGCATGCAGCGTTTCAGCTGTTTCCTCGAACGATTTGTCTCTCCAGAAGGCACATATCCTGTGTTCGGACGTTCTATTCCATATCGTCTTGCAGTATTCCAGCCTCTCGCAAAGACGGCTTGGCAGAAGAATCTTCCTGAAGAGTTATCCAACGGACAGGTTCGTTCGGCAATCACAGCTGTCATGAAGAATATGTATAAGGGCGATCTTGAAAAAGCATTTACCGGAAAGACTTCTGCTGATGCACCAACAAACTTCAATGCTGGCGGTTTCCTCACAATCGGTTTCGTCGGTAGTCATCCTGATGTAGCCGATGTTTATACAAATAATGGTTCTCTATATCTGACCTCTCTTGCTTTCTTGCCTCTTGGTCTTCCTTCCGATGATCCATTTTGGACAGATCCGGCAGAACCTTGGACTTCTCTCAAGGCTTGGAGCGGCAAGGATTTCCCTAAAGACCACAAGTGGAAAATCAATAAACAAATCTTGTATTGGGAATAGGGGACGGAGAATTAAAAGTTAAAAGATAAAAATTAGAAATAAATTGTAATTGTTGTAGGTAACAATAATTATCTTTTCTCTAACATTGGCTAGCCAATAATTATCAATTATAAATTATAATTATTTGAAATACTATGAAGAAAATAATATATTGCGCTGTCGCATCTCTTCTTGCATCGTGCACATCTAACGCACCAAAAGAGAATCTTCCAAACGGAGATGAGATTCTCTCAATAATAGACAAGGTTAATGTGAAATGGCAATCGGAACACACTTTGCTTTCTGCCGACAGCCTTCCTTTCCGTCCATATTCAAACAATAGTCCATTCTGGGATAATGCTGCCTATCATACTGGTAATATGGAGGTGTATAAGCTTACCAAGAAAGAAGATTATCTAGCGTATAGTAAGGCTTGGGCAGAATCTAATCTTTATATGGGCGCAACAAGCACCGACACAACAGAATGGCAATACCAATATGGCGAGACGCCAGCACACGTTCTTTTCGGCGACTGGCAGATTTGTTTCCAGACATACTGTGATCTTTACAATCTTGAGCCAGATGCTAAAAAGATTGCCCGTGCCCGTGAGGTTATGGAATACGAAATGTCCACTCCAAATAATGACTATTGGTGGTGGGCAGATGGTCTTTATATGGTAATGCCTGTAATGACCAAACTCTATTGCATCACTGGCAACGAACAGTATCTCGACAAGCTTTACGAATACTGGTCATTCGCCAAGGAGCTTATGTATGACAATAAAGAGATGATTGGCGACACATTGGTCAACGAACCTAAATATATGTTCTTCCGTGACGGCAAATATGTCTATCCAAAGCATGTTAGTGTGAATGGTGTGAAGGACTTCTGGGCTCGCGGTTGCGGTTGGGTTGTTGCAGGCCTTGCTAAGATTCTTCAGGATATTCCTAATGACAGTAGATATCGCGAAGAATTCCTCTCGACATTCTGCGAGATGGCTTCTGCTGTTAAGGATTGCCAGCAACCAGAAGGTTATTGGACTCGTTCTCTTCTTGACCCGGAACAAGCACCTGGTCCTGAGACAAGCGGAACTGCATTCTTTACTTATGGAATTCTTTGGGGTATAAATAACAGGATCCTCGATCGCGAGACATATCTTCCAACTGCTCTAAAGGCGTGGGAATATCTCACTCAGACAGCACTTCAGGAAGATGGTCGTGTCGGCTATGTTCAGCCAATAGGCGAAAGAGCTATTCCTGGTCAGGTCGTTGATACGGACTCAACATCGAACTTCGGCGTCGGAGCATTCCTTCTCGCTTCATGTGAGATGTACCGACTAGTCAGCAAATAAATATGTATTAGAAGCTATTCGTCTCGAACTGCTTCAATTCATCTACCATCTGCTCGACAGTCGGACAATCGCCCAGACTCCATCCGCTTCCAAACCAATAGGTGAATGTATCTCCAGGCTGATATGGTGCTACAGCCAACAAATGCCCTTGACTGACCAAAACCTGAGTCATCTGAGGTGCATACACTCCAATCATGACCTTTCCAACTGATGTGTCTTCCGGACGGTCACTTGGATCTTCATAAGCAATATAATGCTGATGCTGATTCAAGCGAATGCCATCGTCATTGCCATGTAACACTATGCCGGCACAGACTTGTTGAGGATGTGTCAAACCCTCGAAACGAACTTCGCATTTGCAGAAACGAGTACCACTAAACACTGTAATACGACGATGTTCAACTACCGTATCATCTCCTATCTGCGCTGGATTATAAATCAGTTCGAAACATATGGAATCTAGAGTTGAAAACAAAAGCTTATATTCCTTGTAACACCAAGGGAAAACTATCTGTCCATCGACTAAAAGTGCCGGTGTTCCTCCACCTAACGAAGGTCCGACAGAATAGCAATCCAAACCGTTGCCATGATCGATGTGATAACTTGTTTCGTTTTCTA
The DNA here is from genome assembly GCA_045627785.1 of Bacteroidales bacterium. Classification (GTDB taxonomy): domain Bacteria; phylum Bacteroidota; class Bacteroidia; order Bacteroidales; family UBA3663; genus Liminaster. The sequence continues at coordinate 37,116 of JAZQOF010000046.1, read as the reverse complement.
TACGTTTGGCTTCAGGACTTCCCCAAGCACCGCCAGGCAGTTTATGACGTTCCACCAGGCCCAAAGAATCCTTCGCATAACGCTCTTCGCTTACAAGCTTTGGAGTGTTTTTACACCAGACATCAAAACCATATGCTTTCTCTCCCGACTCTTGCAAAGCTGGGCCGTAGGCACGCCATATGGCAGATTGATTCTCCCAACACACATCATCCAAACGACCTGGATAGACTCGTACAAATACCGACGGTTCTGCCTCCTGGCCAATAGCCGAGAGAACCGACAATACAAAAACGAGTATAAGTGTTGGGAGTTTCATTTTTTATCGTACAACCTGTGTAAATTCTGGTTCAGCGCCTTCGGCAACCATCACATAGATCTGTGCGTTGTTGTCGCATGTATAGAGATATTCTGTTCCTGCATTGCGAATGCGCTTGCCACAAGTCACAGGCGAACCGAGAGGCATTGAATAGCTGCCGCATGCAGCATCAAAAACAGCCTTCTCTTCATCGTTAACAGGCTGCTGTTCGCTGAAATCTGCAAGAGCTTCAACTTCGCCTTCAATAACTCCGCTACGAATGAGGAACTCCTCTACTTCGGCTTGAGCTGCAGCAACACGAGCTGTGCGAACGCCATAGCCCGGAAGAATCTGAGTATCAGGAAGTGCAGCTTTAAGGTTATCTGAGCTTGTATTGAGACCTCCACTGCCGAATGTGCAGAATGGAACGATTACCTTACCCGAGAGATCTACGCTCTTGAGAAGACCTGCAACCGGCATTGCATAAGTGCCAAACCAAACCGGATATCCAAGATAGATTGTATCGTAGACCGCAATGTCGCAAGTCAATTCGCTGATCTCCGGAACGATTCCTTCGCCCATCTCCTGCTGACAACGAGCGATTGTAGCACCGAAGTCTCCATCGTATGGAATTGCAGCATCGAAGGTTGCAATATCAGCACCGAGTTTCTGCTGGAAAGCTTCAGCCACCTGCTTTGTGTTGTTGGTCTGCGAATAGTAGAGCACAAGAGTCTTTGTAGCTGTTTCCGGCTCTGCCTGTTTCTTGGTAGTGCACGATGCAAGTGTTGCAAGAGCACCTAATACTAATGCCATTTTTTTCATAATATTATTTGATTTCTTTATTCTTTTTCCTGAATCGGAATACTCCGAATCGTCTTGTTATCTCTGTGATAATGATGATACCGAATACGATAGAGAATGTTCCCTTACATGCCGCAAATCCGCTGGCAAATGCTGCCTGAAGCTGATCACTGACGATATAGTAGCTTGTCCAGAACACGCCAGCACCTGGAACGAGCGGGAAGATGCCACAAACCAGGAAGACGATGACCGGACAATGAAGTCTTGATGCACATTGATAGGCCGAAAGGACAACGACCATTGTTGCGAAGAAGAGTGCTTCGAAGGTTCCAGTGCCCAACATCTGTGTAAATATCAGATATACAATCCAGCCGAATGTGCCGCAAAGACCACATCCATTATAGAACTTACGAGGCACACCAAAGAGCACCGCAAACGAGACAGTTCCAATATAGGCAACAGCAATCTGAATGATGGCATTGGATGTGAACGGGTCGGTGAGCATGCCATGAAGCTCAATCATTCCACCACGGATATAACTATCGATAAGGAATGTCGTACTCACGCCCAAAGCGATACAAAGAAATACCATAAGGGCATCGGCAAGTCGAGTGATGCCTGCGAGGTAATCCTCTGCCGCAAGGTCTCGGATACCATTGGTAAACGATATACCAGGAATAAGAGGTATAATAGCGCCGATGATCATATTTCCGAGATGTGTATCTGGTATCAGCTGATGACTGATGATACACAAAAGGGAAACAAGCATACCGCCAAGTATGTTACCTACAACTTTCGACAGATACGGAGCACTGACACAGAGTACGAATACCCAAAGGATGATACCGGAAAGAGTCGAGATAGCGCAGTCGAGAACACTACCGCCAAAGATAGCACAGAAAGCGCCGGAACCTAAAGCAGAGCCAAGAATCTGTTCCCATGCCGGATGATTAGGCATGTTGCGTATCTCCTGAAGGCGACGATAAGCACCTTCGAGAGTGTATTTTCCTCTTTCGATATCCCTTGACAGCTGATTGGTCTCAAAGACACGATCCAACTGACAACCATGAATAGGGATATGCTCGACATGAGCATATCCCTGTCCCGTTGTGAATATTCCGTTGCTCAACACGAAGAAGTTCTGAGAATCTACTCCATAGTAAGAAGAGATGCGTTCCATCACTTCCTCCACACGCGAGATCTCTGCTCCGTTTTCGAGCATCAGATGTCCAGCTTCATTCGCAATATCGAGAGCTGTAACTTCTTTCATTGATTATTTATTAGTACCTTCTCAAGACACTTCCAAAACTTAGAAGCGGAAATAAGTCTCAACCCAGAATTCGTTGAAGTGACGATCTGCAGCACCATGAATGTTGTTGTAGTTGTACTGGAGCTGAAGCTTGAGGTTCTTGTGCAACTGGAATTCAGGAATGATAGAGTACATGCACTGAGCATTGCCCCACTCCTTGCCTACGCGAGCTGTCTGATACTGAGCAGAAAGCTTGAACCAGTCGTTGAAAGGCACACCACCTACAACATACCATGCATCTGCATTGCCGAGACCTGACTGGCCATGAGCATATTCCGAACGGAATGTATAACCGTTGCTGTCATACTTTACGCCAAACGCATAACGGTTACGATCGTAGTTATGACCATCCTTGTAAACAGAACCTGCCCAGCCGAATGCACCGATGAAAAGACCCTTGATTGGCTGAACCTGAAGTGTTGCAGTTACATCCTTCTTGCCATTGTTATCGTTGCAGTTGATACCAGTACCGTTAGATACCATAATCTGATAGTGGAAGAGCATGTGATTGTCCTTACCTACTGGCAAGAAATCACCCTGAACCTGAATACCAAGGTCACGACCACCGTTTGAGCTACCCTTAAGATCTGCTGTTGTGCCGAGATAATCACTGTGACCTGTAAGGAGCTTAGTCATGAGCGAATAGTCACCTGTAGAGATATCCCATGGGTTCATTGGGTTCTCAAAGCCGAAAGCACGCTTGAACTGACCGATCTTGATCTGAGCGAACTTATACCTACGCCACTCCACGAAGAAATCCTTCATGTGGAAGCCGTCGTTGTTTGTCTGGATCTGGATACGATAAGCAAAATCCTTGAGGATTGTACCATCGACATAGAAACGCACGAGACGCTGGTTGAAGCCAGGTCCACCCTTCTTGCCATCCTGATCGCTGTACTGATAACGACCGATAACATAACCGCCGAACTTTGGAGCAGAAACGTACTTTGTCACTGTACGGCCATATTTCATCTCGTCAGACTTTTCTGGTTCTGCATTTGAAGCCATACCATTCTCAATTGCCTTATTGAGATATGATGTAAGGAAGCCAGACTCAAGTCTTTCTTCTGATTCGAATTCATTATCCTCAGCAAAAACAGGCATTACCAATGCTGCTGCAAGAATTGAAAAAAAGAACTTTTTCATTGAATAGAAAAATAATAAAATGTTTTAAGATGTAAAAGTCCATTAATCGAACCTTTGTGGGCTAAATTAATGGACATTTATAATAATGATAAAGTAATAATTTTCGATTAACCGAAGATGAATGGGAGCTTAACCCATGCAAGACCGATAATGAGACCGAGCACACCGATGATAACACCAACCTTGATCATCTCGCTCTGCTTGATGAAGCCTGTAGAAGCTGCGATAGCATTTGGAGGAGTTGAGATTGGGAGAATCATAGATACAGAAGAAGCGATAGCAACGCAGATCAACATCTGTGAAACACCACCTTCTGAGATTGTACCTGCTGTAGCCATTGCACCTGCTACGACACCAAGAACCGGTACGAGAAGTGAAGCTGCAGCCGAGTGGCTGATGAAGTTAGAGAAGCCGTAGCATACGAGAGATGCGATGATCATAACGAGAAGTGGAGACCACTCTGCGAATGGGATTGCATCAACGAGCACCTTAGAGAGCTGAGTTGTATTGAGGGCTACACCGAGAGCAAAACCACCGGCAACCATCCAAAGTACAGACCAGTTGATTTCTTCGAGGTCGTTACGAGTGATAACGCCTGTTACTGCAAATGCTGCAACTGGGATGAGGGCGATGATGTTAGAGTTCAAGCCGAGATCCCAAACACCGTCGATCTTACCGAAGCACCAGAGGAATACTGTTACGGCGAATGTAACGATAACGATCCAAGCCTGTGCTGAAGAGTGGAATGCGCCTTCGATGTTGAGCTTAATCTCCTTCTGCTGGAATGGGAACATAACGCGGAGGAGGAACCAGCCTGCAAGGAGGAGGATCACTACGAATGGAACCATCTTGATCATCCACTCACCGAATGATATAGAAACCCCAAGAGTCTCGCTGAGGTAACCCAAAACGATAGTGTTAGGAGGTGTACCGATAGGAGTAGCGATACCACCGATGTTAGCACCTACAGGGATTGCAAGAGCAAGAGCAGTACGATCAGCAGAACCCTCTGGCATAGAACGGAGCACTGGAGTCAGGAACGCGAGCATCATAGCAGCAGTAGCTGTGTTTGATACGAATGCCGAGAAAATAGCTGTTACAACGATGAAACCGAGAAGCACTGTGTTTGCCTTTGTACCGAATGGCTTGAGGAGGATACGAGCAAGAACGACGTCAAGACGAGTCTTAGTCAAACCGATTGCGAGAATGAAACCACCAATGAAGAGGAGGATTGTCGGATCAGCAAAACAATGCATGATTTCCTTATAAGGAACATAGATTGCATTTTCTACGCCCTTGAAACAAGTAAGGCTTCCTGTTGAAATCGTACACAGCATTACAACGATAATGAGCACTGAAGTACACCAAGACGGGATTGCCTCAGAAAGCCACATTACTGCAGCAAATACGAAGATTGCAATTACACGCTGTTGAACTGGGTTAAGTCCTTCGATACCGAAGATTTCAGTAGGAAGTAAAGCGATGATGATTGACACAATAGCAGCTACGAGAGCCTTCATGTATCCACTCATCTTAAAACGCTTCTTGTGTTTTTTCTTTTGTACGTTGGCTACCGCTTCGTAACCTGGGAAATTTTTAAGCATATTGATTAGATAAATTAATAATGTTTTATTTTACGCGTGCAAAGATAAAATAATATGTGATTGAATGTGTCTGGATTGTGTATGTTTCTCAAATAAAAATTCTAAATCATCACAAAAGACATGTATAGATTTCAAATAAAAATGAAAAAATGCTGCCGTTTGATAATAATTTTGATTCAAATGATAAAAAATTTAACTCCTTTTAAATAATATAATAAGAATTGATTTGCAGAAGTCATGAAATTGCAATAACTTTGTAACAAGAATTAAAAAGATTCTGTAAATAACAAAAAACACAATTATAATGTCAGTTTGGGTAATCTTTAAGCTCATCGGTTCCCTTGCCTTACTCATGTATGGTATGAAGGCAATGAGCGAAAGCCTGCAGAAGATGGCAGGTCCACAGTTGCGTCATGTACTTCAAACCATGACCGCTAACCGTTTTGCAGGTATGCTTACCGGTGCGTTCGTAACCGCTAGCGTGCAGAGTTCTACTGCCACAACAGTCATGACCGTTTCGTTTGTCAACGCCGGTCTCCTCACATTGGCTCAGGCAATCTCTATCATCATGGGTGCCAATATCGGTACTACATTCACTGCCTGGATCATGTCGGCAGGTTTCTCGTTCAACATCACCGACTTTGTATGGCCAGCATTCTTCATCGGAATCCTGCTCATCTACAGCAAGAAGAAAAAGATTATCGGCGATTTCCTCTTCGGTGTCTCATTCCTTCTTCTCGGTCTCGGCACTTTGAAGGCTACCGGTACAGACATGCACCTTGAGAACATCCCTGCTGTAATGGATTTCTTCCAGAGCTTCAATGACAACTACGGCTCTTACCTTCTCTTCCTCCTCATCGGTGGTATCATGACAATGTGCGTTCAGAGTTCGGCAGCTGTAATGGCAATCACAATGACGCTCTGTGCGACTGGCGTACTTCCTATCTATCTTGGTATCGCCCTCGTTATGGGTGAGAATATCGGTACTACAGTTACTTCAAACATTGCAGCTCTCTCTGCCAATGTTCAGGCTCGCCGTGCTGCTTTCGGACACATGTTCTTCAATATCTTCGGTGTTATCTGGGTATTGATCGTGTTCCGTCCGTTTGTCAACATGATCTGTAACATCGTAGGTTTCGAGATGGGTAACATCACAGAAGAGAATGTAATCAAACTTCCATTCGTACTCGCAACATTCCACACTACATTTAATATTATTAATACAGCAATCCTCATCTGGTTCATTCCGCAGATCGAGAAGATCGTATGTATGGTAATCAAGGGCACAAAGAAGTCACAGGACGAAGACGAAGAGTCAAGACTCAAATTCATCTCTGGTGGTATCCTTGCTACTCCTGAACTTTCAGTACTCGAGGCTCGTAAGGAAATCGCTTCGTTCGGCGAACGACTCATGCGTATGCTCAAGATGGTGAGAGAACTCCTTGGCGAGAAGGACGACGAGAAGTTCGTTTCTACATTCTCACGCATCGAGAAATATGAAGGAATCACTGATAATATGGAAGGCGAGATCGCTAAGTATCTCGAAGAGGTGAGCGACAACCACCTTTCTGATGAGACTAAGGCTAAGATCCGCCAGATGTTGCGCGAGATCTCAGAGCTCGAAAGCATCGGTGACTCATGCTACAACCTCGCCCGCACAATCAAGCGTCATAAGAACAGCCAGGAAGACCTCAACGAGAAGCAGTTGTCTTGCATTAACCGCATGTTCGATCTCGTAGAAGAGGCTGTTATGAAGATGAATGTTCTCTTCAGCCGTTCTTTGGCTGAGGTTGATGTCAATCAGTCATTCAACATTGAGAACGAAATCAACAACTTCCGCGAATTGGTTCGTAACCGCAATATCGAGGATGTCAACAATCACGTTTACAGCTACACTCTCGGTTCGATGTATATGGATCTCATCAACGAATCAGAGAAACTCGGTGATTATGTAATCAATGTTGTTGAAGCTCGTGCTGGCGTTAAGTTCCAGGAAGCATAAGCAATTGATAATTCATAATTGATAATTGATAATTATTTGTAGCGCGAAGCCATTTTTCAATTGTAAATTATCAATTATCAATTAAATAAATAAAACCAGAAGCGATCTCGTTTCTGGTTTTATTTATTTCTATATCTGTTGGTGAGGTGGAACGCATAAGCAATCCAATAGAATATCATATATATCACCTCGCTGTCATTGATGCCTATTCCTGCTCCTTTCCATTCTGTCTTGTCGAGATACTCATAATAAAGAGGTTTCTTCGGATGTATGCACTTCATGCTCCAAGGTTTCTTCGGACATGAGAAATGGAATACCTTTCCTTGCCTTATCTCATCGTCCAGAATCTCTTCTATCTCTTTCCTGATATGCAGGATCTTTTTACGGCAGAGCGCATCCTGAAGATTGTATCGCAAAGGCAGATTGATGGTCTTGCCGACACATATGATATTCAGAAGGTCTTGATCGGCATTCTCCAGTTCAGGACGGTCTGTTCTTGCAAGGTATTCCAAAGCCTTTGTCTTGACATCATACTTACGCCATGCAGCAAGATTGATCAGCAATACTCCGGCATTGAAATAGATATAGTCTTTCGGGAAACCATAGCGAGTGTAATACTCGTCATATCCGTTTATCTCGTCCGAAACTGCTGCGACGAGGCTGTCTCCCATCTCCATCCTACCAAGATCGGAGATATCGCCTGTCACAATGATATCGCCATCGAGATACAGAACCTTATCTATGTCGGTTGGAAGAATATCCTGTATGAACAACCGGCACCATGTGGTACTACTGATGTACTGTCGGGTGCCTGGGAAATTTGCGAGGAGATTCAGGTCAAACTGATAGTAATTAAGCGTATGATTGTATTTCGCAACAGTATTGCAGAATCTCTCATACTCGACCTTATCGAGTTCCGACCCAATGAGATGCACGGTTATATCAGTATCTTTATTGTTCTCAAACAAAGACACGAGCATCACTGCCGTATGTTGCAGATAGTTGGAATCGGAACAACAGACTATATGCATATTTTCAGTTTTCTATTTTTCGTTTGTTCAATACCGACAACGGGTAGATTGTCGTTATGATGCCAATAACAAATACTGCGAGTGCAGCACACAATACATCGAGCCAATGCAGCTCTACCGGATACGAACTTACAATATATGCGCTTGAGTCACTTCCCAACGTGATGAATCCATAACGCTCCTGCAAGAGGCATAGAATAACACCAATCACAATACCAGAGACTGCGCCGATGCCCGACACGAGCATACCCTCACAGGCAAAGATATTTCTGATCATCTTGTCCGATGCTCCGATATTTCTCAGGATCCGTATCTCGTCTTCCTTGTCGATGATAAGCATCGAGAGCGCTCCAATCACATTAAACGACGCGATAAGCAGTATGAAGATAACTATGAGGAACGTAATCCACTTCTCGATCTGCATTATCCTGTAGTTGTCGGCCTGCTGTTCGTACCTGGTCTTGATCACAAATGTCTCGCTGTCGAGCTGAATAGCAGCCTTGACCCTATCCGGATCCAATCCTTTCCTAAGCTTAAGTTCGTAAGCCGAGACAAGAGTCGAGTCATCGAGCATACGACGTGCAAAGTCAAGCGAGGTAATGCAGTAGTTATCGTCATATTCTGCCTGATTCACAAGGAAGATACTACCGCAATAGAGATGTCCGTCAATAAACGCGTCGTCCGGATTAAGCAGGTCGATCTTTCCCTGTCGACGAGGGCAATATGCCGAGATTGGGCGCACAAAGCTGCTTCCTGCTCCGAGCTGAGTAGCAAGTCCTCCGCCCAGCGAACAGTAATCGGCAACCTCATCCTCAAGTAAATATTCGCCGGCTGCAACGATATCCTGGATCTGAGTCACTTCGGCAAAGGCATCGTCAACACCCATCATCTTTGCAGGTATCTGATGATTGCCATAGCTCAGGAGAATATTCTCTTCGAGCACAGCACTTAGGATTTCAACGCCATCGGTATTCAGAATGACATTGCGAAGGGAGTCGGTATCCTGAAAAGTCTTGCCACGTCTAGGCTCAATTCTCAGTTCGGCATCGAAATTACTGCAGAGACTGTCGATCAGTGATTCGAAGCCATTGAATACCGACAGCATACAGATGATTGCAGCAGTGATGATAGCCACACCGCAAGATGCCACCAATGTTATTCCATTGATGGCATTGTGACTCTTCTTTGACAGAAGATACCGTATAGCTATCTTAAGCGACAACATGCTGTCAAGCTCTGTGTGCTGTGATTACTTCTTGAGAAGCTCGTCGATTCTTTCGAGATAGTCGAGCGAATCGTCAATCTCAAAACGCAGTTCTGGTATGACACGAAGCTGATAGCGCACCTTGTTTCCCAAAGCGCCGCGTATCTGACCTACGTTCTTATTGATATTCTTGATTATCTCCTCGCCCTTGTCCGAAGGGAAGACGCTGAGGAATGCCTTAGCGAAACTGAGATCCGGAGCAGTGCGAACAGCACTCACACTCACGATGATGCCGTGAGTCTTTGCTGTTTCCAGACGGATAATCTCGCCAAGTTCTTTTTGAAGCAATCTGTTTACTTTATCAAGTCTTGTATTTTCCATTCTTATTTTCCTGTGTTTCGTTCCCAGAACACTCCATTCTGGAAACCTTGAATCCTTTTGTTATCTTCTGCCTGTGCCAGACGTTTCTCTGCCCAGCAGGCATAAGTCTTATTTAACTCTATACCGATATAATGTCTCGCAAGTTTCTTTGCCACTACCTGGGTCGTACCGCTTCCAGCAAAAGGATCTATGACCAATCCGCCTTCCGGACAAGAGGCAAGCAAGAGCTTGGCAATCAGCTTCTCGGGCTTCTGTGTCGGATGATCGGTATTCTCCGGCATCGACCAATAAGGAATGCTGATATCGTCCCAGAAGTTGCTCGGATGGGTGAGACGGAACTTTCCTTCGTCGGTCTCTTCCCAGTCCTTAGGTTCACCGTCCTCGGTCTTATAAGGCGCTATCACCCTGCGTTTCTGTTTGACTGCATCGACATCAAAATAGAAATGCCTAGGGTCTTTCACACCATACCAGATGTCCTCCATTGCGTTCTTCCAGTTATCCTTGGCACCTCTACCCTTTTCCCGTTGCCACGTAATACGGTTCCTGATAGTCACACCACACTTGAGAAGTGCCTGATAAATAGCTGTCGAAGACCTCCAGTCGCAACACACATAGATACTTCCATCGGGCTTGAGAAGTCTCAGTGTGCCTGGCAGCCAAGACATTATATAGTCGAGATAATCGTCGTCCTTCATCACATGTGTCTGCAGGTCACCATATTTCACTCGCAGATTGTATGGAGGATCTATTACCAGCACATCGGCTACCGATTCGGGCATGTTTGGCAGAGCCTTGTTGATGTCCTGGCAGATTGTCTTGTCAATTATCCCGTTCAAAGACATAGGCTCGTTCAGCGAAATCAGCCTTTCCTCATAAAGCTTTGTCTCGTCATCCGACAAAGTCAGAGTCTGGTTTCTTGGAGATTTTGTCTTTTTCATCATTAACTATTAATACCCTATTTTTTTATCATTAATTCATACTGCGTTAGCCAATAATTATCCTTTACTCGAACATTGGCGGAGCCAATAATTATAAATTATCAATTATGAATTAATTTTTTACTCTTATCAGTGTCAGCCCGTCTCTCATCGGAAGAATCACCCTCTCGACGCGATCGTCGGTCGCGATCCTATCGTTAAAAGCCTGAAGTCCTCTGGTTTGCATATCGCTCTCCTTTGGGTTCGGATCAAGCACCTTGCCGTCCCAGAGCGTATTGTCGGCTATGATCAGACCGCCTTTTCTCATACGAGGCAGCACCAGGTCATAATACTCATTATAAAGTCGTTTGTCTGCATCGATGAAACATACATCCCAGACATTATCCAGAGTCGGAATGATATCCAGGGCATCACCGATATGCAGATGCAGCTTATCCTTATGCTCCGAACGTGAGAACACATCACGTATGAAGTCTTCTATCTCGTCGAAGATCTCGATGGTATGCAGTTCGCACTTGCCGGTCACAGGATCAGGTGTCAGCGCTTCTGCCATGCTCAAGGCACTGTATCCGCTGAACGTACCGAGCTCAAGCACATTGTGGGCATTCACCATATTGCAGAACATCTTAAGCATCCTGCCCTGAAGGTGTCCGCTGCACATCCGGCTGTATGTAAGGCGGAGATGTGTGAGACGCTGTACCTGATGCAGTAGTTCCGGCTCAGCATCGATGTGCTTCAACACATATTCGTCGAGCACACTCTGTGTCTCTTCATATCTCAGTTCCTTCTCCATCGGCAGTTTATAACTTCGAGATAAAGCTGAGCAATGCCAGATGGTACGATTCGAGACCGAAGCCTACTACGATACCACTAGCGGCAGGGCTGATGTACGAATGATGGCGGAACTCCTCTCTCTGATGCACGTTGCTGATATGCACTTCGATCACAGGAGCCTTCACAGCCTTGATGGCATCGTGAATAGCAACCGAAGTGTGGGTATATGCACCTGCATTGAGAATGATACCATCCACCTCGCCGAATCCGACCTCATGGATCTTATCGATTATTCCACCCTCGTGGTTGCTTTGGTAGTAATCAATCTCCACATCCTTATGGGCATTACGCAGTTTCTCAAGATACTCTTCAAACGAAGCAGATCCATAGATACCAGGTTCTCGTTTGCCCAAAAGATTGAGATTTGGTCCATTGATGATCAGAATTCTCATAATATTCTTGTTTTAGTCTTTTAGAATTTGTACCTTTGCGATACATTATTATATATCGGTGCAAAGATAGTCAAAAAATCCAAATGTCAGACAACATCCTTTTAAAATATTATACATACCTGAAATTTGAGCGGAACTTTACCGACAATTCCGTCTCCGCGTACATGTCTGATATTACAAAATTGCAAAATTTTGCCGAGTCAAAGGGCAAGACGCTGCTGACTCTCGAACAACTGGACATCGAAGAGTTTCTCGCAAGCCTCCAGGACATAGGTATCGAGGCTACTTCGCAGAAACGCATTCTTGTCGGCGCCCGTTCGTTCTACAAGTTCGCCCGGCTCGGGAAGATCACTCACGAAGACCCGACCGAATTCATCGAGTCACCCAAGCTCGGTGAACACCTTCCTGTCGTCCTTTCCGTCGAGGAGATTGACCGTATGATACGTGCCACCGATCCTTCGACATGCGACGGACAGCGAAACCGCGCAATCATCGAGACTCTCTACTCTTGCGGCTTGCGTGTCAGCGAGTTAACCGAACTGCGTGTATCTAATATCTACGCCGAACAAGGCTATATCTCGGTCTTCGGAAAAGGGCGCAAACAACGCATCGTTCCTATCGCCGATTCTGCCATTCAGGAGATAAAGAACTACTTCGAGTTCCGCTATGAGATAGATGTGAAACACGGTTACGAGGATTATGTCTTCCTCAACCGCTTCGGACGCAAGCTGAGCCGTATCATGGTGTTCAACATAGTCAAGCGCTATTGTCAGGAAGCAGGCATCAACAAGGAGATCAGCCCGCACACCTTCCGCCACACTTTTGCCACCCATCTTCTCGAGGGCGGAGCCAACCTCAGAGCCATCCAGATGATGCTCGGACACGAACAGATTTCTACTACCGAAATTTACACAAAAGTGGATCGGCAGATGCTTCGAGAGGAGATTTTGACCTATCATCCGCGAAATCGCAAGCACAATTAATAAAATTTATTAATTTTCTTTGGAAGGAACTCCAAAATTATATATCTTTGCGCACACTAGAATAAACATACACACAAATTCAAAATTTATACTTATGAAAAGAATTATTAACTTGATGTTTGCAGTTGCTGCAGTACTCTGCATCACATCTTGTGGCAAGAAGCTCGAGCCACTGACAGCCGACAACTTCACATGCAACCCATCTCCACTCGTAGAGGTTGGTGGCAAAGTTGACGCAACAATTACTGTTACTTATCCAGAGAAGTACTTCCAGAAGAAGGCTATTCTCACAGTTACTCCAGTTCTCGTTTACGCTACTGGCGAGACAGCATCTATGCCTGTTGTATTCCAGGGCGAGAAGGTTATCGGCAACGACAGCCAGGTAAGCTACAAGTACGGTGGTAACGCTACTTTCAAGGCTCACTTCGACTACAAGGACGAGATGGCTAACAGCAAGCTCTACCTTGATTTCAAGGCTGAGACTGGTTCAAAGGTTTACACACTCCCACGCATCGCTATCGCTGATGGTGTTATCGCTACAGAGTCTCTCTCTACAGCTGCTAACGCTGCTCCAGCTTATGGCAACGACAACTTCGTAAAGGATACTTTCGACAAGTACATCGCTAAGCTCATCTATCAGGTTAACTCTTCTAACCTCCGTTCAAGCGAGACAAAGAAGGCTGAGATGCAGGAAGTTGAAGCTATGATCAAGGCTACTAAGGACGAAGAGCGTCGTGAGTTCGAAGGCATCGAAATGCTCTCTACAGCATCTCCAGAAGGTAAGGTTTCTCTCAACGAGAAGCTCGCTAACAGCCGTGAGAACTCATCTTCTAAGTATCTCCAGCAGATGCTCAAGAAGGCTAAGATGGAAGGCACAATCACTCCTGAGCAGGTTGCAGAAAACTGGGAAGGCTTCAAGGAACTCGTTGAGCAGTCTGACATGCAGGACAAGGCTCTCATCCTCGCAGTTCTCGCTCGTATCAGCGATCCAGAACAGCGTGAGGCTGAAATCAAGAATCTCTCTGCTGCTTACAAGGAACTTGCAGACAACATCCTCCCACAGCTCCGTTACTCTCAGGTTACAGCTACAGTTAAGAACATCGGTCACACTGACGATGAGATCCTTGCTCTCGTAAACAACGACGCTAAGGCTCTCACACTCGAAGAGCTTCTCTACGCTGCAACTCTCGTTAACGATGCTAAGAAGAAGGAAGACATCCTCAGCATCGCTGCAAAGAACTTCCCTCAGGATCTTCGTGCAAAGAACAACATCGCAACTCTCAAGTATAAGGCTGGTCAGATTGCTGAAGCTACAAGCATCTGGAACGAGCTCGCTGGCAAGAACCCAAGCATGGCAGAGGCTAACATGAACCTCGGTCTCTCGGCTCTCAACGACGGTGATCTCCAGAAGGCTGCTCAGTACATCGGTAAGGCAGGTACATGCGCTGAATACGGCGAGGCAATGGGTACACTCCTCACACAGCAGGGTAACTACGCTGCTGCATGCCAGTCGTTCGGTGATGTTAAGTCTAACAATGCTGCTGTTGCCAACATCTGTAACAACAACCTCAGCAAGGCTAAGTCTATCCTCGACGCAATCAAGGATAAGGACGCTATGACTTACTACCTCGCAGCTATCGTTGGTGCTCGCACTAACAACTCAAGCGAAGTAAGCTCTAACCTCGCTAAGGCAGTTGCAATGGACTCTGCACTCAAGTCTAAGGCAGCTAACGACCTCGAGTTCGCTAAGTTTGCTTCAGTTGTAGCAGGTCTCTAATTTTCGAACCTTCAGGTCATTTGACCTAACATAATAACCACGCTTCTTTCGAGGCGTGGTTTTCCTTTTATTCTGGTTGAAAATATGCTATTCGAACGAAACTACAACATTTCCAGCTTTCTGCTTGTCTGTTGCCTGACATGGGCGTCAGTAGCAGGGAGTCTTTCTGCACAGAATCCACCATTACAATATATGGAAGGTAAAGGCGTGATATTCCGTATCAAGGGTAACGGACTGGAACATCCTTCTTATATTCTTGGCACTGTGCACTCATTTCCTGGAGACTTTGCGTTGCACGTACCTGGACTGACAGAAATAATGGATAGCGTCAGTCAGGTGGCTTGTGAACGCAAGATTATCGTCTCCGAGCTGCAGAATGAGGATAATCTCCCATCTTCCGACGAAATGCGGAAAATCTTCGATATACATGAAAGCAAATACCAGAGAAACGACGGTACAAGACGCATCTTTATTGATGACCTGACTGCCAAGGAGGCAAACCGTTGCAAAGGTGCCCTGAACTTCGACCTTGGGATACGTGACCATGAGATGTGGACCTTCAAGTATCTGTTCACAAATTTAACTGCAATAAGTGAGGAAAGAATTCATGACATATTTATTGATTATGGCATGGACCTGCACGAACTCAGTATATCATATGATGAATACGTATATTCATATTTGGCCACTAAGCATAATCTGCCTGTCATAGAATTGGATGAAAAAACACTAGAGGAAAAAACCAAAGTTTCAAGAAGAAAAGACTTGGACATGCTTTGTGATAAAAAGACTCGGCGAAAGGATTTGTCAAAATTACTATATTCAAATATCATTCACTATGGAGATTATATTAAAACTGTCAAAACTTATGCCGAGGAATATATCAAAGGAACAGCATTCAATGGTCTATCAACCGACTGGAAAGACCGATCTGATACAGACGGTCGTAACAGACTTTGGATGACAAAGCTACCTATCCTATTTCAGCAAGCTCCCACACTTGTCGTTGTCGGTTTGTTTCACTTACATGACACCAACCACGGCGAGGGCATCCTACACCAATTGGAAAGAATGGGATTCGTCGTTGAAAGGATTGATACAACATGTAAATAAAGAAAGGTTACAGAATATACTAACACAAAAAAGAAAGAGCAAGCGATGTGCTTGCTCTTTCGATTATCATAAAGTGAGATTTGCCTTTACTTAACTGCTGCCTTGACAAATTTCTGTCCTGCTGCCATGTTCTGGTCCTTGTCATAGTTTGCACCATAACGGCCTTCTGGCATGTCGCTGAGTACGAACTGTGTACATACTCGACCTGCTTCAACCTTGTCGGTAGCTGCTGTAGCGATGGTAGTAGCTGCGATGTTGACGAGCATACCGATACCGCCACCGAAGGCATTGATGCTTGTGTCGAGTGTGATGAGACCTTCGCGCTGATAGAGTGTCTGTCCTGTCTTTGTCGAACGGAGGATATACTCAACACCAGCTGTGATCTTACCGAGTGCGTTTGCACGCTTCCACGACTTGATGACTGTAAACATTGCTGCATCGGCACCGAGAGCAGTCTTGAATGTGCTCAAATCGCCTTCGATGAACATTTCGCTGTCATAAGCGCTCTGCTCCTGAAGTACAGACATCATGAGGTTTGGTGAGAATGCATAGTAGCCCTTTTCGCAAAGAGGCATGTACATTGTAGTATAGAAATAGTCTTTTGCCTCGACGAAGTTTGTCTGGTTGATTGGAGGCATCACTACGATTGTGACAGGCTTTTCAGCATACATCTGTGGATACTGTACGCCACGAGTGATAGTTGGAGCACATGATGCAAGCATCGATGCTGCAACAAGAAACATCAATATCTTTTTCATTGTCCTAACTGTTTAAGAATTCTATTTACAAATTCGCTTGACTCCGGATAGAGCTGGATCTCCTTCTTGAGGAGTGCGATACCGTCCTGACGCTTGCCGGCAGAGATCATTGTATAGCCATACTCGGCATAGAAGCCTGGAGGAACCACGCCACGCACACCCTTCTGTTTTGCTTCCATCTTGGCAAATTCCTCGAGAAGCTTTGCCTGAAGCTCATCGGTATGCTTCTTGTTGTACTGATATGACACGTCCTCCGAGTTATACCATGTATAGAGAGGTTTCTGTGTCGGTGCGCACGATGACAAGAAGCTGCAGCTCAACAATAATGCTGCAAGATAAAAATACTTCTTCATATTATGGGAGAATAATCTGTTTTGTTTCCTGTGCAGAAAGCATCACTTCCTTGTTGTACAATACATTGCCAGCCTGATCCTTGACTGTAAGCTTGCGACGGCCTGTAGCAACTGTATAGGCATCACCACGACGGTTAGCCTTCTTTGCCTTGACTGCCTTAGCCTCGAATGTGGTATTATCGACCTGAACCGAAAGAGGATCCTTGAGGTTGTCCTTCTGGCTCACGAACAGAAGATATGCGACATCTTCCTTACCTGTCTGCTGTGCTACTGGATAGTTAGCCTTACAGCCTGAGAGAAGCAGTGTGAACAATACTGCCAATCCGATCAAAATATTCTTTTTCATTTGCTCTGTTCGATTACGTAGTTACTCAATTGTTCTGGGTCGATAGCTGTTGATGTAGCAACCTCGACGAACGAATACTCAGTCTCTGGAGTATCACCGCCAGTCATTACAACTGTACATGTACCGATCTGCTTGCCTGGAAGCTCGACCATGATACCTGTCTGTGGGTTCTTTACCTTCTTACCCTTTGTCTTGACTACGAATGTATCGCCGACTTCGATACCCTGGCTCTGACCGCCACCGATGAGCACTGCATCGCTGTCGTATGAGAGGAAGTATGTGCGCCAAGGCTTGTCGGTACACTTGTTGATGATGTTCTCGACCAACTGATTGATAGCCTCGGAGATTGCCTTGTCGCTCAATGTAGCATCGTAGCCAGCCTTGCCGCCGACACCCATTGTAGTCTTTGTAGTGATCTCTGCTTCACCGGCACCTTCGTCTGAATAGATGATGAGACCAGTTGAGACATCAACGAGACGTACAGAAACCTTAGCCTCGACTGTCTGTGTGCTTGTAGTTGAGAACACACCCGACTTACCTGTATTCTTACGGCCGAACTCAGTGATCGAACCGATGATCATATAATCAGCACCGATAGTTGCTGCGCCATTCTCGCCCTTCTGACACTCCTCGAGAAGTGTTGCGAGATCGCTGCGCTCCAATAAGATGAACTTCTCGGAAGCTGCCAGCTTTGCCGACAAGATATCGAGAGCCTGCTTACCCATCGGATCGTTCTCCTGATCGTAGAACAAACCCTTGGCATACTGTGTCTCGTTTGAGAAACGGCCAATAGCTACTTTTCTCTTGATTACCTTTCCTTCTGGTGCATCGTTAGTCTTTGCCTGCTCAACCACAACAGTCTTGCGCTGTGCCATAGCTGGTGTAGTCGAGAATGCTACCATAGAGAAGCATAAAACTGAAAACAAAAGCTTTTTCATAATTACTTATTTTTTGGATTAATATATTTCATTTTTGTGTGGTAAAGGTAAGAACTATTTATTAAATAATGTATAAAACGATGCGATTGATGCCTTTTTTTGCGTTTTGCCGCCAAAAACAGGGGATGCAGATTGCAAAAAGGGAGGATAAATAAAGCTTCATCTTCATTATTTTGATTTTTTTGTTATTTTTGCGCGTAAGATAAATAATCCGACAAATATCAGATAAAACCACAAAAATGAATATCTTTCACCTCCTGAGGAAAATCATGCCTTATGTGAAGCCTTACAAATGGCTCGTAATCCTCACCCTCATCCTCACTCTGATCGGCTCACTCATAGCTCAGGTCAATGCCGTAGTGCTCGACCGTACCGTCGATGCCATCAACGCCCTCGTCAAGCCTGAAGGCTTTGAATGGAGCCATGCCACAAGAATACTCACTATCATCTCGATCATACTCCTGGGCAAGGAAGTGCTCTCGGCAGGCATCACCTACGCTCAGAACTACTTCGGCGAGAGGATGCGAATACTGGTATCGAAGGATCTCGCACAGGCTGTAGTCGACAGGATTCTCACCTATAAGATGGCATTCTTCACACAGGGCGACAACGAGACAGGAAAACTGCAGACACGTATCGACATGGGTGTGAGCAGCCTGTCATCGACCGTGCAAAATTTCTTCATCGACCTTCTGCCTCTCTTCACAAGCGCCATCCTCGCCCTTATCCTCATGTTCCTGGCAAATGTCTGGGTGGGTCTCACAGCTCTCTTTATCGTTCCGATCTATATCTTCATCACAATACGACAGGCTAAGCGTCTGCAAGGCTGGCGCAGGAACATGCGAGGTTTCCGAGAGATGAAGAGCCAGGGAATAATGAGCATCATCGAGAGTATCAACGTGATAAAGTCGTTCAACCGCGAAGAGATAGAAAGCGGCAAGCAGTGGGAGCTGCAGACGAAATTCACCGACAACCAGATGCTCGTGCGCAAGACAAGCTTCTATTTCGACGGTCTGAAAAGCTTCGTGAGACAGATAGGCACAGTGCTCATCATCATACTCACAGCATATCTGGTACTGAGCGGATATCCTGGCATGACAATAGGTAAGATCATGTATCACGTGATGCTCTTCAGCAACGTAACGGCACCGATCACTCAGCTTCAACGCATCTTCGACCAGCTCAACGACGCCCTTATATATGCCGAGGGATTCTTCGACATACTTGAGGCAGACCACGAGATAGAAGAGTCGGGAAAATACAAGCCTGAGAAGATCGACGGAACAATAGAGATAAAGAATGTCGATTTCACCTATCCTAATGGTAATAAGGCACTTCACGATATCAACATGAAGATCGAGAAGAACAAGATCACTGCTTTCGTGGGTCTTTCAGGCGCAGGTAAATCGACAATAGTAAACCTGCTCGACAAGTTCTACAATCCTGATTGCGGAACCATAACACTGGACGGCGTGGATCTGAAAGAATATGACACTCACTATCTGCGCGACAACATCGGTCTTGTGCTCCAGAAAAACCATATCTTCGACGGTACGATACGCGACAACATAGCATACGGAAAACCTGGTGCGACAGACGAAGAGATAGTCGATGCTGCAAAGAAGGCGTACATATACGAACAGATCACAAAACTGCCTAACGGTTTCGACACAAAGGCAACGGCTCTGTCGGGCGGTCAGCAGCAGCGAATAGCTATCGCGAGAATGTTCCTCAAGAACCCTCCTATCATCTTCCTCGACGAACCGACAGCTTCGCTCGACGCTATTGCAACCGAACAGATCAAAGCAAGCATCGACGCCATCAAGAAAGACAGGACAGTGGTGATAATCTCGCACAGCATCTCGCAGATCATCGATTCCGACATCATCTACGCACTGAAGGAAGGTCGCGTGGAACAGAGCGGTGATCCTGATGGACTCTATGCGAAGGGTGGCATATACAAGGAAATAGTCGATGCGTCGGCACGCAGCCTGAACATCGAGAAGCTGGCACATACTCTGGATCAGGACGGAGATGGCGTACTGTTTAGCTGATTTTCAACCTAAAAATTGGAATTATACAGATATTTCTGTATCTTTGCCCGTTAATTAAGATAAAATGAGCAGAATAGACAAGTGGCTTTGGGCCGTAAGAATCTTCAAGACACGCACAATCGCTTCGGATGCATGTAAGCTGGGACGTGTGACTATAGGTGGACAGAAAGTGAAGGCTTCGCGTACTATCAAGGTGGGCGAGATCATCGAAGTGAGAAAGCCGCCTGTGACCTATTCGTTCAAGGTGCTTGCCCTGTCGGAGAACAGAATGGGCGCGAAACTCGTGCCTGGGTTCATGGAGAACGTGACTCCTAAGGAACAGCTCGAGATTCTGGAGCTCAACCGCATGAACGGATTCATCGACCGAGCAAAGGGCTTGGGTCGTCCGACAAAGAAAGACCGTCGCGACATCGACGACTTCACAACACCGGAATATCTCGATGAATTTGACTTCTCGCTCGAAGATCTTGAAGAGTTTGACGAAGAGGATTGGAATGAGGTATTCAATAAATAAAAAAAGTGGCCTGTTTCACAACAGACCATCTTCACTAACCTTAAATCTTATACCATGAAAAACACGATGCAAAGATAAGCTTCTTTGAATATTGAAACAAATAATACAATTGATTTTTAATATATGGTGCAAAAACTGACACAGGAACAGATCAAATGTAAACTTAACCTACCAATATTTCATATTATTGGAGAGGAAGCCGATCGTTTAGGACGTGAATGTTATGTCGTGGGCGGATATGTGCGCGACATCTTTCTGGACCGACCTTCGAAAGACATTGATTGTGTGACTGTTGGTAGTGGCATTGAACTCGCAGAGGCTGTAGCAAAGCGCTTGGGCAAACACACTTCGCTCGCTGTGTACAGGAATTTCGGCACAGCTCAGGTGAAGCATAACCACATGGAAGTGGAGTTTGTGGGTGCTCGCAAGGAATCGTATTCGCACGACAGCAGAAAGCCTGTGGTAGAAGACGGAACCCTGGAAGACGACCAGAACCGTCGTGACCTGACAATCAACGATATGGCTATATGCCTCAACAGCGACCGCTTCGGCGAACTGATAGATCCGTTCGGTGGAATGGATGATCTGGAGAAAGGTCTGATACGCACGCCTCTCAACCCGGATATCACGTTCAGCGACGATCCGCTCCGCATGCTTCGCGCTATCCGTTTCGCATGTCGTTTCGGATTCAAGATTGTGCCTGAGACATTCGAGGCAATAGCAAGAATGAGAGAGAGAATCAAGATCATATCGGGCGAACGAATCATCGACGAACTGAACAAGATCATGATGACTTCTACCCCATCGACCGGATGGTATCTCCTGCAGCGCTGCGGTTTGCTTCAGATTATTCTCCCAGAGCTTCAGGCTCTCAGTGGCATAGAGAACAGAGACGGACGTGGACACAAGGATAACTTCGTACACACCCTCACCGTGCTCGATAATGTTGCCGCAAGCGACAATGGTAACCTCTGGCTGCGCTGGTCGGCTATTATGCACGATCTGGGAAAAGCAAAAGTAAAACAATATGACCCAAAGATCGGCTGGACATTCCACAACCACGATTATGTGAGTTCGCGCATGGTTCTGCCTATCTTCCGTCGCTTGAAGCTGCCTCTCGGAGCCGAAGAGAAATACGTCGAGAAGATGGTATCGCTCCACATGCGCCCTATCAGCCTGTCGGACGAAGGAATCACTGATTCGGCAATCCGACGTCTGCTCTTCGATGCTGGCGACGATATCGACGATCTTATGATCCTCTGTACTGCCGATGTGACTTCAAAGATACCTGAGAAGGTGCGTCGTTTCACCGAGAATTTCAAGATCGTGCGTCAGAAGATGACAGAGATCGAGGAGAAAGACAAGATCAGAAACATGAAGCTGCCAGTCGATGGCAACGAGATAATGCAAAGATACAATCTCGCCCCTTGCCGCGAGGTGGGAATACTGCGTAATGCGCTGAAAGATGCCATACTCGACGGCATAATCGGCAACAACGCAGAGGAGGCACTCGTATTCCTCGACAACGAGGCGAGGAAGTTAAAAATTAAAAGTTAAAAATTAAAAATAAAAGAAGGGAAAAAAATATTTTGCTCAAAAATTTTTTAACTTTTAATTCTTAACTTTTAATTCTTTTTGCGCCAGCCCAATTATGAATTATCAATTATCAATTATCAATTAATATGATTGAATATTTGAAGGGTGAAGTTACAGAACTTGAACCTACAAGAGCAATAGTAGAATGTGGCGGTGTGGGCTACGAATGTATCATTTCGGTTTACACCTACGACAAGATAAAGAAAGGCGAAGTGAACAAGCTTTACATCGCCGAGAGCATTCGTGAAGATGCACATATCCTTCACGGATTCATCTCGAAAGAGGAACGTGCTATCTATAACCTCCTTGTCTCGGTGAGCGGCGTTGGTCCAAGCACAGCACAGTGCATACAGTCAAGCCTTTCGCCGAACGAGCTTGTCAGCATCATCTCGACAGGTAACGACAAGATGCTGAAGAATGTGAAGGGTATCGGAGGAAAGACCGCACAGCGCATCATCGTCGATCTCAAGGATAAGATCGGCAATCTTGGAGTTATCTCGGCAGGCAATGGAGATGCTGCATCGGCTTCGGCATCACGCAGCGAAAACGGCGACGAGGCTATTCAGGCTCTTATGGCACTCGGCTATCCTCAGAGCAATGCAATGAAAGCAATCTCTTCGTTGCTCGCACAGGATCCTTCGATGTCGGTTCAGGCTTTGATTAAGGCTGGTCTCAGAATGATGTAACTATGTGGCTGATACTGGCTTTTACGAGCGCAATGCTCTTAGGTTTCTATGATGTCTTCAAGAAGATGTCGTTGAAAGGCAACGCTGTGATTCCTGTGTTGTTTCTCAACACCGTCTTCTGTTCGCTGATCTTCCTTCCACTGGTAATTCTCTCGCAGACAGGAGCCTTGCAGGAAGGCGACACCCTCTTCATCCCATTACCTAAGGCAGAGCATCATATCTATATCATCATCAAGTCGGCTATAGTGCTCGGTTCCTGGATATGCGCATATTTCGGACTGAAGCATCTTCCTATCACTATCGCATCACCAATCAATGCGACTCGTCCGATCCTGGTTCTGGTCGGTGCGATATTCATCTTCGGCGAACAGCTCAATCTGTGGCAATGGGCAGGTGTGATTGTCTCAATCATCGCATTTGGCATGATAAGCATTTCGGGCAAAAAAGAAGGTATCTCGCTGAAACACGATATCTGGATCTGGCTCATCATCGCCGGAACTATGATCGGCGCATGTTCGGGACTCTACGACAAGTATCTGATGCAATATCAGCATCTTGACAAGATGACCGTTCAGTCGTGGTACAATTTCTACCAGGCGCTGATGATGGGTGCTGTGCTCGTCCTGATATGGCTGCCTCAACTTAGGAAAGGAAAGACAGTCGGCTTCACATGGAGATGGACGATTCCTCTTATCTCTATCTTCCTCAGCGTTGCAGACTTCTGTTATTTCTTCGCGCTGTCATGTCCTGACGCACTTATTTCGGTCGTTTCACTTGTGCGCCGAAGCGGTGTGATAGTCGGATTTATCTGCGGATGGCTCTTCTTCAAGGAACAGAACATCAAGTCGAAGTCTATCGACCTCTTGTTTGTCATCATCGCCATGATCCTGCTCTGGATCGGTTCACAAGCATAAAAACATATTTCTATGCGAAAAGTATTTCTATATTTATTATTAATAATGTGCGGAGCTGCCAAGGCTCAGAATATCGCATTGTACTTCGAACTCATTCCAGAGGATCTCGTGCTCTACATGAATGCCGAGAGCAGGAAGAGCAAGATAGACACACTTAGCACAGACTATCTGTCGATGCACACAAGCGGCATCAGCACTCTTGACATCAAGATGCTGCCATTGACCAATGACAGTACAAATATCCTGACGGTGATTGAGTCGGTCGAGACTGTGGGAACCATCGATTCCAGCATCAAATTCTACACAACGACCTGGAGCAAGCTCCCAACAGAAAAGTATTTCCCTGTTCCTGAATATAAGGATTTCTACAAGGAGAACGACAGCATTTCGCTCGACGAGTTCTCGAAACTATGCATTCCGTTCATTGTCTCATACAGATTTGCAGGCGAAGGCATCATTGCAACCATCGATCCCGAGAAGTATCTGCCTGTCGAGACTTACCAGAAGCTGTCGCCAGCCTTTGCAAGAAAGCACATGATATATCTGTGGAATGACGATAAATGGTATAAACAATAATTAAAATATAACTAATCAATATTCAAATCAAAATGAAAAAGATTCTATTCCTTCTCTTTGCCGTTGCAACTGTTTCTTTGCAGGCACAGAACCTCCAGTTACACTATGACTTCGGTCGTAACATCTACTCGGTAGAAGAGCCAGACCGTCAGAAGGTAACAGCTACATTCGAGCAGTTCAAGGCAGACAAACTCGGTTCATGGTTCTATTTCGTCGATCTCGACCTCACAAGCAAGGGCGTTATCTCGGCATACACTGAGGTTAGCCGCGAATTCAATATCGGAAACAAGGGTTGGGCTTTCCACATGGAGTACGACGGTGGTCTGAACACTGGTACAGTATTCCAGTCGGCAGCACTCTTCGGTCCAGCATGGAACGGTCACAACGAGGATTTCAGCACAACATATTCTATCCAGCTCCTCTATAAGCCAATCTTCAACAGCTACTTCGGTAGCGGTTACACAAGCTTCCAGTTGACTGGTGTCTGGAGCACAACATTCGCTCAGGGCAAGTGCACATTCTCAGGATTCTTCGATTTCTGGCGTGGCGAGAAGGCTAATGGTCATGGTATGTTGATCTTCTTCTCAGAACCACAGTTCTGGTATAACTGCAACAAGCACATCAGTCTTGGTTCAGAGGTTGAATTGACTAACAACTTCGTATTCAACCTTGCTAACGACAAGACATTCTTCGTTAACCCAACACTCGCTGTTAAGTTCAACTTCTAAGAATATAATAATCCACCCTCACTACAATAATCTGTAACGGGGGTGGATTTTATTTAATATTTTGTATTAGCTGTGTCTTTTGACACAGCTTCATTTTTTTGTTATATGGTAATACAAAAAAAAGACCCGAACTATAGCTGTTCGAGTCTTTGTAAGGTGGCGGCTTTCTACTCTCCCGCTTTCGCAGTACCATCGACGTTACAAGGTTTAACTTCTCTGTTCGGAATGGTAAGAGGTGGAGCCCTTGTGCTATAACCGCCTTATCTATAAACAATGGTTTATTTAAGCTTGTGCTAAAACCATTAGTTGTTTTCGTTTTAAGCGCTGCAAAGATAGAGCTTATTTTCTCTACTTGCAAATTATTTATAAGAAAATGCAGTCACAAGGCTTTAGAAGCCCTATTTTGGCGCACTTTTGCACAGTTCACTTGGCAAACACACAGCTTCCATGCCTTTCAATCTAGTATTTCACCACCAATTTATCTCCACTCAGATCGACCTCAAAGAAATATGGATGGCGCTCCTTGCGATCGCCACTGCCTGGAAGATTCTTGTTACTATGTACCGACATAAACCATTTGCCGGAAAGATCCTTGAACAACATTGCATGGCCGAAATCGCCAGGAAGGATTGGTTCCGGATCATGTACCCAAGGACCTTCAAGCTTACCTGATGCTGAATATGCCACGCCTGTTGTATATACTCCATTCTTCCAGCTTGTCCAGAAAATGCCGAGCTTGCCAGTCTCTGTACGGAATGCGAATGGGCCATCGGTAACATTATTATGATTGCCTGCCTCTTCGATATTCCAAGGAGCATCACTTGCGAGGAAGAGAACCATACGTTCACCTACCACGCCACTCAGATCATCCTTAAGTTGGATTGCCTCGACTGTGCCATTGTCATTGATAAGCCATTCCTCACAATAGAGCAGATATCTCTTACCGTCTGTATCCTCAAAGAATGTAGCATCGAGAGTAGGAACAGCTGGATTGACATAAAGTTCATCGTTCATCGGACGGAAAGGACCTGCCGCACTTTCGCCAGCAAGGATGTGGCATGAACGACGAGGAATACGTCCGTTATGATTGTTGGCAATAGTTGTCTTATTGTTGGTAAATGTACCGAAATAGAAATACTTTCCATCAATGAGATATGGTTCTGCTGCCCAAACGGCAGGACGGCTTCCCATCCAGGAGGTTGTATCAGGATCAATCACATTATATGGACCAGACCAAGTCTTCAAGTCAGTGCTTCGATACTGCATACCGCCGGAACCAGTCATGTAATACATCTGGGTAGCAGGATCGGCAAGAACAGCAGGATCACTCAACCATAGTTCGACAGTAGGCACATCCTCGCGGAACATACGATTTCGATTGTTCTGCCCATTGACATTCGAAACGATCATTGCCGCAACAATAGTTGTTACGACCAAAGGATTTCTAAGGTTTCGTAAGATGTTCATCTTGATATAATTTTAGTGAATTGTACGTTTTTCATTTACAAATATTATAAAAACAAGCATAATAACAAAGAAAATGAATGGAAAACTGTTCCCGTATTCGATTTATCACTACATTT
Organism: Bacteroidales bacterium; assembly: GCA_045627785.1. Classification (GTDB taxonomy): domain Bacteria; phylum Bacteroidota; class Bacteroidia; order Bacteroidales; family UBA3663; genus Liminaster. Next base: position 10,260 of record JAZQOF010000046.1, on the reverse strand, counting down.
GAAACATGAACGCACTAAAAGTATTTATCTTCTGCCTTATACTGGGTATCAGTCAGAACAGTTTTGCTCAACAGCTTGCCGAGCAGCTTAAGTCTTTGCCTCAGGTTAAATCTGTTGAAGCAATAGAGAGTAATTATCATAAAGAGAAGTATCTGGTGCAGATGGCACAGAATATCGACCCACAGAACACTGCTTTGGGCACATTCGACCAAAGAGTTGTTGTTTGCCATGTGGGTTACGATCGTCCTACCGTTCTGGTGACCGAAGGCTATTGGGCAGATTATGCACTCAATCCAAATTACCTTGACGAAATAGCCGGATTGTTCAATACTAATATCGTCGTAGTCGAATATCGTTACTTCGGCAAGTCTTGTCCGGAAAGTATGGATTGGAACTATCTTACCGTTGCCAATTCGTTGAGCGATCTGCACAATGTAGTGACAAGCATGAAGAATATCTATCATGGAAAATGGATCTCGACCGGTATCAGCAAGGGAGGACAGACAACGATGTTCTACCGCTCATACTATCCAGACGATGTTGATATCTCTGTACCATATGTTGCTCCATTGAACAAAGCTCTTGAAGATGGTCGTCACGAGCCATTCCTCGCTAAACAAGTAGGCACAAAGGCTGAACGAGAGAAGATGAAGGAATTCATGCTGATGTTGCTAAAACGACGCAATGAATTCATGCCGATATTCAAGGCACACTGTGACAAGAAAGGATATGAGTTCCGTGTGCCTCTCGATGAGATCTATGACCTAAGCGTGATGGAATACCGCTACAGCATGTGGCAATGGGGAACACCGGTTGACAAACAGCCAGCTCTTGACGCTTCTGCCAAGGATATCATGGAATACTTCATAGGTTTGTGCGATCCTGATTATTTCTCAAAACAGTCTCCATATTATTCGTTTAATATTATGGCGACCAAGGAATTGGGATACTATGGCTATGACATACGTCCTTTCAGGAAATACATGTCGATCAAGACAACAAAAGACTATATGCACCGTGTGATGCTCGAACCTTCAGAGAAAGATCTTAAGTTCGACCCGACACTATATAAGCATGTGGTTAAATACCTAAAGGAAAACGACCCGAAGATGATGTATATCTACGGTGAGATAGATCCTTGGGGATGCTCAGGTGTAGGCACATGGCTCAAGACCGATAAGAAAAAGAATCTTAAGGTATATACTCAGCCAAGAGGCAGCCATCGCACTCGCATCAACACTTTCGAACAGCCAGTTCGCGACGAAATCATCGAGACACTCAGAAAGTGGATTGAGGAGTTATAACTCTACCTTATACGATCCTGATACAAACAGCTTTGTCTCGCCGCTAGGGAAAACCATAGTAGCTGTAGTGCCTCTAGGAATTGTGAAGGAATAGATGTATTTGTTGTCGGAAGTCTTTTCCCAGCCTGCTTCGATCTTGCCATAGGAAGACTTATACCAACCCTTTGCGTATGTCATCTCGCCTGTAGGATCGACAACAGGACGAAGGATGAACTGTTCGAATCCAGGCTTTTCAGGATCTCGCTCGATACCCAACACGCGATTCATGAGCCATTGACCAACAGCGCCGAATGAATAGTGATTGAATGAGTTCATCGAATTATTCTTGCCAAAGCCCTCAAAGTCGTTGTAGGAATTAAGTCGCTCCCAAATGGTTGTTGCGCCTTGTGTTACAGGATAAAGCCAAGAAGGATAAGAGGTATTCTGAAGCAAACGATATGCAACATCTGCACGACCATTATCGGTCAACGCCTTACTGATCCATGCTGTTGTAACAAATCCTGTCATCAGAGAATATGGCGGACAAACAACGCCCTCATCGGTAGAGTTCTGTCGCTCGATGGTTGCAACAAAATTATCGACCATCTTCTGACGAAGCTCTGCATCGTCAATGACATCGAAGGCAAGAGGAAGAACATAAGTCGCCTCATAATCACATGGCTGACACATGCGCTGATAGTCATAAGCAGACCAAAGTGTCTTACCTGTTTCCTGATCGACATAATTAGCAATATAGAATTGCTTTCTCTCGTCTATTACCTTATTATATAGCTCGACATCCTCGGTCCTGCCGAGGGCCGATGCCATTTCTGACATACATCTCAGCACAAAGATATAGTAACACTCGTACTGTCCTGTAAGATCAATCTTGTTGTATTCGAGATTCAACCAGTCGCCAAGGCCAGGCCATATACGTGCCTGAATGAAAATACCGGTTTCTGCCTCAATGTAGTTCTTTTGAACATATTCTATATACTTCTTCATCGAATCATAGTGTTCGTCAAGAATCTCTGTGCGACCCGACTGACGCCATGCTTCATAAGCGATTGTAATACCCGAAGCACCCCAAAGGAAGCCGCCGAAACCTCCACCGACAGGTGCCACATCAGCGTAATGACCATCTTCTTCCTGAAGATCTCGTATGTTTCTCAAGTGACGACGCAGGAACTCATAGCTATCAGACATATATGTAGCAGTGCGTGAGAATACGCTGATGTCACCACCCCATCCGAGTCGTTCATTACGTTGTGGACAGTCGGTTGGAATAGATATGAAATTAGCGAGTGTTGACCACTGGATATTCTGCCAAAGACGATTGACAAGCGGGTTGCTACACTCGAATCCACTTGCGAGCTTGACGCTACTCAGCACACGGCCTTTGACATCGTTGACAGGCAACGCTTTGTCGATTCCGGAAATCTCCACATAACGATATCCGTGCAATGTGAAATGAGGCGCAAAGACTTCGCCATCCTCGCCTGAAGCGATATACATGTCCTGAGCAAATGCAGCGCGGATATTCTCCATCATGATCATGCCTTTGTTCAGAGCATATTCCTTCATGTCTGGATACTTCACTTCGGCATAACGCATACGGATAGTCTGACCTTTCTTCAAACCATGGAAGGTAATCTTTGGAAGACCTGCCATGTTCTGTCCCATATCATAGACGAATACACCAGGACGCACTTCTTCAACGCTCTGTGCAGTGAGTGTCTCCTGGATTGTCACAGGTTCATCTGGCTGTGGAAGAAGCTGATATTCTGAATAATCATCAACAGCCGGGATATTGGCAGCAAACTCTGAAGGTGTGTGATCCTGCAGCGACATAATCTTGGCAGGAACTGCATTAGTACGACCTTCTGTAAGAGATCCGTCGATGATTTCGCCATGGAAACGAGACGAATAACGTATCAATCCGTTTGTCGATACCAGCCAATCCTTATCGTTTGTGGTGATGATCTGCTCTTCACCATCTTCATAACGGATCACAGCCTTTGCAAGCAAAGCAAGTTGGTCGCCGAAATGATTCACACTTCTGCTCCAGAAACCTGCAGTTCCCATCCACCAGCCTTCGCCAAGCAAGACTTTGAATTCATTCTGGCCAGGTGTCAGTTTATTCTGGATATCGTATGTCTGGTAATAGTGTGTCTTGTTATATTGCGAAAGTCCAGGTGCGAAGAAATCGTGTGCTGTCTTTTTCTCGTTTACATAAAAATCATATACTCCTCGCGCTGTAGAATAGAGTTTTGCCGATTCGATCTTCTTATCCTTGACATCGAATGTGCAATACAGCTCTGGCATACCAAGATGACTTGGATCAAAGAGTTCCTTGCCGGTGAAATCGTCGGCAGAGTAATATAATGTATAAGGCGAACGAAGATTTCTAACTTCCACATTCTGGAACTTAGCATCGCCCTTACTTCCAATCTCGCCAAGAACAGGATAAGGAATATAGTCACCTCCTGTCACCGCATTTGGAGTAATCTTTATATCTCTGTAAACCGAGTCATTGACAAAGAGATGCATCAATCCTTGTTCGATCTCAGCCTTTACATGCATAGTTGAAGATGACCAAGTCTCAGGTAAATCTATGGTATTTATTGTTAGTTCCTCTCCTGTCGGGTCATATCCTTTTCTCTTGATGGAAATAGAGTTGTGACCAACGACGAATGACATGTAAATCTCACCGTATTTGTTCTCTATGCCCATGTGGTTAAGGTTTCTGCTCAGCAATCGTTCGTCATTTCCTCCAAAAAGAAATGCAGCTTCCGATTCCGGGCTATTTAAAGTAACATCGAAGGATAGTGAGAATTCCTGAAGATATGGAGCATACAGCACCACCTCGTCAGTACCGATCCATTCTGCGCCGTCGAACAACTGTGTCTCTTTTTCCTGACATGATCCGAATAAAGCAACTACAGAAAGAAAAGATAAGATTTTTTTCATGAAAAAAAGAATATTAAGTTATGTGCAAAAATAAACATTTTCCGGCACATTTCAACTTCTTTTTTCCAAAATCTATAGTAACTGCACGAAATTCAATTAAAATGTTATTCCTGCAGAAGCACCTATACCAATAAAATGTACTTGAAAGCCGACATTGAGATGAGGTTTTCCCAATCTAAAATCAAAACCTGCCTTAGCACAGATATTTGGCACCGCTCCAAAGCCATCATACTTTTTCTTGCCGGTTTGACTATCAATATACCCACCTTCATAATAATTGCACAACAACGCACCTGCTTCCATTCCAAGATAGAAAGAAGTGACTGTCTTTGGTATTTTATAATAGTGAATATAATCTAACACGACTGGCACCGCATTAAATCTGCAGGTAGCTGGTTCTGAATCTATATATGTGTGAGCGTTATAGGCAAAACCAACTTGAATACCTACATAGTTCTTCTCGTTGTAACAGAATCCGGCAGTGAGGTTTGTTGCCGTGAATTGGGTATTCAACAAAACATCAATCCTTTGCAAAACACCGAGTTGCAACTTTCTATTGCTTTCAGTTTGTGCAAAAAGTGTCGTTGCGGAAAAGGCGACAAAGACTAAGACAAGGATTTTCTTCATATCGGCTATTTGTTTATTATCCATCTGAACCCAAGCTGAAGATTAAAATTCAAAGGATGTGCTTTGTATATTGTTGAGATGTCACTATGATCACGGAAATGATATGAGATACCCGGTTCGGCAAAGACACCAATGCCCTTATAGAACGAGTATTCTATACCTGCTGCAGAGTTGACTGAGAATTGTATTGGTATATCATCAATCTTATTTTCCGTGAATGAAGTCTGTCGGTTATTTCTCACTGTTCTGACATCGACATTTCCACTAAGACCGAATTCCGTCATTTCTCCTGCCGACACATAGACACGCAGATTTCCTGTCTTAACTATATTATAACTGACATTTACGGGAATGCCAAGATAGTCAATACGCTGGTCGTTAGTGTAGTATGAATGGTCTGAGCCAGAAGTGAGAGTGCTGTTGAGGCGGGAATAAGACACACCCATATCAATCCCCCATCGCTTGCTGATTTCATAGCCGACACTGAGACCGAACCTTATTGGCTGTGAGTAAGTAGTATTTGTTTCAGGTTCACTATCAGTGTTTGCATTTGCAAATACAATGGCATCCAACAATCCCTTTGACCTCGTCAAGAAAGGTATAGGTCTATTATCTGGTATTCCCTCATTGCTGAGTGCCAGGTATCCTTGAAGATTATTGAAATTTCCCTGAGGCATACGCGAGGCAAAGAGACGCAAAGAGATACGTCCGCCAATATGGTTAGTGCTCTTATGTTTTACAAGAGATTGCTTTGTCTCGAATTGTTTGTCATTCGCAACTTGTGGCTTCGTCAACAGATGTTGTTCCACCTCTTTCTCTCCATGAGCATTCTCTATTTCAGGAGTAGCAGTCTCTGCAGTACTTTCAGAATCTGAAGCTGTAACTGGCATTTGTTTTTGCACCAGATTACTTAGATACCTTTTTACAGAAGTGGCTTTTGTCGCATCTGGCAATGTCTTTATTTCTTCACCCTGAATTTTAGGCAACCAATAATTTTCCGACACGCCACTATCGGTATCATTCATAGGATTTGCGTTATCAGCAACCGGATATTGTTGAACGATTTCATCTTGTACGAGATTAAACAAACCGAAACCGACACTTATTATTAGCAAGACACTCGCTGCTGCAGATAATTTCTTCCACAACGGCACAACCTTAGGAGCATCGAGCTTCTGCTCAATGCCTTCCCACAAGCCTTCGGGAATCTCCTGACTCTCGAAGCCTTCCAGCTGTTGTCTAAGTTTTTCCTCAAAATTATCTTTCATCTGAAGTCGTCTTTATGTTTTAGAATCAATTTTCGTAATAGTTCCTTTGCCCTGTGATATTGCGAAGAACTTGTTTTTTCCTTTATGCCTAGCAGTTCAGCAATCTCCTTGTGACTTTTCTGCTCGAAGACATAGAGGTTGAGAATGGTCCTGTATCCCGTTGGCAGTTGGCGTATTAACCGATGTAGCAGTTCCGCTTGTACCGCTGAGACATCAACCTCATCCTCATCTGGAATATCGGGAAGCTCATTGTCTGTTTGCCAAAGCTGTTGTTTCCTTAGGTGGTCAATGCATTTATTAACAACAATGCGCGACATCCACGCCTTTAGCTTTTTGGAATCTTCTGCCGTAAAACCTCCTATGTTCCCGTATATCTGTATGTAACTCTCCTGAAGTACATCCTTTATATCCTCCTGATAGCTGATATAGCGTTGAGCAACACCAACGAGGTATCTAACCGTCATACTATACAATTGCTGCATAGCCTGGCGGTTACCTTTGCGTATTTCCTCGATTAGTGTGAGCTCGTTCATTACTGCTTATTAGCTCTGGAATCGTAAAGTCGGTTGAAATAGATGTTCACATCATATCTGATAGGCGAAGTCAAAGACACTTCTTCTCCATCCAGCAAGACCTTATCGGTTTGCAAGGTGAAAGTATAACGCCAATAGTAAACATCGGCAACCGGCATCGCTATCAGTTTCAATATGCCTGGCGTCTGAGGGAAAACCACCGATAAATGCCTGATGGCAGCATCTTGTTTCAGATCGACATCGATGCTGTGTTCGAGAATCGTGATTCCCAGACTGTCCCGTTTCTCAGAAATTATGCTCTGATCATATTTGTCATGAATATAGGGTATTGTATCACGAAGGATATTAAAACCAGCTTCTTGATCAAAGTATAAAGACGCACCAGGAAACTTGGACAATATTGGTTCAGCTGGCACTTGGCTTATTTCAAACATTTTGCCAGATGCGATGACCGGCGCGTCCAATTCATTTATAAGGCCATTTACCGAAAACGTCTCATCATCCATGATAGGCAAGAAACGAGACCATTTATTTCCACCCGAAGAAATGTCTTGCGCATGATCAGCGCGGATCATATCTTCTTCAGGACTTGACATGCATGATGTTCCCAGTAAGCCCATAAACATCATTGCTAACAAATTCAATTTTTTCATTGTACTATTTTTTACAATCTACTATTATAACGAAACGAATTTTGAAATCTTGCATGAGAAAGGAGAAAAGTTTTAAAAAAATAAAAAAATGCAACCGAAAACCTTCGATTGCAGCTTTTGTTGCCGTACCAGGATATTCCCTGATGAAAATTTCACGAATTTGCAAAGTCTTTTTTTCAGGACATCTATCCTTACCTTGTTATTTCAATTAAACTGGACATACTCGTAGGGGACATGAATGCCAGACTTCTTATATATTATATAAATGTACGCGCAAAAGGGAATAAATAATTGTTCTTCCTCTGTTAGTATTTGCGGTTCAAATAATAACAATTGTTGTCCGTTTGCTATCCGGTTGTTGTCCGGTTGTTGTCCGTTTGAGTATGAATCATCTATACTTGTCTAGTATTATTGAGCATTTTATTGAACCTCCATTTTGCTTTATCCAGATTCTTCATTACTGAAAATCTTTTCATATATTAAATAAAATCCTATATATTCCGTACTTTTTAATATTTCTGTTTTCCGGGAATCACCCACGAACGCCACCTTTGGGATTCTCTACATCTCCTTTATACCGAGGTGTATAATATTCGCGTGCAAACATACTAAATTTACGCGACAGGAACAAATCTAATTTTTGAAAACAAAAAATAATAAGTTATTTTTACCTCAATTAATCTAGAATTGTAAAAATACAACCATTTTTCTGCGTTGTTTTTTGGCTAAATACAAGGAAAAAGTCTCCGACAAGATCCCCGACAACAGATATGTCGGAGAGTAATGCTTTATCTTTTATTAAAATGACTTCACCATAGAGACTTGTTCATGGGAATATTTGTTTTACACCAACAAGTTGTCCTTGGACTTTACTTTACGGAGACGACTCTGTAATTCCTGCATTCTAGCGAGCAAGTCTGAAAATGGAAGCGATGTGCCATAGATGAAAGAAGCCTGCATATTGCCATAGTCCTTCTCCCACTCCTGGATAATACCATCGGGAGGGAGGAAGGAGATTGTTGCTGGATGGTGCTTCTGATAATCGACGTATGGAAGATCATAATAAATAGAGCGATGCTTAACGATGGCAGCATATAGTTCACCATCATTCAATGCAGCCAATCCGAACTCTGTATCCATCAGCCGCTCCAAATCATAGAAATGTCGGGTCATGCGAATGCTACGAGGTTTCTCTTTTTGAAACTCTTCAGCCAAAAGAAAAATCTTTTCGAGAAAAGTTCTGGTAGGCACTACTGTTCTGATCTGGGAAGTCACATCCTTATCCTCTCCAGGGAAGGTCTGTTCCACTAAAGAAGAAATCATACGCACCTCTGAGGGTTCATCCATTGAGATACAACTGATCTCAATCCTAACAGCCGTCTGTGCATAGGGTACGGCTCCAGCCGCAACACTATCATAATAGACATTGATCACCGTTGGATCCTTATCACTATCAACGGGTACAACAAGGCCATCGCGAGTGGTCTTTGTGGTAACGCTCTCGACTCGATATCCAGAGATTCCCATCAATGCCAGTTGCTGATCCAGCTCCTTCGATAGCTCGTCAACGATATACTTGCGACCCGTCTTGCGAAGCTTCTCTTTCTGATTTTTTGAGGTCTTCTCAATCCCAAAGAAACTACGATGCAACGCCAAATCAATGTCCTCACTGAAGCGATCGATAACATTCCATCCTTTACTGAGGCTTGTGCCTCCCTTAAAGATCAGATACTTCGCGCAAGACGTCTGAAACAATGCATGCAGCACGGCGGTCACCCACCAATCTTTCTCTACAATAGCAGGTTGCAGATACTGCTGATTTTGGCATCCGACAAGTATCTGCTGACGTACTGCTACTGAATTATTGAACCACGTTTTCATTTGCTGCATTTTTGAGTTTTGATATTATTGATTATTTCACGAAGCACCTTACGTATCTTAATTGGGGCCAACTGTAAGTCATGGTCAATAGTATTCTCTTCTGGGTGTATTCGAAGTACATTATAAAGAGCAGTTCGTTCTTCATCAGTCAAGTTATCCAAAGCATTACCATACTCCTTCAACGCCTGCACAATGATTGGCATGACCTCTCCCTTGTAAGCGAAGTTGCGAGGTGCAGCATGTACAAAGCGAATGGTCTGTCCATTCTCCAGCTTGATGCTTCGAGATGACCCTGTAGTTAAATAGACCACGTTCATCGGGAGCTGCGTGGACATCCCCAACAGATTCTGTGCCGTGGCGCCAGTAGGCATTATCTTTGCTCGATCACGCTTTGCTATCGCCTTAGCCACAATGTCTGGGGTTGGCTGAATAGGACCAAAACGAGAAATCTGCGGAACATAATAAATACCTTTTCCAATACGCATCAATTGACCAGATGCAATCAATTCTACATAGACTTGACGAACATATTCTTCATCGAATTGCGGAAAGCTTCCGATGAAGAATATTGTATTCTTAGGACTACGAGCTATCTTATTTCTAATAGTATCTGCTATTGACATTTCCTTTCGCTTTATATGGTACGGATAATTTGCAATAAACCGTACCTTTTCATCCGCAAATATATCCAATAAATTAATAAGTTATACATTTATTAAATAAAAAGATTTACTATATGATTCAATAAAGATACTTTTGATTTCTACAAGTATCAAAATCGGTACGATTAATTTGCAATAAACCGTACCTATTATCTATCATTAGTAAATCTGCAACATCCTGTCGCATTTTTCTCAGCGCCTAATTGCTCTTCGTCTTGAGAATGCCAGAATGATAATTACCTTGAAGAACAATGTAAATCAGATTTAATACTCTCATAAGTAGCAGCATCCATAAAGGTAAATTTGTTTATCTCACTTAGGAAGAGAATAGAGGCCGTGTAGAACTGACTCTGTGCATTCAATATCTCATCTTGCAAAGTTTT
>JAZQOF010000045.1:0-20987 GCA_045627785.1 Bacteroidales bacterium | reverse complement strand
AGGAGTAAAACGGTTAAAGCAAAAACTCAAAAAACAAGATTGATTTTAACGAATCTGACAATAAGAGTAAATTATTTTTATGAATCGAATAGATAGAGAAAAAACAACAGTTAAGCAGATGATAGAGATATACTGCCATGGGAAAAAACATGTTAATGAAGGACTTTGCGAAGACTGCTCTAATCTACTCTACTATGCATACTCACGTCTAGATCATTGTAAGTTCGGTGATAATAAACCGACATGTAAGAAGTGTCCTATTCACTGTTATAAACCAGAAATGCGTCAACATATGCGTTATGTAATGCGATATGCTGGTCCTCGCATGATGTGGTATCATCCTATTGCAGCAATAAAACATTTAATAAAAGAACTATGATATGGAATGGCAGTATTATTGGAGTAAATAGTGGGTATTGCGACGTTCAAAAAAATTAACATCCTTGTCCCTCCATTCTCAAACAAAAAATAATCGAGAATACATCAAATCTGATTATCAATAACTTATATTTGCAGGTGTTAGATTCTGTATTGGTAAGTAGATTCTGTATCGGCAAATAATTGACATTGCTCTATATTTTACAAGAAAAGAGGGCTCACACTAAAGTGAAACCCTCTTTTCTTTGTTTTATAATTTCTTATCAGTAATTCCAAATGATTGCCATCTCTCTTGATCGAAGCGCTCCTTAATGGATTTCTTGCTAGTCAATAGCTCGCTCTTTAGTTCATCCAGAATAGTGTTGCAGATCCTACGCTGAGCAGACACAGCCTTGAGCATCTCATCCAACTTTTCGCCCTCTTTGGTCAACTGATTGCTAAGTCGAGTTAAAACATCAACTTTATCGACATTGATGCCTTTAGTTCGTAGCAAAGCTTTGTTTGCATTGATGCCATTGACCAGCAGAGTACTCTTCTCAATTTGATCTGTGAAAATCTTGTTCATTTTGATAGTAAATTTTATAGTGAGGACAACTTATAGCGTGTCCATTGCATACCCAAATCTTAAAGTTTCAGGCAAAACAAAAATACATTTTTTCTGCCGTTTGTGCAAATTGTATTTCCATTTCCCTGAAATTTTTTATATAATATTCTTGCCTATTTGAAAACTCGGGATGCATTTTTTCCCAAAATTATCGTCGCGCAAAAGGCGCAGCAAAACGCCGGCCGACTTGTTTCCAAGGAATCATGCGAAGCGGCTTCCTGGGCAGCAGGTTGGCTTATTACTTCAGGGAAAGTATGAACTTGATGAAAACAAAAGGCAGGATAGCTAGCTATCCTGCCTTTATGATGTCTTACTTCGGTATTTCTTTATTTTGCGTATTTCTGTGCCAAAGCCTTTACTTTCTGCTCTGCATCGGTTTCAAGGATTGCGCCAGGAACATTCATGTTGCCGTAAGATAGCTCTTCGTAATCCCAACCTACGAACTCTGCGCTCTTCTTCAGAATGACGCGCACACCTTCCCAGACATTTGTCTCGTTGCCCTGACCGGAAGTGCCCATTGCGAGGATGGTCTTCTTGCCCGTTTCCTTGCCACCAACGAAGAATGAATAGAAATGGTCGAGGATGTTCTTTGCCTGTCCTGGCATTGCGAAGTAATAGACAGGTACGGCGAAGACGATGGTGTCGCTGGCAAGAACTGACTCTGCTATTGGGTCGAAGCCATGCTCAAAGGCGCAGGCGTGACCAGCCTTGTAACATGCGTTGCAGGCGTGGCAGCCGTCAAGGTTCAGCTTGATAGCATCGAATGTCGTTACTTCGGCACCGAGGCGCTCGGCTTCTTCGGTGAACCATCTTGCCATTTGGAGTGAATTGCCGTCCTTACGAGGACTTGCTGTAATGATTGTGATCTTGCTCATAATATGTAGAATGTTATTTTGCCAATGCAACGATTGCTTCTGCTTGTTTCTGCGCATGAGGGGCATTCGTGCCATGGATAGCAGTTCCTGGCTTTAAGTTGGCAGTAGGACATGCTGTGCGAATATCCTTCTCCGTACTGCCCATGCCGCTGCCTTCGTGCGTGCAGAATGGTATGATGGTCTTGCCTGAGAAGTCATGCGCTTCGAGCCATGTGAGCACACACATCGGAACGTGTCCCCACCAGTTTGGATAACCCAGGATGATGGTGTCGTAGGCCGAAGGATCACAATCGGCCTTCAGCACAGGACGTTCCCCAGCGTGAAGTTCGGCCTTCGCCTCTTCGATACAAGTCATGTAACTGTCCGAATACGTTTGGACGGTTTCAATCTGGAACACGTTGGCGTCTGCCAATTGCTCCTTGATCATCTCGACCACACACTCCGTATTGCCCTTCTTCAGGACTTTGATGTCGCCGCTGACATAGTTCTCGCCACGGCGGCTGTAAAATGCTATAAGTGTTTTCATTGCCATAAAACCTAATAACCTCAAAACCTCATTTAACGACTTCACTCTCCTGCCACATGAAGTGTGTGGTGCGATCCTTGATGAACCATTGGCCATCTACCTTGACGTAAGTGTCGTTATAGCGAGTCAGCATGTGCGACTTGTTGCGACTGCCATCCTCATTTTTGCGGATCATCGTCACGGTGCAATAGCTTACACCCGTTGCCTTGTCGCCCTTGATGTCAAGTGTCTGCTGACCGTTGCTGTGATAGACAATCTCGTGGAGGTCGAGGAAGTTCTGAAATGACGTGCCTATCTGCTCACGTCCCTCTGCCTTGAACACATAACCCGTCAGGTCGTTGATGCTGGTGACGGTTGCGTCTGGGGTAAACAGCGCTTCCTGTTCATGTCCTTTCTTCTCGTCGGCAAGAACTGAGAAATAATCTACGAGGTGCTTCAATGCGATGTGGTCTTCGATGACCTGTACGCGCTCTTCCAATGTCTGTGCCATACTGTTGATACTGATGATTAATGTGGTAAGAATAATAGCTAACTATTTCATATTATGTAAGATTAAAATTCCTTGATTACCTTTGCCGGATTGCCTCCAACAGCGGTATTAGCCGGCACATCCTTAGTTACGACTGCTCCACCTGCTACAACGGCATTCTCGCCGATGGTCACTCCTGGTAGGATCAAAGCCCTTGCCCCGATCCATGCACCACGGCAAATGTGAATCGGCTTGCATTGGATGACCATGCGCTCCTCAAGGTTATGGTTGGTCGTCACAAGGCAGACCTCAGGGCCTATCTGAACTCCTTCATCAATCGTTATTCCTCCAGCTGACATGCAAGTAAGGCTGTGGTTGATGAACACCCCTTCGCCAATGTTGATCTGACAGGCGAAGTCAATCTGCAGAGGTGGGATGATGCAGGCACTCTGAGGGAAACGGCCTTCGAACAAATCCTCCATCATCGAGTGAATGACCTGTATGTCCGGCTCCGTCTGGTTGATGTGGAAACATTGTTTGCGAACCTTATCCATGTGCCTGATGGCAGGCAGATACTCTGGGTCACGCATATCTATCGCCTCACTCTCACGGAGGCGTGTGAAGATGTCTTTTGTCTGTTCCATAATTCAAATGTATTGGTTTTCGGGTGCAAAGATAAAGACAAAAATCCGTTCAATCGATACACATTATTCGCCAAAAAGTTCACATATTCACGAAATCGTTTGTTCCTTTACACAAAAAACCGTATCTTTGCACACGTTATGGAACAAAAACGTGCAAAGATACGGTTCTCAACCGACTGGCATGACCTCATTCCAGACGACAGACATGCCGATTGCATCCACATGATCTGCCTCGCTGGTGACGGTCATTTCCTCTACAACAAGCGCCCCGTCAGCTTCTGCTCGGGCAACATCCTCGTCATGCCCCGAAGCAGCGAGATAGAAGATTTGTGGGTGTCGGACGACATCGAGGTGGAGATACTTCTGGCCGACGAGCGCTTCCTCCACAATCAGCTGCCTGCCAACCATTACGGCATCGGTGGCTCGATAGCCCTCTATCAAGATCCCGTGATAGCAGTCAGCGAGGATGATGCAGCACTTTTCCGTCAGGACATCCTTCGCATCAGGCAGCGGCTCGACCACACAGAGCATCATTTCCACGACCAGGTGCTCGGCTCCATGGCATTGACCATGATGTACGACCTCTTCGAGTTCCATGCCAAACTACACGCCAGCGATCAGTACACCGACCGCAATACCGACATCGTCCGTCGCCTCATGCTCCTGCTCTCCACCGGTGCGACCAAGACACACCGCGAGGTCGGTTACTATGCTGACGAGCTGGGTGTATCAATGAAATACCTGTCTGAAACCGTTAAGCGTCAGACAGGTAATACCGTGATGGACTTCATTGTCCAATATACAAAACCGATTATTATTGAGTATCTCAACAATCCTCGTCTTTCCGTTGCACAGATAGCCAATGCCCTGAACTTCACGACATCAAATTATTTCACTCGCTATTGCATTAAGCATCTTGGAATGTCACCTACTGAGTATCGCGCGGCGCATCAGCCAAAGAACTCTATGAATGATTAACCTTTGATGAATGTCTTCACACCGAGTTTACAGAAGAGGAATGGTAATCAGTAGTTTTACCTTAGTGTATTGGCAAATAATCGAGGTGCTTCCACAACATGATAATTTTGATGCATCGGCAAGTAATCCCTTTCACATTCCCCTCACCAAATTCCCATTGACCTTCATGCGGTTTTCCTTATCTTGTCGGAATGCCACATGAATCCAGAAGGACGTGGAAGATGGCGTTGCATGTTCCATGATTAGTTCGTCAAAAAGGAGATGAGTGCGCATCCAGTTGAACCAATCGGTGCCGGTAGCGACATCTGGAATGTGGATGTCTGCAGCATAGCCATAGAGGTGATTGCTGTTGGCAACTCCACCTACCGCAAGGTTCAGCACAGCGCATCGGTAGCCAGAGCTTATAATGATAGGAATCTGCCCCTTGCTGCCCTTGAATGGACAAGATGTATTTGCATATTCTCGCAATGGTTCAAGGACACTCTCGCACAAAGCCTGCAGATTCGAAATTACAAACTGACAACCTTCAGGCGAACCGGTAGAGGCTAATGTATTGTCAATGCCTCGTGCAGTAGCTGTGGAGCTCCTGAAGAACTCCGACAGCATGAAATGTTTACTTAATCTGATATCGTACATAAAGGTTTATTGTTTATGGTTAATGGAGATCTCCGAGATAGTAACACAAACAGATTTCCCACGTCTAATCGTATTGTTGATGCGGTCATAGAGACGTTTAAAAGGCGCGTAACTTCTTTTTACACACCCAGGTACGATGTGCGTACCCACGATAATCCTGCCATCACAACGGTGGTAGATACCATTACCGATGCAGAGGAAAGGCGCATGTAATTTACCATTTGTCATCTTCTGTTCGTTGTTCGGTGCCAAGAGATATGGCACAATGCGCTTCTGTTTCTTATTGCTGCGAAGCACTATGTTGTAAGTCCCAGAAGGAGGCATGAACTGCGTGTTCTCTGCCGTATCACATAGCTTGCAGCCATTGATCGAAAGTATGCCATCGCAAGCGGACTCTCGAATGCGGTAGCGTTTGATTTCTATTTTCATTTTCTTATAATTCAAATTAATATATATGTTTTTGTAACGTAACGGGTAACGGTAACGCTTCTTATGGGTTTAGTATTTAGGGTTCATGGTTTCTTTCATTCTCCATCACCCAATAATCCGAAAAGTCCTTGCACCCGTCGGGTAACTCATGCCGTATCAAACAAAAGCCGATATCGTTGGCTGCCGAGACGAGTTTCTGATATAGTGTGAGACCAGCAGAATCATTATCCGGATAGATCCTGACCTCACGTCCGGCAAGGCACTTGAGGTCTTCCACACGCAAAGTAGTAGCACTCACCACCCCTACCGCCTTCTTCCCCGAACTAAGCAACGCCCAAACGTCCGAAGGGCCTTCTCCGAGATAGATAGGTTCGTCGGGACGAAGCATCGGAATCACCTGCTGATTGTACAAATGGCAAGCTACACCCGTCGGAAATCTGAACCTTGGCTTCTGCGGATCATGGCCCATATAACGGCTCTGAATTCCTATCATACGTCCTAGCTGATCGTAATAAGGTATCTGCAGCCAATCGCCATACGAATTAAGCCTGCAGAATCTCACCACAGCAGGATGCAGATGTCGCACATCGAATAGAAAATGACGTGCATCGACCGAAAGAGTTGGATTTATGAAGTACCTCGCATAACGCGAAGCATCAAAAGTTCTATCCTTCTTCCGATCATCGCATTGAGTTATTTGGCCGAAATCGGTCAGCAAGATATTGTTCTCATTGGCCAACCACTCACATGTCTCGATAAACGACTTGTTCAAAATATGCATTGCCAAATCTATCACACCGCCGTGAGCGCCACAAGAGAAACAACAGAATGAGTTGCGTCGCACATTAAAGTATAGCGAAGGGTTATAGTCATCATGAAAGCAGCAGAGTGCCTTATGCCTCTTTATATCAAGGCCCAGACGCTCTGCCACTCGTTCGATGTTCAAATCCCTGATTCGCTGGATTTCGAACTTATCCATACAACTTCTCGTACACGTCCTTCTCCACCTCGTAGATCCACTTCTTCTTCATCCATTTGAAGATAAAGAGTCGTGCTGGCGTACCAAGTTCCAGTTTCCTGATTTCGTCACGGAGCATGTCTCTTGAGAATCTTTTAGGCATCTGGTCGTAGAGTGTAGGCTTCTTTACCGCCTCTTCATCCTTCGGCATGTTTGCCTCATAGATCTTTCCCCACCTTGCCATAGCATTGTCAAGTATCAGCTGCGCGAAGAAGTAGTAGCAGCGGCGCACGCGCTTCTGCACCTCCTCGACCGTCACACCTGCCTCTGTCGGGTTTTCCTCTCCCCAAAGATGATACAATGTCGTACAGATTCTAAAGCTCGAAAGACTTGCTCTCACATAGTAGCTGTTCATTGCCATACTTCCGTTCTTCAATATCTGTTCGCGCGTCTGGTCGCACCAACGGTTCACATCCTTGTCGAGCCATTGCATATCCACCAGATGCGTAGGCATCAGCTGATCATTGTCGGTATAGGTCTCTGACATCAGCTTGCCGATCGTCGCATTGATGTCGCGCATCTGTGTCTCATCGAGAGGCCTGATAGACGGAGCTGGTTCGCCGATATTGTCACTCAGCATCACCAACATCTGGCGACCGGCATCACCTTCTACCACACCATTCTTGTCGATGTATTTGTCGAGCGCATGGTCCTGTCCGCACATCACGCTACACCAGTTCATATTCACCATCGCATTGTAGCCATCCTGATACAAAGTGTCTCGGCTGTACCATTCCGTTGCGCTGAACGAACTTCTTGCAACCGATTGGAATTCAGCACTTCCACGTCGGTTTTCGGTAAATGAACCGAACTCCGAACCATAGAGGAAGAAAGGCATCCAATCTCCATAACGGCGGTACATGAAGTCGCAATACTTAACAGCTACCGGCAGGGTGAACTTCTGCAGAAAGCGTATTGCTACAAGCACTTCCTTTTTCCTTTTCTTATTCTTCTTACCGCCATCTGCATCTTCCTGCTCCTTCGCCTCGCGCATCTTCAGTCGTTCCTCCTGATCGCGTATTATCTGCGCCTTCATCAGCAGGTTCACCAGCCAGTTTATCAGGTTCTTTCCCACACCACTATGGCCGATGCAGATAAGATTCAAGAGGACCATATCGGCCACAAAATCGAAGGTATATTTTACTCTCAATCGTGGCGAAAGGCCACTGAAGCACACGATGCTTGTCAAGGTCAATGCCAATCGCATGTTCTTGTCAGCACCCGAAGCATTGCTCCAGATGTGTCTTACAGCAAGCGGGAAATCTCCAGCCGTAAGCTTGTCAATTGTTATCGGTTTCAATTTTTTCTGAGCCATACCTGTTTGTTTTTTTATTAATCAAAAGCATTAACATTGTGTTGTAAATCTGCTGCATGAATTCGCTTTCAAACGGACGACGTATGCCGAACTTGATAAAGGCAATCACTCCGTAGCAGAGCGATTCCTGGTCGCGTTTCTTCAATCGTCGCAATATCTCTCTGAATTCCTCACGCTGACTATCATTCAGCATCTTCCACAACTGCTGCTGCGGTGTGCTGTATTCGAGGCCAGATGCCTTCGCTTTCTTCTTTTTCATTCTCTCTGTACCCTTAGATTTCATTTAATACACCTTCTTCCCATGCCTTAGTTGTTGCACATGCCTCCGAGCAGTCGAACTCGAGCACCTGAGTCAAAGTCTCATCATCAAGGCGCGACTCATTTCGGTCGATGCAGAGAGTCAAACGAAGATCGTCCTTGCTTGCGCTCACACGTCCATGCAAAAGGCGCTTAAATACTCTGCGTTCCATCACGCGGTAGTCGCGTGTACTACGTTTCCACTCGGTGAATACACCTTCATTCTCTCCTATTAATTTGATAGATCCTTCGAGAGCCTTACCCAATGGGGCATCGTCTCTCACTTCTATTGTTATTTTCTTCATTTTTTTGAGTTGTTTAGCGAGGAGAAGTTTCAGAACCGCTGGCCAGCTTTGTTCATGCATGAAGTTCCTCACCTCAACTCAAGTTAAGCCCTGAAAGGGCGAAATAGTTTGTTATCCCAATTTAATGATGTCCGATACCATGATATCCTGATACGTCACACCATTGTGTTCGTGTGTCGAAAAGCGGAGTTCTGCCACTACAAGATCTCCCGGATAGAATCGGAGTCCAGCATCGTTGCCCCAGAGAGTAACCAAATACTCATCGGCATACTTACCTCCAAATTTCTTCAGCAAGATCTGGCATTTTTGCGTCTGTCCGCCCTCTGCTTTTTGACTTGGTACAACCTGTACCTCGTCTTGTTTCAATACTTTCAAAATTTCCAGCATTTAGTTTTGTTTTACGTCGTCTCCTTTCACGACATTTAATTAATTATTAATGTATCACCTCTGTTCTGCTGTATGTTTCTAGCTTGAATCCACCTATGCCTTCATAGGTTCATTTCTCCATAATGTCAAAGAACGTATGTGCAAATAAAAAAAACACCATGTAAAACAGAACTGATTTCTGAATTGCGTGGTGCAAAGGTAGAGCAAAAGTTTCGGAGTGCCTTAGGTGCATAATTTATACGCACCTGCAAGAAAAAAAGCACTCCACAGGGAATGCTTTATTTTTCATTGAGTTATTAATATCGGAAAAAAGTCCAGGTGACTATTAGAATTTGTAATGCGAAATATAAGTTTATGACAAAAATTAATAGTAACAAATAATTTTTTATATAAAATACTTGTTTATTATTAAGGAATGTGCTATATTTGCACTTAGAGTTCATCCCTCATTTGAAGGAAGGAAATCGAAGGACGTCTGGCCAAGAAGCCTTGCGTCCTTTGCTGTTTCCTATAGTAAGGCATTATGCCTGCGCTGATACAGTCGTTCTATTTTGTTTCGCTTATCATCTTTTCCTTCCAACTTATAAGCGGTCAAGAAATAGTAGTATTTATACGTGTACTCCTCCTGCTTTTCATTCACTTTATTTACCTCTTTAGGTTCTAACACTATTACGTACTTCTCCGTCTGATCATAAATATACGTGCGTTTATCGCGCCCATTCACAGTCGAGAACACCAGCATTCCGTCCGTCTTCTTTTCCTCTATGTGATGCCTTATCCAATGGATTCGGATGCTGCGTGTGCGGTCATACTCACGATGTTGCGTTTCAATGTCAGTAACTTTTGTAGTCAGATGGGCAAATAGCAACTCAACCTTATCCATTCCCTCTGCAGGTATTGGGTAGATCTTCTTGCCTCGGAATGCGAAAGCTGGATTATTTGGGATGTCTCTATCAAAGACGCCTCTAAGAGACTTGTTTCGCTGAACAGGTGTCATCATGTCCACCTCCAAAAGCGCATTATATTTCTTAAGCAGATTAAACATTAATGTAAGTCAATAAAGAATAGATTAAATTTATCTGATGCGTTAGTGTGCATAATATCACCATTTGGACAATGTTTTTTGATTGCATCAATTACCATTACTTTTGCCTTGTTTAGTTTTCCTATATTGTTCGCATTATAAGCCAAAGCACCCATGATGAAATCTGCTAACTGCAACAGAATACTTTCATCAGAACGGATGCACTGTACCTTGCGGAACACACCATATTTAGTGTTAAGAATCTCTTCTAGACGTTTAACCTTCTGATTTGACCATGTATCCTTGATATCAAGATATATGTTGTAGTGATCCATCGTATCAATCTTATAGTTCAGCAAGTAATAGTACATCTTGTAATAAAAGTCATCAAATGTCTGTTCGTACTCATCACACTTGATCTGTTCCTTATCAATTCCAACAGCACGAAAACGCAAGTCTGTATCAAAGAAGTAATCCACCAGTTCCAAATAGAAAGCCAACTTTGATATTGATACATTTGTCCATTTTATTTCTGCATAAAAATTATGCTTCTTCTTAAGTTCCTTAATGCGTTCACTATGTCTGCGCACCTGAGGGAATGCACTACTCACGCTGCCAAGGAACATGAAACGCTTGTGATCATGCTCCAAATGGCAGCTTTCGTCGCAATAAATATTATAAGTTTTGTTTGCCATAATCTTTGTTGCTTTTATTTGAACGAATCTTTCACCATCAGCATCACTGCGGTGTCATATCCATTCTTATCCTTTATCCATTCCTTCACGCGGTTTCCGTAAGACCTTTCTTCCACCTCACTCACAATACCGCAATCACCCGTAAGGAAACGGAATATTGCTCCACTCGAAGGATTCTCGCTCGTCATGCCGCGCTCAATCCACTTCAGCAAAAAGCAAGCAATCGTCTTGTTCAAAGTATCGCTCTTGGTACATACAAGCTTACGGCTCTTCAGACAATGCTTGCTCAAGTAGTTACACAAACGTTCCTTCTCTCGGTTCTTAACTTCGATATTCTCCTTAGCGTCATTCCCGTTTTCTGGGAACAAGAATTTTCTTCGAGGTCCTGAAATCTTTTTATTAACATTCACGTTTTCTTCCTTGGATTCATTTCCATTAGCTGCAACATGAAGATCTTTATCAGCTACAGGAATGTTGTCCTTACCATAATAGTTGTTGGTGACATTCTTCACGCCTCCAGCTTCTATCACATCACCATTTACAACTCCAATCTTAATCATTGTTTCTTATGATTATGTACATTCTTAATGCCACCTTCCGAGATAACATCCTGTGCTTGATTGATATTGACTGCAGGACAATCGTAGATATTTACGGTAGTAGTACTTTGCCCACGTCTCTTTTTTCTTGGAGTCAAAGCATTGTTCACCGCTGAAACGAACTTATGCATATTCGATTGATCTTCCAGCATCTTGCATTTAGCGATGTATTCAAACAACGGAAGGAGGTCACTTTCCACACAACGTTGTTCTCGCATTAAACTAATGGTTTTCTCTACATTATGAGCTGCATTCTTCCAACATTTAACTGCTATGCAATTTTTATATTCCTCGCGTAGGGAAGCTTTGATTGCATCTACCGACTCAAATTCGTCCAAATAGACTTCAAGAGCATCATGGTGTTCCTTCTCATATTTATCCTTAAATTTGTTGAATGTTTCTTCTACATTGAATGGGTTATGCAGGAATGTCGTCTCAAGATGGAATAACGACATAAGCGTCTCTTTAATCCAATTTTTCAATGTCACAAACTGCAAACTTCCAGAAGGAGACATCGTCATTTGCATATCAGATATATATTTCCATATTGGCTCAATACTTCTAAGTTGTGGAAGAGCAATACTAGGTAGTATGCAATTATCCTGCTGTGCCTTGGCCAGCAATTCAACTTTCTCCTTTAAATTCCATATCTCACCTTTCAAAAATAGTAACAGAGCTTCTATAATGGTAGGTTCTGAAAGTTCTGAACGATAGAGAATTTTTGCTTTCTCAACAAAGAACTCTGAGGTCTTTTTACATTCGTCATATAAACGCATGGTTTCTTCTGCTGTAATGCGTCTTACCTCAAAGAGCCCTTCTACCGTGAGTTTGTCTATTTCTTCTTTAATCATTGTTCTTTATTGTTACTTGTCCGTTCATTAGCATTGGCAACAGGAAGTCACGAAGAGAGGTGAGGCGGAGGGATTCTAATTCGTTTTGGCCATATTTGTCATACATGCATTTTACCTTACTCTCAAAAGACTGCAAAACACAAGCATCTGGAATTGTCAGGTAAATACCATCAAAACTTTGGCTTGTAAGATTGTTTATACCTGTACCTCCACATATTCTTTTAATTGTTGCCTTAAATCTTTCAGAAATCAATGTAATAAAGAAGTAGTATTGTAATTCCTTATTAGGTCTGAAACAGTTCAAGAAAGCTCCAAACGTATGCTCTGAGTTATAATTGAACATCATACACTTGCCAATGTGCTCCTTGCTACCACTTGACATAGTCATAATAATGTCACCATTCTTAATTCTCTGTTGTTCTCCAACAAGATTCTCTGAAATATAGGCAGTGTTGTTATCGTATACAAGATGATTGTCTTGGATGTTGTTTCCTCTGAGCACAAGAATACCATCGTCAATTAAATCGGTCCTATCATACGTTACACCTCTTACCGATTCGCTGACTTCATTGATACTTTTCACTTCCCATCCGTCAGGAATTTCTCTTTTGAGTGTTTCGTTATACACCATTTTGCCGCCTGAGGATTTGTAAGGCTTTCCGTTCTCATCAGGGAAGTCGAATTGCACAAACCAATAGTCATAGAGTTGCTTCGCCATCTTCTCTAAGACCTCGTTCGCCTTGCGGTTCAGAGAGATTTTGTGGTCGAGAGAAGTAAGTATATTAGCTATTGAGTCTTGAATGTCACGTGAAGGACATTTACCTAATTCAATACTTTCAAAGTCACTTTTAGGTAGTAGTGGTGTTGCTGTACTTCCTGCTATACTTTGAAAATAATCTTTCATCATAGAAAGACGGTAATACCAATAAAATGGATTATGGTCTTTACTGATTTTTGTTATAGAGTTTATTTGCTGGTTTGAAGCACTTCTGGACAGAGATATTGCTACATTTCCCATATCAGAACCAATACAACCAACAAGAATACTTGTTCCATCAATAGTATTATTATATATTGATTGAAAGCCATCTTCGGTTATACTTCTTTCTGTATGTTCAACAATAAACCCCTTTGCAATATCTGTAGGTGTATAAAAAGGAATATTACCCCCAAAATACTCCAGATGTGACGTAGGTGGAGTCTTACCTGTAATGACCTTTCCTATATCTTTAATCTTCATATCTTACATCCCCAATTTTTCAAGGTTCTTCACAATCTCCTCCTCCAGCGTCTTGCCTTCTGCAAAAATGCTGGTGAGTTCTTCCTTATAATCACTCATACGCTTGTTAAACTCCTCTGCGGTAATATCAACATACTCTATCTTGATGTCGAAATACTGACCAGCAGAAAGACTGTAACCTTTCTCTTTGATTTCATCATAAGTAACGCATACACTAAAGTCCTCAACGGCTTCAGCATTAAGGAATGTATTTACAATGCGATCTATTTCTTCATTGAGCAGTCGGGTACGTTGATTGTTGCCATCTTTATATGTTTCACCAAGCTTTGAGGCATCGATAAGTATCACGTTGTCATGCTGACGAGACTTATCGAAGAAAAGCACAGATACATTGGTTCCAGTTGTAGCAAACACATTGCTTGGCATTGATACACAACCATACACAATTCGCTCATCAACAACTCTCTGCAAAATCTTCTGCTTAATACCACTTTTGGCTGTGATAAATCCTGTTGGCACTACAATAGCACCACGACCACCACGCACACCATTGTCACTATCAGGGCTTCGCAAAGAGTTGATCATGTGCTGTATGAAGCACGTATAGATTTCCATCTTAGGTTTATCTGGGTCAACCTTTGTTGGTGTATTTGGAACACCTGCCCAGAAGCGCACACTATCAGCAGCAATGGTATCACGTGTATCAGGAAAATCAAGTTTGAACGGGGGATTAGAGACGATGAAATCGAACTTCTTCAATGCACCATCACTATCCTTATGACCTGGATTAAGCAGTGTATCACCCTGCATGATATTCTGAATGGAACCAACAAGATTATTGAGAATCAGGTTAAGTCGCAGCATCTTTGACGACTTCTGTGAGATATCCTGAGAGTAGATAGTACAACGATCTTCTCCTACAGTATGTGCCAAAGCCATAAGCAATGTACCAGAACCCGCCGAAGGGTCGTAGCACTCGATACTGCGAAGATTATCTTCAGCACCTACCAACAAACGAGCCATGATAAGGGCGATGCTACGAGGTGTATAGTATTCAGCATATTTTCCACCGCCATCCTTGTTATAATCCTTGATCAGATATTCGAACATGGTTGAGAAAAAATCATACTTCTCGGAAAAGATCGGTTCGAAATTTGTGTCGGGATTGGCTATGTAACGCATCAATGAGATCGCAAATTGGTCTCGTTGAGTGCTGTCTGGTATGTACTGAGTTATACTCTCGAAGATAGTGAGTCTTGTACCATTGACCGTTGCCATCGAAAAGATGTCTGCATTCAAATCGGCAATAGCCAACATTGTAGAGTCGAAAAGTGCTGAAAAATCGCCCTGTCCTTGTGCATTATACAAATGAGCGATAGTATGCTCCGGACGCATACGTGGAGTACCGGCAGGAAGGTAATCGAAGAGGTCAAGCACCTCTTCTTCAGTAAACTTGTCATATTCGGCATCCCAATGCTCAGCATTCCTCAGACGTTCGCCAAAGGCATCTGTTCGCTTAGCTTCATAACCGAACTTATCGTTGAAATATTTGTATAGGAAAACCTGAATTATGATTTTATATTCGTTTCCATCGTTACCAAGTCCGAAACTGCCACACGTTTGTTTTAGTGCATCGATGAGTTGCTTGGTTGCTTCGTCAATTGTCATAACTATTATATTGTATAATTATTAAGATATTCTGATGCGATGTGCGAACGTATCCAGATACGATCTTCGCGAGTTGCTTCTATGTGCAGTTGTCTGAGTTGGGTGGCAGTGCTGCTCATCACCATCTGGTCAAAGAACCCAGGATTTCCCATCTTGTTATAATCGAGCCATATCTGTTGGTCAATAGATTCCTTGACTTTGTTCAATCCATTGGCTATCTCTAAATCACTCTTGCTAATGAGTGGCCTCTGTGGTGGTGTTTCGGAATCACGACGCACGTTTTCCTCCTTAATTCGCTTATGAATACGGACAAACTTCTCGTCGTCTTTATATTTAGAACGCAATACAGAATTGGCACGGTTGATCTTGCGGATTTTTTCCATTACAGCGTCCATATAGTCAATATCCTCTCTTGCCTCCTGAACAGTGTCCGGCGTGAATCCTCGACGTGCAAAATAACGTCTGAAATCCTCAGAAAGCGATATAAAAGCTTCTTCTTCGTGATCTATATTCTGCGAGAACTCTCGCTCAACATTATCGTATCGTTCGCGCAAATCGTTATATACAATCTGGAGTTCTTCATCTCCACGTTTGTGGAAATCAAAATCGAGCATAGACAATGCCTCTCGTATTATGCCTGTTACATCGGCACGATGGTCGGTTGAGTGAAGCAAGTTTATGCGCTCAATGCGATGATTCACCTCACTGATTAATGACGGAATAGAATCGATCTGCATCTGCCCGAAACGCTCTCTCAAATCGTCATCACCAAACGAGCGGACCTGATTGGTGAGAGATTTCGCCTCTTCGAGCTTATGACGCAAGCTATAGAGCTGTTCTTTGTCTGTTATGCTTTCAAGCTGTTGACTGAATTCCTCGGCATTGTCGGTGGCATACTGGAAAAGCACTTCCTTTATGTCACGCATCTGCCTAATGATTTCATCATTACTAACCATGAGAGCATTACCTGCTCCTTCGCCCGTCTGAGTGTCATAGCCCGACTGTTCGTTGGTGCGATTCAACTCGCGCATATACATATTGTTTGTCTCGACGAAATTCTCCTTGATGTTAGCGAAATCTACAACATAGCCATAACGGAAATCGCCGTATGGTCGGTTAACACGCGTTAGCGCCTGAAGCAAGTTGTGGCCATCAAGTTTACGCAACAAGTACAACTTTTTCAATCTTGGAGCATCAAAACCTGTTAGCAGCATAGCATTGACAATAAGAAGGTCGGTTGTAGTTTTCTTCTTAAATTCATCAATACTTCCTTTTCGTTCAAGTTTATCACCCTCATCATGGAGTACTAATGTGGCGTTGATAGACTTATGGTTTCCAATGGCAAATACAGGTTGGGCTGCAACCCGACTAATACTATTGTCCTCGCTATATTTATTGTCCAAATTATAGTATAGATTCACCAAGCGATACATCTCACGTGCCTGCTTGTTTGTCTCGCACACAATCATACCTGCCATATGAGGAGAATCCTGCTGTACACGACTGCGCTGTAGATCTCTTACAATATAACGAAGAATTGCGCGTAAATATGACTCATGCTCAATAATAACATTATGATCAATGTCGCTCTTTTTGACTTGTATATCTTTAGTAAGACGGTCAAGAATTTCCGTTATCTCCTCTTTGTAGATGGTTTCGATGTCCTCTCGCATTAATTTGAGAGTGTAGCCATCTGCAATAGATTTGTCGTAATAATATGTGTGAATGTAACTACCAAACACACGCCAAGATTCTCGCTCTTCTCGAATGAGTGGAGTTCCTGTGAGTGCGATTTTTATTGCCTGCTGATCTGCTTGGAAAAGATTTGCAAGGAAGGATCCTTCTGGTGAATAACCACGGTGAGCCTCATCAATGAAGAATATTCGACGTAGATTTGTGCTATAAACCTCTCTTTTAGAGATGCGTTTATGATCGGTAGCAAACTTCTGGATGTTCACCACCATTATCTCTGGTCGACCTTCGGCATTGGTAACAACTGTATTGTCGGCAAAATCATTCAGCAATTCTTCGCGACTTTGAGCTGTACGAACAATAAGACCTCGTTGAGAGAACTCGTCAGATGCCTGTTCAAGTAAGTCGATGCGATCTACAACAAAATAGAACTTAACAGGAATACTTTTTTGGGCGAAATAATTGGTCAGTGATTTGACATTATAATATGAAAGTGCAGTTTTGCCCGACCCTTGAGTATGCCAGATAATGCCACCTGTTATGCCTTTGTCCAAATCTCTACGTATGGCTTTTGTGGCGAAAAACTGCTGATAACGCATGATGTGTTTCTGCAATTCCCTGACCTTTTCACCCTGCTTGTTTTCGTATGTCTTGTTTACATAAGCAATGCCGTACCGTAAAAGAAACAACAACCTCTCGCGTGACAACATAGAGGTAAGGATGCGATTTGTAGGAGAATCTGGTCGTTGATTTGTCTTATATTCTGGCAATGAACGTAGTTGCAGACAATTACGATGTTTCAATATCTGATGCTCCACATCTTCACTCACAAAAGACTTGTATCCGCTTTTCGCCAATAGATCTCCATCTTCTTCTCTGAAGACATTGAAAAAAGCCTTACCCTTGCTGGTTGTTGCATAGAAAGCGCCAGAGATAGGCACAAGTGACTCGTCATCATACTCTTCATTGTTCGAAAAGATCATGAACTGAGTTATATTGAAAAACGTACGGAATGCTCGGTTTTTCATACGTGTTTCTATACGATTACGCTCAGCCATAATACCCTCGCGATTAAATGGTTTCTTAACCTCGATAAAAACTAATGGTAGACCATTAACAAATATAGTGATATCAGGTCGGAAATTATCACCTGTATTAGTGTTTTCGCAAGTAAACTCCGTCGTACAATGCCAAGAGTTGTTGGCTGGATCATCGAAGTCAATAAGTTTAATCCCACTTGTTGCCGTGAGTTTTTTATAGAACTCCATTCCCAGATCATCGTTAGCAAGTGTTCTGATCAGCTCTTCTCGGAATTCTTCAACTTCATGCGCTTGTATTCCAGGATTAAGACGGAATAATGCTAATTGAAGCGGGAGAGTCAGAATGTTGGAAGTTTTGTCATAATCTTCTTCTTTAATCTCGCTCAGATATTTATAACCAAGTCGTACGAGATGCATCGCCGCAGGTACTTGAACTCGGGTATTCTCGTTAAAATTACTTCGATTAGCCATTTTGAAATTTCAATATCGAATATAATAATCAAATTATCAAAAAACAATGCCTTATCTCATCATCTTCCACAATGCAACAGCACAAAGATGCCAGAGCTTGCTTTATCCCTACACCTATTCCTTATAAACTTGTGGAATATATATTAGTACTATCGTCAGCAACTTTTCTAACTTCATCGTCATTAGGCATAGGATAAAGATGGAGCTCCTGAAGCAGCATATCGTAAACGTAGGCTGGACTTTGAACGTATAGTTCGCCCTCCTCGATTTGGAGCAGCTCCACGGTCTTGGAGGTGTAAACGACATCCAGCGCCTTTTCGAGCGAATAGCCATAATCCTCCATGAGATACTTGGTCATCTCGCTGATGACATGGTCGGTGAGGTAATCGGCCATCTGCTTATGGGTAGGATTCAACTTAATTTCCATACGTCTGTTTTCTTTAGTAACTTCAAAGCCTCAGGTGTTCCAAAGTAAATTTGCTGATCGAGGTATTTGTCTTGCAAACGGTGAGCAGCCTCCTCGGGGGTGTAAATCTCGTTCCTTAAGTTTGTGAGTTGTACTACAACACCATCGTCGGCTATGGGGCCTTGCACAATGTCGTAATCATGACGGGCTACGCCTTGTTGCTTGTCTCTGTTTTTGTCAATAAACCGAATCCATTCTGCCGTAGCCTTCTCTGGGAAGACTTTCATCTTGAGACCACTTTCTGCCACCTTCTCATCTTGGAATTCATACACAAGAATGGTTGGTTCGCCTCCAAACAACTTTGCCTTCTTTCGAGCCATACGCTGAGCGGTTTCAAGGTCGGGAGTGGCGTAGAATCCTTGTCCGAAATCCTTGAAACGACTGCCTTTGGTGAGGTCAATCTCTTCGATGTCGGCTTTACTGCCGTGATAAACTATCATACCAGTGCTCCTCCTTTCTTTTGGCACATTATAATCAAGTCGTCGACCGTTTCCTCTGGCTCTTGCAAATGTTCCACATCATAGAACTCGATAAGGAATGACAAACCTTCGTGCTTCTGCAGGTAGGTATAGGCGTCCCG
The DNA here is from genome assembly GCA_045627785.1 of Bacteroidales bacterium. Taxonomy (GTDB): domain Bacteria; phylum Bacteroidota; class Bacteroidia; order Bacteroidales; family UBA3663; genus Liminaster. Next base: position 1,800 of record JAZQOF010000045.1, on the reverse strand, counting down.
TCGTGTCATCTGGAACCTTTCGGCGAAGGTGCGGATGATGAGGTTTATATATGGAATTTCGTATTTACTCATAACTTACGAATGACTATATGGTGTAAGCATGTGCTCACTGCCCCCATGCTTTGAGTTTTTTTATTTCACGTGCAAATATACATATTTTTTTGAAACAGCAAAGATAAGTTGGGAAAATATGAAATTCTTATAGAATTTTTATACAAAACTCTCACAAAAGCGTTACCTGTTACCCGTTCTCGAACAAAAACAGATATAAACATTATCATCCTCCCAAAAAACGAATATATTACCTCAAAGGGAAAAGCAAGGGCGATGGCAGGAGAAGATTTTCTTTTGGGTAAATATATTTTATTATCATATAATAATCTCACGCGAAGATATAGGTATGTAATATTAAGAACAATAAAGGGGAAAAATAGATGTGTGTATATGTGATTTTGGCAAAGAACTGGTAACGGGTAACGGTTTGCGCCATTATCCGTGACATCGTGTTTCGAGTGCCGTGACAAACCTTTTCTCTTAGAGGTAAATGCCGTATCTTTGCGTTGTAAAATTACAGGAACAGTTCTAAGGGCTCGGAAATGGTTTTGTAATTTTGCAGACAGATTTTTTTGAACGTCAATATCCGGAAATTGGCCGTAAATCTTTCCGTCCTTTACCCGAACATCAGCTTGCTGATAATATTTATTGTTTAGCCTAATAAAAAACTAAAACACAAATTAGGAAAAAATTAGGAACGAATTTATTTACTAACACCAAAAATTAAAAATCCCTTATTATGGCAACATTACAAATCAATCACATCACATTCCCTCGTCTTTCGAACGCATATCACGTGGCATTTTTCTCGAACGTAAAGGCTGGCATCGACAAGTACGAGTCGGAGAATCTCGGCATTGACCCGGAGATCTACGGTCGCTTCTGCGATGCACTCGAACGCGAACAGGACATCGTGAACCGCTCACGCGCCAGTGCTCTCACCCGTGAACTCAAGGGCTATGACACCCTGCGCGACAACTATTTCCGCCGCATCTACTACAAGCTACGCAACGCTGAGAACGACAGCCAGAACCCTGCAATGACTACGGAGCTCATTCAGAACATCCAGGTGCATTTCCTCAACGCCTACGGCCTCAACATCTGCAATGAGCCTAACCAGAAGGAGACGGCAAAGCTACGCGGATTCATCAAGGACATCCGTCAGTACATCAGTGACAGCCTTGAGACGCTTGAGATTGTAAAAGACCTCAGCATCCTTGAGGAAGCCAACGACAACTACGAGAAGACCTACATGGCGCGTGTCGCCGAGTATGCCGCACTCCCACCTTCGACTTCGCTCCGCGAGGCTACCGAACAGACTTACCTCGCATTGTCGTTCGTGATCATGACGTTGGCAAACAATCCTTCGGCCGAGCTGGACGACATGACTCATGCACGTCTCTGCGAACGCCTTATCAGTGAGCTTAATCTCCTGATCAAGGACTTCAAGTCGAAAGCTTACGCTGGAAGCAATGTTTCCGATGAAGAGATGAACGATGAAACCCCAAACCCTTAATCATTAACCCTTAATCATTAATCGACCATTATGAGCTGGAAAGAATTTGACGAGCTGGACGAGCTCCAGCCAACCCCTCGCAACAAGTGGTGGTGGCTCCTGAAGCTTCTTATCACCATCCTCACATCGGTACTCACTGCCTTTGGCGTCGCAAGCTGTGCCGTGGCATGATCAAAGCGCAAGGATGAATGGTAACATAGTATCTGTTACAAAAAACACAGAGTGGGTAA
>JAZQOF010000044.1:0-10106 GCA_045627785.1 Bacteroidales bacterium | reverse complement strand
AGGCACCGATCAAGCGCAGCGCGTTTGGCTGCTTTAGAAAAATTTACGTTATTTTTAGCTTAGAAGGTTAAGCCTTGACTTTCTTCTCAATACTTCTTGGGTCAAGCCAAGAAGTATTGGCCGGTAAAGCTGGCAAGCTTTGACAAACGGTAAAGCAGTTATGCTTATAAATCAAGCAATGCAGACATATTTAAAAACAAAAAATATAATTCAGATGCCTCTGAATTATATTTCATTCGTATCCGGACTGGGAATCGAACCCAGATCTAAGGTTTAGGAAACCTCTATTCTATCCGTTGAACTATCCAGACATACCATTTCAGCGCGCAAAGATACATTTTTATCTTTATATATGCAAGATTTGAATAGAGAAAGTGCAAATTCTTCAATTTTGCACCGTATGTCTTGTCCTTTATTCGTATTTTATTTATCTTTGCCGAAAAATACAGGTAAATGGAAGAAGATTTTGATATTCGATCAGCTCGTTCTGCAAGCGAACAGGAGAAGGAAGTAGAGAAGGCATTGCGCCCGCTTACCTTCGACGACTTTGCAGGACAGGAGAAAGTGATTGAGAACCTCCGTATCTTTGTCGAAGCAGCGAAGATGCGTGGCGAGGCACTCGACCATACATTGTTCCACGGCCCTCCGGGCTTAGGTAAGACCACACTGTCGAATATCATCGCCAACGAGCTTGGTGTCGGCTTCAAGGTCACATCAGGCCCTGTGCTCGACAAGCCAGGCGACCTTGCAGGACTTCTCACATCGCTCGAACGCAACGACGTGCTCTTCATCGATGAGATCCACCGACTCTCACCTATAGTCGAAGAGTATCTCTATAGCGCGATGGAAGACTATCGCATCGACATCATGATCGACAAAGGCCCGGCAGCACGAAGCATCCAGATTGATCTTGCACCATTTACGCTCATCGGCGCCACCACACGCAGCGGCTTGCTCACAGCACCATTGCGTGCGCGATTCGGCATCAACATGCATCTCGAGTACTACGACACAGAGGTGCTTGCCAATATCATTGCCCGTTCTTCGCGCATCCTCGGCATGGCGATCAGCGAAGAGGCAGCCATCGAGATCTCATTACGCAGCCGAGGCACACCGCGTGTAGCCAACGCCCTGCTCCGACGTGTTCGTGACTTCGCCATGGTCAAGCGCCAGAAATCTATCGACATCAAGATCGCCAAGTTCGCACTCGAAGCACTCGGTGTAGATAAATACGGACTCGACGAGATCGACAACAAGCTGCTCACCACCATCATCGACAAGTTCAACGGCGGTCCTGTCGGCCTCTCAACCATTGCCACAGCACTTGGCGAAGATGCAGGCACGGTCGAAGACGTCTATGAGCCATACCTCATCAAGGAAGGATTCATCAAGCGCACCCCACGCGGACGCGAGTGTACATTGCTCGCCTATAAGCATCTTAAGCGTGAGATACCTCGTAAGTTCCTGGGCGAAGACTCACAAGGCACATTGTTTTAAGCACTACACGCCAGACGATGTTTTTGGCATCAGCAGTAATATATAGTTATGATAACTACCACTGCGTCCGGAGCCCAAGGGCATCAGCTTCTGGGCGTAAAGAAAATAATGGAAATTTTACGTAAAAGCAGGCACCGATCAAGCGCAGCGCGTTTGGCTGCTTTAGAAAAATTTGCTTTATTTTTAGCTTAGAAGGTTAAGCCTTGATTTTTTTTCTTAATACTTTTTGTATCAAGACAAAAAGTATTAGCCGGTAAAGCTGGCAAGCTTTGACAACAGTTAAGCTTAAATATAAGTAAATTATCAATTATAAATTATCAATTGAATCTCAAGGGTTTATTAAAAGATACAGCAATATATGGATTAAGCAGCATCGTAGGCAGATTTCTGAACTACATGCTTACTCCACTATATACCAGGGCAATCTCTGCGGAGAGTGGCGGCTATGGCGTCGTCACCGAAGTCTATGCCTATACAGCATTGATCCTCGTCATGCTGACATTCGGCATGGAAACCACGTTCTTCCGCTATGCCAACGATGAACGGGAGAATCCGCATACAGTATTCAGCACCACCTTTGCGCTTGTAACCACACTCAGCCTTTGTTTCATTGCAGCCGTGTGGGGCTTCATCGGCCCGATAGGAGAGTGGATGGGTTATCCGGACCATCATGAGTACATACTGATGATGGCGATATGTGTTGCCATCGATGCCATACAGGCAATACCATTCTGTCTGCTTCGCTTCCAGAAGCGCCCTATCAAGTTTGCTACCATCAAGCTTGCGTTCATCTTCCTGAATGTCGGTCTCAACCTCTTGTATTTCTGCGTCCTTAAATACACCGACGTCTTCTATATCTTTGCCATCAATCTTGTGTGCACGGCGGTATTTACGTTTGCGTTCATACCAGAGTTCTTCAAGACACAATGGCATATCGACCTTGGGTTGCTCCGCCGCATGTTCAGCTATTCATGGCCTATCCTCGTGCTCGGACTTGCAGGCATCCTCAATCAGACTGCCGACAAGATGATCTTCAAGCATCTCTATGGAGACATGGAGGCAGGAAAGGTACAGCTTGGCATCTACGGCGCGTGTGTCAAGATAGCCATGATCATGGCGATGATCACCCAGGCGTTCCGCTTTGCCTACGAGCCTATAGTCTTTGCGGCAAACAAGGAGAAGGGTAATGATGGCGACAAGAAAGCCTACTATGCCGAGGCAATGAAGTATTTCATCATCTTCACCCTCCTTGCCTTCCTCACGGTGATGGCCTATATCGAAGTGTTGCTTCACATCATCGGCTCAGGCTATCGCGAGGGCTTGCGAGTAGTGCCTATCGTCATGGCGGCAGAGATCATGATGGGAATCTACTTCAACCTCTCGTTCTGGTACAAGCTCATCGACAAGACTATCTGGGGCGCATTGTTCAGCATCACCGGATGCGTAGTCCTGATCCTGGTCAATGTGATTTTCGTGCGCCATTACAGCTATATGGCATGTGCCTGGGGCGGATTCGCAGGCTATGCTACCTGCATGCTCTTCAGCTACATTGTCGGGCAGGTCAAGAACCCTATACCATACGATCTGAAGGGAATCTTCAGCTATGTGGCACTTGCCGTAGTGCTCTACGTTGCCATGATCTATACCCCATTTGAAGGCTTCGCCGATATCGCTTACCGCACACTGCTGCTCTGCCTTTATCTTGCCTTCATCTGCTACAAAGATCTTCCTGTAGGGAAAATTTTGCACAGGTTTGCGAAAAAGTAAGCGAAATATTTTGTTGTTTATAAAATAATATATACTTTTGCACCGTTATCATGGTGCAAAACGCTTATTGTAGGGTTACCAGCATCATGTTACCATATAATATTTTAATTATTCATTTTTATGTATCATTCAAAATTTATTGCTTTATCGGGGATGGTGTCTCTGGTATTTAGCGTTTCTTCTTGTCTGGCTCCAGCCGAACAGGAGATCATTCGTGAGATTTCAGAATCTCAAAGTTCAAAACTTTCTCTTACATCAGGTATTTCTTCTCCTTGGCAGTCCACTACGCGGGCAGGAGAGGAAAGTGTTCCCGTTCCAATTATGTATTATGTCTTTGACGGCAGTGGTACCTGTGTAGCTGCTCAACTTGTCAATGATGTTTCTACAAAGGCAGAATTGTCTGTTGAAAGAGGTAATTACAAAATCTTTGCTTTATGTGGCGATTTCGCTGATCGACCAACGCAATCATCAGCAAAACTTAACGAGGCGTTTGAGGTTCCAACCAACTCTGATATGTGTCTCGGACAAGAGAGTGTTGTTATTGATGATTACGGCATGTCGAAAGACGTTACTATCGGCGTAAGTCATCTGTTTTCTGCGATTTCTCTTTCTATTAAAGATGTACCATCGTCTGTAACGGGAATCAAAGCAACTTTCTGTGATGTTTATGATTGTCTGACTCTGGAAGGGACCTTCAGTGGTATGCAGAACAAAGTACTCAGCATGTCAAAGTCTGCTGATGTGCCTACAACATGGTATATTCCTGAGACTTTGATTTACCCTTGTGCAAAAACTCCGATGAAAGTGATGATTGAAATTACATCATCCGACGGATCAGTTCAGGTTGTAAATACAACAACCGAATTTGTTCTTGAGTCAGGAAAGAAAGTCTCATTGACGTCTCAATTTCGGACACTGAGTGTGGTTGCTGCTGGTGTAGTCCTAAACAATGGATGGACTTCAGTATCGGGAGATATTGACTTCTGGAATGGAATAGACTCTGATTCTGGCAATAGTACTGATTCTGGTAGCGACAATAGTTCTGAACCTGAGTCCGGTGAAGCAGGTAATGATGCTGGAACAGAAGAACAGAAAACACCTCCTTCATCAAATCCTACAGCAGTATATGAGATAGGACAGCGTTTCGGAGAGACTGATGCTTTTATTTTGGATATCGAAACTGATGACGCCACAGGAACTCAGACATCTCTATTACTACAAAGTACGAAGGTCTTGTATGGAACGAATTTGTCAGATGCTAATAATTTCCTTTCAAGTTATAAGACTTCGACTGGAGGTACAATAGATTGGAGAATCCCTACTATGTCAGAATTAAAACTGCTTATGCAGAACTATAGCATAGATGATTTTATTGCTAAGGCAACGGAGTATGGTATAAAGAATAGTAATATTACTACTACTTCAAAATTTGGATGTATGGACAATGTTTATTACAAGGGAATAATGTGGAATGATCCTACTATCTCAGCTAATTGCAATTATGTTATTCCTGTTGCAACATACATTATTCAGTAATAGTCCAAACATCTGTTTTGGTAAATAATACTATTTGATAATAAGCACTGATTTCGGTAACTAGACTGATTTCAGTGCTTTTTAGTGAGTATAATTATTCCCCTATTTCATTTGTATAAGGAAAGGAGATAGGAGGGATAAGTAAAAAGAATTGAGGATGATGGGATTGTGTTGATACTTGCAGTATCTTTGCGTCGACAATTTAGGTATTAATCTTAAAATGCGAAGATTATGAGAAGTATTACGACATTGGAGCTGCAGTATGCTCACAGGTTCTATGGATTCCAGGGTGAGGCTATGTATCTGCATGGTCACACGGGTATTCTGACTATTGAGGTGGAGGATGGGATTACGCCTCTGGTGAATATGGTCTATCCTTGTAATGAGATCAAGAAGGTCGCCTGGGACGTGTTGAGGAATTTCGATCATGCGCTGGTGATGCGTGATGATGATCCGTTGCTGCCTGCGATCCTGGAGGTGTATGAGAAGCAGGGAATCAGGAATGGACACCCGCTGAATACGATGTGCGGTGAGGCTTTCAAGACGGAATGGGCCAAGGCTTACCCGGAGTGCAGATTGGTGGTGACTAAGGAGTCGATGACTGTGGAGGGTATGATCAAGATTGTATATGATCTCCTGAAGGATAAGCTGCCGATTGCCAAGCTCACATTCTCAAGCGGTGTGAATTGCGCATCTCAGGAATACGCTCCGAAGAATCGTCTGAATAAGTGCCCTCTATGCGGTGTGGCTTTGGGCAGAAATGCTAAATGTCCGAAGTGCGGATGGGAGAGGAAATGAGATGATAGTAGGTTGATTGGTGTAAAAAGTGGTCACCTTTTGATGAAGTGATTGAAATATTACATAACTTTGCAGAAAATAAATGATTATGCGAAAGTTTGAAGATATGAAGATTGCTGTGGCTGGTACCGGCTATGTGGGCCTGAGTATTGCTACGCTGTTGTCACAGAATCATGAGGTGACTGCTGTCGATGTGGTGCCTGAGAAGGTGGAGAAGATCAATAATCGGGTTTCGCCTATTCAGGATGAGTACATCGAGAGGTATTTTGCCGAGAAGGAACTGAATCTGAAGGCTACGCTCGATGGAGCTGAGGCTTACAAGGATGCCGATTTCGTGGTGATTGCTGCTCCTACGAACTATGATCCTGTGAAGAATTTCTTCGACACGCACCATATTGAGGATGTGATAGATCTGGTGCTGAGCGTGAATCGCGAGGCTGTGATGGTGATCAAGAGTACCATTCCGGTGGGATATACAGAGAGACTGTATGCTAAATATGGTGAGGGCGTGAAGCTTTTGTTCTCGCCTGAGTTCCTGAGGGAGAGTAAGGCTCTGTATGATAATCTGTACCCTAGTCGCATCATCGTAGGATGTCCGGAGTGCTTACGTGCCGAGGCTGAGACTTTCGCAAGATTGCTTGTGGAAGGTGCGATCAAGGATGATATTGAAACTCTCTTTATGGGTGTGACCGAAGCTGAGGCTGTCAAGCTGTTTGCCAATACTTATCTTGCCTTGCGCGTGAGCTATTTCAATGAGCTGGATACCTATGCCGAGGTGAAAGGTCTTGACAGTAAGGCTATAATTGAGGGAGTAGGTCTTGATCCACGTATCGGTACTCACTATAATAATCCAAGCTTCGGATATGGCGGATATTGCTTGCCTAAGGATACTAAACAGCTGCTTGCCAACTATCAGGATGTGCCTCAGAATATGATGAGCGCCATCGTGGAGAGTAATCGTACGAGAAAGGATTTCATTGCTGATCAGGTACTGAATAAGGCTGGATGGTATGACTATAGCACAAATAACCAGTATGTAGGGGGCAGGAAGCCTGTGACTATAGGAATATACAGACTGACTATGAAGGCTAATTCGGATAACTTCCGGCAATCGGCCATACAAGGTATCATGAAGCGCGTGAAGGCCAAGGGCGCTGAGGTGATTATTTATGAGCCTTCGCTGGCTGATGGAGTTCTGTTTTTCGGCAGCAGGGTGGTGAATGATCTGGAAGAGTTCAAGCGACTCTCGGCATGCATTATCGCCAATAGATATGACAGCGTGCTGGATGATGTTGAGGATAAAGTCTATACACGTGATATCTTCAGAAGAGACTAAAAACTGTATTCAATATCGACACCTGTCTCGGTCAATCCGATGATTATGCAGTAAAATTTCATTATTATATCTATTTTTCGGGCGCAGTTTGATACATATATTAAATAATGTATTAAATTTGCGCCCGTTTATTGTCTATAGAGTTGCTGTTGTGTGGCAATGAGGACGTAGACTAAACAAAAATATTATCAACAATATTGAAATTTGTAGTTCAATGGTTAAAATTACTTTTCCTGATCAGACAGTGAAGGAATTCGAAGATGGCGTAACACCTCTTCAGGTGGCTGAAGGTATCAGCCAGCGTTTTGCACAGGATGTGCTCGTTGCTAAGGTAGGTGAAGATATGTGGGATATGACTCGCCCAATCACCTCGGACAATACAATCTGCTTCTACAAGTGGGACAGTGAAGAGGGTAAGCATGCCTTCTGGCACTCTTCGGCTCACCTTCTCGCAGAGGCTCTTCAGGAACTTTACCCTGGTATCCAGTTCGGTATCGGTCCTGCTATCGAAAACGGTTTCTACTATGATGTAGTGCCTGCAAATGGCGAGAACATCAAGGAAAGCGATTTCCCAAAGATTGAAGCTAAGATGCTCGAACTCGCTCGTCAGAAGCAGGAGATCGTGCGTAAGGATATCTCAAAGGATCAGGCTCTCGCTGACTTCGGCGCTAAGGGCCAGACTTTCAAGTGTGAGCTTATCAGCGAACTTGAAGACGGTAAGATCTCTACATATACTCAGGGCTCGTTTACAGACCTCTGTCGTGGCCCGCACCTCGCTAATACAGGTGCAATCAAGGCTTGCAAGATCCTGAGCGTTGCTGGTGCTTTCTGGCGCGGTAACGACAAGAACCCTCAGATGAACCGTGTCTATGGTATTGCATTCCCTAAGCAGAAGGATCTCGATGAATACCTCCGTCTGCTCGAAGAGGCAAAGAAGCGTGACCATCGCAAGATCGGCCGTGAGATGGAACTCTTTGCTTTCTCACAGAATGTAGGTCAGGGTCTTCCTTTGTGGTTGCCAAAGGGTACAGCACTCCGTAACCGTCTTCAGGATTACCTCACAAAGATACAGAAGCGTTATGGCTATGTACAGGTTATCACTCCAAATATCGGTAACAAGAACCTCTATGTGACTTCAGGTCACTGGGCTAAGTATGGTAAGGATTCGTTCCAGCCAATCCAGACTCCGGAAGAGGGCGAGCTCTATATGCTTAAGCCGATGAACTGTCCTCACCACTGTGAAATATACAAGACTTCTCCACGTTCGTATAAGGATCTGCCTTTGCGTCTTGCAGAGTTTGGTACTGTATATCGCTATGAGCAGTCTGGTGAGCTTCACGGTTTGACTCGTGTGCGTTGCTTCACTCAGGATGACGCGCACCTCTTCTGCCGCCCTGATCAGGTCAAGGAAGAGTTCCTGAAGATCATCGATATCATCATGATCATCTTCAAGGCTCTTGACTTCAAGCAGTTTGAGGCACAGATTTCTTTGCGTGACAAGGTAAATCGCGAGAAGTATATCGGTAGCGAGGAGAACTGGGCAAAGGCAGAGCAGTCAATCATCGAGGCTTGTGAAGAAAAGGGCCTCCCTGCTCACGTGGAATATGGTGAGGCTGCATTCTATGGCCCTAAGCTCGACTTCATGGTTAAGGATGCTATCGGTCGCCGTTGGCAGCTCGGCACAATCCAGGTTGACTATAACCTCCCAGAGCGTTTCCAGCTTGAGTTTACTGGTTCGGACAACCAGAAGCACCGTCCAGTTATGATCCACCGTGCACCATTCGGTTCGCTCGAGCGTTTTGTAGCTGTGCTTCTTGAGAATACTGCAGGTGAACTTCCTCTCTGGCTTACACCGGATCAGGTCGCTATCCTCCCTGTTTCTGAGCGTTTCAATGAATATGCACAGAGCCTTGCAGATCAGTTTGCAAAAGACGATATCCGTGCTTATGTCGACGATCGTAACGAGAAGATGGGCCGTAAGATACGCGATAACGAAATGAAGAAGATCCCTTATCTCCTCATCGTGGGTGAGAAGGAGCAGGCTGAAGGCTTGGTCAGCGTGCGTAAGCATGGCGCTAATGATGCCGGTATGATGACTGTAGCTGATTTCGCTAAGCAGGTAGTAGACGAGGTTAACGCACAGATCGAAAACTCAAGCTATTAATTTGATTTACAAAGGTTGCAAAGTAGCTGTTTTTCATGAGAAAATCGTGCGAAATGTTCAAATGTTAAATTTTTGAAATAAAGTTTTTCAAAGAAAACCCTATCTTTGCGACCGATTTTGAAATCATATAAACACATTTAATGGCATTTAAACCTAAAGGCGGAGGTCCATTCAGACCAAATCCAAATTCAGGAGCTCAGGCTCAAAACAACCAGCAGAGAGGTAACAACAACCGCAATGACCAGAACAAGGACGAACATCGTATCAACGAGCGTATTCGTGGCGTGAAGGAAGTTCGACTTGTGGGTGACAACGTTGAAATGGGTATCTACTCGATCCAGGATGCCTTGCGCATCGCAGAAGAGCAGGAACTCGACCTCGTGGAGATCTCTCCAACTGCAGTACCACCTGTATGCAAGGTGATGGACTATCAGAAGTTCGTCTACCAGCAGAAGAAGAAAGCAAAGGAAGCTAAGGCTAAGGCTGCCAAGGTGGTAGTAAAGGAGATCCGTTTCGGACCTCAGACTGACGATCATGACTACGAGTTCAAGCTTCGTCATGCTAAGGAATTCATCTCGGAAGGATCAAAAGTTAAGGCTTATGTCTTCTTCAAAGGCCGTTCAATCCTTTTCAAGGAGCAGGGAGAAGTTCTTCTTCTTCGTTTTGCTAATGATCTTGAAGAGATTGCAAAGGTTGAAAGCCTTCCAGTACTCGAGGGTAAGCGCATGATCCTGATGTTGAGCCCAAAGCCTGCAAATGCAAAGAAAGCAGCACCAAAACCTGCTGCTGAGGAACAGAAATAAAATCAGGATGACAGGTCTCTGACCTTATTCCAGATAATATAACAATTAATAATTATATAGTAACAATGCCTAAAGTTAAGACTAACTCCGGTGCTAAGAAGCGCTTTGCGCTCACCGGATCAGGACAGATTAAGAGAAAGCATGCTTACAAGAGTCACATCTTGACAAAGAAGACTAAGAAGCAGAAGCGTAATCTCACTAAGTT
>JAZQOF010000043.1:0-21415 GCA_045627785.1 Bacteroidales bacterium | reverse complement strand
AATGTCCGCAAGTTCTCGACCATCGAGCAGAAGGCAAGCCCAAGCGTGATTGATGTCTTTGGCTTTGAGGCTGAGTCGGGTACGTTCGATGACATGTCGCGTACAGGGGCAGTTGCTATTTCGAGTCGTCTTGCAAGTACTCACGGTCTCAAGGTCGGAGATTATCTCTCAATCTTTCCTTCAGGCGAACCGTCCTATTTCGTCATTGTGGCTGTCTGGAAGGATAAGTTCCCCGAGAACAGCTCCCCTGGCAGCATAGACCTTATCTATAGCTTGGGCGAGAAATACCTCAACGATTGGAATGAGTCAGGTTTCCCGTATTTCGTCAAGCTGAATAGTGCTGACGGAAAGGATGCCTTCGAGCAGTCGGCAAACGACATGCTGAGGCAGTTGCTCAAGGATAGCTATAGCGACATGTCTGCCGAGGAGATCGAGGAGAATATGGCAAAGAGGTTGAATGTCACCCTTATACCTATCGAGGAACTCTACTATTGTGAGGATGTCAATGCCAAGCGTCCTGTCTGCCGTTCGGGAGACAAGACAACGGACGAGTCGCTTCTCGTTGTGGCAATCCTCATCATGCTCATTGCCTTGATCAACTTCGTGAACTTCTTCTTCGCGCTGGTTCCTGCAAGAGTCAAGAGCGTCAATACGTACAAGGTCTTCGGGACCACAAGGTCTTCGCTCATACTGAACTTCATCCTCGAATCGCTGGGTATGGTCGTGCTGGCATTGATGCTTGGGGCTGTCCTTGTGCTGGCATTCGGTAAGACATCGGCAACCGAAATCCTTGCTGCTCCAATCGACCCTGCATCATGCACTCCGATACTCGTCCTAACTGTTGTCGTTGCCATAGCTGGTGCGGCATTGAGCAGCATCTATCCGGCATTCTACATCACCTCGTTCCAACCTGCATTGGTACTGAAGGGCTCTTTCGGGACATCGAGGTCGGGACGCACTTTGCGTAACCTGCTCATCGGCTTTCAGTTCACCATCTCGCTTGCGCTCATCATCTGTGCGGCTTTTGTCAAACTCCAGCACAATTACATGATGCAGTTCGACATGGGGTTCGACAAGGAGCAGTTGATTTCGGGCGTGATTCCGTGCGATGTGGCTTGGTGGAACAGCAAGAACTCTGCCTTCGAGGACAAGCTCCGTAGCAATCCGGATATAGTTGATCTGACTTGGGCGAATGGTCAGCTCGTCAACCAATCGCGAATGGGCTGGGGCGACACGTATAAGGGTCAGCAAATCAACTTCGATGTCTATCCTGTGGCGTATAACTTCCTGGATGTGATGGGAATAGAGATTGTCGAAGGGCGCAACTTCATGAAGTCGGACGAGCAGTCGGAAACGGGTGTGCTGATCTTCAATGAGGAGGCTCGTGACAAGTATGACATCACGCTTGACGAGAAGGCTCGCGATCACAACGGAAGCCAGTCGGATGTGGTTGGAATCTGCAGGAACTTCCATTTCCGTCCGCTACAGTACGGAAATGATGCATTTGCCTTTTACCTTTTCGGGCAGGATCATTCGTGGAGGCAACAGGGACTCACGCATCTGTATCTGAGGACGGCAGCAGGTGCAGACCCTCGCAAGGTAATGACTTTCGTCAGAGATGCAGCCTTGGAGTTGTGTCCAGATATGGATCCTGACCAGATAGCCTTGCACCCGTTTGACGAGGAACTTGCCCGCAAGTACAAGGCCGAGGACAAGCTCAGCAAACAGGTGACAGCCTTCACGCTGGTAGCTATTATCCTCTCGCTCATGGGCGTGTTCGGGTTGGTGCTCTTCGAAACACAACATCGTCGCAAGGAGATTGCCATCCGCCGAGTGATGGGAGCTGATGTGAATGATGTGCTCAGGATGCTCTGCCGTAAGTATTCTGTCATCGTGCTCCTCTGCTTCGTGATTGCCGCTCCGATCAGCTATCTGATTGTTTATAGTTACTTCAGTACCTTTGCTTATCGTACCGCCATCAGCTGGTGGGTCTTCGCGTTGGCTCTATTGGTTGTCCTTGCCGTGACAATTACTATTGTTGTAGTTCGCAGTTTGAGTGCAGCGATGAGGAATCCGGTGGAGTCAATCAAGGCAGAATAGCCATTAATCGTAAATTCATTACGATTTAACCTCGATTTTTACCAGCTAATGGCAAGAATTGAGGTTAAAATTGATTTTTTGTTGTTTTTTATTTTTACTTGCTGAATCAAAAATATCTATTTTGTGTAAGATGATTTGTTGAAAAAACTCCATTTGGTGCAATTAATACAATATAAAAAACTCCATTTGGTGCAAATTATCATTAAAATATTTCTTAGTTTGGTGTTTTTTGTACTATCTTTGCACCCACAAATCCTAATAAATATGAAAAGGAAAATTTATGACGAACTTCTGAAATGGAAGAAAGAAGATCAAGGATCTGTTGCACTTCTTGTGGAAGGAGCTCGCCGTGTGGGTAAAAGTTATATTGTGGAGGAATTTGCCAAGAAAGAGTACAAATCATATATTCTTGTTGATTTCGCCCATATAAGTAAAACAATGAAGGCGGTTTTCGATGAGTATCTCAATGAAACTGACACTTTCCTTATGTTCCTTCAGAACGTTGCTGGTGTACAGCTCTATGAAAGAGAGTCTTTGATTATATTCGACGAGGTGCAGAAGTATCCGATGGCAAGACAGGCTATCAAACATCTTGTCGCAGATCGTCGTTATGACTATATAGAGACAGGATCACTGGTAAGTATCAACGAGAATACCCAAGATATACTCATCCCTTCAGAAGAGCGCCCTTTACAGATGAATCCTATGGATTTTGAGGAGTTCCTTTGGGCGCTTGGCGATGAGATGACGTGGCCGTTTGTCAAGCATTGCTTTGAAAAGAAATTGCCTATGGGTCCAATGCATAGAAAGACGATGACACTCTTCCGTCAATATTTGATTGTCGGAGGTATGCCACAAGCGGTTGTCAAGTTCGTAGAAACTCGCAATTTTCAAAAGGTGGATGTTGTAAAACGAGATATTTTGTCATTGTATCGCAAAAGCATTGATAAGCATGTCAAAGGTTATACTGAGAAAGTGAAAGCTGTTTGGGATCAGATTCCAGGTGAGTTGCAGAAACACGAGAAGAAATTCAAACTTAACGCTATCGAACAAGGGGCTCGATACAGAAGCTATGAATCTTCTTTTCTTTGGCTGAAAGATGCCAAATTTGTGAATACTTGCAATAATGTTACGGAGCCGCAAGTCGGTATGAAATTGAAACGTGACGATCTTACCTTCAAGTGCTATATGGGCGATACAGGACTACTTATCGCACATGCTTTCGATGAGAAGCTTATCCAAGGAGAGGAACTGTACCAGAAACTGATGTTGGACAAACTGGAAATCAATGAAGGTATGCTTGTGGAGAACATTGTTGCTCAAATGCTAGTTGCCAGTGGGCATTCTCTATATTTCTATAGCAAGAATTCCGATGTCGCAGATGATCGAATGGAAATTGATTTTCTTGTAGAAAAACCGACTCTTACGAATGCTCATAATATATGTCCACTTGAAGTAAAATCAGGAAAGAACTATACGTTCTCATCTATTGAGAAGTTCCGAAAGAAATTCCCTAATCAGGTCCATATTCCATACATTATTCATTGTATGGATTACAAGGAAGAGAAAGGGTATCAGTTCCTTCCAATATATATGACCCCATTATTATAATAGCAAGATGAAGCACGGCAAAATTCTTGTAGTAGATGACAATCAGGGCATACGCAATGCCTTGAAGCTTCTGTTGACTCCTCTGTTTGAGGGTGTGGAGATCATTGCATCGCCAAAGACTTTGATCAGTACAATGGAGAGCTTTAAGCCGCATGTGGTGCTGCTGGATATGAACTTCTATACGGACATCAATACGGGTAATGAGGGTTTGTATTGGACAAGCGAGCTCAAGAAGATGTACCCTGATGTACAGATTGTGCTGTTTACTGCCTACGCAGATATTGCGTTGGCTGTAGAAGGAATGAAGAGGGGAGCGTTCGACTTCATAGTAAAGCCGTGGGACAATGAGAAGCTTATTGCAACTCTACGTTCGGCTTACGAAGCATCTCCGAAGGTCGCAAAGCCTGCCGCTGCAAGTACAAACGATAATAAAATGTATTGGGGCAATAGTGAGGCTATGATGACAATACGTCATAGTATGGAACGAATTGCTCCAACCGATGCCACTGTGCTCATAACCGGTGAGAACGGTACAGGTAAGGATGTGTTGGCACGAGAGATACATGCAACAAGCAGTCGTAAGCATAGGCCTATGGTGTGTGTAGATGCCGGAGCCATTACAGAAACACTTTTCGAGAGCGAACTCTTCGGACATGTAAAAGGCGCATTCACCGATGCTCACACCGATCATGTCGGAAAGTTTGAACAAGCCAATGGCGGTACTCTTTTCCTCGATGAGATTGGCAACATCCCTCTGCACCTTCAGGCAAAGCTTCTTCGCGTGCTTCAGAACAGAACCGTAACTAGAGTCGGTTCGGAGAAACAGGTAGAGATAGACATTCGCCTGATCTGTGCTACTAATATGGATCTGGAGAAGATGGTGAGCGAAGGTCGTTTCCGCGAAGACCTTTATTATCGCATCAACACCGTTCAGATGCATCTGCCTGCTTTGAGAGATCGTGCTAGCGACATACTCCCTTTGGCCGAGATGTTCATGAAGAAATATGCAGTGAAATACCGTCGAGAGGTAGAGACAATTGCGACAGATGCAGCACAGCAACTTGTTTCGCACTCATGGGGAGGCAATATACGTGAACTACAGAACGTGATAGAAAAAGCTGTGATTCTGTCTGAGGGAAAGACTCTTAAATCTACGGATCTTTCATTAAATGCTTCGACCAAAAGCATGACATTGGCCAACCAGACACTTGAGGATGCCGAGGAGAAAACCATAAGAGACACGATGGCCAGATGCAACGGTAATCTCAGTATGGTGGCTAAGCAACTTGGCATAAGCCGACCAACACTTTATAGTAAACTGAAGAAATACGATATCTGATGGATCTTTGGCTGACTATACTTATAATAGTGCTTACTGTGGTGGTTACTGCGGTAGTGACGGCTGTGTACGTTCGCGAGAAAGACCGCAGGAAACTGGAGTATATGCTCGATGCCTTCGAGGATGAGGAGTTTAATTTCAGATTCAGGGAAGATTCGAAATTCAACAAGACTCTGAACCGAATCAAGTGGATTGTGGAACGACGCAGACAGCAATACGAACAGGAATCGTGGACAAAGCTCATACGAGTGCTTACTCACGAGATCATGAATACTGTAAGTCCTATCGCATCGCTGAGTGAGGCAATGAGCCATTATGTTGACCAACCTGAACAGGAAAGGGAAATGGACTTGAAGTCAGGACTTGAGACAATTTCTTCGTCTTCAAAGGATTTGATTCGCTTTGTAGAGTCCTACCGCGAACTTGCTGGTGTGGCTAAGCCTGTGCTCAAAGCTTTGATGCTAAATCCATTGGTAAATAAGGTCATTGACCTCACAAGTGAACAATGTACGGCTGCAGGTGCTAGATGTATTTACACTCCTCAAACCGACGACATCCTGATCTATGCCGATGAATCGCAGATAAGCCGAATCCTAATCAACCTAATAAAGAACGCGGTTCAAGCAGGGGCAAAGCACATCAGTATCGCAGCTGAGATAGACAATGACGAACAGACTTTGATCAGCGTTTCGAACGATGGTGAGCCGATTTCGCCAGAGAGTCAGGAGCAGATATTTATTCCTTTCTTTACTACAAAAAGCGAAGGCTCAGGCATTGGCCTAAGCCTTTCAAGACAGATAATGCGCGCTCACAACGGTAAAATTGAATTGATATGCAGTAATGTCTCGAAGACCGAGTTCTTGCTGACATTCAAGTAGAGTCGTTTTATTATGTTCTTTATCTCATAGCAGTTTTATCAATCCACATCTCAGCCATTCTATAGTGCATAGCCGGGGTCGGATGTATGCCGTCCCAAATCCAGTAGGAGACAGGTAGATTAGGTGTAGAACTGATTGTTTCGCTTACGAGTGTATGAAAAGGTACAAGAGTAGCATGATAGTCATTGCTTATCTTCTCAATAATGTTGACTAACTCTGTAATCATCTGGAGCCTTTTTGCATAATTCTCGCTTTCGCCTCGCCATCCGGCTTTAGCTACAAATGGAGTACAGAGTACAAACCGTGTTTGGGGGTTATGCTTAAGTGTCTCATCAAGAAGCATACGGAGTTTTTTGTCCCATAACTCTGCATCAATTATTCTGCCATCATTCAGTGCCTGTTCAACATCGTTGGTGCCTATAAGAATTGAAACGATGTCCGGATTCAGATCCAGTACATCTTTCTGCCATCGACCAGCAAGATCGTCGAGCGTATTTCCGCTTATGCCACGATTCCAGAATACCCAATCTTCTTCTGGGTATAATGCTTGTTCGCGAGACGCAACAATCATCATGTAACCATGTCCATAGATGTGGTTCATGTCGTTCTGATTACGTTGATCGGAAGTAGCATTCCAAACACTGCTATTGCCCCAAGCACCATCTGTGATGGAATCGCCAATGAACAGCACACGTTTACCATTAGCCATGAGCATGACGGTCATGACAATCTGAAGGATTATGAGAAAAGATCTTTTGGTCATTATTTTGTCTTTTTTAGTGGTTACATATTTAGTTATATTGGTATGCTAGTCTCTTGGCACATGGCCAGCAGTAGATGATGCCGCAGTATTGAAATCCGGTTTTCCCGACAAGATGTTGCATCACGACATTATCAGGATGTGTATCTATGCGGATGGTGCTATAATGTTGAAGCGCAAAATGTAGAACAGTCGAGAAGATACCCTTGACTTCACCGCAGCTTGCTATTCGGTGAATAGTGGCATACGGATTGCCTGTCTCTACCATGAACTTTCGAGTTATGGCAAAGATTTCTTGCAAACGAGGAATATCTTCTATCGTGGATTTTCGAATATTCATCTTTTTTTCCCTTTGGCTAAATCGTCGATAAGTTTATCCAGTTGGCGTACCTTTTTCATGAAAGGATCTTCTATGCTTTCTACCTTGATACCGCAGATACTTCCTTTTATTGAGTCGCTTTCTGGATTCCAGGATGGAGCATTATTGATAAAATCTCCGTACGTCGCATCACTATTTTCCAAAGTGGAGATCTGTTCTTCTGTATATCCAGTGAGCCAACAAGTCACATCAATTGCATCCTGACGGGTTCTGCCTTTACGCTCAACTTTATTGATAAGGAGCGGATAGATTTTAGAGAAAAGCATTTTTGATACATCAGCCATATTTCATTGCTTTAGAAGTGTGGGTTGAAATATATTTCTGTGGCAAATATAATAATTTTTTGAAATAATAACATAAGTTTATGCGAATCAGTATGTCTTTCATAATTTTATTACTATATTTGCAATGATTTATACATGAAAACAAAGTCCACATTAATATTATGAAGGAACTAGTCCTATCTTTAGCTCTTCTCGCTTCGACTATTGCTGTTCAAGCGGTCGAACTGACAGAAGCCACTATTGTCGTAAATAAGAAACAGCCAGCACTTGTCGCAAAAGCAGCTTCTTTGTTGGCAGATGACATCGAACGAGTATCAGGCATCCGACCGGTTGTTGGTAATAAGGCTCCAAAAGGAATGCCGATAATTCAGATATGTGTTGACAATAAAATCGTCAGCGGATGGGAGCGTTATTGTATTTCGACCGAAGGAAATGTCATAACTATTACAGGTTCAGATGCTCGTGGCGCTGCATACGGTGCTTTGCATGTGAGTGAGAAGATAGGTGTAAGTCCTTGGTATTGGTTTGCCGATGTTCCTGTTAAACATCAGGCAAAGATTGATTATTCCGAGAATTTCGAGAGCAAATCGCCATCAATCAAGTATCGTGGTGTCTTCATCAACGATGAGGACTGGGGTATGAAGACTTGGGCAGCCGATAACTATGAGAAAGAATTGGGAGATATCGGCCCTAAGACTTATGCTCGTGTGTGCGAGCTCCTTTTAAGACTTAAGGCAAATATGCTTGCACCAGCAATGCATTCTTGCACTGGCGCATTCTACAGCCATCCGGAGAGCCAGAAAGTTGCGGCTGAATATGGTATTATGATTACTACGAGTCATTGTGAACCTTTGCTCTTCAATAATGCCGCAGAGGAAGAATGGTCAAAAGACCGCGATGGCGAATGGAACTATGTGACGAACAAGGATGTGATCTATAAGAAACTTGACGATCGTATCCGCGAGACAGCAAAGTATGACAATATTTATACTATGGGTATGCGAGGATTGCACGATGAGGCAATGAAAGGCTCGACCGATAATACCGTTCGTGCGCGTACCCTTGAAACAGTATTTGCAGATCAGCGTGGTATCTTGAAACGTCATAAGAAGACTCTCGATGTTCCTCAGATCTTCGTGCCTTACAAAGAAACACTCGACATTTATGATGCAGGTTTGAAGGTCCCTGAAGATATTACTATTGTATGGCCAGACGATAACTATGGCTATATGAAACGTGTGTCAAGCACAACAGAACAACAGCGAAAGGGTGGAAGTGGTGTTTATTATCACCTGAGCTACCTGGGTACGCCTCACGACTATTTGTGGCTGCCTTCTACACCACCAGTACTTATGTACGAAGAACTGATGAAGGCTTATCGTGCAGGCGCTGATCGTTATTGGCTGCTTAATGTGGGTGATATCAAACCGTTGGAGTTTGAGGTACAGACATTCCTTGATCTTGCCTGGGACGTAGATGCATATAATATTGAAAACATAAATACAGCGCAGGCAAAGTGGTTCGCAAGTATCTTCGGGCAGGAATATGAGGCTTCGATTCAGGATATTCTCGATACATACATGCAACTTGCCTGGATTAGAAAACCTGAATATATGGGTTTTGATTTCCAGTGGTCGGAACCGGAATATTGCCGTCTGCGTGATAGCGATTTTACTAACGACAGCCGTTATACTACAACCAATGCGCGTTATCGCTACAGCCAGTATGCCCGTATTGCTGCAACTACAAAGCTTATTATGGATCAGTTGGACGACGAACAGAAACCGGCATTCTTTGAATTGCTTGGATATGCAGTATTGTCGGCTGAACAGATGAATAATAAGTTCTACTACGCACAGGAAAATCATCGCACAGGCAGTCAGCTTTTTGCACAGAAATCCAAGGCTGCTTTTGATAGTATTAATGTATTGGTTAAAGAATATAATACCTTGCTTGGTGGTAAGTGGAATCAGATGATGTCGGAGGTTCCTCCAGGATTCGTTTCTCTCTATCAGAATATGCCAGAACTTACAACCGAACCTAGTGACGCTTATAAGTTGCCGGAAGATCAGATCTATCCGATGTTTGCCAATGAAGTGCCACTCGAAGCATTCGGCTCGCCTTTGATCAAGGGTATGGGTATTGATTGGAAGGTCTTGGCAATTGATGGTATAAAGGATGCAACGATAACAACATGTGACAAATCCAAACTGAAAATCTGCGTCTCTGTTCTTCCGATGTGGCCGCTTTATGAAGGCATCAGCAATCGTTTCTCGGTAAGCGTCGATGGAAGCGAACCCGTCGTGTGTGAGAACAAATTTGAGGAATGGTCATACGATTGGAAACTTCAGGTATATGAGAATCGCAAAGAGTTTGTAATGCAGTTTGACATCGATCCTTCAAAGTCGGTTCACACTATCACAATCTCTCCGATTGATCCTGGACAGTTCGTACAGAAAGTCACATTTGAGTAAGATATACGGTTGAAATAGATATTAAAAAGACAATTCCACGTAGTCACCACATGCCAGATATTCAATTTGTCTGCCCATGAGTGATTTGAGTTTCTTGAACTGTTCTTCGCCGGTGCAATGCATGGTGTAGAACATTGTGTCCTTATATTTTAAGAGCTCGGAAGCCAATACCTCGATGAAACAATCTTCATCCTTTTCGGTCATTCCACTCTTTACAAGGTGCATTCCTGCAAATACGTGCGTTGGCGCTCTTCCTGCAACTTCTTCTGCCTTGTGAATGATGTTCACGATTCCTCTGTGTGCGCATCCGGCAAACAGTACAAGCATATCATTTTCCTCAATAATAAGACTATGCTCGTGGCAGAAGGAATCGTTTTCCGTCTCGGAAGGCCCGAATAAAAGTCTATTACCAGTTGGGTTGCAGCAATTCCCTTGAACGTTGGCAAATAATACCATTCCGTTATCCATACGAGTGATATCTTCGCACATGACAAGTCGCTCATTCTCCTGAAGGGAATTGTCCAATCCGATGTATCTTAAACCGTTTTCACGTAGTGAGTAATGGGGAAGGAAGGCATCTTTGTGAATGTACACTTTCGCTTTATTATTCGTCTTTAGGAATGTGCCTAATCCACCACCATGATCATAATGTCCATGAGAAACCACAGCAACATCAATGTCCGCAATAGACAATGACAAAGACGCTGCATTATGAGCGAACAAGTCACTCTGCCCCATATCAAACAAAATCTTCTGTCCTTCTTCTTTCTCGATGTAAAGGCTAAGACCGTGTTCAATAGGCAATCCTTTGTTGCTTGTGTTTTCTATGATTGATGTAATTCTCACTTATAATACTTAAACTGTTATAGTTTCGCCTTCTTCCGTGATACTCCAGAACGGAATATCTTTTTCCTGGCAGAAAGGCTCCATTCTCCAGGCGCTTTCAAACCCACTTGCCACAAAGTGCATCGGGACGAACATGCCAACCTCAAAGCGTTCGATGAACTGACGTCCGCCAAGTGTGTAGCCATTACCGATACGTCCATCGACAGGGAACATAATAAGGTCAAACGTATCGGTAATCTTTCGTATGTCTTTCAGTTCTCCAAGGAAACGCTTTTCCTCGGCAACAGGATTGATGAATTCCTGGAACTCTTCGCTGAAAATTGTTCCTTCGGGACAACCATCTGCAAGGAACCTCGCATACCAGTTACAGAGGTCGCCTGCATGGAAAATGCGTTTTCGTCCAGTTGTGTCTGTCGAAGTATCTTCTATCTCAACAATCCATGACACACCGCTGTCGTTGCTTCCTGTGGCAATGACATTCAGATTATCATCTTCCCATGTTGCGCCTTTTGCCATCCATACATTCGCGTCCTCCCGATTGGCTCTCCTGTGTTTTAGGATGTCCTTTGATAGAATGTAGGTGATGTTTGGTATGTTATCTTTCCATTTGAAAATCTCCTTCGTGAAATGATCTTCATGAAAATGACTTGAAAATACATAAACATGTTTTTTCGTATTCATATAGTTTTCCATCACACGTGCAGGATCCATCCAATAGTCAAAGACAAGGACGCATCGTTCTGTTTCCAGTACAAAACCGCTATGAAAGATGTAAGTGAGTTTCATTAAACCTGATTAATATACTCGCAAATATAAATAAAAAAATGGATATGCAGAATTAATCGTAAACAAATACAGAAGATAATAAGATTATTTCGTATTTTTGCACCACTATTCTGTCTTGGAATAGATAGATTATTAAAAAAGAAATGACAAAGATTATCTTTTTCGATATAGACGGCACATTGGTGTCATTCAAAACTCATCAGATTCCGCAAAGTACGCTCACAGCAATTCACGATATACGAAAGAAAGGAGTGAAGGTATGGATTGCAACAGGTCGCCCTATGCATTTTATAACTAATCTGGGTGTGGAGTATGATGGGATAATATCCGTCAACGGGGCACATTGTCAGACAAGGGAAGGAGAGGTTATCTACTCAAGCCCTGTGGATAGAACAGATATCGAGCGAATGATCGAAAGACAGAAGGAAACTGGCTTGGCTGTGGCTTATGCAGGAAATGACCGAGCTATTCTTGTTGCTCCTAAGGGAGTGCCAACCGCTGTCAAGGAGGTATTCGGATTATTAGGAATTGATATTCCGGCACTTCATCAGCCAGAGGATGCTCTTACATTCCCAGTAATGGAGGTTATTGCGTTCTACAAGGCGGAAGAGGGAGAAGATATTCATTACAATGTATTGCAACATTGTAATGAAGCTCGCTGGCATCCTGATTTTGCCGATAGCGTGACGAAAGGTACGGATAAATCGACCGCTATTGATAAGGTTATCTCGTATTATGGTTTTGACATTTCGGAGACAATGGCATTTGGAGATGGGGGCAATGACATCACCATGCTTCGCCATGCCGGTGTCGGTGTTGCCATGGGCAATGCCGCTGATGACGTGAAGGCTGCCGCAGACATTGTAACGACAAGTGTTGACGAAGATGGTGTTGCCAATATCTTGAATAAACTATAAAAAGGTGCAATATTAGTAGCTTCTTAGTTCTTCAGCATACCCTTCTGCCATTTTACATTAGGATAGGCAGTCTTGAACTCTGAAACAGATTTCTCAATGCCACTTCCTCCTGAGGTTGCGAATGGGATGACTGTCTTGCCTTCAAGTTCTGCTTGTTCAATGAATGTGTTGATGATACGAGGAGCAACACCCCACCAGATAGGGTAACCGATGTAGATTACGTCATATTTTGCAAGCGACTTCTTGCTCTTCAAAGCAGGGCGAGCATTCTTGTCGTTCATCTCAACCGACGAACGGCTTTTCTTATCATGCCAATCAAGATCTGCAGCTGTATATTTCTCTGCTGGTTCGATGGCATACAGATCTGCCTTGTTGTCTTTTGCCAACTGTTTTGCAACAGCTTCAGTTGTACCTGTTGCTGAGAAGTATGTAACCACTGTTTTCTTTGTCTGTGCCGACAAACCCAATACTGTCATAGCGACAACTAAAATTGTAAATAATCTTTTCATAATTTATAAAGTTTTTATTTTGCTTTGTTGAAGATTAGTGGCAAGCACTCAGGTGCCATCTGTCGCATATCCACGAGGTCAAGGCTCTTCACCATGTGGAGAGTACCTTGCTTGTATGTCTGGAAATGTGGAGTCTTTATGTGGTGCTGATACGCTTCCTGAGAGGCATAGATTTCAAGAATGCGAATCTGGCAATCATTACGCAACTGCTGCATAGGGTAGATGCAGATTACACCAGGTTCTTCTTTCACAGATGTTGCTCCAACGTTATGAGCAAACTCCAAATATTCCTTGAGATATTCTGGATAAACCTCTATCTCGCTGATTCTTACTATCATTGTGCTGTCTGGTTTAACTGTTTGTTGACGAATCATATTTGGTTTCATTGGCGCGAACATTTCAGCTTTTCTTTCCAACTGATACTTAGCTCTCAGGGCCTCTGCTTTTTTCATTACTGGAGAATTGTGATAACGGTTCAAAGCCTCCTGATCTTCCCAACTGTCTATCAGCAGTACACTCTGAGTATCATCCTGAGGAATGAAATATTCATAACGCAAGCACCCTGGAATTGCTCTTATGGAATCTGCAAAACCTGTTGCTTCCATATCTTCCATGTACTTCAAGGCATTGCCATCTGGTGCATTGTAACGAATGTTGATGGTAATCTGCGCTTGACAAGTGAGGCAGAGAAGCATCAATAGTGAAGTGAGTATTTTCTTCATATACTTATTTATTAAATAGTTTGACAGCGTTTCCGCGCAATACCTGATCCACGTCTTGTGGCACGATCTCCTGCAAGTTGTTCTTCAATGCCGAGAGATTTCTGATGAGAATAGGGGCCTTAACGTAAGGATAATCCGTACCATAGAGCAGATGGCTTGGCGACGTAATAGTGAGCAGTTCGCGGATTGTCTCTGGAGTTGCGGCACCCGCCAATTCATAGTAGAGCGCTTCAAGATTCTTGGCAATATCCACTCCCTGCAAATAACCCACACCATTCATGACTGGCATAAGGCTCTGCATTCTTGGAATGGACAATGGCAGGAATGAACCGCAATGAGGCACCACAACTTTCAATCGTGGATAGCGCACCATGACGTTGTGACCTACCATATTTAATATTGCACGTGAAGTTTCAGCTAAATATTCGTACGATGCTAGTGGCACTACCGAAGTAAGTGCTTCATTGTTGGTGGCAGGTTTATGCGGATGGGTGATGATTACCGCACCACGTTCGTTGAGCACCTCCATCAACGGGTCGAGTGCAGGATCGCCAAGGTAAAGTCCACGGCTGTTCGAAGCCAATTTCACACCGTCGGCATGGAGAGTATCAAGTGCATAGACAGCCTCACGAATTGCAGCATCAACATCGGGTAGAGGCAAGGCAGCGCAAAATAGGAATCGACCTTCGTGCTGAGCCTTTACGGCAGCCATCTCTTCGTTCACTTTGTGTATTATCTTTGCACTTCCTTCGCTGTCACCAAACCATGGCTGGGGAGCCGGCAGTGTGAGAATGGAACACGCAATACCGGCATCATCCATGAACTTCAGATGCTCGTCAATGTTCCAGCTTGGAATGGGAAAGTCTTCGTCAAGCAAAGCGTGATTATCAGCCAAATAATCAAGATATGATTGAGGTATCATGTGAGAATGAACGTCAATCACTTGCTGAGCCTTTACCAAGATTGGAATCATTGACAAAAAAACTGTAAATAATAAAAGAACTTGTCTTTTCATTATACAGAATTTATGATTACAAGCTTTGACGCAGTACTTCAATTACATCCTGACGAGTCAATACCACGTAACCGCTCTCGTTGATTGGACACGCATCGGCATAGTTCTCAAGATCTTCTGCCTTAGCACCACAGTCGGTGATGTTCATGGCAAGGCCAAGTTCACGCATCCATGCTTCCATGGTTTCAAGGCCGTTGATTGCACCCTCGACGCCCCATACATTCTTTGCAAGACGCTCAAACTTACGTTTTGCATCTTCCGAATGCTCGATAAGGAAACGATAATAAGCTCCGCTGACAGCCGAGAGAGTGTGACCGTGAGTTGCATCAGTGTATGCAGCTACAGCTTGCCCAAGCATGTGAACCATCCAATCGGTTGACTTGCCACAAGCCGTAAGTCCGTTGAGCGC
This sequence comes from Bacteroidales bacterium, assembly GCA_045627785.1. GTDB lineage: Bacteria > Bacteroidota > Bacteroidia > Bacteroidales > UBA3663 > Liminaster. Next base: position 6,386 of record JAZQOF010000043.1, on the reverse strand, counting down.
CCATGTTGCTGTCCACATGATGTTGCTTCGAGCCTCATAATCCTGAGGATTAGCCAATGCCTTACGACTGCTTACGATGAGTGAACGCATCAATCCTTCAGCGATGTAGTCAGAAGTGTTGTCGTCGTTGTCTGAGAGATACTGCTCAAGGATGTGTGACATGATGTCGTAGATACCGGCAACCATCTGATACTGAGGAACAGTAAAAGTGAACTCTGGATTGAGGATAGAGAAGTCTGGGTTGCGGAAATAGTAGAACATCTTGCGATTCTCTGCGTGTGATGAGATTACCGAACAAGCGTCCATCTCTGAACCTGTGCCTGCCATTGTGAGAACACAAGCCACAGGGATCCATTGGCAATCCATAGCACCGAAGTTGTGGAAGTAGTGCTGCCATACGTCCTTTTCTTGATAAGCACAACCAGCCACAGCCTTAGCATAGTCGCAAGTTGAACCACCACCCACTGCGAGGATGAGGTCAACCTTTTCTTCCTTGGCGAGTTTTGCACCTTCGAGTACTTTGTCTATTGTTGGGTTAGGCATAACTCCTGGCTCTTCTACAATTTTCTTGCCAGCAGCTTTGAGCACAGCTACCACTTGATCATAGATGCCATTCTTCTTAATTGAACCACCGCCATAAGTGAGCATTACCTTAGGACCATAGTTGTTGAGTTCTTCGCTGAGTTTATTGAGTGACTCCTTACCGAAATGGAGTCGAGTTGGATTTTGAAATGTGAAATTGCCTAGCATAGTTGTATGACTATTAATTAATGAAAAAATGTAGTAGAGTTCTTACTTGTTTGCCTCGTTATATTGTTCGTCTGTTACTGGTTCAAGCCATTCATTATTCTCTGGGTCACCAACGTGTATGTGGCTTGCAAGGTGTTGGAACCAGGAATCCTTTGTAGCTCCATGCCAATGCTTTGCCCCTTCCGGTATGTCAATGATGTCTCCTGCATGTAGACGTATGGCTGGCTTGCCCCATTCTTGATAGATACCTTCGCCACTCACGCAAATAAGTATTTGGTGTGCTCCATGATGGATGTGCCAGTTGTTGCGGCAACCAGGTTCGAATGTTACGTTGGCATAGCTCTGTACTGTCTTTTCGCCTTCTGTCAGGTTCTTTGGCTGAATAGGAGCGAGGTGACTTTGTCCTGTGAAATATTGAGCGTAGGCATCGTTAGGATTACCCTTTGGCCAACTGCCAGCACAAGCATCAGCGGCAGCATCGCATTGAGATAATCCGTTCTCAGAAAGAAAACAACATAGTTCATCGACCTGCTCTTGTGTATTGCCTAAGTTTACTGCTCCAGCTTTATGCGCAGCCAATTGTGGAGCTACATTTTTTAGGGCAGAGAGTGCTGCAACTGTAACAATCTCACGGTCAGCAGCAGAGAGTTGAACACCGGCAAAGATGTCTCCGAAGAGGTGCGACTTTAAGTAGTAGTCATTCTGATGACAGAACTCATAATTAAATGGACGTCCAGACAGTTTTGTCTGTATTTCTGTGCCTACTTCAAGAGCTTTCTTTGCATCATCCCAAACGGCAGGACGTGTCCATGGCTTACCTTCCGTCCATTTATCGTTACTAGTTTCAAGCACCTTGCTCAATACACCAAGTGCATTCAATGAACGAGGAAATCCTGTATAAGCATAGAGCTGAGAAAATGCTTCTTTTATCTCGTTGATTGTTACTCCACCATCAAGAGCTGCAATAATGGCAGGTTCCAGACGAATAAGGTCGCCCTGAGCTTCAAGAGCAGCTATTGTTGCCAAATGTTTCTGACGGTCAGTAAGTGTCTGTGCTGATGTTGAGGTTGCCATTGCTAGTAAAAATAAAAGTATTGATAAAATTTGTTTCATTGCTTTATTTTCTTTATTCCGTTCTCAATATAAATTCCTTTTGCAGGTACCTTATTGAGTTTCTTGCCCTCCAATGAGTAGATACCGTTCTCTAATGCTTGATCTGCCGAGACATAGTCAATACCCGTCGTGTAGTCGCTGAAATTTATGTCTTTTAGCCATTGCTCTAAGAGTGCCTTGCGCTGTGAGTGTTGCGAAGCGTTTATCCAAAGGCTCTTTGCGAAAAACTTACCTTTAGGCACAAGTCGTTTTGCATCTGTTTCAACTCCACTGATACCGCTACTGTGACTACTTACAATGAGACCTATGTTTTTATCAGCCATCTCGGCACCATATTTGAAAAGAAATGTCTGCATGTTGCTCGCCATCTGACTCCACCATAGCGGAGTTGCAATGATGACAGTATTGTATTTGCTCATATCCACTGACACAGGATCAATAGCAGGATAACTGCTCTCATTGTCTGGATTGTTCTTGATTTTGTTGAGCTGCTCGGTACCAATGGCGTAATTATTTGCCTCATACTTGAGTGTCTTGTCAGCTGGCACAACCTCAAGGACATCGGCATCAATCAGCGTTTTCAGATCATCAACAATTTGCTTTGTATTGTTGGTATAGCTGTAATAAACAATCAAAGTATTGTTGCTGCCACTTGTAGAATTGTTATTTGCCGGCGGCATAGCGTCAACCTTCTCGCTCTGGGCCATCATAAAGAAAGCTGCAATAAAAAGATAAATGTGAGATAATACTTTTTTCATAATGTTTTTATGTTACGTTTTTCGCTTGCAAAGGTACACATATTATATATATAGATGAATACCTAATTTTTGGGTAACATAACCAATTTTTCGGAAAGTAATAATCTAATCGCAATTTTCTAGATTGATGGAAGGACGCATCCTATAAGCGATAACCATCAAGACAAAACAGATAGTGAGAAAACATGGGAAGATGTTCATAGAGAATTGCTGTGTCATAAGACCGCATAGCACTGGCATAAGCATCATTGAGATGTTGGCAACTGCTATCTGCATTCCCATTGCTGAAAGGGAATTCTCACGACCGAAATTTTCTGGTGTAAGAAAACTGAAACTAGGAAACATTGGTCCATTGCCTATGCCGATGAGCATCAGCGCTGCGGTTGTGATCCAGATATGAGGAGAGAAGATAAGTAGCATGAGAGCAACGAACAGAACACACATGCTGCAGCGAACAACTATCCATCCGTGCCATTTCATGGATAGTATTCCAGAAAGGAATCTGCCTATTGCTATACCGAGGAAATAGAACATTATGATTGCCGAAGCATCGGCTGCAGAAACGCCTTCTGATTCTACTAGATACGTGGCACCCCATACACCACAAGACATTTCAAGAGCAACGGAGCTGAAAAACAATGTGAGCATTGGTATTATGCCTTTAAGTCTCAACACTTCGCGAAGGGATAGCGTATTGTATTGCTCTTCAGCGGTTTCTGAATTTCTGTTTCTTTCCCACAGTGAATAAGAAAAGAGTATTATGGCAGTGATTATTGCCTGAAAAAAGAAGACGAGATTATAACCACCTCGCCAACCATATTCTCCTTGCAAGACAATAGACAACACTAGAGGGCTCAGAGTCACTCCCAATCCGTAGAAGCAATGAAGAAAGTTCATCTTTGCAGCGGTGTAATGAAGCGACACATAGTTGTTCAAGGCGCTGTCAATGGCCCCTGCTCCCAATCCGAGGGGGAGCGCACAGAGGCAGAAGAATAGAAAATTGCCCGACCATGCCATGCCGAGGATAGCAATGGCTGTAAGTGCTGTACTGAAAAGTGTAACGCGATACGTTCCCCATCGCTTTATGAGTTTGTAGCTCCTGAAACTGGAGTAAACTGTACCACATGATGTAATAAGCGTGACAAAACTTCCGAAAGAGAATGGTAATCCCAAGTCGCTATAGATTGCTGGCCATGCTGTGCCAAATAGAGAGTCAGGTAGTCCTAGTCCGATGAATACTACATAGATAACTAATAGTAAAAGTAGAGCCATGACAAATAGCTATTTGCAATTCTGTTGTTTTTTATGCCGCTCTCCATTGGTTTGGAGTCTTGCCTGTCAGAGCCTTGAAGAAGCGGACGAAGTGCTGTGGATATTCGAAGCCTAGACGCTGGCTGATTTGGGTTACGGATAGAGTATCGGAAGATAGCATCTCCTTTGCCTTACTCATGATTCTGTCGTTTATAAGGTCTTTTGCAGTTCGTCCAGTCTCTGTCTTTACCAATGTGCCGAAATACCCTGTGGAGAGACAGCACTTGTCGGCAAAGTATGCAACAGTTGGCAAACCCTCACGACCTGCCTTGTCGGAGATATAATCATCGAGAAGGGACAAGAATTTCTTCACCACGCTATGGTTAATCTCTTCGCGTGTGATGAATTGACGGTCGTAGAAACGGAGGCAATAGTTCAGAAGGAGCTCTATGTGACTAACTACTAATTCGCGCGTATGTTTGTCGATAGCATGATGCAGTTCCTGTTCAATCATAGTAAGAACACCCTTAAAGATCTCAACCTCCTGAGCAGAAAGATGCAGCGCTTCGTTACTTGTATAATCGAAGAACTCATAACGACTCATCTGTTTGCCAAGTGAGGTGCGGTTGAGAAGATCTGGGTGGAACGCCAAACCGATGTATTTTGCAAAAGGCACTTCAGGATTTGGCTCTACGGTCACCACTTGTCCTGGTGCAAAACTCGTGACGGTCATCTCATCGAAGTCGTATTCCGTACGTCCGTATGAAAGTTTGCAACCTTTGTTCTCCTTAAGGTAGATTGCGTAAAAGCCATAGTGCATCTTGCACTCTTTGATGTGCTCTGTGTTATCAACATGAATAACGCTTACAAGGGGATGAAGAGTTTCCTTCCCATTGTAGTCGTTGAATGCTTGTATGCTGTCTAAATGTATTTCTTGCATTATTTCAAGTTCTCGTTAAAGAAAGACTCCAACTTATCCCAAGGAATAACCTTGTCCTTACCGCCATCATAGAGGTCGCAATGACTTGCTCCAGGGATGATCATTAACTCCTTATTCTCAGGTACAGGGTTTGGCTTGCGCACAGCATCATAGCCTTCTGCCTTACCAGTTGTCATGTATTCGAACGCATTTTCGCCGAAGTAGCGTGAGTGTGCCTTTTCGCCATGAACGATTAGCACTGCCGAACGGATTTCATTTATATAATAAAGGAATCGGGTGTTAGCGTATGCCTGACAACCGAAAGTGTGCCAGCCATCGTTGCTGTTGCCCGAACGCTCGTGATAACCACGTAGAGTCTTGTAGTAATCGTAGTAATCCTTCACGAACTGAGGAGCATCCTCTGGCAATGGATCAACAACGCCACCACCTGGAGTAGTATTACCGCTGATCGCTGCTTTCATGCGTTCATCAGCCAATGCTTTGCGAGCAGCAAAACGTGCCTCCTCATTGTCATCAGCATCGAAATAACCATTACCATTCACACGGCTCATGTCGTACATGGTCATTGCGGCTGTAGCCTTGATTCTAGTATCTGCTGCAGCAGCATTAAGAGCAATGCCTCCCCAACCACAAATACCAATGATACCAATCTTTTCTGCATCAACATCTTCACGCATTGAGAGGTAGTCGACAGCAGCAAGGAAATCTTCTGTATTGATGTCTGGCGATGCTGTGCGACGAGGTTCTCCCGATGATTCTCCTGTAAACGAAGGGTCGAACGCCAAGGTGATAAAACCACGCTCGGCCATTGTCATTGCGTAAAGGCCTGAACATTGCTCCTTGATGGCTCCGAAAGGACCACTTACTGCAATCGCCTTCATCTTACCATTGGCATTCTTCGGAATGTAAAGATCTGCCGCAAGGGTAAATCCGTACTGTGTTTTGAAAGCAATCTTTTCGTGATTAACCTTTTCGCTCAATGGGAATGTCTTGTCCCAATCCTGGATCTGATTCATACTCGTTGTCTTGTTTTGTGTGCAGGCACTAAGCAGAAGTGCCGAAAGCGCAAGGATAAAAAATTGTTTCATACCAAAATTGCATAAATTACGGTGCAAAGATACGTACATTATTTATAATTAGTCATACCTAAAATTAGGGAAAAATAACCAAAATTTCGGAACCAAATTTGCTGACATCGCCTTTATGCAATTATTTATTTTCCATTATTACATCATTTCTTCAGCCAATGTTCTTTCAGCCAAGCGCGAGCAGGTTCGTCAACGAGTTTCAAGCAAGCCCAAGCTATTCCGATGCACATGATGAGAGTAGTAACGCCTACGAAGACGTGGGTGCTCACAGGCAAATCCATATGGTTTTCTGCCCAACTCATGTGCATGTAGAGTATAGGGTAGTGGGTGATGTAGAGAGGGAAGGAGAGCTGACCTACGAAGAGACAAAGCTTTGTGGCGCGTGTGCCTTCGAGCTTACTGCCGGCACCAATCGAGAGGATGAGTGGGAAGAGCAGGAGGATTGCGCAAAGTTCGTAGATACCTTCGTAGAGAGGACTGATGTCG
>JAZQOF010000042.1:0-30529 GCA_045627785.1 Bacteroidales bacterium | reverse complement strand
TTATAGCACAAGGGCTCCACCTCTAACCATTCCGAACAGAGAAGTTAAACCTTGTAACGTCGATGGTACTGCGAAAGCGGGAGAGTAGAAAGCCGCCACCTTACAGAAGACTCGAACAGCTATAGTTCGGGTCTTTTTTTTGTATATTTTACTCTATTCTGAGCTTGGATTTTCTCGTAAATAAATAAAATTAGAAATAATTTACTATAATTGTTGCTTTAATTTTTATTATCCAAAAAAAACTTATATCTTTGTTGCATAAGAATAGAGACAATGAGTTTTTCCGTTATTGTACCTGTATTTGATAATCCAACGCAAGTCGATGAATTGCTAACTAGTTTAGTTGGTAATTTGAAGCATTGTGGACATTATACTGAAGTCATTGTAGTAGATGATGGTTCTACAAATCCATGTGAAGAAGTATGTGCCAGACATTATGGAGATTTATTAATTAAGTATTATAAGATTCCACATTCCGGGGTAACAGCGGCACGTAATTTTGCTGTAAAGCAATCAGTCGGAGAGTATATTATATTCCTAGATTCTGATGTGATAGTCCCTCCTGGATATTTGCAAGCTGTACTTCAAGAATTATATTTTTCCGCTCCTGATGCTTTCGGAGGACCTGAAAAGACAGACAAATCGTTTTCTTCATTGGGCCGCGCATTTACATATGCTTTGACTTCACCTTTTTCTTTGGGAGCCTTATATGGCTCAGAAAGCAAAATGTCTGTTTATTTTCCACGTGCATTTAATATGGGAATTCGTAGAGATGTCTTTGATAATCTTGGTGGCTTTACATCTATGACTCTTGGCGAAGATCTTGATTTGATGCTAAGAATAATAGGCGAACATAAATCCTGTCGTCGTTTTCCTAATGCATGGGTTTATCATAAAAGAAAAGAAAAGTGGAAATCTTTCATTAAGAAAGCGTTTGCTTCTGGTGAAGTTTGTGCTATGCTAAGTAAATTAAATCCAGAATCGAATAAAGTTGCACAATTCTTGAATTTGGTTCTTACACCATTATTAGCATTTCTTCTCCTTCTTTCTCTGATTCATCCAATAGTGATATTGCCTGTATTGGCTTATTTCCTTTTGTTGGTTGTCAATGCTACAATTGTAAATAAGAATCTTGTTGTAGGCGTATTATCAGCTATTGCGACATTTGTATATGGATCGTGTTTCGGAACTGGCTATTTATTAACAAAAATAAAATAAAACAATTAAATCTATTAAAATTATGGCAGTTGATGTTCAAACTATTATTGCGGAACTTGTAAAACAATATGGTTCAAATGTAGATGTTAACAAGGCAAAGAATCTCCTCGGAGGTCTTAATCTTCAAGGAAAGGATATGTCACAGATCGTAACCATGCTTGCTAGCCAGCTGCAGCTCGGTGATTTGGATGGTGACGGTAAAGTTGAATCTCTTGCAGATGAACTTAAAGGTGTCGCTATGAAACAACTTGGTAACCTCTTCAAGTAAAAAACATGACATAAAAAAACGCCCTCGATTGAGGACGTTTTTTTGTGCTTATATCTAGGCTCTTTATTTGTTGAAAGTTTCATTAGCTTTTTTTACAGCCGTTTCTAATTTTTTCTTAGCCTTTTCAGCTTCATCAACAGCCTTTTCATATTCCTTTTCAGCTGAAATCTTGTCATCAATAATATCCTTTTTTCTCTTGAGGTCTTGAAGTTCTTCCTTAAGACCATTAACCTTTGCTATGAGTTCTGCGTTCTTCTTGTCACTCTTGAGCTTAGTCTTCTCGAGATTCAATTCAGCCTGCTTTATTTTGATTTCAGATTTGAACTTTGCGCTGAGAGCTTCGTCTGCATTATCTGCAATAGCTAAAACTGGCATGCTGAGGGCTGCGCAGAGAAGGAGTGTTTTCAAATTAAGTTTCATAATTTTGATTTTTATAGTTAAACAAAATATAGTGTTCTATCATAGACTGGCAAGTTTTTCCAGTCTTTATTTTTTTACCAAATGTCAACGCGATCTTCTGGTGCAATGTAAAGAGCATCGCCTGGCTGAATATTGAATGCCTCATACCAAGCATTACACTGAGCAACGCCACCGTTTACACGAAGGTGCTGTGCAGAGTGAACATCAGTAAGTGCAAAACGACGAAGTAATTCTTCTGTAGAAACTCCTGCCCATACATTAGAATAAGAGAGGAAGAAGCGTTGTTCAGCAGTGAATCCATTCTCTTCCGGTAGTTTACCATTCTGCTCTTGTGCAAGCTGAAGAGCCTGGAACGCAATGTTCAAACCGCCATGATCAGCGAGGTTTTCTCCAAGACACAAAGCTCCATTTGCATGAAGGTCATTCGGAATAACCCAAAGTCCATTGAAATATTCAACCATTTGCTGAGCTGGAATATTGAAAGCTTCAACATCAGATTCAGCCCACCACTGACGAAGGTTTCCTTCCTTGTCGTACTGACGACCTTGATCATCAAAACCGTGAGTCATCTCATGACCGATAACAACACCGATAGCACCATAGTTTACTGCATCGTCAAAATCTTTGCTGAAGAATGGTGGCTGAAGAATACCAGCAGGGAAGCAGATCTCATTTGTTGTAGGATTGTAGTAAGCGTTTACTGTCTGTGGAGTCATGAACCATTCGTCACGATCTACAGGCTTGTTGTAATGCTTTTCCTTGCTGAGGTTCCAGTAGAACTTGCTAGCTTCAATCATGTTGTCAAGAAGGCTCTTCTTAGGATCGATTGTAAGACCTGAGAGATCATCCCATTTGTCAGGATAACCGACCTTTACATAGAATGCATTGAGTTTCTCAAGAGCAACCTGCTTTGTTTCTTCGCTCATCCACTTCTGAGCCTTGATACGTTCGCCAAGGACTGTCTGAAGATTTGCAACAAGCTTAAGCATGCGTTCCTTGGATTCACCAGGGAAATATTTCTCGACATACATCTGTCCTACAGCATCGCCCATAACACCATCAACTACGTTTACGGCACGTTTCCAACGAGGTTGCTGTTCCTTTGCACCAGAAATCTTTTGGTTGAAAGCAAAGTTCTCGTTTTCAAAAGCGTCGCCGAGCATGCTGCTTGCACCAGCTATTGTGCTAAACTCATAGATAGTCTTGAGGTCTTCGAGAGGAGCCTCGTTGAGCATCTTACAGCCTAAGGAAACTGGAATTAACTGACCGATTACAATTTCATCAGTCTGGTCATATCCGTAATCAACAAGGTATTTCTTCCAGTCAAAACCGCTTTCCTTTGAGAGATCAGCTACACTCATCTTGCGATAGTTTCCTTCTGGATCACGAAGATCTTCCAATGATTTGCTAACCTTTGCGATTTCAGTCTCATATTTCATGAGAGTAGCAACTTTCTGTTCAGCAGTTGCCTCATCAACACCCATGAGCTTGTAGAGGTTTTGAGCGTGTTCGATGAAAGCGTCGCGTACTTTCTTAACCTGAGGATCGTCGCTGATGTAGTAGTCGCGATTGCCCAAGCTGAGACCACCTTGAGAAATCTGAACTATGTTGTTCTTAGAATCCTTTTCATCAGCACCACAATACATACCCCAGAACATATTGTCATGTTCAGAAGCTGTGTATGCAATAAATTCTTCACGAGTCTGAATGTTGTTGATTTTCTCAAGATAAGGAAGAACAGGGGCAAAGCCTTCGTTATTCAAACGAGTGCTGTCCATACATAATTTATAGAGATCTGCAACTTTCTGAGCAACAGTGCCGAATTCATTTTCTTTAGCTGCGAGACCCTGAATGAGTTCTGATAGCTGAGTGGTATTGTCGTCAGCAAGTTTAACGAAACTGCCCCAACGAGGGAAAGCTGCAGGCTGAGGGTTGTTTGTGATCCAGTTGCCTGAAGCGTACTTGTAGAAGTCATCGCCTGGACGACCTGTAGTATCCAGATTCGAATATTCCAAACCTGAAGTCTTGACAGGAGTGTTGTTACATCCAGCCAATGCCAAAGAGCCTATGATGCCCATAAATAATAGTTTTTTCATTTATATATATTTTAAGTTTATAAACCTTCTTTCTTTGCTTCATTCCAAAGCTCATCCATTTCAGATAGTGTCATGTCATTGATCATCTTACCTTGTTCCTTAGCTTTTGTCTCAACGTAAGTGAAGCGACGGATGAACTTTTGGTTTGTACGTTCAAGAGCGTTGTCTGGTTTGATCTTATATAGACGGGCAGCATTGATAAGGCTGAAAAGCAGATCGCCAAATTCTGCTTCCATCTTGTCCTTGTCCATATTGGCAACTTCTTGCTGGAACTCGCCAATCTCTTCCTTGACTTTATCCCACACGTCTTCGCGTTTCTCCCAGTCGAATCCTGCATTGCGGGCTTTGTCCTGAATGCGATAAGCCTTGACTAGAGCAGGAAGAATTCCTGGAATACCACTCAAGATCGTCTTGTTGCCATCTTTCTCTTTCTGTTTGACAACTTCCCAAAGTTTTGACACTTCGTCAGGATTGCTGACTTCAATGCCATTTTTCGCACCGACTTCGCTAATCAAAGATCCATCTGGATTGAATACATGAGGATGACGGAAGACGAGTTTGTCGCACATGGCATTACAGATATCACCCATGTCAAACTGCCCTTTTTCTTCGGCAAACATTGAATAGAAGAATATCTGCTCAAGCACATCTCCGCACTCTTTTTGAATTTCTTTTGCATCGCCTTTTATTAAAGCTTCTGCAAGTTCATATGTCTCCTCAATTGTGTTCTGTCGGATGCTCTCGTTGTTTTGTTTGGCATCCCAAGGACAATCTGAACGAAGAGTTTGCATTACACCCAATGCTCTTGCAAATGCTTCTTTCTTCTTTTCGAGATTTGCGACAGGCTTATGTTGTTCCATTTTTCCTTTATTATTTGGACTAAAAAATCATTAATGGTTTAATCCCGACTGAAGGAACTTTACATAAGAATCAATATCCTCGTTGTAAGAATAGCTTCCTGCGAGAGGTTGTCCTTGCGCATCGAGCAGGACATAGAACGGTTGAGCATTTGCACCAAACTTCGAACGCTGCAAGTAACTCCACTTATCTCCAATAGTACGGAGTTTTACCTCTTTTCCGTTTTCCGACACAACTTCGGTGCCGTTTGGCAGCGAAGTCTTATCATCAACCATAAGTTCGATAAGTATGTATTCATTGTCAATGATACTCTTTACCTGTGAGTCTGTCCAGACAGCAGCCTCCATCTTACGGCAGTTTACACAACCATATCCGGAGAAGTCAACGAGAACCGGCTTGCCAGTTCGAGCTGCAGCAGCCATACCTTCTTCGTAATCGTGATATGTCTGAATGCGTGCATCAGGATCAAGGTTGAAGTCTTGTGTCGACATAGGAGGAGCGAAGGCCGAGATAGCTTTGCAAGGTGCACCCCAGAGTCCAGGAACCATATAAAGGGCGAATGCAAAGGAAACCAAAGCCAAAGCGAGACGAGTTACCGAAACACGATCAGAAGGTTTTGGATCGTCATCGTGAGGAAGTCGGATAAAGCCGAGCAGATACATGCCGAGGAATGCGAAAATTACAATCCACAGACATAAGAATGTCTCTCTGTCAAGAATGCCGCAACCATATGCAAGGTCGGCAACTGAGAGGAACTTGAACGCAAGGGCAAGTTCGCAGAAGCCAAGTACAACTTTTACCATATTGAGCCATCCTCCTGCTTTAGGTGCTGCTTTCAGAAGACTTGGGAAAAGAGCAAAGATTGTGAATGGTAAAGACAGAGCGAGGGCAAAACCAAACATGCCGATTGCTGGATAAAGCATCGAACCTGAGGTGGCAGCTTCTACCAGAAGTGTGCCGATAATAGGACCTGTACAAGAGAAACTTACAAGGCACAGTGTAAATGCCATGAAAAATATCGACAGAAGTCCTGTTGTTGTATCTGCTTTTTCGTCAAGTTTACTTGTCCATTTAGCAGGCAGTTGAATTTCAAATGCACCAAAGAACGAGAATGCAAATACAACAAGCAATAGGAAGAAAACTATGTTGAAGATTGCATTTGTTGCAAGGCTATTGAGAGCAGAGGCTCCGAACATAGCTGTGACAATCAAACCAAGACCGACATAAATAACAATGATCGAAATACCATAAGTGATTGCATCCTTGATCGACTTCTTGCGATCTTTTGTTCGCTTAAGGAAGAAACTTACAGTCATAGGAATCATTGGCCATACACAAGGAGTAACCAATGCCACGAAACCTGCAATGAATCCTGCTAAGAGAATATACCACCAGGAATGCGATAATCCAGAAGTGTCTGAGATATTATTGCTTTCGGAATTGAAACTATTGAGTTTGTCAATTACAGGAGCCCAAAGGTCATTTGATACATTGACAGAATTTCCTTCAACAGCTTCATTATTGCCAGGTGTCTCTTCACTTGCATCGGATGTTTCTTCAATAGAAGGCTCTGCCTTTTCTGTTTCAGCAGCAGATGTGTTTGCTATTATTCCTTCACCAGCATAGCTGAATTCATAAGTTGTAGGAGGAGTACAACTGCCATCGTTGCAACTCATGTAAATCACATATCCGGCAACTTTGTATTTCTCTCCGGTAATTCTGAGCTTTTGTGCAAAAGAAACTGCATCTTCAAAATATGCCAATTCCATGTCAAAAGCATCATCCATGTGCTTTATTTCTTTGCCTGAAACTACGGTTGGCTTGCCTACAACCTGAACTCCTTCAAGTGTTTCGAAAATGAAAGCTGTGTTTTGTGGCCCATCTTTGTATTCTTCTAATCCATAAATGTGCCAACCATTATCGATTGACGCTTTGAATGTGAGAGTTAGTTCTTCTCCTTTCTTTGTCTCATTGGAAACCCATGAAACAGGTTCTACGAACTGAGCATAACAGAAGTTGAAACAAGACAAAATAACAGCGATGAGTCCGAGTATTTTTTTCATTCTTTACCTATATATATTAAAAATACTTATTTTTGCGCGCAAATTTACTCATAAATGAGTATTTCTCCAAATTAATATTTATATTTGCGAGATTTTTAACAGTAAATTCATGGACAAATCGCTATATTGGTGCTGTGCTTTTCTATTTGGAAGTGGTTTCCTAGCAGGAAGCATAGTGCCATTTAATATTGAAGCTCCGCTTACCGCATCAATAGCATTATATGGAAATCATGTTTGGGTTCTGCTATTGTTTGCTTGGCTTGGTGACTGGATCGGTGCTGGAACAAACTATTTTATAGGAATGCTTGCTTCTCCAGAATGGATCGAGAAATATGCTCGAGTTAGTAAGGCGAAGATTGATAAGGCGCAGAAATTTATGCAAGGAAAAGGAATTTGGCTTGCTGCATGTAATTTCTTGCCAGGCATTGGTAATGCTTTGATTATTTGTCTTGGTATGGCACGAGCTCCATTTTGGACTACAATGTTTGTTCTCGCTATTGGGGTCTTCGTTCGTTTGTTGGTTGTTACTCTTTTTGCAATGGGTATTATTACTGCATTCTTTTAAGATGTTTTTATGGATAATTCTATTTAATAATCATATTCTATGAATTAATATAACTTATGTCGTTCCTTATTAAAACCATTTTGTTCTTTATCATTGGAATATTGCTTGCTGAAACTGGAACATTGTATGTTTTGGTCGCATTATTTCTTTGTGCTGGCATCATTTATTTCTTTCCACATGACAATGAATTCAAGCCGTATGGACTATATTTGATGGTTTCTGCTATGTCGTTTATTATGGCTGGGCAGGATAAAATGTGCTCATACCCGGAAAAGAATGATAAAGAGAGAACTGCCTTTTTTCAGGAAGTATCGGAAAGAATAGATCGCCTTGCCTTGAGTGATGAATCAAAGGCTGTGGCCAAAGGAATTCTTTTAGGAGATAAGCAAGCCTTATCAAAATCACAAAAGCTTAGTATACGAGAAGCGGGAATGAGTCATATTTTGGCGGTTTCTGGTCTTCATATTGGAATTATCTATTTGGTGTTGTTTGGATTATTGTTTCCATTAAGAAGTTTTGGCTTGCTCAAAACCCATAGATTGATTGTTATTGCATTCGTTTGGTTTTATGTATATTGCATAGGATTTCCAATTTCGTCAGTAAGAGCATCTTTGATGTTGTCGATAGCGGTATTCTCATATATCTTACAAAGAAACTCTGATTCATTGCACATAATTTCTTCCGCCGCCTTGATTATGTTGCTTTATGATTCTCAGCAACTTTGGGACGTCGGTTTTCAGTTAAGTTTTTTTGCAGCATTAGGTATTATTATTGTTCAACCGATGATTAAGAAATATAGTAGATTTGAAAAGTTGCTTACGGTAACTCTTTCTGCACAACTATTTACAATGCCCGTCGTAGCTTATTATTTTCATCTTGTGCCACTTTTCGGATGGATTCAAGGACTTGTTATTATTCCGATTCTTCCGGCTTTTGTATATTTGTTATTGACATACCTTGTACTGCCTTCATTGGTATTTCTTTCCTATCCGATAGATTATTTTGTTCGTTGGCTATTTTTCATAGCAAAAAATATAGCTTCCTTCGAAGATTACAGTCTTGGAGGGAAGCTATTGTGGTATCCTACTGTTTTTGAGGCTTGTATTCTTGAAGCAGTAGTATTTCTTTTAGTTTTGTTTATTGTCCGCCGAATTCCATCAAGTAAGCCTTGATGAATCCATCGATCTTACCGTCCATAACACCGTTTACATCAGATGTCTGGAATCCAGTGCGGTGATCCTTTACACGACGGTCGTCAAAGACATAAGAACGGATCTGTGAACCCCATTCAATCTTTTTCTTGCCAGCTTCGATTGCAGCCTGCTTTTCGCGTTTGTGTTCCAGCTCAATGTTGTAGATCTGTGATTTGAGCAACTGGAGAGCCATTTCTCGGTTCTTTGGCTGATCTCGGGTTACAGTACAAGACTGAAGCAATTCTGTCTCAACTCCTGTGTATGGGTCAAGGTACATATATCGTGCTCGTACACCGGATTCTACCTTATTTACGTTCTGACCACCTGCACCACCTGAACGGAAAGTATCCCATGTCAAACGTCCAGGATCGATGGTAACTTCAATTGTGTCATCGATCATTGGGAATGCAAAGACAGATGCGAACGAAGTCATGCGTTTGCCCTGAGCGTTGTAAGGAGAAACTCGGACTAGACGGTGAACGCCATTCTCCGACTTCAAGTAACCGAATGCCATATCGCCTTCAATCTCAAGTGTTGTGCTCTTGATACCAGCATCATCGCCTTCGACAAGATCCTGAACTGTCACCTTGTAGCCATGTTCTTCAGCATAGCGCATGTAGAGACGCATCAACTGCTGAGCCCAGTCATTAGCTTCAGTACCACCTGCGCCGGCATTGATCTTGAGGATACAGTTCATATTGTCTTCCTCGCCCTGAAGCATGTTCTTGAGCTCGATGCTTTCGAAGAGCTCGATAGTCTTTGCGTACTGAGCATCAACCTCCTCTTCAGAAACAAGTTCTTCCTTGAAGAATTCGAATGCTGTAGCAAGTTCCTCGACATTAACTTTTGCCTCGTTATATGCCTCAATCCACTTGCGGATACCCTTCACGACCTTCATCTGAGCCTCTGCTGCCTTCTGGTCTTCCCAGAATCCTGGCACTTGTGTGCGAAGTTCTTCTTCTTCAAGCTGAATCTTTTTATTTTCAATATCGAGATAGCGGAACAAGTCTGCCAAGCGGTCTTGTGTAGCCTTTAATTGATCTAATGTAATCATCTTTTATCGTATTTTGAGCGCAAAGATATGAAATATCTTGGAAAAAAGCAAAAAAATAATCGAAGAATACACATCTTTAATATTAATAATTATATTTGCAGAATGATGAAGCAAGAATTAACACAGGACATAGCATATTATCAGTCGGTCGACTTGTTAAAACAGATGATCGCGATTCCGTCAACGAGTCGTGATGAAAAATCTGTTGCGGATTTGATTGAAGGATACCTTCGTCAACAGGATGGTGTCGAGGTCGGACGATTAGGCAATAATGTTTGGGCTACTCGAGTTAATATTGAAGATAAAACCCTTCCGACAATTCTTCTTAATAGTCATTGTGATACAGTGAAGCCTGTTGTGACATGGACGAAAGATCCGTTTAAACCTACAGAAGAGGTTGTTGAAAATGCTTCAGGAAAACTTGAGACTCGTCTTTACGGACTTGGATCAAATGATGCTGGCGCTCCGCTTGTTTCTTTGCTTCATACTTTTCTGATGCTCAAAGACACACCTCAGAAATATAATCTTATGTTTCTTGCTTCTTGCGAAGAGGAGGTTTCTGGAAAGAATGGAATTGAGTCGGTTCTATGTAATACTGATGCCCCAATAAATCCAGCTTTGGCGATTGTCGGAGAACCGACGGGCATGAATGCCGCAGTTGCAGAAAAGGGGCTTGTCGTGCTTGATGGTGTCGCTCACGGAAAATCAGGACATGCAGCAAGAAACGAGGGAATAAATGCTATATATATTGCCTTTGAAGCTATACAGAAACTTAAGAATTATAGGTTTGAGAAAGAGTCGTCGACTCTTGGACCTGTTAAGATTACAGTTTCTGTGATTAATGCCGGCACTGTTCATAATGTGGTGCCGGATGAGTGTAAGTTCGTTGTTGATGTGCGTACAACCGATGCATATACCAACGAAGAGGTAGTCAAGACTCTTCAGGAACTTGTTGCGCCAGTCGAACTTACTCCAAGAAGCACTCGTTTGCAGCCATCGGGAATCTCTGAAACACATCCTTTGGTCGAACGAATAAAGATGTTAGGTAGATCTACTTTCGGTTCCCCAACTCTCAGCGATCAGGCTTTGATGCATTTCCCGAGCATAAAGATCGGACCTGGCGATTCGGCTCGCAGTCATACAGCCGACGAATATATCTGTCTTGACGAAATTCGTGAGGCGATAGCACTTTATTATTCGATGCTCAACGGATTAGAGCTATAAACAGAATTGTAATGAACAAAAAACCATTGAAAGACTATATAAAGAAAAGTGTGCGAAAGATCAAATACCGAAAGGGATTTGGCGTACATTCTCCATTTGCATTTTCTCTTATTACCGAAGTAATAGAGGAGAAGACTCCATATTACGCATATTCAGTCTTGCAGAAGTTATATAACCAGAAAACGGTTATTCCTTATAAGCTCTCAACATTGTTATTGCGTTTGTCTAATCGTTTTCATGCTCGTAATATATTGGAGATAGGATCCGATGGCGGACAATCTGCACTTCCGATTATCTTGACTGACAGCAGAAACAAAATCTATAGTCTTGCAGATGAATTGTCTAAGCAGAAAGCAAAGGAACACCTTTCAGTCTTGCCGGAAGATCGTCAAAACCAGATCACAATGGTAAAGGACATCCTTGAAGTGCCAGAGGATTTTGTCGCGGATATGGTTCTGTTGTCTTATATGCCAGATGGATACGATAAGAATCAACTCTTCGAATATCTCAACACACATACACACGAGAATACTGTTTTCTTCATCAATGGCATTCGCCCGAAACAGAAGATGGAAGAGATTTGGGACTTGTTCTGCGATGATGACAATATTCAAATAACGATGGATATGTTTGATTATGGCTTGGCAATTCGTCGGCCTCGTTTCTTCAAACAACATTATATAGTATCTTTCTGATAGATTCATTACCTTTTTAATATCTGAGAAATGATTAATCTTAGCGAATACACAGCTGATCCACTTAAAGCTTTTGTCGATACGTTAACTCGTGAATACAATAATATCTTTATTGCTAATTTCGAGCGTAACACCATACGCAATGTGAAATCGACTAATGATATATTAGTGTCATTGCGCAAAGAAGAAAATGTGGAATATCCTATTGACGATTTTCTCAAACAATATATCAGCGAGCGTGCATACGAAGAGGACCGAGAGGCTTTGCTTAAGTTCTTTACTTACAAGGATATTATTAAGCAACTCCACGAAAAGGAAACTTTATCCCACAAGTTCCGTATTGTTTCTAATGGTGAGATACATCATATTCTTTGTAATATTTCAAGGATAGAGGGAACAAAAGAGGTTTTGTGCAGTATAAGAAATGTTGACGATATTGTCAAGGATTTGCGCGATGCTGTCACTGCTGCCGAAAATGCGAATAAGGCAAAGACAGTGTTCCTTAATAATATGTCGCACGACATACGTACGCCAATGAATTCTATCGTAGGTTTGACTGCTCTTGCTTCTGTTCATCTTGACGACAGAATAAAAGTCGCAGATTATCTTAAGAAGATTCAGGCGTCGAGCAATCATCTCCTTTCACTCATCAATGAGATCTTGGATATGAGCCGAATCGAATCCGGAAAGGTTGAGGTATCGGTTCAAGAGAATTCATTGACAGAGTTGATGAACGATGTAAAGAACATTGTCTTGACAGATGCAAAGAAGAATAAGCTGGATGTTTTCTTCGATACATCTAATATTATCAATGACTATGTCTTGTGCGATAAGTTGCATATAAATCAGGTTCTTATCAACTGCTTGTCCAATTCGATTAAGTTCACGCCAGCACGGGGAACAATTGCTGTTAAGATCACTCAGCTTGCCAGCGAGAAAGAAGGCGAAGCATTATATGAGATAAAGGTCAAGGACACAGGCATTGGTATGAGCAAAAAGTTCCTGGCAGAAGTCTTTGAACCATTTACCCGTGAACGATCAACTGCTGTATCGAATATTCAAGGAACTGGTCTTGGAATGACAATCACCAAGAAACTTGTTGATTTGATGGGCGGAGAAATTGCCATTGAGAGTGAAGAAGGACACGGCACAGAGATTACAATTACTCTGCCAATGCAGATTGTGGAAAATGCCCAACCGAAGAAACCTGCAATTATAGAACAGTTAATCGATGATGAGCAAAGCGAAGACGATGCAGAGATGGACAACCCGCTTCTTGGTAAGAGTATTCTTCTGGTTGAGGATAATGAGACAAACCGCGAAATCGCAGAAGTGTTGCTGTCAGAAATCGGAGCAATGGTCGAGTCGGTTTACGATGGCGAACAGGCTGTCGAACGTATGAAGGAAGTCGAACCTGGTCGTTATGATATGATCCTTATGGATATTCAGATGCCTGTTATGAATGGTTACGAAGCAGCAAAGGCCATTCGTTCTATGCCTAATCCGAATATTGCAAATATTCCTATCATTGCATTGACGGCAAATGCCTTGGAGGAAGATATGAAGAGAACAAAGGAAGCAGGAATGAATGCCCACCTTTCTAAACCTTTGGATATCGGAATCATGGTACAGACTCTTGGAACAGAGTTTGAGAAGGAATCATATAGAAAGATGGCGTTCCACGATAGTCTTACAGGTCTTTATAACCGTCATTATCTCGCACAATGGCAAGAGATCCACGCCGCAAATCCTATTTATCCGGTTTCGTTTGTTTCAGTCGATGCCAACGATCTGAAGAAAGTAAATGATAATTTCAGTCACAACGCTGGAGATTTATTGCTCAAGACTGTTGGCGATTCTTTGTCGGAAGTATTCCCGCAGGATAAGAGTATTGTTGCCCGTACAGGTGGCGATGAGTTCCTTGTCTTGTGTAAGGGTTGCGATCACGAAACCGTTTTAGGTTTTGTCGAACAGGCAAGAAAAATGGCACGCGATAAGGTTATTAACGGCGTGCCGGTAACATTCTGCGTTGG
The DNA here is from genome assembly GCA_045627785.1 of Bacteroidales bacterium. Classification (GTDB taxonomy): domain Bacteria; phylum Bacteroidota; class Bacteroidia; order Bacteroidales; family UBA3663; genus Liminaster. The sequence goes on along the minus strand of JAZQOF010000042.1, from coordinate 16,842 downwards.
TGTAGTAACTAAGACCGAAGAGTTTGACTTCGACGATGCTTTACACCAATCAGATGCTCTTATGATCGTGGAGAAGGACAAGTATCACGGTCGCAGGTAATGCTACAGTCTTTCGGCATTCTTTGATTCTCGTCGATGATAATCTCGCCGACACTCTCAACAGAGATGTTGCCAGATGTCGGATTCTTAATACTTACGACATTGCCTTTGATTGTAGCATGAATGGTGCTGTATTCGAAGGCAAGATCTGCGTCTTCGCCTAAAGTACAATCTTCCATAATGAGATTCTCGCAATAGCAAAGTGGCTGCGTTCCTGTGATGTGACAACGAACCAGCTTCAGGTTCTTGCTATACCATCCGAGATATTCTCCGTTGATTTCCGAGTCGTAGATCGTACAATTCTCACTATCCCAGAACGAGTCTTTTGAGTTGAGCACAGCGTTGTGTATCTCAACATTCTTGCTGTATTGGAACGAGTAGTTTCCGTCCTGATGATAGTCGGAAATCTTTATGTTGTTGCTATGCATGAAGAGATAGTCGGCATTCTGGATCTTGCAGTTCTTTATCTCGATATCATCGCAATCCCAAAGGGTTTCTTCTGCATTAGGCATTTCTACATTTTCGAGATAGATGCCTTTTGTACGACGGAACATTTTAGGAGCTTCGACCATACAGTTTGTGAGTCGGGCATCTTTTGAATACCATAAAGAAGATCTTGCAGAAACGGCAAAAAAGCTATTGTTAACCTTAAATCCCTTTGTCTCCCAAAATACATATTTTCCCTCAAAGCGGCATCCCTCTGCCTCAATGTTACTTGTTTCTTTGAGTGAGGATTCTCCTAAATGTATAGTGACATTTTCCAAACGGAGATCTTTCTCGAAGTATAGTGGACGTTCTCCGCCAAATTCTGTATTACAAATCTTTTTCATTATCATTTCTTATTCTTAATTATTGTCTCCCTTGTGGCGATGAGAGACGGCAAGTACTGAAACCTGAATAATTCCTCTGAATGTAAGTTCGATAGCCATTGCAAGCCAAACGCCGACAAGTCCCATCGTCGATGCCAACAGAATGGCTAAAGTGATTCGGACGCACCAAATGCTTACAAGATTCATGACGCAAGGCATTATTGTTTGTCCAAGACCGACAAAAACGCTGTAAGCGACAATGCTGGCAGCATAGAATGGTTCGGCAAATGCTTCTATTCGCAGAACTCTTGTGGCAAGTTCCTGAACAGCCAGATCAGGCGTCATAATCGTCAGAAGATATGGACAAGTGAAATACATTATAATGCCCATAATTGACATGACAGCTACGCCCATTGCGATTGTGATCTGAGCAAATCGCCTGCATAATTCGCGTCGTCCGGCACCAAGACTTTGTCCGACAAGTGTTGTTGCTGCATCTCCAATACCGTAACCTGGCATATAGCAGAGACTTTCAATCGTTATGCCAAACGCATTCGCAGCAATTGCAACAGTTCCGAGAGGAGCAACGATGATTGTCGAGACGATCTGAGCAGCGCAGAAGATCACATGTTCGACGCCCATCGGCAAACCGATCTTGAGCGAAAGCTTCAAGTGAATCCAATCTGGTCGGAAACTGCCTTTTTCGTGCGTGAGCCTTAGTTCTTCCGACTTGAAGCATGCGAAATATAGCATCAGCACCATCGTACATATTTCAGCAAAAAGTGTACCTAAAGCTGCGCCAAGAACGCCCATTCCGAATTTGTAAATCAACACATAGTTGAATACGACATCCATCGAACAGGCAAAGACATTGAGTAGGCTCGGAACTTTCACGTTTCCGGAACTGCGCAACATGCTTCCGCAAAGGCGGCGAACCATAAGAACGGGAAGGGCAAGACAGAATATGAGGAAATAAGTGCTTGCATCGTCGCAAATCTCTTCATTTCCTCCTAACCAATGTGGCAGAAAAGGACTTATGCATGCTCCAAACAGCATTACGATGATGCTGAACAGGAAACAGGCAGTAAGTGCTTGTCGGAATATTACTCGTGCTTCGTGATTGTTGCTTGCGCCGATTTTGTGAGCAACCTGTACTGAAAAACCAACGGCTGCCGAACCGATAATTCCACCTAAGAGCCAAGTGGAAGTAGAGATAAGTCCTATTGAAGCTGAGGCATTTGCGCCTAATGCTCCCACCATCGATGCATCAATGTATTGCATTACGATCGTAGAGAGCTGTGACAAGATGGCAGGAACAGACAATGCAGTTGCCAACTTGATCTGTTGGCTTGCTGTCATTGGCTCGCCGTCTCTAACCAGCTTCAGCAGTCGGTCTTTCTCAGAAATCGGCATATCGGCTATCTTCTTTAGCTACAATAGCTTCGCATTCCATTTCGATGAGCCAACCTGGTCGACAAACTGGTGCGTGAACAAAGACTTTTGGTTTGTTTGGGAATCTTTCTTTATATAAAGCTTCAACGGTCGCATAATCGGCAATATCTCGCAGATAGACAATCATATACATCACATCGTCGAATGTCGCATCACCTTCCTTGAGCAATGCTTCGACATTCTCCCACATGCGTTTTGTCTGTTTTGTCACATCTTTCTCGTGCAGGATTTCACCTTTGTTGTTGATACTTGCTGTTCCGCTGATCCAAAGATGCTTACGATCGCCATACTGAACAGAAGTGCCTCGTTCGAAAGTCACTCCGTATTCGTAAGTAGGGTTGAGGTGTGTCAATGCCTTAAGATGAACGACCTGTTCGTCGGCAATGCCCTTTGTCGAAATCGCTTCGAGCTGAACCTTTGCCGATCCGACCATTGGCGAACCGTCAATTCCTGTGCTGGCAATATAGTGAGTTTCAGGAGTTAATCCGATGTGAGTGAAGAATTCGCGACGACCTTTCACGAGTCCAGCATAGTTGCTGTCGACATCGCGAACGAAGAACCAGGTGCGCAAACAGTTGTTGGCAATCGACGCGCCTTGTTCCTTCAGTGACTGTTCGTAGTCGGCAAGAAGCTTGTGCGTCTGCAAATAGCTGTCGCCGTCTTTCTCCTGAAGGTTTGTTGTCCAAAGATGAGTGTATCCGTTGTGGAAAGTCTTGGTTGTGTTGCCGATGCGGGTAACTTCCGTGCCGATCTGGAAGTACACGAGCAATGCAACCTTGCTTCCATCCAAAGGTTCCTGTTTGATGAGCGAAGTCGCTGCAATTCCGTCGTGATAAGATTCAATCGACTCATATTGATTGGCAATATCGCTCAGGAAATATCGTTCGAAGACGATTGTCGCGCCTTCTCCCAAGCTCGCCTTGAGTTCAACTTTTGCCTTGTTGATCTTCTCAGCGACAGCGTCAAAGCTCTCGCCTGGTTCTGGCTTGACATGCAGGAAAGCATAAATCTCTGATGCCTTGCCCGATGAAGCAAATTTGTTTATCTCGATCGAAACACCATTCTCTTCCTTCGAGTCAGAGAGCACTTTGTTCGCCAGAATAAGATCGGAAGGATAAGTGACCTTGATGTTGGTCGAATCGCCTTCGACAACGTAAATAGGCTCTTCCGGCAAATAGCGATGCACAACTCCTGCGTCGTCGGTTGTGACGAACCCAGGATCCTTCAAGCCGATTTCGTAGGCTTTCGCGATTGTCTCAAGTCGGAAACACTGAGGTGTCTGAACGTTGCGCAACGTTGCACGCTGAGGAATGCGACAGATGTGACCGCCATCGTTAACTTCGACTATCGTGTCTGTGCTCGGAATGGCAACATCGACGGCATTATATCGTTCGAGAGCCGCAATACAATCGCTGATGATACGCTGAGAAACAAGTGGACGAACAGCGTCGTGAATCAAGAGATTGATTGCCTGCTTTTCGCTGTTTCCACAAGCATCCCCGTAACATTTGATGGCATTGAGAGTCGAATCGTAACGCTCTTTTCCGCCTGCTACCACATGCTTTACTTTCGGATAAGGCTTTGCGATCTCTTCGACCTGTGAAATATAATCGGAATGAGAAACAATCACAATTTCATCAATGCCTTCATGCTGATGAAAAGCTCTGATGCTATGCTCTAATATCGTGCGTCCAGCAATCTCTAAAAACTGCTTCGGCAGAGTTCCGCCCATTCGCTTCCCGCTGCCTCCAGCCAAAAGAACTGCTACATTCATATCTTCATTTCTATTTTTCATAACGCGCAAAGTTACAAAAAACATTTGTCATTTCCAAAATTAAGGAGTAAAATCACTAAATATAGGTACAGGAAGAGGAACGTCTGTCGTTTATGTGCCAACCTTTTGGGTCGAAATGTGATAAAATTCCGTTGATTATGCGTTTTCCTTTTGGGAAATATCATAGAATTTTGGAGATTTCATTTTTTAGTTTCCGGAAGTCCAATCTCCATTCGTCGACATCAACACAATGTACAAAGTGTTGATGTTGCCAAACGTCGAAAACATCTTGGAACTTTTAGAAGTCCGATCTTCATGCGTCGACATCAACACTTTGAACATTGTGTTGATGTCGCAAATCGTCGATGACTCTTCCTGCTTTTGTTTTATGTCTTCGTAGCACTACGATGTGTGTTCTTGTTTTTGGAAGTTGTCGTCGTAGCGCTCCGAAGAGAGTTTTGAGAATTAAAAGTTATGATCGTAGCAGTTGGATGAGAGAAATAAAAACAGAAAGAAGCGAAAGGATTTTGTTGATTGGATTTTCGAGAAGTCAACCATAAGATCGAATTTTTCCGACGCTAATTCGTAATTCTGGGAAATATTTTGGAAAAACGATTAAAAATATTATCTTTGCGCGTTAATATAATTTATGTATGGCAGAAGAACAGACACCAGAAAAAGAGCCTAAATGGCGCTATCGTTTGCAGCTTGTGAGTGAAAGACATCAACGTGTTGTCTTTACATTCTCCATGCCTGTTTGGATTACATTCGTGTTCGGCATTCTGCTCATGTTTGCCACAGCACTTCTGGCATTGTTCATTGTGACCAACACACCTTTGCGACAGTATCTTCCGGGTTATCTCGATATGAACAAGCGCACGGTTGTGGTGGAAAGTGCTTTGCGAATCGACAGTATTGCCCGCGAAAGTGATTTGAGAGATTTGTATCTCAATAACCTGATCGATATTCTTCAGGATAGAGGTACAAGTGTCAATGAGATACAGCGTTACGACTCGATGATAGCAAATATCGACGACACTTTGCGTGAGGCAAGCATAAAGGAATTGGAGTTCCGCAGCAAGTACGAACAACAGGAACGATTCGGCTTGAATGCCATTTCGGAAAACAAATTGTCGGCAGTCAGCTTTGTCAATATCGTGAAGGGTTGGGCAACGATGCCTGAGGACGAAAGTCAGGTGAGCGACGTCGAGAGTTTGCGTCTTTCGGTTGATGGTGTTGTGCCTGTTCTTGCGCCAATCGAAGCGACGGTGATCTCGATCCGTTACATCATTGGCGAAGGATATGAGTTGGTGCTGCAATGTTCCAACGAATATGTGATTGTCGTTTCTCATGTCTCTTCAGTCATGACTCAGGTCGGTCGAACTCTAAAGGCAGGCGCAGTGCTCGGACACGCAGGAAAGGAGCCGCAAGGCGAAGACAGATGGATCTCGGTTTGCATCTGGCATAAGGGCAAACCTATTGACCCATCGACGGTTATGGATTATTAAAAAATAGAAATATGAAAAAGCAAATAGCTATATTAGGAAGTACAGGAAGTATCGGCAAACAGACACTCGAAGTGATTGCCGAACATCCAGATCTCTTTGATGTATATGCGATTACAGCAAACAGAAGCGCAGATTTGCTCATCGCTCAAGCTCGTGAATTCAAGCCAGAAGTGGTTGTGATTGCTGACGAATCGCTTTATGATAAGGTGAAAGATGCACTCGCAGATCTTCCGATAAAGGTTTGGGCAGGCGCAGATGCTTTGTGTCAGGTCGTTGAGGCAGAGCCAATCAATATTGTCGTAACTGCAATGGTCGGTTTCGCAGGACTTCGTCCGACAGTTCATGCTATCAAGGCACACAAGACTATTGCTTTGGCAAACAAAGAGACGCTTGTTGTTGCTGGCGGATTGATCGAACAGCTCGTTCTTGAGAATCATGTGGATATCTTGCCTGTTGACAGCGAACACTCAGCAATCTTCCAGTGCCTGCAAGGCGAAATACATAATCCGATCGACAAACTTATCATCACTGCAAGTGGAGGTCCGTTCCGCACATTCTCTTACGAACAGATGCGCGATGTGACTGCCGCACAGGCTCTTAAGCATCCTAATTGGGATATGGGTGCAAAGATCACAATCGACTCTGCTTCGATGATGAATAAAGGCTTTGAGGTGATCGAAGCTCGTTGGTTGTTCAACATGACTGCCGATCAGATTGAAGTTGCCGTACATCCTCAGAGCATCATCCATTCGATGGTTCAGTTTGGCGACGGCGCAATCAAAGCACAGCTCGGTTGTCCTGATATGAAGGTGCCGATTGCTTATGCGTTGAGTTATCCTGATCGTATGAATTCGCAGATCAATGGCAAGCTTCGCATCGAAGATTACGCACATCTCACTTTCGAACGTCCTGATTTGGAGCGTTTCCCGAATCTTCGTCTCGCATTCGAAGCTTTGGCAGAAGGAGGAGATCGCACTTGTGTGCTGAATGCTGCCAACGAGGTTACAAATGAGGCTTTCCGTCGTGGAAACTGTAAGTTCCTGCAGATGGCAGAAGTAAATGAGAAGGTGCTTGAGATTATGCCAAAGGTTGCTAATCCAAGTCTTGAGGAGTATTTCGCCATCGATGCAGAAGCTCGCGTAAAGGCACGTGAAGCTCTCGGAATGAATTAATTGATAATTGACAATTGATAATTGATAATTATTCTTTCATTTTTAACTTTTAATTTTTAATTGTAAAAGTGAGTATTGTTTTGTTTAAGGCGCTGCAGTTTATCGCAGCATTGAGTATACTCGTTTTCATTCACGAGTTGGGTCATTTCATGTGGGCCCGCATTTTTAAGGTAAGAGTCGAGAAATTCTATCTCTTTTTCGATACAAAGAACTTCGCCTTGTTGCGTTGGAAGCCAAAAGGAAGTGATACGGAATATGGTATTGGTTGGATTCCTCTTGGAGGTTACTGCGCAATTTCCGGTATGGTCGATGAGACACACGACGCTGGAGATTTGGGCGAGAAGGTAGAAGAGTGGGAATTCAGGGCAAAAGGTCCGTTCGCACGCTTTATGATTATGGTCGGCGGCGTGTTGAACAATATCATTCTCGCTTGCCTGATTTATATCTGTCTTGTTTGGAACTACGGTTATGACAAACTTGAGCTGAAGAATCTCAGCAACGGAATGTATTACAGCGAATATGCACAAAGCATCGGATTCCAGAACGGAGATATCATTTGCGAGGTAGATGGAAAAACTGCCGAAGATGGCAATTTCCGCAATTCGTTGCTTTTGGGCAATAGCGTTACAGTGTTGCGCAACGGTGCAACGCTTGAGATCGCACTTCCAGATTCAATCGGAAAGGTCTTTTTGCGCGATCAGCAAGAATTGGTACGATTCGCAATGCCTCGTTTCGCAATGGTTGTCGAACAGACAGCTGAAGGAGGACCTGCAGCATTGGCAGGAATGCAGAAAGGCGATAGTATTGTCGGCGTTTGTGGCGTTCCAACCATCTACAATGACGAAGTAAAGGCAATGCTCGCAAAACAGGCTGGCGACAGTGCTGTGATCTCATTTATCCGTGACGGCGAACTTATGGAAGCTGCTCTTGTTGTGAAAGCTGACTCGACAATCGGCATCGGATTGCGTCCAGGCATTACAGCCGACGATTATACACACATTGATTACTCTCTCATTGAGGCAATTCCTGCTGGCATTCAGCGTGGTTGGGATATGCTCTATAACTATGTCCGTCAGTTCAAGCTTGTCTTCACAAAGGAAGGCGCACAATCGCTTGGCGGATTCGGAACAATGGGTAGCATCTTCCCAGAATCTTGGAGTTGGATGGCATTCTGGAGCATCACAGCATTCTTCTCGGTTGCTTTGGCATTCATGAATATCTTGCCTATTCCTGGACTTGATGGCGGACATATTCTGATTCTTATTATCGAGACAATCATTCGTCGTCCAATCAGTGATCGAGCTAAGGAAATCGCAATGTACATCGGTTTCGGACTTGTCCTTGCCTTGATGATTTATGTCAATGGTAATGACCTTTGGAAGTTTGTGATTAAGCCATTCCTTGGGTAAATTTGCTTAATCGATAAATGCAAATGTGTTGAATATGGTCACAATACAGCTAAAACATAAGAAAGAAGAAAGCTTGAAGCGATTCCATCCTTGGGTCTTCAGTGGAGCTATCGAAAGAATGTTCGACGAAGAAGGCGAGGAGACTCAGCCGGAAGAAGGCGATTGGGTGCGGGTTGTCTCAAAGTCGGGCGAATGTTTCGGCGTTGGTCAATATCAGATTGGCAGCATTGCTGTGCGAATCTTCTGCTTTGACGAAGACGAATTCGGCGACGATTTCTTCCTCAAGCGTCTTCAGGCAGCTTATGATCTTCGTAAGTCGCTTGGACTTATCCGAAATGAAGAGAAGGAAGGCGAGACAATCAACAATGCCTATCGACTCGTTCACGGAGAAGGAGATGGTTTGCCAGGTCTCATCATCGATGTCTATGACGGAACTGCTGTAATGCAGGCACATACACAAGGTATTCACTACATTCGTGAGGCTTTGGCAGAAGACTTAATGAGTGTTGCTGGTGCAGATATCAGGAATGTATATTATAAGTCAGAGACAACACTCTCGTATAAATCGGAGGCAAGACAGACTGCCGAAGATGGAGTGAATGGCTATCTCATCATCGACGGAAAGAAGGTTGAGAACAAGGAACAAGGCAAGGCGCTCGAAGCAAGCATCAGCGACGTGGCAATCGAGAACGGCTTGAAGTTCCACGTCGATTGGCTCAAAGGACAGAAAACAGGCTTCTTTGTAGATCAGCGCGAGAATAGGGCTTTGGTCGAGAAGTTCAGTGCCGGCAGAAAGGTATTGAATATGTTCTGCTACACAGGCGGATTCTCATTCTACGCAATGCGAGGAGGCGCAGAGCTTGTTCATTCAGTCGATGTTTCCCAGCAGGCAATCAACTTCACCAACAATAACGTCGAGTTGAATTATCCTGGCGATCCTCGACACTCGGCATTCTGCGAAGATGCTTTCCATTATCTTGACCGAATGGGAGATCAGTATGATCTTATCATTCTCGATCCTCCTGCATTTGCCAAGCATCGCAAAGTGCTTCATAATGCACTTCAAGGATATCGTCGATTGAATGCAAAGGCATTTGAGAAGATTCAGCCGGGCGGAATTCTCTTCACATTCTCTTGTTCGCAGGTTGTGACCAAAGATGATTTCCGTTGCGCAGTATTTTCTGCAGCAGCTCAGAGCGGTAGAAGAGTAAGAATCCTGCATCAGCTTCATCAGCCTGCCGATCATCCAATTAATATCTACCATCCGGAAGGAGAATATCTCAAAGGATTGGTGCTTTATGTAGAGTAAAAGACCCACCCTAACCCTCTCTGTAGGGAGGGAAAATTTTTAATATTGAAGGTGGGTGATAAACAAATAAAAAATATATAAATTATTTCTCCCCTCCATTCAGGGAGGGGTTCGGGGAAGGGTCTTTATTATGATAAGTATAATAGTTGCGTGTTCCGAGAATAACGCTATCGGATATAAAGGAAACATGCCTTGGCATTTGTCGGTCGATTTGAAGTATTTCAAGGCTGTAACTACCGGACATACAGTAATTATGGGACGAAAGACTTATGAATCGATTGGCAAGCCATTGCCTAATCGTCATAATATTGTTGTGACTCGCGACGCGTCTTATGCAATTCCTGAAGAAGTGCTTATGGCAATGAAGGAAGGAACTTCGGTAGCTATCTGCACCTCTCTTGAGGAAGCTATGACTCAAGCTGGAGACGATGCAATCATTATGGGTGGCGCACAGATCTATAATCAGGCTTGGGATAAGGCTGATAAGTTCTATATCACAAGAGTTCATACTCATATCGACGAGTTTGATGCTTCAGTGCCTGATGTTCCTTCTGATTTCAAGCTTGTAAGCAGCGAAAAGCATTCGGCTGACGAGAAGAACGATTACGATTATACTTTCGAGGTTTATACTAAGTAAAAACACACTTTATTCCTGCTTCGTTATTATATAAGCATGAAACAATCCGTTCTCTGTGTCATATTCCTCATACTGTTCTTTTTGCCGAAAGAACTGCACGCAGAATATTCCGATCATCGCAATCGCAATGTCGATTCGCTCGAGAATGTTTTGAAGATAAAGACTCTCGAAGGGGAAGACTTGATGAAGGTGTATCGTGGATTGATGAACGGTTATCTGCAGATCGATGCCGAGAAGTCATCTCATTATGCCAAATTGGGAATCGAGCTGTGCGAGAAGAATCATTTATATGATGGATTGCATGAATCGTGGCGTATTTTGGGATTGCAGGCATACGGCGCTTGTCTCTACGATTCTGCTCAGTATTGTTTCGATCAAGCGTTGCATGCAACGGAGCAGATGAAGGCGGATAAGAGATATACAGAGAATGACATTGATAATAACCTCTCTCAGCTCTATGGTACATTAGGCAATCTGTACAACATCCAAGGCAAGCTTCATCTTGCGCTTGACTACTATCAGAAAGCTCTTCCAATATTCCAAAAGCACGGATGGAAGGAAAGTGAATGTATATTGTTCTATAATGTGGGCGAACTGTACCTCGAATTAGGCAACTACAAAGCCGCCGAAGATAACTACCAGAAAGCGCTCAACGTGGGAATGCAGACCGATGATTCTCTTATGGTGAGCGGTCCGTATTCAGGATTGGCAATGACTGCCCTTAATGCCGGCGAATATCAGAAAGCGCTCGAATATGCACAGAACAGCATAGTTTACTATCAGAATCATGCCGACGAAGAACTTGAAAGCCTGCTCGACAGCTATGTGCTCTTCTCAAGAATTTATCAGTTAGGCTTCAAGGACTTGGATAAAGCTCAGCAGTATATGTCAAAAGCTTTGTTGTTGGCTGAGAAAACTGATTCTCCAACGAATGCAAGTGATGCTTATGCCCAACAGGCATCGCTTTGCCTTGAACGCAAGGAATGGAATCAGGTGGTAGAATGGGCAAAGAAAGCTCTCGAAACAAACGACCAGGATCCGCAACATAACATCGGTTTGTACAAGACACTCGCTAATGCTTATTCTGCCTTAGGCAATTCGGTCGAAGCACAGCGTTACATCGATCTTCTTTACGACACAATGGAAGAGCAGTCGACAACCAAGTATCAGTCGGCTCTGTCGGAGATGGAAGTGCGTTATCAGACTCTCGAGAAGGAGGCTCAATTGCGAGACCTCGAACAACGTCATCACATGTCTCAATTGCAGAATTGGCTCTACTTAGGGTTGATAGCTATCCTTATCCTTGTGGTTATTTACATTATTCAGACCGGAAAACAACGTCGTCGCATCAGCAATATGCAAGCTCGAATGCAAGGTGAGGCAGATGAACGTACACGACTGGGACGAGACCTTCACGACCGTCTTGGAGGACTTTTGACTTCTATACACATGCAGTCGGAAGATGAGAATATACAGAATCTCTCAAAGCAGGCAACTGAAGAGATGCGTCGTGTCGCACACCATCTCATGCCAGCATCGCTCAAGGAAAAAGGTCTCGCAACGGCCTTGCGCGATTTTTGCCGTGTCAATCCAATAGTTAGTTTTGCTCATCACGGTCAGGATTTACGTCTCCCTGAACAGCAGGAAGTGATGCTTTACTGCGCTACTCATGAATTGGTAAATAATGCCTTGAAGCATGCTGAAGCTTCACGTATCATGGTACAGCTTATGATTGATGAAGAGTATGCTGCCGTGATTGTGGCAGACAATGGTAAGGGCTTTGATCCTGACGCTGCATCAAAGAATATGGGATTGCGTAATATTCGTGAACGTGCGGAACTTCAGGATGGCCGAATGAACATTAGCAGTTCTCCTTCTGGTACCGAAATAAATATCGAGATACCACGATAAGCCTTCCCCCAAATGGGGGTATTTAATATCAAGCGTATGGAAAAATCGGTAAATCTCGCTATCTTTGTTCCTGATATGATAAAGATAGCTATTTCCGACGACCATAAGGTCATTACACAAAGTCTCGACGCCATGCTCTCACAAAGTAGTGGCTTTGAGGTCTTGGCTCATGCTTCTACCATTACCGAGTGTGAAGCGATGCTCGAACAGAACAACGATATTGATGTACTCATCCTCGATGTCGGTTTGGCCGATGGCAATAGTCTCGACTATCTCGAAACCTGGAAGGATCGTTATCCTGATGTCCGTGTGTTGGTCTTATCTACTTATGCTGAGGCCGCTGTGATTAATCGCGCATTGTCTTGTGGCGCCGACGGATATGTCTTGAAGACCTGTCCTAAGGAAGTGCTTATCGAAGGCTTATGTAAAGTAGCTCAAGGTGATCGCTACGTCTGTCAGGAAGCTAATGAAATCCTTAAGGCACATCCGCAACTCGATGTGGTGGAACTCACTCCACGCGAGCGAGAGGTGCTGAAGCTCATCGTCGAGGGTTATAGCATCAAGATGATTGCCGATAAGCTTTGTCTCGGCTTCGAGACAGTTCATTCCTATTACAAATACCTCAAGCTGAAACTTGGCGTGCCAAATACAGCGGCACTTGTACGTGTTGCAATGGAGCAGAAATTAGTATAAACTTTTACATCATAATAATACGTGAAGGGGTGACATTGTGAAATGCCACCCCTTTATTTATTACAGCTTTGCTGCTTATTTCGATAAATATATGATTTTTCTATTTACTCTGTTAGCTACATGCTCCAGTGTTTCAAAGTCATACAGTTCATCGTGTGTGTCGAGCTCTCCTGCAATAAATTCACGATGGTTTTCACGTTCTACCACCCCGAAGATATAGTTGTATTTAAATGGAATAAGCACCTTGTTATCCTTATCCACCGCTCCCCAGCGATTCTTGCCGTCGCTAACTACCCAGTACTTGCCACCAACGGCATAGCGATATGCCAGCAATACCAGTGATAAGATTATTTTGTAATTCTACAATAGTGTTCTGCAGCTAGTTCTGCATAGCAATACATCGTTGTCAGCGGCGTCGTCACCAGATCTACATGGAAAGAAGAGCGTGAGCTCCATTGATAGAGCCTATCTATGTTTCCTTTTCCTACGCCGGGCAGGTCAGCTCCATTATTATAAGCAGTGGCACAGAGACGCACCTGTTCGACAAGAGGAAGGTCGGATAAGTCTGGATAGTCAATATACAGCAGACGAATGAACAACGCCAGATAGACAGGTTGCCAGAATGTGTCGTCAGAGAGACGAGCCATACGGGCTTTTCTTGCAAATCGATGGTCGCTTGTATCGAAAAATATCTCAAGTGTACGATGAAGTGGGCACTGCATCCATCGCTGTTCGAGTTTCTCTATCCAAGATACTTTCATCTGGAAATGTCCGATGGAGAAGTCCGGACCTTTCTTGCCGAGAGAGAGATAGGTGCCAGAGACTGCAGTCTTTTCCATCTGATCCTGCCAATAGCTGTAACGTATCAGTTCGGGGTAGATGATCGCTTCAGCCAATTTAGGATTGACCTCCAGGTCTTCCCATATTGACAGCCATACAGCCTGGTTGTTCTTTACATAGGCATCCGCTGCCTTATGGTCGAGATCATCCAGAGAGTGGGTAGTCTCTCCTCGTAAAGGAAGAGATACTACCCACATCAAAAAGATATAGAGAAACGAATGTCTCATCAAAGTTTATAAGTGCACTTGATTATTGAGAGAGAAACGACCTGGCCATTCTCATCTCTGTTCTCAACGATGTCTGCCCAGATAAGGTTGTTACCCTGCTGTTCAATAGCGCATGGGGTAATCATATCGCCTTCTGGCAGGAGGAAATAACCACCTTCTTCGACATAGGTCACCGTACGCTTGCCATCAGAAGACTTCCACTTCTGTGATGGAGCCTTTGTCTGATTGTTAAGTGCCTTGGTGTTCTTCTCAATTCCGGCAGCGCTAACCCACTTGCCTGCGTTGAACTGAAATACGCCACCGTTAGGAGTATATTTGAAGATAGTCTTGCCCTCAAGAACTTCGGCAACCGATGAAATTACATAGAACTCTGGCCACCATAACCACTCGTCTGGATTAAGCTTGATTTGGCGAACCTCTTCAGACTGATAAAGCTCCGGGTATTCTGTTGGCACTGAAGAATAGGCATCTTCAAGGGTTTCGCAAGCAGTAAGTACCATATTGAGAGGCACACGGTAAAGCATGCACTCTGGGATGATCTGATCCTCGATAGCCTGACGGTTGAGTTTAATGATACCAGGCAATGAAGACTTGATGGTATTGAAACGTTTTTCTACTTCAGCTCGCCAAGCCTTGGCTGCACGCAGACGATAGGTCTTAATAATTTCATTTGCCTGTACATAGAGAGGATTGTAAACTTCAGGATCGTTGGTGGCGAAGATCTTGTCACGGAGAGCTTCAACCTTCTTGCGGTCAGCGGCTGCAAAATTGTAATCCTTACCGTTGTCAAAGCTTTCGTCAGGTATAGCGTTACTGATGGCTTGATAATAATCGTCTCTCTTCTGCTTAAGAGCATTAAATTTTGCCATCTTCTTCTGCCCTTCTTGAATGTCAGACATAATGTCACCCATAGGATTAGCTTTGCGGAAAGCTTCCATCATAGCTGGCTGTACTTCGCCTTGCAGTTTCTTCTCGAAAGCGGCAGCAGCTTTCTGGTCAGCAGGAGAAAGAGTCTTCTGGAAAGCCTTGGTCTCTGCTTCCATCTTCTGTCCCAATGATTCAGCCTCCTTCTCCTTGCCAGCCTTTGCCAGAGCGATGGACTTCTGCATAAAGCTGTTCATCTCGGCAGGTGTCTTATTGAGATATTTCTTTAGTTCCGTAGGATACTTCTTATATACCTTCATGATGGCATCGTTGGTATTATCCAGCATTTCATTCTTCATCTTCTCTGAATCTTCTTCAGAAAAGTTGTCCATGCCTTCGAATGCAGCCATCAGGTTCTCTGGATCATAGCCAAGTACTTTGTTGATGACCTTCTTCTGCTCTGCTTCAGATGCATTGATTTCACCTGCGAAGATGCCATACTCGCGTTCGTTGAGGTTGAATGCCTTCATCATCCATTCCTTGTTCTGCTTTTCGAACAAGGCCTGCTGCTCCTTGTTACAAGTCAGATCTTCAGAGAGCATTTCTGCACGAAGAGCAACCTTCTGGATTGCTTGATAATAAGTTGCCTGTGCACTCTCTGTAGGATCAGCAATTTCTGCAGCCGAAGGAATGGCTGGTAATTCGTTCATCAATGGTACAGGGAACTTGGTAGCCGATGGGGTTACCAGATCGGTATTCCAGCTGCCTACATGATTCTTCTCACGCTGCAACTGGGTAGCTTTCTTGTTTACATCCAGTACGGTTTTATTATCGCTATATTCAGCGTCATGGCTATTGCTTGTTTTAGACTCTTCTATTTCTGAATCAGCTTCTTCTTCCTCTTTAGAACCGCTGGTCATCTTGTTTGTAACATTTGACACGGCCTGTTGTGCCTTATCCTTCAATTTCTTGAAGAATCCTTGTGCTTCTGCCTGCTGTGGAGCACACAGTAATGCAAGTGCAGTTACTGTTGTAACAAAGATCTTTTTCATAGTCATAATTTATATAAACTATTTATGTAAAGTTGAGCTCATTACTTCTTAATGAACTCGACACGGCGGTTCTTTGCCTGACCTTCCTTGGTCTTGTTGTCAGCAACAGGCTCGTGTGAACCCTTACCTACAGCGCGGAGGTTCCACTCGTCAACACCGAGCTTCACGAGAGCTGCAACGACTGCCTCTGCACGTGACTGAGAGAGAGGATCGTTCACCTTGTCCGAACCCTGGTTGTCGCAGTGACCCTGTACCTCGAAGCGTACGGTCTTGTTCTTGAGCATATAGTTAGCTACCTTCTGGATTTCCTCCATCGATTCTGGAAGGAGCGTAGCCTTACCGGTCTCGAAGTTGATGTTGTTGGTCACGAACTTACCAGTTTCCTCCATAGCCTTAGCAATAGCACCCTCTGAAGCATCGGTAGCCTGACGGCCGTAGAGCTCGCCGCCACCACGTGCAATGAGCACATTCTTCATGTAGGCAGGATTCTCACCACGGAAGTAGAAGGTCATCCAGCCAGCACCGGCCTTAGCACTTGGCACGTTGATATAGCGAACATTATCTACATATACCTTGATGGCACGCTTATTGAACGAGATGGCATAGTGGTGCCAGCGGTTGTTGTTGAGCTTAGTCTTCTGGTCTTGAGAGCTATCTCCCTGCTTGTCAGAATTGCTTTCAGAGTCTGGTCGCACATAGTCAAGCCTAAGGGCATAGTTATTACCCCAAAACAAGGTGAAGATCTCACTATCTCTATATTCATCAGGATGCATGAAGTCAATCTCGAATCCACCCTCTGTGTACATGAGGTCAAACTCCACCGTAAACTCATCACCGAAATAGTTCTTAGGGTTCTTGCTGATGAGAGGCTTGATCCAAGAGTCTTCCTTGGCAAACTCGATGGCCTGTTCGCCATTCACTGTGGCAATCTCTGCATTACCGCGCTCAAGATCCCACTTGCTTGGAAACTCACCAACTTGTTCGCCCTTTACAACATCTTCGAAGACAACAACTGAGCCGCGCACGAAGTCGCTCTTCTGATTGCCAACCTGAGTTGCAGGTTCTTCATTCTCTACCTCTTCGTAG
>JAZQOF010000041.1:0-86752 GCA_045627785.1 Bacteroidales bacterium | reverse complement strand
ACTATGCGGTCGAGCTGGTCGGTGAACGTCTGTACGCGGATCCCGTCCTCGTCAAGCGTCTCTACGCAGGTGAGAAGTCCCGGATGGTAGTAGCTGAAGCTGGCTGGGTTCGTTGCCGAGTAGCGCTTGACCTCATTGTCGGTGTTGTAGCGGTAGTTGGTATGCTTGCCCCTGCCTGTCCATGCAACGCCTGGCGTACTGACGAAAGTAATTCGGTCCAGGGCATCGTAGCTTGTCTCGCTGAAAGCCCGGCTGTCATGATACTGCGAGGGATTGATGTTTGCAATGTTCGAGACGTAGGTAGGATTTGTTGCACCTACGACTGGCAGCCACGTCTTACGCTCCCTACCCACGCCGTCATACTCCGTCTGGGTGTGAAGGTAGGTACCATGTGTATTCATACCGCCAGACACCAGCTGGTCAGGTCGCCCGAGGTCGTCATAGTACTGTACCTGTATGATGCTGTCAGACCTGTCTGCTTTCAGATACGTCACGCTACGCACATAGTTGTAAGTAGCGCTCTGGGCATGAACACCCAAGCACAAAAGCAGCGGCATTATCAACGTGAACAGTCGTCTCATAGTATTATCGGAACAATGACACTGCAAATATAGATATTCATATCGTAATATCCCAGAAATATGACGAAATTCTCTCATAAGGAAGAAAAAGAATTGTGTTTATTCCGTAACTTTCACTGAAACTTGCTGATAGCCATTCCTTACATTGAGCATCAGTACTCCGCCAACGGGACGGTGCGCAAGAGATAATACTACATGCCCGTCTCCTCCTTTTTCGGAATGATACCTTCCTGAACCCAGCATATTGCCTGCTATATCAGTGGCACTCACGCTAAATACAGTCTCTTCGTCAAGGTTGTAATCCACAGTCAGCTTCAGATCAGCAGGAGACAGTACGGCTTTTACTATTTCAATTCGTCGGGAAGAATAACCATCTTCTTTCCCTGCGGTTGCCGCATACTTGTCTGACTGATCTCTGTCATTTGTCCTTGACTGTGCAAGAAAGTAGCAATACGATACCTGTTCGAGAATATCGGAAGCGCCATCCCTCTCAATCAACGACCTGACACTTTCCATAACAGGATAGCGTCTGCCATTGCCATACCACAGATAGCGGTCAGAGACAAGATGCTCGGCTGTGCCGTCCTCATAGGTTTTCTTCATCTCATCATGAAGATGAAGGCGTGTTATACCCTTTATTTCGTCTTTACCGTCGGAAAGAGATCCTACTCCATCAGCTACAGTATAGCTGTCTACGCTGACAACATAGGATAGTCCTTCCTCGTTACATCCCTTGCCGTCAATGATACTGGAAATGCTGTCTCCGTATTGGAACGGGTATTTCAATAGCGGACGCCCTTTCCCAAACTCGACAAATGACTTGCCGTTCTGATCTCTCATGTAATATAGTATGTCATCCCTGAGTTCGAAATGCTTCCGACGGTCGTATTCAAGAATGTCGATGCCTGCATCGCTCTTGCTGACCGTCTGCCATAAGTCATTCTTGCTTTCAGAAATCCTGCAAAGTTTCCACTCGGCATCCTTTCCGTCCGCACCAGGACTCACATAAGGGACTTCCGCCCTGCAAAGAATGTCTCCGCCCTGCAGGAATTCCGGATCTACGGTTAGCGGGACCTGAGAAAGCATTGCTCCAGGGAGCAGCAATAGTAGAGAAGAAAAAATGTATCTTATATTCATATTTATAATCGGTATTTGAGCGACAGATGCCGCCGATATGAAGAAATTGCCAGTCTGCGTTATCTCATCTTCGGTAGTTATAGTTGAAAGACCCGATGGAATGATTGTTCCTGTCCCGAGTCTCTCCCAGTCTTCCGAAGTTGTCATACAGATAGGTTGTTGTCACGCCGTTGGGAAGTATCTGGCTCGTCACTCCCCATACAGGATCGTGCAGGTACATGGTGGCAATTGCCCCATGAGAAGCCAGCTGGCTTTGGATGGACAGGGCCTGTGTTCTTGTGAAGCTTGAACTTGATCCTATACTGTTGACGGTACTGCCAAGCCACTGTGATACCTGCGAATAGTTGGCACCTTTTATCTCGGCTATCGGAAGTGACTGTCTGTAAGACCAGAGATAGGTTACAGGCTCAGTATTGTCCTTGACCATACATACAAGATTAGCCTGCTGGTTATATGTATAGTCCATACGCTTCTCCATCGGACCTCCGTTCAGGCTGATACTGTCTCTGGTATGCACGAACAATCCCTGAAGAGTTGAATAGACGGCACGCTTCCTGTATTTCTCTCGTCCCTGGATAGTGTATTTCTCTTCGATTACAGGTGAAAGATAATGGTTGGTGGTCATAGAGTTGCATACCGGGTCTCCAGTAATGTCGCATGGATACCTGAAATTCTTCTGTGTGAGAGCCGCGCTCTGAGTATCACGTGTCTTCTCCTCTGAAACCAGTCGGTTCTGACTATTGTAGGAGTAGGTGCTCTCAGTCGATCTCGCAACGTTATTCAGAAACGAGAAGTGCTTTGTTGCCGACAGGACATTCCATTTGTTCTGATATGAATATGCGATCAGCCTGAATCTGCCAGATGCAGTACAGCGAGGATCAGAGTAAAGATCCTGGAGCATGAGATTACATGTCATGGCGTTACCGCTCTGCAGTGTATAGCTGTTGACTATGGAGTCAGCCAGAGCGTTGTTTCCGTCGTATATGCTCCGAGTCAGCAGATTTCCGTTCGTGTAGTTGTCGAACTGATAGAATTCGCCGAACACATCAGAGGCGAAGTCATTGCGGTAAGTCGAAACGACTCTCTTCATAAGGTTATTGCTGCCGTCGTAAATTCTTTCCGTGACTGAAGAATATCCGATGCCACCCTTGCTGACCGAGGATGTGAACGCACTGTTGCCGATCATACTGCTGTGGAATGTCAGGAAGTAGTTGTTGTGTGTGCTGGATGCTTCGTTATATGTATATCGGCTGACTGTGTTGAAGAGTTTCATCGGAACAAGGGATTTCCCATCTCCATATTCATAACGTCTGGTCTGCAGGAGCCGGTTGTCAGAGTCATAGTTGGCAATAGACTTTATTCTCAATCCGCCGCCGATACTCTGTCGTGCCGTTCCTGATAGAATCGGCTGTACGGTTATTGAAATGGAGACACTGTATCCTGAGCCGAGATTGTCAGCCAGAACAGCAACAAGATGATATGTTGAAGGAGACAGACTGACATTATAAATATTTTTAGTCAGTACGAGTCCTGACGCATCAGTCGATAAGGAACTGATTCCATATACCTCCATACCATTTGAGATGAACTCTGCATACGACTGGGACTGTCGCAGCAGATACATTTTTTCTGGAGTCTCGGCGGTCATCTTAATCGTGATGGTTCCTGTGGACTGGCTTGTTACATTAAACGCCTTGTGTACTTCGGCAGCTGCATTAGGATTGCTAGAGTTGATATCCCTTGCCATATATGTTGTTCCTCTGCTTGCCGCACCCGACTCCTTAAATACATAGCTGTGGGTCGCATCGGCATAGAAACGGTGGGCTTCATACTCAAACTGGGAATATCCCTTTGTAGGATAGACAATCTTCTTCAATGTGCCAGTCTTCATAAATGTCTCGTTACAGAAGCGATTGGCACCTCTGACTGACAGGATCTGATCTTTTACGGTCGCTATCTCATTTATATTGGACTGCCCGTAGCAGTCTTCCAATGCCGGTAATATTATGTGCTGATCTCCCGTCACTACACCTGTGGTAGCTGTGACCGCGTTCTCCGAACCGTTGAAATAGCCCCAGAAATCGACAGAGCTCGATGTCTTCATCGGGAGCATGCTTCCGTTGTCATCTCCGTAATATCCGAACTCGGTCTTTATGGTATCACGGCGGTCTGAGCTGATTTCCTGGATAGACAGCAGCTTGAGTCTCTTTTTATACCGGTCCTCCACCTGCTCATTGGCATGATGAAGATAACTTCCGCCGGTAGTGCAGGAATAGAAATGCCCATATCTGAATCGGATTTTCTTATAGCTTCCGTTCGACATTGACGTTATCCTGAAAGCCTCGATTTTCTTGCTGCCCGGGAGATCGGTTCTGTCGGAGTACTCGAAAGTCACCTTCACGAAATTGTTGCCGCCTTCGATGCTGACAGGATACTTCTTCCTGACAGCCCATGTTCCAGATGAAATTGAAGACTGGAACGCCGGAGCGTTGTAGCCGGCTGTCCAGTTTCCGTTCTTTTCTATTTCATAGGTCTGCTGTATGTCTGGAATATGCCCGAATGTGTAATAGTCGCTCGTGTAGGTAATGGTCACGTACGCTCCAGTCGGCGAATCGATCCTTGAAAGACTCCATGCAGAAGTGAAGTTGGCGCTTCGTCCTTCCTGCGAATATTCTGTTGCGATGAAGTAGTATGTATATCCGTTGACATCTGTTACCCTCCAGTCGAGATTGACTTGCTCAACCTTGTATTTCTGGGAGTCATCGCCAATGATTGTTATATGATTATCTGCAGGATTTACAAAGAATAAAAAGGATTGTCCAAGGAAGGATGCAGAGTAGTAGTCCCGTTCTCCCAAACCGTTGGTAAGATCCTGGTACAAACCGGCACTTAAGAAATAGCCAATCTGTGGATCAGGTGTTGCAGCTTCGTTTAGAGGTGTATATAACTGGTATGGGTTTCCGCTACGTATACCACACAGGTTCATGTATTCCTGTGAAGTGGCGGCCCTTGAAAAGGACTGGTCATTCACTCCCTGTGATACATAGTTAATACAGCCGCCAACATTAAGGTTCCAGCCTAAGCCGACCCATGACGCTTCCTGACGAACCCGGACTCCGCTGCCGTCATAGCTCAATGTCAGAGGAATCGTAATATCCTTATATGTCAGAGAATACAATGGTATGGATATTCCTGGATTGCCTGTATATCCGTCCGTCTGGAACTCTCCATACCGCAGAAATGCGAATGCCTCCGGAGACTTGCATGGAAACTCGTTGAATGTCGGCACATAGGATGTATCGTCAGCAAACGCTGGAACTGACAATGCTAATATATATAATATGTGTATTTGCCTGACGCAAATATTATAGCAGATGGAGAATGTCTGCTCTAAGGAATAATATGGTTTGAAAAAGATTCTTTTCATGTAATATCATTAGTCCCGATTTTAACGGGACACTAATTGTTTCATATCTTAAAATTTCTAGGTTCAATTATTCGTAATAGTTCCCAGTAAATCAGAGTAATGTAAATGTTGTTTATCAAAAGAAATTCAGTCAGTTTTTACAATGTAATAATGCCTCTGTACCAAACATTACCGTTGTAAAGACGGAGAATCACGTCGCCTTGCACATAAGAAGGGATGTTTACAAATGTATCTTCTGTAGAGACCTCATAGCTAAAAAGTAAAATCTCAGCTGTCGTATCAAGGATTTGTACATACTCAACAGATTCTGTTTCATTCCAAGAAATCATATTGTCTGAAAGGAATAATTGTAATGGACGAGATGGCGTCTTTGGCTTTGGATTACCTCCATTGGTATCAGTTATAACATCTTCCTTTTCAATAATCACAATGTCGTCTGGTCCTTCAACAGAAAAACAGTTAATTGAAATTAGTAAAAACAAAATTGCAGCAAGTGTTCTCATAATAATTATTTATTTTTTTAGATTACGCAAAGGTAGTCATATAAAAAATAATATGGCAAGAAGAACTCCTTGCCATATTATCTTTCGAGACGTCAAACAAATAGATTGTGCGCTAATTACTAAACAATTATATAAAGTATTACATTTTTTACATTATTTGCATTTTCACGTATTGGATATCAATTTATATTCTAATCCTTTTGTTCCTTTTATATTAAACAGTTTTTTATTAATTGATGTTCGGTAGTTCGTAATACTATTAATACTAGCATTTAGCAACACTGAAATTTCAGATGGAAGAAACTGTAATCGAATAAGTGCACATATAATAGATTCTTTCTCTGTAAGGTTTTTATGATTCTCAATGAATGTTTTGAACTTTGGATTTACTACGTTAAGATGTTCAATAACTTTCAGAATCTCTCCAGATGGAGCGAATTTCCCCTGAGCAGCCAATGAATGCAAATCTAAGATAGCCGAATCGGATAGCAATCTCTGATCATTTTGCCAATTGCTGAATTCATGTAGATCTTCATGATATGACAGTAGTTTTGAATTTAACTGCTCTATTTCCGTCTCTTTTTGAGTAATAAATGCATCAAAACTATCCTTTAATAACTGACGTTCTGATACTGACTTATTATAAACGTCGAGAAGATTTACATATTTAATATTATTTGCAATCAGTTTGTTTTTTACATATCTTCCTTTTATCCAAAAACAACATACAATAAATACAATAATAAAAAAAGATACAACTATTGTGACAATAATTATATTTGACAATCTAATACTCTTTATCTTTTCCAATTCAGATTGTTCTTTATATATAGTATAATTATAAAGAGCTTGAGCTTGGGTTATTTCCTCTTGTGAATGCAAAAAAACTTCAGTATCTTTAGATGCGCTGTATCTTTGAGCATATTCATACACTTGTTCAATATTACCTTTGAGCATGGCTATTCTCAACAACCCTCGATAAGCAATTGATTTGCTAGGGATTGATATCTTATTCATCAAAGATTTATTATAGTAAAAATAAGCAGAATCTATTTGTTCGGTTTTTTCGTAATATAATCCTAAATTATTATAAAAATGCTCCAGCCCAGTTTTAATATCTCCATTCTCATCAAAATAACCAGATTTGTTAACATACAGGTCAATTCTTTTCTTTGCCTCTAATAAGGAATCCCTGTCCAAAAGAATGCCAATAGTATTCAAGACTGATCTAGCTGCCATTTGATTTAAGCCAAGTGCTTCGTATTCCCTTTTCACTTTGTCCAAAATATATAGAACGGAATCGTATTCTCTAGACAGACCGAAGGCATCAGACATGTGTTCTTCAAAAATCAAGGCTGCAATTGTATCGTTAGCTTTCCACGATGATTCAACAGCGTTTTGTTCAGATTCCAGCTCTAATCTTGGTACTCGTTGCGAGTGATAGACACTTGCCATCTGTCCGTAAATTCTGCTCAAAGTCCTGTAATCGCATTGCATGGAAGTTGTGTCTGCATAGGAAACAGCATCGTTGTAATATTTGATCGCTCTCGGTGCATCACCCAGATCCCTATACGCACAGCCGAGTGCATAGTTTGCCCGCATACGATCATGATCGGTACCATGAGATTCATAATAATCAACAACTTCAAGCAGAATGCTGTCTGATGTAAATAAAACATCCTCTGTGTTCTGTGCAAGCGCTCGCAGCATTTCATAACGCATACGTTGAGACTTGCAATAACTATCTTTCTCTGCCTGGTAACTATCCAACAATATTAGTGCTGAATCAGATTTGCCAATCAGCAAACTATCTGCCTTATCAAGCATCTCTCTAACGGCTTCATTTTCGCTGCATGAAGAGACTGCAAGAACAAAAGCAATAACGAGAAATAGCCAGTTTATGATTTTCATACAATTCTATAATGAGATCCATGTCAGTTCCCTCCAGACTTCTTCGAGAGGACTGTGTTAGTGATTCTTCTTCCACCAAGTGCAAATATAGTTATTCATATCGGAATATCACAGAATTCTGATAAAAATCTTTCATTAGGAAGGTTTAGATTCTTTTTCATGTCATATCATTAAGTATAATCGCTAGGCATTACCTAATACTTTTACTAGATAATGCCTATATATCTATAGAGCTCGGATTATTTCACTTTCCTATACTCTGTCACGTAAAAATTATGCTTACCGCTCTTGTCTCGATAGAATGGGGTCCATTTTACTCCAAGAGGAAAGGATTCATTTCTTAACACAAGTATCGAGCTACTGGAAGCCATTACCTCATAAGCATAACCTCCATCACTATTATCAAATTGATAAATAAGGAAATTATGAGAATATGTCCATCTTCCTGTCGTAGAGGAAAGCATCATTGTTCCCCATTTATAGAAAGAAATTTTCTTTTCATTAAAGGAAATATCTTTTGATTCTGTCAGTTCACCGTCCACGTATGTTTCCAAAGAGGCTTTCTCTGGAATCCATTCTCCGACAATATTAGACGCGCTGAACTTATTGGTCTGAGTCATGTCAATATCATTTTCGAATATCTCGACGAGGTATTCGTTGAATTCACCATCTACAAGCATAGGTTCAGAATCTTCCTTCGAGCACGAAAGAAGAGAAAAGACAAGAAATAAAGGAATAATGCGTTTCATAAATGTTTTTGTTAATCTAATAGAGTAATTCCTATTTTAAATAAGTTTTCTATATATTAAATTCAAAAAAACATAAAATACTGCATGAGATTGGAAGAAAAAATACAAATTACTCTGCCAATATATAGGTTGCAGATAAACTTTGCCATTTCCTTTCAGGGGTCACGGGGACAGGTCCCTGACCCACTTCGTTAATACTCCGGATACTCCTCCCACTCCCCTGCTTCGAGGGTCACGGGGACTTTCTGAGAAGCTTGAAACCAATATCCTACTTTGTCACATCCTCGGTCTTCTAATATCCAAGATTGATCAACATAAAGGAAATCAAGCATAAAGGGTTCTCCGTCCCAGGCCATTAACGTTCTCTCATTGGCAGGACTAAGCGATAATCCTTTCAATAATGAATCTTTAGCTTTGTCATAAACGCCTTTGTTGAGTTGACAAATGAAAAGCTCATCACCACGATGAAGGGCATAGCTTTCTACACAATGAAGAAATGGAACTGGGAAAACTGTTTCAGCAAAAAGAGACAGGCGAGTTTGGCCTTCCCATTCATAGAAAAGCAGGGTGAAGAAAAGTTTTTCTTGTTTAATCACATTTAGTTCATACAAATCTGCTTCATCTGGACATGCCTCAATCATTGATTTAGAATATTCAAATCTATATAAATCCAATAAAGGATCAACAGGGCAATTGCAATTTTCATCGATGCTTGTCATTTGTCCTTGTATGCTACTGCAATTAATTATCAGCAGCATTAATAGTAATGCGAAGATAGTCCCTCGCTTATTAAAATCTAAAATTTTTGATGTCATTTATCGTTCTCGTTTCTTTAGGGCCTTGACCCCGAAATTAGATATTCAAGTCAAGTAATAATTGCTTTAATTCGTCACTTACTACCCAATTGTCAATAAAATATGATGGATAGTTCAACAAATTTCCGTTTACCCCCATTCCATAATATTCCCAACTATTATCTTGTTTTTGTTTATAGATAATAAACAAGGGATGATAAAAATTAAAGCTATGTTTGATAATATAATCATTGATTCGCAAAGAATCATAGCCAATAGAGTTGATTCCAGAAACGTCAAATAATGACATAATACTATCATCTTCAAAATAAAAGGAACAATAATTATCAGCTATTGTCGAGGAAAAACAATATTTTTGATCTACTTGAACTTTTACGTCAGATGAATCATTATAATTTACAAAGAAGAAAGGGTAAAATGGATTTCCCTCGATTATTAAAAAAGACTGTTCATAATTTGAAAAAAAATACATATTAAAATTGAAGGATTTGTCTTGATCATCCTTTTCTAGTTTAATTTTTTCTTTATATCGCTTTATATAGTCTTGCGTTAAGTATTGAAGTTGTTCTTCAAAAACATATTCATTTGAATAGTTTCTATTATTACAACATGTCAAATTATAGATAATAACTGACACTATCAGGATAAGAAAAGATTGTATATTTTTTTTCATCACTAATATCAAAAATTGTTTACTATTTGAACAAATGGCTTTCCATCTCTAAATCCGTATTGATATATAGTTACCACGCCCATCTGGGACAAAAACATAATAATTCAATGATGGGTTCTTTTTTGTTTCTTGGAGATCTCCCTGCTCTACGTATGGCACCTCAATCTTACAGAGAATGTCGCCATGACGCAGGGTATTGTTCGAGGTCGTGAGAGGAACCTGGGAGAAAAGGTAGCAGCCTGGGAATAATGCTATAATTATGGTCGATAATTGTTTCATTGTAAGTCGAGATTAATCTTAATATTATATATACAGAATACTATATGATTTTGAGAATGCAGAGAACCTCATCTAGAAATAAATACTCAATAAAAAAGGATACCCTTTATATTATTTCTTTTTGGCCGTTTTTAATAACTATTTTTCAGATTGTTTTATAAACTTCAAGAAGTCGTCACAATTAATCACAATGTATTGATAAGGAAAACTAAAATGGTATTCTTCTACTCCTTCTACGAAATGTGTTAAACCTGGAGTCTTAAGAAAAAAGTCTTCAGGAACCAGTAAAATGTTATTCCTCCCGAAGTTTTCACTAGAACATAAGATATTTGTTTTTGTTTGAAAAATAATATCAAATGATTCTTCTGGATCTAACAATTTAACAAACAAATAAGGCGCTTCACTGATTATCCTATCTTGAACAATAAGATAAGACTCCCAAGCTAACATCGATAACTGGAAATCGTGATGTCTAGTAAGTATGGATCTATAGACGGCTTTTTCCTTAGAAATCTCGGAGATATCTAGTCTTGAGAATAAAATAACTAACTTATTAATAGAATCAGTATTTAATATGGAATATCTAATACAGGTAATCGTATCTGATTTTGTTTCAGATACATAATGTTGATACTTTGAATAGGAGGTCTCAATTTTTTGTCCAAAAAGAGAAAACAAATTAAAAAACAGAATCGCAGAAATTACAAAATTTTTCATTTTTTGTTTATGTTTTCAATAGTTTCTTTTCTCGCATTTATAATTTTAGTATGTAGCATCAGATTGGAGCCGCCACCAGGTAGATGTACTGATAGAGATCGATTCTGTGTTAAGGGTCACAGGGACAGGTACCTGACCCTGTCGAGAATCGCTTCTTCTGTCTTAGTTTTGTCAAGTGGGTCAGGGACCTGTCCCCTTGACCCTTTATTATGGAGTTCCCCAATTGATTACTTAAATAGATAATTCATTGGATCTCCTTTGAAGAATTCGATTATAGAATATATCCCAAAAAATAGAAAAAACACGCAAATAATATACATACTCATAGAATTATTTATCCAATCTAATGAAAATATTTTCTCATCTGATTCCCTGTCATCTCGCCACGTATAAATACCCAAAACAATAGCTGTCCAAAAACACCAGAATCCAATCAATCTTGGATAAATAAATACCAGAAAACTAACACTCAAAAAGAGTACATCAAAATAGAAGTACACTTTATGCAAAAAAATCTTTTCTTTATTCCTATAATCAGAATAAATAAAAGGCATTGCATACATCATAAAAAACGCAATTGCAATGTATATCATATAAAGTGTTTTCATATTTTTTATCCAAGGCATCGCAAGCATCAAAAAAATCGCAAATGCAATGTATAATAAATAAAATGATTTCATATTTATTCTTCCTTTTTTCTTTTTTCTGAAATATAAATTGCAGATTGTACAGAACCTTGCGAGGCTTCATAACCTCTTTCAAGAATCGTTTTGCCAAGTTCTTCTATACCTTCACTTTCTTCAGTTATTTTTGCCAGCTTCCGTATTCCATTTTTAACACCACCATAAGGATAGTAGTGCGTCACCTATTCCACGTCAGTCGATTCGGTCTTTACCACCTTGCGGTTAGTGGCATTGGCAAGAGCCACAGTGCACAAGACCAATGATAATATGAAAGAGAACAGACGTTTCATAGTATTATTTGAACATTAGTACTGCAAATATAGTTATTCATATCGGAATATCACAGAATTCTGATAAAAATCTTTCATTATGAAGGTTTAGATTCTTTTTCATGTCATATTATTAAGGATAATTGCTAGGCATTACCTAATAGTTTTATTAAATAATGCCTATATCTCGAATTTGTTGACTATTTATTTCCTTTCTGTACTCAAACAAGTAAATACTATTTGGCAATCAATATTCTTTAGAACCTAAATGTAATTCAAGAAAGTGTACGAAACCTCCAGAATCCTTTACGGCAGCGGTATATTTTGTCAATTCGGACATTTCTCCGAAGTACACGGTTTTCGACGCTGAAAGAATCTTTTCTTCCGTTTGTAACTTTGCTGTTGAAGATGTTTCAAGATCTTTATAATACTTCATATAATACTTGTTCTCGACAGGTATAGATATTGTAAATGTGAGATCCTTGTATGTTTCTTCGGGAATATCAGCCAGATAGAAGGCATAGCAATAGCCAAGGCAACTACCTTGCACGAAATAATCATCAATTGTTACCGGAACACTATCTTTGGCATTGTAGATTATCCTTGCATTTTCAAGTTCTGGTGAAGATACCACACAAGAATTAACATCCCATACATTAAAATGATCGCTCAGGTTTTCTCCAGGTTCTCTACCAAACAATGTCTTGTCGGCAATTATGCTCAAGTTTCCATTGATGCTACTAGTCCAAACATGAGTTAATTCTGTACTTGCCTTATGTTTTATTGACCATTCTGTATTATCTAAAATGAATGCACCTAAAGCACTTAATTTTTCATCTGCTATTTTCGTAGATAGCCGCCAAGCTTCGAATCCATTTCCTCGTATCTTTAAGAATAATGTAAGATTATTGTAATTAATCCCAGTTCTCTCTGCAACCACCGAATCTGCTTCACTCTTAAAATATCGGAAATCAATATCATCTCCTACGAATAGGAAAAGATCTCCAAGGCTTTCAGACTGCTGGACAATGCCATAACCTTTGGGAGCTATATAATGATTAGGGCAAGGCCCTATTTCGTCTTCTTTTTCATTCATACATGAAGACAACACTACCAAGGTAAAAAAAAGAGCAACTGTTGCAAATTTAGCTTTCATAGATCTACAGTCTTTAAGGTAATTCGTTTTACTTTATAACGTAGAAACATGTAAAATACTGCATCTTGCTCTGGAAAATATTTACTTTTCTCCAGTTTCAAACTTCGCTAAAAGATTCTTTATCTCTTTGTCCTGACAATTAGCTGCTATCAGTTTCTGCTTTAGTCGACTTTTTGCCGATTTGAATGCATTGTCACTTGCTGCTCCAATCAGATAGGAAATCTCATGACTATCCATGTCATTTTCAAGGAATAGAATGCAAAGCAACTGTTCGCGTAGGCTCAGGTTTATTTCCAGATTATTCAGTTTTCTGACAAACCGTTTGCGTGATATGTTTGAATTGGTATATGCGTCAAGTAGCAGCCGATAGCTCATAGAATCGAGTGAAGCCGATGCATCCATGAAGAAGTAACGGAGTAATACCGTCTGCGTAAAGTCCTGATAGTTTGATATTCGCCCGTTCAATTCTGAAATCGACTTCTTTTGCAGTCCTTTCTCTTCTTCTGCATCGGAGATCTTTCTGTTCATCAATTCCACCTGAGATGTAAAAGCCACTATAGCAGCCAACATTTCTTTCTCTTTCAACTTGCTCCGATACCATTCCTCAATGAAAATCAGACTAAGCATCAACAGAAAAATAAGCGTGAAATTCAACTGAGTGCTCTCTGGTATTGTTCCTTTCCGTACATATTCAACCCACTCATGATGAAAGACAAAATTGCCATATAGCAACGTAACCAGCCCAATCACTGCAATCCATATTCTCTTGAAATTATAGCTAAGAGCTGTGAATATAACAGCTACGCCAACTATGAGCGAAGCAAAAAGAGAGAAGGCCGTGACGTCGAAATCTATGATTCTGGCAGGAATTTCCAACATATATCTGCCAAGAATAATCAGCCCTACAATTTTAAGCAGCTCTTGACCATCAGCCTTATAGAGACTGAGATAATACCATGTAAATAGAGAATAAACGATACATTCTACAACAGAATCGGCAAAGATTGTAAAGTAACCGCGTATTATGCCCAAATACACAGAAAGAGCAACTGCTTCGACCAGGATATGTATTTTGCCCGACTTCTTTCGCAAATAATATATCAATAATGAAATAAACGAAACGGCAATACCCATAGCCATCGGCACAAGCATCATCGGACTAATCCTGAAAATGGACTCAGGATTAATATAACAGACAACCGAGCAGATCAACGCAACTGCAAGATAGGCACTGATACCCACCCCAACAAGAACAAGAATCTGCTTGCCGCTTAATTTATTGTTGGTTGCAAGCTTGTATGTAATGTAAGCTGTAAGAGAAAAGAACAATAACGCGGATAATCCTACGATATGCTGAAAAGTGTTTCTCCATTGCAGGCGTTGCCCCCATTCAAAATCATACTCGTCCAAAATATCGAGGAATACTCCTTCGGAAACTATAAAACCCAAACAAGTCAAAGTGACCAATGCAGCCGACAACCAGTATACTACGGCAAATTTAGTTTTCATATATTATTCTTTTGTAGTAATTTAACGTGGTGCAAAGATATATATATTTGCTACAATAGACAATATATGGTCACGTCAACAAACTATTTTTGGTTTATTATCAGCAAATTAAATCTTCATTTATCGGCAAAATGCAACAGATCGTAATATCATTTATCACTTCCAATCCAAGTCAGTTTCCTCCAGATTTCTTCAAGAGGACCACGCTTGTGATTCTTCATCCACCAAGTGCAGAAGCAGATCTGGACGATGAGAACACTGAGTCCGAGGAGTTCACTCCATGTATCACAGAGCTTGAGATTGAGTCCCCAATGGTAGAAGAGGAATGATCCGATGATGCTCTGTGTTATATAGTTAGTGAGACTCATTCGGCCGTAAGGCATGATGAGTTTCATCGGCTTGCAGAGTTTTGTGCAATAGAACGCGAAGAGAAGTCCTGTCACAATCATGAACATGAAGCATGCCTTGTGAATTGAACTCAGGATGAGGAGCAATGGTGTGCTGAACGACCTGACTGTGAGTATTCCGAGTGAGCTTGCCTCGATATCTTCAGGTGATAGAGTCTTGGTGAATGTAGGGATAAGGTTGCAAAGTCCGAAAGTTGGGAGGTAGATGAGGAATGCTACTGTAAATATCTTTGCCCAAAGAGCGCGATTGTCTGGAGTGTCGGCAAATGCCTTGACACGTCCGGCAACCATACCAATCATGAACAGGCTGGCTGTCTGGAAGAAACGGGCATTACCCCATGCCCATGCGAGGCTGAAGATCTGTCCTTCCCAAAGGTTTGCCTTCAATGTCTCGATAAAGTTGCCTTCGGCAAGCATTTGCATAGCGAACTGATAGTCTTCTCTGTAATTGAATTGAAGGATGGTCGAGTCATTGTTGAATATAGCATAGATCATCTTTACCCATTCGATTGGCTGAAGCATACAGATAGCTGCAATGATGAGCACTGTCTTTGTCTTCAATCGGCATACGAGTGGCAAAACAAAACCTACGATACTATAGAGCACAAGCACCTCGCCGCAGAAGAATGCTGCGTTAAGATTGCCGAAGAGGAAGAGCAATACAAGACGCCAGCAGAAACGTCCACGAAAATCGATGCCCCGTTTCTCAGCGTTGCTGTACATGATATAGAAACTGAAGCCGAAGAGCAATGCGAATATAGCGTATGCTTTTCCTCCAATGACATACCACAATCCGTCCCAAATCATTTGGTCGATGAAACGAAGCCAAGGCGCATCCGGCACAGGCATATCATAGAGATTGAAATGTTCGATAGAATGAAGCATGAGGATCATAGCGACTGCTATACCTCTGATTGCATCGACAACTTCTACACGATTGGTCTTTTCCTGTGGGTTTGTTGTGTTTAGTGTATTCATAAAAACTGCTTATATGATTTACCAGACTAACTGTTGTATTCCGTGCTGATCGGTCTTGACTTCACCAGTGATAAACTCTGGAATATTGTAAGAATTAAATTGGTTGTCGTAGAAATGCCTTGGATGGCGTTGTGGCATCAGGAACGGCTTGTAGTCTTGTCCATTCTCGTCGATGTAGGTGAAGAAAGCACCGATGAACAAGCCATCTATTCTGCGGCTTGAGAACACGAGCCAATGGCTGTTACGACTCCATGTGTGGTAGCTCTCGGCATCGTCGCTGCTCGCAACTTCCATTTTGCGGTTTTCGCCACTCTTCATGTCACGGATCCAAAGATCACCTTCCTTATGATTGATAGGGAAATAGCCGTAGTCGTACTTATTATATATCATCCAACGACCGTCAGGAGATTCTCGTGCATACATATAGCTGCATAGATCTCGCTCACCGTTGAGCAATGTGTCAGGTTTCTCGGCAAAAGTGCATGTCTCCGGGTCGAAGTCTGCACGCAGCAACGAGAAGTGTGCTTCGTCGTAGTGGATAGCAATTGGAGTAGGGACAGTATCGGAAACGCTCCAATATAGAGTCTTACCATCGGCTGAGAAAGCTGGCATAGTCTGGAACTTGCCAGGATCTGCAAGATATGGTGTTGTGTATGCTTCTTCTTTGTCTGAATTGTAAACTACGACATCTGTGCGGGTGTCATAAACCTCAATACGGTTGATGTGATTGGCATAGAAAGACTGTGCGGTTTTGTACGACGCCATTGCTATGAGGTTGTGAGTTGGATGCCATTGGTTATAACCTACACCTTTAAGACCATCCGGCATTTTTGGTTCAATCTTCTTGGCAGATTTGCCTTCCACCTCAATAGAGGCTCCATGACGACCGCGAAGATGCAAAACCATTTTGTCTGGATTGCCGTTTTGGAATGCGTGGCAATTCATGCAGTTATGCTGAGTGTTTTTATTTTCGAGAATCGGCTTTTCGGTGAAGTCTTCAAGACAGCGCTGATAAATGCCCATCTTATTCCATATTCCATATCCTGGAGGTATAAGTCGGTAGGCAAGCCAAGGATCGATTTCGTCTGACTTGACATGCATCGTGAATGTGTTGTATGCTGCCCATGCTCCGTTCTCTTCTTTGCAGACGGTGAATTCGACATCTTTGTCCTTGTTGGCGTCCAGGAGCTTCTTCCATTTGCTCATTGGAATGTCGAAGTCTCCGTTTTCTCCCTCTACCTGGAATGTAATATCACCACCTTTGACTATGAGTTCAGTCTCAATACCCTCGGCATTGTTCAACTGAAAACACATAGGAGCAATGTTACAAGGAATGGTGACATCCTGGTAGTCTGGGAAGATGTCTGCCTCTTCGTTAAGTTGCTTACTGATCTGTATCTCGCGAGAGCAGGATACCATCAACAAGGAAGTAATTAATACTATATAATGTATATATGTTTTATTCATCTCTATTTTCATTAACATCTTAGCAGTTTTGGATTAACCATGAGCGCCTATCTGTGGTTTCGATGCTTCTTCCTGTTGCTGCTGCTTCATCATCTGCTCTTTGATTTGAGCCATACGAGGCGAAGTTACAAGAAGGAAGTACCAATATGAGTTTCTCCATTGCTGTAATGCAATCTGTGGATCCATGCCTGAATTGCGAGCCTGAATCAGTGTTTGTTTGAGTTTCTGGTATTCGTTGATTGTCTTTTCTTCTACGCCATGCTGACGGCAGAAATCCAAATCTTTCTCATTGGCTGCAATTATAGCCTCCTGGAGGCGAAGCGGTGTTACAGGCATGACATCTGTTCCATAGAACTCTTCGGCGAATGAATTGATATGAGGAACGTCATTGGCAAGTAGTAGGTAGCCGATTGCATAATCGCGTGCAGCAACAGCTTTTGGATTTGTGCGGATGGTCAAGAGAAGATCTGCATAAGGCCCTCTTGCCTGCACGAATTCTCTTGTGCCTGATGGGAGGCTCTTACGCTTGCTTCCATACTCAGGATCGGCTTCAACTGCTTCGTCGTTGTATAGATACTTGCGCTGTGACGTTGCCCAATCGGCATAGAATGTAGTCTGCTCGAGCATCTTGATATATTTCTCGGCTTGCTGGTAACGTCCGAAAATAAGGCTTGTCCTGACAAGCATCTGAAGGTTGGAAGGAGAACCATAACGAAGACCTTCATATGAGTTGAATGCTCGTTCGTCTGCAGTTGCGATATTATCCATTTGGTAATAAAGCTCACAGATGGTTGAGGTGATCTCAACATCGAGAGACAAGTTTTCAAGGTTAGTTACAAGTGAATATGGAGCCAACTGCTGGTAGTTGTAGAAATTATCGAGCAGTTTGCCTTCTTTTGAAAGTGCAAGATTCACACGGTTCATCATTATGAAGTTACTTGAACCGCAATATGGAGAGTTTAATAGACCTTTCCAGTCATGTTTTACAATATAGTGATCCATAGCCATCATCGGGTACATTTTCTGCTTGTTCATTTCGGCAGAAGCATAGGCGTAGCCTGAAACCACGCAAAGGACAACTATGGTGATGAGAGTATTCAGCATTGGTTTTATCTTTGCATCAAGACTCTGAAGGAGAGGTGCAAAGAATGGAAGAAGGATAACTATGATCCACGAAGTGTGGAAGAAGTTCGATGGTTCGATAATAGGCTCGTAGTAAGCACTATTGAGGAATGCGTAACGATAAAGTGGCAGATAAGCCTTGGTTACGCAGAAATGGCCGGCAATAAGGATTATGACTATTGGAAGAAGCATACGCCAGCTTTGGCGTGGTCTTTCGACGAGTTCTAAGACAAAAAGATAAACAGAAAGTAATGCGCCTACAGCTCCAGCAATATAGAATAAAAGCAGAGATAGAGCAACAGCAATGTACGTGCGATAATCGTCATTGTCTGTCAGATCTGCAATGACTTTATATAGGAAAACAAATAAGGCGAATAGAAAGAATGCGACAAATCCCTGATAGTCGTAATACACATCAAACAAGGCATCGCATTGGAAAACAATAGGCAGTGCAAATAATGGAAGGATTACTAATGTTCTGTTTTTTTCTGAAAAACTTTTCCAGAAAAGAAGCATTGACAATGCTCCGAGGCAGGCCGTGATTACTGGACCTGTATAGTTAAGGATGAAGAATTGGGTTAGCCAATGTGATAGTAATAGGGCAGGACCACTAACTCCTAGGTAACGTGCTGCAATAATGTCGGCATCGTTGTAGAATACCATAAGCTGCTCACGGAAATAAAAGAGAAATTCCTGTGTGCGTTGTAGATGCATGCCAAGGAGAATGGCTGCCAGAACTGTAATAATATATGGAATATATTTTTTTAACCTCATTTCTTCGAGTAATAAAATCCCGCCCAACGGGCTTGTTGGGCGGGACCATATCAATTAGTTCCTAAAAGGATTTCCGGATTAATAGCCAGCAGTCTGCTGCAATGAAGGAGTATTGTCGATAGTACTCTGGCTGATTGGCCACCACTGCTGATAAGCCTTGAAGTTCTTGAAGTCTGTGTTAGTTTTAGGACAGTTAGGGCTGTCACCATCAGTAACACCTGTTACCTCAGCGATGTAATCACCATAAGCATCCTTCTCGTTTGTGAGATCACCATCATAGTGAGCAACTGTGAAGTTGTTGATCTCTTCTACGAATGTACCCCAACGGCAAAGGTCGAAACGACGGAGACCTTCTGTACCGAGCTCCATACGACGCTCACGACGAACTTCCTGACGGAGGTATTCCTGACCCTTGTTCTCAACGAGTGGAGCAGCAACGCCATAAACGTTACCTGCATAAGCACGTTCACGAGTTCTGTTGATAAGTTCAACTGCGAGGTCAAGATCCTTGTTCTGTTCGATAAGACACTCTGCGTAAGAGAGGATAGCCTCAGCAAGACGCATAGCCTTATAGTGAACAGTCATATGAGCTGCACCATTAGCGTAAACATTCTCATGACGCATGTACTTCTTGAGGTTCAAACCAGACTTTGTTGAGTTACCAGTGTAGTTCCACCAGTCTGGGTTAGCTGTACCATCGCTGAAGTAGCGTGGGAGGGAGTTGAATACATTGTGAGGGTTCTTACCTTCGTAACCTGGATAAGGCTGTCCTGAGTAGAGAACTGTAGCGTGGAGACGTGGGTCACGGTTGAGGTAAGGGTGCTTAGCATCGTACAATGGAGATTCCTCGATAGGCTTACCATCGATACACTCAAATGCTTCTACGAGGTCAACAGTAGGAACTACAGAAGACCATCCACCAAGTGCACCGTTAGGGCAGAATGGATCACCATAGAAGTCACGTGTAGTGTTGCTGATGAAAGAGTAGTCGAAGATTGTTTCTGAATCGTACTGATTAGCTTCGAGCCACATATCTTCATAGTTGCCAGCGAGTGAGAGACCACCTTTTTCTACGATATCTCTTGCCAAAGGTTCAGCGCTTGCATAGTTGCCTTCCCAGAGATACTGACGCATCAAAAGACCCTGAGCGAACTGCTTATTGATACGACCCTGTGTCTGATTAGCTTTATCAGGAAGATTAGGGATAGCAGCAGCGAGTTCTGACTTTACGAATTCATAAACCTTCTCCTTTGAATCACGTGAAACATAAGCATCACCAGGAGTTTCAAAGACAGTTGTTACCAATGGGAAATCACCGTAGAGCTGTGAACGGAACTGGAACAACATAGCACGGATAGTCTGAGCTTCTGCAAGATACTGCTTCTCTGTTGCGTCGTCTGACCAAGCAACATTCTTTTCCATTGCAACATATTCGTTACAAGCACGGATATCATCGAAACGGAACCATGAACCAGCAACACCATTGTTGTTAGAGTTCATACCTGCTGTAATCATTGTCTGGTAACCTTCCCAACCGAAGTAATCGAAACAGTCATCAGAAAGGGCATCCATCATGAGACAGTTCATACCTGTCCAGTGACCATCGTGATAGATATTATCGAGGCCATTGTAGCAACCTACAAGAGCAAGGTATGCATCGCTTTCTGTCTGCCAGAAGGTAGAAGGAGAGAGAGCATCCTGTGGAGCACGCTCGAGGAAGTCTGAGCAGCTTGTAGTGAAAAGCAATGCTGCTGCGGCTACACTATATATTACTTTTTTCATATTTGCTCAATTTAGAATATTAGAATGTTACATTTACACCGATAGAGTTAACAAGGTTCAATGGATAACCATTACCACGTCCTGAAGGCATTTCAGGATCGAAGCCCTTGATCATGCTCGAGATTGTGAAGATGTTCTGACCTGAGTAGTAGATACGGCAGTTTGCCATACCGATCTTCTCACAAGCCTTACGTGGGATTGTGTAACCAACCTGGAGATCCTTCATACGAACGTAAGAAGCGTTCTGCAACCAGAATGAGTTCTGACCACCATTTCCGTAGTAAGAAGCACCTGGGATACCGAGGTTAGGATACTTAGCACCTTCACCCTTGAGAGTGTAGCTGTCCTGCCAGATCTTGTTCAACTTAGTATCTGCGTTACCAAGTCCACCAAGAGCATCACCCATGTAACGCTTTACGTTGCCACAACCCTGGAAGAATGCGATAATATCGAAGCCCTTCCAAGCTGCGTTGATGTGGAAACCGAATGTGAACTTAGGGTCCATAGAACCGAGATAAACACGGTCGTCAGCATTGATCTTGCCATCACCATTCTGGTCAACATACTTCAAGTCACCAGCACGGAGAGTAGATGTAGTAACATAGTTGTCGTACATAGCCTGATATGTTGACAATTCGCTTGCATTCAAGAAACCGTCAACTTCGAGACCATAGAACTGACGCATTGGCAAACCAACAACGTTACGAACAGTTGACTGGTCAACACTTGCACCAAGATATTCAACAGGTTCGCCTGTAGCATAGTCAACACCAAGATCCAAAACCTTATTTACGTTGAAGCTACCGTTGATACCAGCACCGAATGTAACCTCACCGAACTTGTCGTTGTAGTTGATATTGAATTCGAAACCACGGTTACGAACCTTACCTACGTTGTCATAGTAGTTGCTGAGGGCAAACATTGGAGGAGTTGTCACTGTCATCAAGATACCAGAAGTAGATTTCTCGTACCAGTCGAGTACAACATCAAACTTCCAGATATTTGCATCGAGACCGATACCCCAAGTAGTTGTTGCCTCCCACTTAAGATTCTTGTTAACAGCGTTTACAGCCATTGTACCATTAGCATATGAACCACCGATCTGGTTACCATAGCCAAGAGACATTGTCTGGATAGTTGGATAATAAGAATAGATATCCTGGTTACCGAGCTGACCCCAAGAAGCACGAAGTTTAGCATTTGAAACAACACCCTTCATTGACTCCCAGAATGCTTCGTCTGAGAAACGCCAACCTGCAGAGAATGATGGGAAGAAGCCCCACTTGTTGTCGCCTGCGAAACGTGAAGAACCATCGTAACGAGCATTTGCCTCGAAGAGGTAACGACCCTTGTAGTCATAAGCGATACGACCGAACCAAGAGAGCATTGCGAGTTCACGAGTGTAACCCTCAGCCTTAGCTGTAGAAGCAGCACCAGCATTGATATCTGTCAAGACATCATTAGCCATGTCTGTACGATATGTACGGTTGTAGCGAGACTGGAAGAGTTCTGCATGATAACCGAGGAGAACATCGATGTTGTTACCCTTGAAAGAAGTCTTGTATTCTGGAGTGATATCAAGTACGCTACGCTCGTAGTTGTTAGTAGTGAAGGCAACTTCAGTTGTACCCTGAGTACCTGCGCGGTAAGTTACTTTCTTATTGTGAGCTGCCATTTCGTTCTCATTTCTTGTATAAGCAGCAGCAGCCTTAATAGAGAAGTCCTTTGTGAAGTTGTACTTGATGCTACCGATACCCTGAAGGTTTGTCTTGATAGTGTTACCATTAGCACCAGACTCAACCCAAGCGATAGGGTTACCATCTGAGATACGGCCATAAGAACCATCAGTGTACTTGTAAGGAATCATAGGAGAGATCACGTTGATCTGACGGAGGATCTGGTAAACAGAGTTAGAAGAACCGAACTCACCACCGTACGAACCTGTGCTTGTTGACATATTGTAAGCAGCCATAGGCTCGTTGATTACCTGACGCATGTAGTTGATAGACCAGCTTGTCTCAAGTTTGTCAGTTGGGTTGATGTCAACATTAACACGACCGGAAACCTGATTCTTGTCATAGTGATCAATGATACCCTTCTGATAGAGGTAACCTACAGAAGCGAGATACTTAGCATGCTCGTTACCACCCTGGAGAGTTACGTTGTGGTTAGTCTGAAGACCTGTCTTGTAGAGAAGACCCTGCCAATCTGTATTAGCATAGTTGTCTGGATCAGAACCATCGCGGAACTTGCGGATTTCATCGTCAGTATATAGAGCCTCCAAACCTACGCTCTTACGTGCAGTGTTCCAAACCTCAGCGATTTCAGCAGAGCTCATGAACTCAGGATAGTTAGTAGCGTTTGTTGTACCAACGAGACCCTGGTAAGAGATTGTTGCCTTACCGCTCTGACCACGCTTTGTAGTGATGAGGATTACACCGTTTGCAGCTTTAGAACCGTAGATTGATGAAGAAGCAGCGTCCTTCAATACAGAAATGCTTGCTACATCGTTAGGGTTAACGTCGTTCATAGAACCTTCGAAACCATCGATGATTACAAGTGGACCTGAGTTATTGAAAGTACCGATACCACGAATGTTGATGTTACCAACGTCCTGACCTGGCTGACCAGAAGTCTGAACTACAGAAACACCAGGAAGCAAACCTGCAAGACCTGAAGAAAGGTTTGTGAGTGGACGGTTGTCGAGGAGCTTGTTATCAACAGCTGCAACAGCACCTGTCAAGTTAGCTTTCTTCTGAGTACCGAATCCGACTACGACTACTTCGTCGAGGTTCTTGTTGTCTTCGAGCAATGTAACCTTAACTGGAGTACCAACTGTGTAAGCTACTTGCTGATTCTCGTAACCAACATAGGAAACCTTGAGTTGACCTGTTCTGTTGGCTACATTTTCAATCACGAAATTACCGTCAAAGTCTGTAACAGTACCGGTTGTTGTGCCAGCAACTACTACAGCTGCACCAATAATTGGCTCACCTGTGACGTCTACTACCGTACCCTTAACTACGTTTTGGGCATAAGCAGTTAATGAAACGCTTATCAAGATAAGCAGGGAAAGAAAATGTTTCATTAAATTAGATGATTTGTTAATAAATAAGTTAGTGTATAAAAAATATCAATTAGAAATTAATCAACTTTGAGAGTTGTTGTGTTTTTGATAAAAGTTTTTCCCAGATTTTAAGTTTTTATTAGTGTTTAATTGTTTATTAATAATAATGAAATAAAATCACTCTTTATTTCATCACAAAGATAAATATTTTTTGGATACGAAATTTTATAAAGATCGTTTGCAAACCTCAATTTTTAATTTTTGTTAAGACTTTCAAAAAATGGAAACTGAAGTTTGCAAACAAAGGTAAGAATTACCAACCAAGATTTACATTGCCTTCTTCCTCTTGATCGATGAAAATACGACGTGAATAATTGTATCCACAGAGGTCATAGATTTTCATCAAACGAGGAAGTCGTTCTTCCTTGAACTTTGCATAATCCTTTTTCTCTGGCTGTGTCCACTGGATTTCGCTGAGAGCAGCACCACGTGGGAGGAACATGTAAAGAGCCTGACAGAAGGTAGGAATATATTCTGTCCAAAGGTTTGCCTGAACACCCCAAATATACTTCTGCTGTTCTGGATTGAGAGATGCAGGAAGTGGTTCGTAATTATATACGGTGTTGATAGGAAGATAACCACCGATAGCAAGAGGTTCGTTCTCGCGATCCTTTGTCTGATAATAGTCGAAGTAGAGATAGTTGTTAGGAGTCATAATAACTCTGTGTCCAAGC
This sequence comes from Bacteroidales bacterium, assembly GCA_045627785.1. Classification (GTDB taxonomy): domain Bacteria; phylum Bacteroidota; class Bacteroidia; order Bacteroidales; family UBA3663; genus Liminaster. The sequence continues at coordinate 62,012 of JAZQOF010000041.1, read as the reverse complement.
TGAGCAGCTTCGATACCACCTTCTTCTCCACGCCAAGACATAACTGTTGCGTTGTCGCTTACACCACCCTCGAGGATCTCATCCCAACCGATGCAGTTACGTCCATGTTCTGTGAGATAATTGTCAACATGCTGAGTGAAATATGCCTGGAGCTTCTGTTCAGCGGTATATTTGTCGTCTTTCTTAAGTCCGAGTTCTTTGATCTTTGCCTGACACTTAGGGCACTTCTCCCATTCAGTCTTAGGACATTCGTCACCACCGATGTGAATATCCTTGGAAGGGAAGATATCCATAATCTCGTCGAGAACACCATCGATGAACTCATAAACCTTATCGTTACCAGCGCAAAGTAATTCTTCGCTTACACCCCAAGTCGTACGAACTTCATAAGGACCACCAGTACATCCAAGTTCTGGATATGATGTAACAGCAGCAACCATGTGACCAGGCATATCGATTTCTGGAATTACAGTGATATAACGGTCAGCTGCATATTTCACGATCTCACGAGCTTCTTCCTGTGTGAAGAAACCTCCGTATGGAATACTATCGCAACTATCCCAATCCTTATTTATCATTGTTCCGCAACGTACAGAACCGATTTCTGTGAGCTTTGGATATTTCTTAATCTCGATTCTCCAGCCCTGATCTTCCGACAAATGCCAATGCAACTTATTCATGTTGTGAAGAGCAAGAATATCGATGTATGCCTTAACGCTGTCGATAGGGAAGAAGTGACGGCAAACATCGAAATGTCCGCCACGATAGTCGAATCTTGGAGCATCGTTGATTGTACCTGCAGGGAGAGCAACTACAGCACCCTTTTCAACTGGAAGAGACTTGCGGATAGTCTGAATACCATAGAAAACACCCGCAGGAGAAGTTGCTTCTACGAGCACACGCTTCTCGTCAACAGTGATCTTGTATGCTTCTGAAGCCTCGCCCTCATTAAGCTGAAGTACGATTCCATCATTGGCAGTTCCTGCTATTGTCTTGAGCTGATAGCCGAGCTGAGGAGTTAAGAAATCAGAAAGGAATTGTGCATTACGTTCCATATCCTCGTTTCCGGCAGTGTAGTGGATTGTTGTACCTGAGTATAGAACGAATGGTGCTGCTCCTTCATTCAACGAGATTTCCTGAGGCATTGGTATTACTTCATAGTTAGCCTCAGATGTTGGCGTAGGAGTTGTACATTGTGCGAAAAGCCATATAGAAGCTATGACTGCTGCAACTGATTTGAACGCGTGTTTCATAGATAAAAATGTTATTGTTTGTATGTTTATATGGCGCAAAGGTATGTATTTTTTGCAATAATACATAATTTATATTTAATAATGTGGAAAAATGGGTTCTTTATTTTTAATTATCGTTAATTTTTACTTTCTTTGTTCCATAAAAACAATAATCTAATATTTATAAAAATCCAATTATTATGAAGAACGTTTTCTTAACTATTTCTTTAGTGTTGGGTCTTTCCGCAACTGTTCTTGCTCAGCCTGGACACAGGAAGGTGCTCCTTGAAATGCCAAAGAGCATTAAGGATGTGCCTGCAATTCCTGGTGTCCCTTCAGCTTATGCCAAGGCATGGCAGGATCCATTCATCAATCAGGTAAATCGCATGCCAATGCACACACATCATTTTGCTTATGAAAGTGCAGAGGCTGCAGATCGTAACATGCCAGAGACTTCAAAACGATTCCTCAGCATCAACGGCACTTGGGATTTCTATTTTCAGTGGGACGCCGATCAGATGCTCAATGGTTTCTATAAGCCAGAATATAGTATTGCTGATTGGAAGACCATTCCAGTTCCTGGTACATGGGAACTTAACGGCTATGGAGATCCTATTTATGTAGGAGGTGGCTTTATATGGGATGGTCGTTTAGGCAATAAGATTGACGAGGCAAGTGGTCAGCCTGGAGATCGTAAGGTTTCGGGTTATCCTCCATTTGTGCCAATCAAAGAGAATCATGTAGGTTACTACCGTCGTGAGATCGAGCTTCCTGCAGATTGGAAGGGAGACCAGGTTATTGCACATTTCGGTGCAGTATCTTGTGCAATGTACCTTTGGGTAAACGGTAAGTTTGTAGGATATAGCGAAGATAACAAACTAGAGGCTGAGTTCGATATCACTCCTTATGTGAAGGCTGGTCAGAAGAATCTTCTCGCGCTTCAGGTAATGCGTATGGCAGATGGTCACTATCTTGAGGATCAGGATTATTTCCGTTATTCAGGTATCTGTCGCGACAGCTATATCTATTCTCGAGCTAAGGCAAATCATATCGAGGATATCCGCGTTATTGGAGATCTTGAGAATGATTATAAGGACGGTGTCCTCAATATCAATGTTAACCTTAAAGGTGCAGGAACTGTAGAGTTCGAACTTAAGGATGCTGCTGGTAATAGCGTTGCCACAACTACTGCCAATGCTGCTTCGCTCAAGAAGACCGTTAAAATGAATGTTCCTGCTGTAGAGGCTTGGACAGCTGAGACTCCTAATCTCTATAAGCTTACTGCTACTCTCAAGGTTGCAAATAAAGTTGTCGAGGTTATTCCTCTCAAGGTAGGTTTCCGTAAAGTGGAAATCAAGAACGCACAGCTTCTTGTCAATGGACAGCCAATCCTCATCAAGGGTGCCGACCGTCATGAACTTGATCCGGACGGAGGCTATGTCATCTCTCGCGAACGTATGCTTCAGGATGTACTCGAGATGAAGAAGATGAACATCAATGCCGTTCGTACTTGCCACTATCCAGACGATAGCTATTGGTATGATCTCTGTGATGAATATGGTCTTTATGTAACTGCCGAGGCAAATCTTGAGAGCCATGGTATGGGTTATGGTGAAGAGACACTTGCAAAGAATCCGATTTTTGCTATCGGTCACATGGAGCGTAACCAACGTAATGTTCAGCGTAACTTCAACCATCCATCGGTAATCGTTTGGTCACTCGGTAACGAAGCTGGTATGGGTCCTAACTTCGAGGCTGCTTATAAGTGGGTCAAGAATGAAGATCCTTCTCGTCCATGCCAGTACGAACAGGCAGCTCTTACAGAGTTTACTGATATTTTCTGTCCAATGTATTATGGTTATGAGAGCTGTAAGAACTATGGCGAGAATGAGTCTGGTAAGGATTGGAGATCTGGCAATGACACTAAGTTCGACAAACCTCTCATCCAGTGTGAGTACGCTCATGCAATGGGTAACTCGGAAGGTGGTTTCAAGGAATATTGGGAGCTCATCCGCAAGTATCCTAAGTTCCAGGGTGGTTATATCTGGGACTTCGTAGATCAGTCAGTTCGTTGGACAGGCAAGAACGGCAAGCAGATCTGGGCATACGGTGGCGACTTCAACGACTATGATGCTACTTCAAACAATTTCTGCGATAATGGTCTTATCAGTCCTGATCGTGTTTGGAATCCACATGCATACGAAGTTTGCTACTACTATCAGAGTATCTGGTCGAAACTCAAGGGTAAGAGCATTGAGATCTACAATGAGAATTTCTTCAAGGATCTTAGCGATGTGATGCTTGAATGGTCACTTCTCCGCAACGGTAAGGTCATTGAAATGGGTACAGTCAACAAACTTGCTGTCAAGGCTCAGGAGAAGTCTGTTGTTGGTCTTGGCTATACAAGCAACGTAGAAGACGGAGCAGAGTATTTCATCAATCTTGCTTATAAGCTCAAGACAAAAGATGGTATTCTCGATGCCGGAACAACTATTGCTCGTCAGCAGCTTGAAGTTACTTCAGGTAAGGTAGCAGTTTCATGTTGTGGCAATCATGCAGTTACTCCATCAGTTGAAGTTGAGTTTGATCATAAGACTGGTTTCCTCTGCAAGTATGTTGTCAATGGAGTAAGCTATCTTGTTGAAGGTGCAGCGATGACTCCAAACTTCTGGCGTGCTCCAACAGACAACGATATGGGTGCAGGTCAGCAGATGCGTTTCCGTGAGTGGCTCAATCCTGAGATTAATCTCGTTTCTATCGACGATACAAAGAATGAAATGGGTAAACGTGTGGTAACAGCTAAATACACAATGCCGGCTAACGAGGCAGAGCTTACTCTCATATATACAATCTGCCCTCACAGCGGTTCTATCACTGTAACAGAGCAGTTTGTCGCTAACGGTAAGGCTGCAGATGCTAAGCCTGTTCGTCGTCGTCCAGGTGAAGCAAAGCCTCAGACAGACGAGAAGCTTCATACTCCAATGTTCCGCTTCGGCATGCAGTTGCCAATGCCTGAGCAGTTTGAGAAACTTGCATATTATGGTCGTGGTCCTGTTGAAAGCTATTGCGATCGTAAGGATAGTCAGTTCATCGGTATTTATGAGAGCACAGTTACTGACGAGTTCTATCCATATATCCGTCCACAGGAGAATGGTAACCACGTAGATCTTCGTTGGATGACACTTTCTACACCTTCTGGTAAGACTTTGAAGATCGTTTCTCAGTCTCAGCCTACATTCAGCGGAAGTGCTCTCCACTATACTCAGGAGTCTCTTGACGAAGGAACAGAAAAGATCAACCGTCACTCTCCTGATGTCGATCCTGCTCATCTCACTAATGTATGTATCGACCTTAAGCAGATGGGTCTGGCTTGTGAAAACAGTTGGGGCGCTTGGCCACTTCCTGAATACATGATTCCTTATCAGAATTATGAATTCACATTCAGATTGACTCCATCGTTATAAGCTGTATTGTTTTCTTAATTATTCTTGATTATGAAAGAATATTCCGAAGTAATTAAGCAATTTGAATTAAAAGGAACTGTTAGCTCTGTAACACCTCTTGGCAACGGACTGATCAACGATACTTTGAAGATCGAGACATCAGAACCGGATTGCCCGGATTATGTGTTACAGAGAATCAACAATAAGATATTTACCGATGTTGACAAGTTGCAGCACAATATTGAGGCAACGACTGCCCACATTAGGAAGAAATTATCTGATGCAGGAGTAACAGATATCGACCGAAAGGTTCTTACTTTTGTCCCTGCCTCAAATGGCAAGACTTACTATTTCGATGGAGAATGCTATTGGCGAATATCTGTCTTCATTCCTCGTTCTGTAACCTATGATGTGGTTGATCCGCATTATTCTTATCTTGCAGGAAAGGGATTCGGACAGTTCCAGTCGATGCTTGCCGATATCGAAGAAACACTTGACGAGACGATTCCGGATTTTCACAATATGGAGTTCCGCCTAAAGCAGTTCAACGATGCTATTACAGAGAACAAAGCCGGTCGTCTAAGTGATGTGAAGGATCTTGTCGATGCTTTGCTGGCACGTTCAGAGAAGATGTGTGCTGCAGAGCAACTTCATCGGGATGGACGACTTCCAAAGCGTATTTGTCATTGCGATACTAAGGTCAACAATATGCTTTTTGATGCTGATGACAATTCCTTCCTTTGTGTTATCGATCTAGATACAGTTATGCCTTCATATATCTTCTCCGATTATGGAGATTTCTTGCGTACGGCAGCAAATACAGCTCCTGAAGACGAACCTGATATCAGCAAGATACATTTCCGACCGGAGATATTCAAGGCATTCACACAAGGCTATCTTGAGTCGGCAAAGAGCTTCCTGACAGATATAGAAATAGAGAATCTGCCTTATGCTGTAGCACTCTTCCCTTATATGCAGTGTGTGAGATTCCTTACAGACTATCTGAATGGAGATACTTATTATAAGATCCTTTATCCAGAGCACAATAAGGTAAGATCCTATGCACAGTATGAGCTGTTCTCACAAGTCGAGGCTGCCCAAGAAGAACTATCAGAGGTTATCAAGAATTTGGTGAATCACTAATTAACTTTATCTTAATATATTATGTTGAAGAATTTATTTACATCTGCCGCATTGGCTGTTACTCTTGTGGCTACTGCCGGCGCACAGTCACTTTCTCCTTCTACAACATGGCATTGGGAGGAAGGAACAATTAAGATCGATGTTCCAGAAAGACCTGCAGGTCAGGAAAATGTAATACAACTGACAACACCAAAACTCCAGAATGTCCGCGTTGCATTTGTCGGATTAGGAATGCGTGGACCAGATGCAGTAGAGCGTTATACATATATCTCAGGAACACAGATCGTCGCTCTTTGTGATTACGAAGAGAAGCGTGCTACTGACTGTCAGGAGATTTTGCGTAAGGCAGGTCTTCCACCAGCAGCAATCTATTCGGGAGAGTTCGGCTATGAGGAGCTCTGCAAGCGCGATGACATCGACCTTGTATATATTGCAACAGACTGGGATCATCATTTCCCTGTAGCAGAATGTGCTCTCAATAACGGCAAGCATGTTGCTATCGAGGTGCCATCAGCAATGAATCTTGAGCAGATCTGGACTCTCATCAATCTTTCTGAGAAGAATCGTCTGCATTGTATGATTCTTGAAAACTGTTGCTACGACTGGTATGAGATGACTGCATTGAATATGGCTCAGAAGGGTGTATTCGGTGAAGTGATCCGTGCTGAAGGTGCGTATATCCATACCCTCGATCCATATTGGGATGCCTACTGGAAGAATCCTAATGATGATTCTATGCTCGGTTGGCGTATGAAATATAATAAGGAGAACCGTGGAGATGTTTACCCTACTCACGGTCTTGGCCCAGTTGCTCAGGTAATGAATATCCACCGAGGCGATCGTTTCACAACTCTTGTTGCAATGGATACAAAGTCTGTTCATGGCGTTGAATTTGTGACTAACAGAAACGGCGAATGCAAGGAGTATCGTAATGGCGATCACACAACAACTCTTCTTCGTACATCTGAAGGCCGCGTTGTTGAGATTCAGCACAATGTTATGACTCCACAGCCATATAACCGACTCTATAAGATTACCGGTTCCAAAGGTTATGCAACAAAGTATCCTACAGAGCAGTATTCTCTTTCTGAGGAACAGCTCAAGGCAGTAGGTGTTACTCCAAAGAATAAGATCAGCTATCACTCATTCCTTCCAAAGGACGAGCATGAGGCACTCGAAGAGATCTATCGCCATCCAATCCTCAAGAAGTATGGCGAGATGGCTCTTGAAGTTGGTGGACATGGAGGTATGGACTATATCATGGACTCTCGTCTTGTATATTGTCTCCAGAACGGTCTCCCTCTCGATATGGATGTATATGACCTTGCAGAGTGGTGCTGTCTTGCAGAGCTAGGCGCTATCTCAATGGATCACAATTGCGCAGCTGTCGAATTCCCTGACTTCACTCGTGGACACTGGAATGATATCAAGACAGGCTTCTCTCATGCCTTTGCTTCAGAAAGCGACGAAGCAGCAACAGAAGCTGTTGCAAATGCATTCACTGAGTCGTTGAAGAGTGTGACTGCAAAGTATAAGCTTTGGGAGGCATACGACAAGGCTATAAGCAAACCTTCAGCAAAGAAGGTATTTGAAAAGACTTTGAAGAAAGCGCTCAATGAAGTTAAGAAATAAAACTATTCTTCCAGCGTTAATTTTCTCATTTTCACTTTCTGCGTTCTCTCAGGTATTATCTCCACTCGAAGGTTATGCTTACGGAACGCAGGAAGCTCCATCAGGCAAGGAATGGGAGAGTCCTGAGCAGCTGAGTTTGAACAAACTTCAGCCTCATGCCTATTTCTTCGACTTTGCCGATGAGAAAGAAGCGCTTGGAGTTCTTCCTGGCAATAGTTCGTATTGGCAATCGCTCAACGGTGAGTGGAAATTCTCGTGGGTCGGCAATCCTTCGGAACGCCCTGCAGATTTCTACAAGACCGACTATGATGTCTCTGCTTGGGATAATATCACTGTGCCTGGATGTTGGAACGTACAAGGTATTCAGAAAGATGGAACACTCAAGTATGGCGTGCCAATCTATTGTAATCAGCCTGTAATCTTTAAGCATACTGTTGCCGTTGACGACTGGAAGGGAGGTGTGATGCGTGAGCCTGATCCGACCTGGACAACATATAAAGATCGTAACGAAGTCGGTTCTTATCGTCGTACATTCGATATTCCAGCCGACTGGAACGGCAAAGAGATATACCTCAACTTCGATGGTGTCAACTCATTCTTCTATCTCTGGGTAAATGGTCAATACGTAGGTTTCTCGAAGAACTCGCGTACTACTGCAAGCTTCGACATCACACCATATCTCAATCCAAAGGGAGAGAATACATTAGCTGTTGAGGTCTATCGCAATAGCGATGGTAGTTTCCTTGAGGCTCAGGATATGTGGCGTCTGCCAGGTATCTATCGTTCGGTCTATCTCAATGCAAAGAGCAAGATTCAGGTCAAGGATGTGATTGTACGTACTACTTCTCTTGATTGGCCATCGTCGGCAAAGGTTAAGGTTGAGGCTTATCTCGATAACCTAACAAAGAAGGATGCCAAAGACCTTTCAATCATATACAAGGTGCTCCAGTGCAAGCTTTGGGATGATGAGACGATTGGCGAACCTTTGGTTGTAAAGACGTCTAAACTCAATATCAAGCCAGGAGAGACTGTATATTCGGCTCTTGATATTGAAATGCCAGACGCAAAGCTTTGGAGCAGTGAGGCACCAAACCGTTATGTGCTCTTGGGGCAGCTCTGTGACAAGAAAGGCAAGGTTGTTGAGACATTCTCGACATATTTCGGCGTACGAAAAGTAGAGATCCGCGAAACACCGGCTTCGGAAGATGAATTCGGTCTTGCTGGTCGTTATTATTATATCAACGACAAACCGGTCAAACTCAAAGGTGTAAATCGTCAGGAGATCAATCTTGCAACAGGAAACACAATCACTCACGAACAGATTATCGACGAGATAATGCTGATGCGTCGTGGTAATATCAACCATGTTCGCACATCACATTATTCCAATGATCCGTTCTGGTTCTATGCTTGTGATAAGTATGGTATCTATCTCGAGGATGAGGCTAACATCGAGAGCCATGAATACTACTACGGAGAGGCTTCTTTGAGCCATGTGCCAGAATTCAAGAATGCTCATGTGGCACGTGTCATGGAATCCGTTCGTGCTCATATCAATGCTCCAAGTATTGTCATATGGTCATTGGGTAATGAGGCCGGTCCTGGCGACAATTTCAAGGCGGTTTATCAGGCAATCCATGATTTCGACCCATCTCGTCCTGTACAGTACGAGAGAAACAATCGCATCGTAGATATGGGCTCCAACCAGTATCCTTCTATCGGATGGATGCGTGAGGCTGTGAAGGGTACTATGGACATTGTCTATCCTTTCCATGTTTCCGAATATGCACACTCAATGGGTAATGCTGTCGGTGATCTTCCTCAGTATTGGGAAGCTATCGAAAGCACAAACTTCTTCTGTGGTGGCGCAATATGGGACTGGGTCGATCAAGCTCTTTGGAACTTTGATCCTAAGACAGGAACACGCTACATGGCCTATGGAGGAGATTTCGGAGATAAGCCGAACAGCGGAATGTTCTGCATGAACGGTATTCTCTATCCTGACCATACTCCAAAACCAGCTTTCTATGAAGTGAAGAAAGTCTATCAGTATGTAGACGTGAAGATGCTCGATGCAGCTACAGGCAAGATTGAGGTATTCAGCAAGAACTATTTTGTTCCGTTGACCGACCTCGACATGGTATGGAGTCTCTGGAAGGATGGCAAGCAGGTTGGAGAAGTACATCGTGACTTCGGAGGTCCAAGGAACATCCTTGCTCCTCGTCAGCGTCAGACAATGACTATCCCATACAACATTGCATCGTTGGACAAGAACTCGGAATATCATGTTAAGGTACAGTTCCTTTTGGCTAATGATATGCCTTGGGCAAAGAAGGGATTCGTTCAGGCAGAAGAACAGTTCGAACTTCCTGTTAGTCGAAACTATGAATTAATTGCCTTTGCTGCCAATAACGGCAATGCTCTTGCAGTTAGTTCCACAGCAAATACTGTTGAGGTTTCAGGTACAGGATTCTCTGTCGTGTTTGACAACGCTACAGGTTCTATTTCCTCATTAATATATAATAATAAGGAAATATTCTCTGAAGGTCCGAAACTTGATGCTTGGCGTGCTCTGGTAGATAATGACAACTGGGCTTGGGGACAATGGGCTTCAAATGGACTTCAGAACCTCTGTCATAAGGCGCAAGGTGCTCCTGTCGTTTACACTCGTGCAGATGGAAGCATCGTGGTAGCCTACAATGTGGTATGTTTTTCGGAAAACAAATACAGATACGACGGCGGTGCTTCAGGTAAGAACTCATTCGAAGATCTTGGTCCAGCCGACGAAGATGGTCTCAAGATTTATGCACAGCAGAATTGGGTCGTATATCCTGATGGTTCTATAGAACTTGAAAGTGGTATCTCTTCCAATAATTCTAAGACTGACTTGGCTCGTATCGGTTACGCAATGAAACTGCCATCAGAGTTGAGCAACTACACTTATTACGGACGTGGCCCGAAGAACAACTATAATGACCGTTGCTCTGGTTCATTTGTCGGATTGTATGAGAGTACTGTAGCCGATCAGTTCGAACCATTCCCAAAGCCGCAGGATATGGCAAACCGTGAAGGTGTCAGATGGTGTGCTTTGACCGATAATAATGGCGCAGGCATACAGTTTATAGCAACATCGACAATGTCTGCTTCAGCTTTGCCTTGGAGCGATATGCAGCTTTGCCTTGCACCACATCCGTTCGAGCTCCCTCAAAGCGATGGCGTTTATCTCCATCTCGATGCTAAGGTTACTGGTCTTGGAGGTAATTCTTGCGGACAAGGAGGTCCTCTTGATGATGACCGCACATTTGCTTCGGCTCGTACTTTCGGATTCATCATCCGTCCGGCAGCTGCCGATCTTACTGCAAATGCAAAAGTCTCTGCCTCTGGCGAACTTCCTTTGACAATGGAATGTGACCGCATGGGTAATCTCACAATTTCCACAGAACGCAAGGATGCAGAAATCTGCTATACCATCGTTCCTCTTGATGCGACTAAGAAAGAGACTAAGAAGATCAAACCGCAAATATATAATGGTGTGATTGACCTCCGCAAAGGTGGAGTTGTGACAGCATGGTATAAGGACAACGATCGTATCAAATCGACTATGACCTATCCTCGTGTCGAGATCGCTCCGCTCGAAGTGATCTATGCTTCAAGTCAGGAACCAGATTATGGAGAGGCAGAGCATCTTGTCGATGGAGATCCGAATACAGTATGGTTTACAATGTATAGTGTGACAGTTGCACAATATCCACATTGGGTTGATTTCGATGCGGGCGAAGAGAAGACCATCAAGGGCTTCAGCTATCTTCCTATTCTCGATGGTATGTCGGGCAATGTCAAGCATTATCGTATCTTTGTCAGCAACGATGCAAAGGATTGGGGCGAACCTGTCGCTAAAGGCGAGTTCTCCAAGGAACAGTCGCTGCAGCGTGTGATTCTCGCTTCTCCTGTTCGTGCAAGGTACATCCGTTTCACAGCTCTTGATAGTCAGAACGGACGAGACTACGCAGGTGGTTCAGAATTCAATATTCTTGTTGAATGATATTACAGTTAAATAATAAATAATATCCACCCTCACTTCAATGTATTGAGGGTGGATATTTTTAAGCTATATTATCAGCTGGGCCAAAAGACCCAGCTTTATTAATTTATTTCCGAACGGAAAATTACATTGGGAGAAGAGTGAATGTGAACTCGTAATCCTGATACTTAACGAGGTATTCGTCACGTGGGATAGCACCCCAAGAGTTAACACAACCGAGACCGCACTGAACGAGGTCGATACATACGTTAGTGAGGTTAGCTGGCTCGATTTCCGGAGTGTGCAGGTTACGCTTAGCGATACCTTCGTCGAGCGATTCGATAGTGTAGTGGAGAGCCGAAGCAGAGAATGGCTTCTCTGCAACTACTGTAAGACCATGACCACCAGGTTTAGTGATGTTCCACCAGCGGAGGTCAACGTGGTTACCAGTTTCCTGTGGGCGGATGTAGCTGTAGAGTTCGTTTGTCACAGTGCTCTCGTAGATACCCAGGAACTCGCTGTCCTTACGGTCGATGTAAGTCTCGACAGGACCACGACCATAGTACTTGAGGTTTTCGAATGCCTGCTTCAATGGGAGCTGCATACCGAAGCGGAACATATCTGATTCCTGAGTACGCACCTCACCCTCAGCAACAGGAGCATCACGTTTCTTGTAGCCGTAAGGGTTGCTTTCGCGATATGCCTTAGCCTTTGCCTGGTCAACAGTCATCTTCTGAGTTACGGTCACAGCGCCGTCGTTAGTGATTACGTATGTGAGAGCGAGCTTTGCAGCAACCTGTGGCATATTGTATTCAGCCGAAACGATAGTCTTGTTATCCTTCTGCTCATTCTTCAACGATTCGAGAGCGATAGTTGGGTTCTTCCAAGCAGCATACTTGCGCTGGAGGTTAGCACCGAAGTCGTTGTCTGTTGGAGCACGCCAGAAGTTTGGAGTGAGCTCAGCACCTTCAGCGAGCATCTCTTCGCCATTGACAACATAGCTGCAGAGGAAACCGTTGTGCTTGTTGAAGTCAATCTGGAAGTTGTTGCCCTTCACGATGAGATAGTTCACATCGTTGTCGGCAACCTCAGGAACAACAGTACAAGGCTTCTTTGTCTTCTCACAAGCGAGTGTGCAAGCTGTTGCAGCCTTTACTGCGAGCTGCTGCTTTGCTGCGATGTGACCGGCAGGAAGGAGAGGCTCTTTATCCTTGAGAGTGTAATAGACATTGACAAAGTATTCTGCGCCGTCGTTAGGAACTTCGCCGAGTGCGATATCAACTGTAGCCTTCTGCTGTGGAGCAACCTTAAGGTCGTTGATGATGCCAGTCTTCTGAACCTCACCATTGCGAACGAGTCTCCACTCGAGACGATAGTTAGAGAGGTCGATGAAGAAGTTCTCATTATATATTTCGAGGCTTGAGCCCTTGAGAGTTGTCCAGATGTTCTGATAGTAGTAGCCAACCTCGTACATGTGAGGATTTGGAACGCGGTCTGGGCTGATAAGACCATTGTCGCAGAAGTTCTGGTCGGTTGCATCAGTCTTGTTGAAGTCACCACCGTAAGCCCAGATCTGCTTGCCGTTCTTACCTGTCCAACGGATTGACTGATCTACGAAGTCCCAGATGTAACCACCCTGTACGTTAGGGTACTTGCGGATGAGTTCCCAATATTCAGCGAAACCACCTTCCGAGTTACCCATTGCGTGAGCATATTCACACTGGATAAGAGGACGAGTAGCTTCCTTGTTCTGACCATACATCTCTGTGTAGTTGTAGTCAGCATACATTGGGCAAGTGATATCAGTGTAGCCTTCGCCTGCAACGTCGAAGTCCTCAGAAAGAGCACGTTCGTAGTGGATAGGACGAGAAGGATCCATCTTCTTAACGTAGTTGTAGGCATCCTTGAAGTTCTGGCCCATACCAGCTTCGTTACCGAGTGACCAAACGATTACCGATGGGTGATTGTAGTTACGTGCTACGTTGCGTTCGTTACGTTCGATGTGAGCCTTGTTGAACGAAGCGTTCTTAGCCAAAGTCTCAGGACCGTAACCCATACCGTGACTCTCGATGTTTGCCTCGGCTGTTACATAGATACCATAGATATCGCAGAGCTCATACCAGTATTCATCGTCTGGATAGTGACAAGTGCGGACAGCGTTGAGGTTGAACTGCTTGAAGATCTTAGCATCCTGAAGCATACGCTCGCGAGAGATGACATAACCTCCATCTGGATCGAGTTCGTGACGGTCGGCACCCTTGATGAGCACAGGCTGACCGTTGACGAGAAGCTGCGCGTTCTTGATCTCAACCTTACGGAAACCAACGCGAACAGGGACAACTTCGAGTGTATTGTTGCCTGCCTTGACAGTTGCGCGGAGAGTGTAGAGGTTAGGAGTCTCAGCTGTCCACTTGAGTGGGTTCTCAACGTTGAATGTCGCCTTGGTTGCAGCCTTTGCAGCTACATTCTGCGAAGCAACTACATTGCCCTGAGCGTCGATGAGTTCGAGAGCGATAGTAGCGCTACCCTTAGCCTTGATATCAACAGTGAGAGTTGCGTTCTTATACTGTGCATCGAGATCAGTGTTGACATTGATATCCTCGATGTGAGTCTTGTTGCGTGAATAGAGGTAGCAGTCACGAGCGATACCAGCATAGCGGAAGTAGTCCTGATCCTCGAGATAAGTACCATCGCACCAACGGAACACCTGCATTGCGATGAGGTTCTTGCCAGGCTTGACATAAGGAGTGATATCAAATTCCTCCTCGAGTTTGTTGTCTTCGCTATAACCTACATACTTACCATTGACCCAGAGATACATGTTGCTCGAAGCAGCACCAATATGGATCATAACCTGACGGCCGTTCCAGTTAGCAGGAACTTCGATCTCGCGACGGTAGTAGCCGATGTGATTCTCCTTGATTGGCACGTAAGGAGGATTGTTCTTGTACTGACGATCCCAAGCGTAAGGAATGTTTGTATACTGAGGATCACCGTAGCCGTTGAGCTCCCACATACCTGGAACTGGCATTACTCCCCAAGACTCGTCGTTGTACGAAGGCTTGAAGAAGTCGCTCACATAGTTTACAGCGTCCTTCTGCCAGTTGAACTTCCAAATACCGTTGAGGGCAACATAGTTATCTGAAAGCTGCTTGTCGAGCTTCGATGCCTCAACCGACTCATATGCGAAGAATGTCGCATGCATTGGAGCACGATTCACCTGATTGATGGTAGGATCCTGCCACTCCTTGTAGGTCTGTGCTGTAGCGCTCATGCTACATACGGCCAAAATCGAAATGAGTAGTTTTTTCATAGTTTTGTTATTGTGTTTATTTAATTAATAGATAATTTTCTTTTATAAGAAATCGATATTTGGGGCAAAGATAATTAATTTTTCTGAAAGAAATAATTTTGATTCATGATTTTCAATTTTTGACTTGTTTTATCTTTTTTGTGTGTCGCTCTTTTGTCATTTTTTGTCGCACGAAACACAACTTTTTGCAACATCAACACAATGTTCAAAGTGTTGATGTCGACAAACGTCGATGACTCTTCCTGTTTTCTCGTAGCACAATCGTAGCGCTCCGACGATATTTCGGGATTCTTATTTGCTCGATTTACGCTCTTTTTTTCAAGCGAAGGAAAATGATCATAATGATAATAACAATAAGTGATAAGAAAATGATTGCCGCAGAGAGGAACATAAAAATTCCCATAAACAAGGGAATCGGAAATGATGGGTGATCTGCTGGAGGATCATAGATTGCCAGATCAATGGCCAATCCGCCCATTGATAGTAAGAAGCCTAACCCAACCTCTATGATGATAATAAATAGAAGGGAGAATGGTTTTTTCGTTGAAATCAGTCCCATGGTTTTATCTGACATTTGTCGGCAAATATACGCTTTTTTTATTACTAATGAGAAAATCATTTATTTTTTTCTTGTATTAGAATACTTGGCAGTATTTCCATTATCGAAAAAATGTGCTGAAAAACAGATAATATTGATTCATGAAAAGAGAATCTATATTCAATAAATCAAAAAAATCACTATTAATTCACGATGAAAATTTTGATTTATTATATTTGTCTCATCTATTTGCTATGGCTAAATCAGATTTAATCCTCATCACTATTGTCCTATAATATTATTTTATAATTATTTTGAAAAAAATAGTTTTTTTCTGTAGTAAATAATGTAGTCGCTGAGTCTAATGGGCAAAAAATATAAAAAGAACAGATAAATGGAAATCTCAGAACAAGAATTCTCAAAGATAGTGAAGACTCACAAGAGTACCATCTATACGGTTTGCTATATGTTCTCGAATGACGAGGACGAAGTGGCAGACTTGTTCCAGGAGACGCTGATACGCATCTGGCGAGGCCTTCCTTCGTTCAATGGTGAGAGCGACATCAAGACTTGGATTTATCGCATTGCCCTCAACACTTGCATCAGCATCGACAAAAAGAAGAAACGTCGTGCCGAGACGGAACTTTCGATGGACATTAACCTCTTTACCGATAACGATAGGGAAACTGAGCAGATCAATATCCTACACAAGCGTATAAGTCGTTTACTGCCGCTCGATCGTGCCATCGTTCTTTTGTGGTTAGAGGATATCAGCTATGAAGAAATTGGTGCTATTGTCGGAATCTCGTCAAAAAACGTATCTGTTCGGTTGGTACGCATTCGTGAGCAACTGAAGGCAATGCCAAATGATTAAATATAGAACTACAGCTATGGGAAATAATATGAATATGAATGAACTGGAGCAGATGCGTGAACAGATGCAAATGTTTCGTAACAAGATCGATAAGCAAGAAATCATCAATGACAAATTGGTGCGTTGTGCTGTGAAATCCAAGATGTCATGGATCAAGAAGTATGTTTATTTCGAGTTCTGCATTATACCATTTCTTGCATTGCTATGGGGAGGCATCAAATATATGTTTGACCTTTCTTGGTTCAACTATGCCTTCATGCTCGTGATAACTACCATTGATGCTCTATGGGACTATCGTATCAATGTAACATCGCTAAAGGCTGATATGGTAGAGACTAACAGTCTTACTGAAACCATGCTTAGACTCGTGGAGATGAAGCAGATGAGAGTTAAGTCTTTCTACATTATGATGGCTCTGTTAATTGTCTGGTTAGTATGGACGGGCATCGAGATGTGGATTAGCATTAGCAGCATTTTCGAACCTGGCAGTTTGATGGAAGGTGCCGCTTATGGCGGTTTCATAGGCCTGCTCATTGGTATTCCATTAGGCATATACGCTGCCATTCGCATCTACCGCAAGATGCAGAGTACCAATGACGAACTCATCAATCAGATAAAAGAAGTATCGAAAAACGAATAAAAACAATAATAATTATGAAAAAGTTTATCAAACCCATTATCCTTGTAATCATCTATTTCATAATGCAAGGCGTTGCTGGAGCAATCATTGGCGGTATTGCTCTCGTTTCAAATCCTGATGCAACAAATGCAATTCAAATAGGAGATGCCAATGCTCTTACGAAGATTATTCCTGCCAGTTGGTTAGCTATTAGCGTTATTGTATCAGGAATACTTACTGTTCTCATTGCTTGGGCAATGAAACTCATTAATTGGAAGACAGTCTTTCGGTTTGACCGTCAGCAAGCATCTTCTGCCTGGCTGCCAATAATCGCTGCTATTGCCGGAATCTTCGCAATAATTGTCTTAGAAGAGCAGTTACAATTGACAGATATCCTTCAGAATGAATTTGCAGACATGATGCATTCTGCTCTTGGAGTACTTATGATATGTGTGGTAGGACCAATTGTTGAAGAACTCTGTTTCCGTGAGGCGATAATGGGCAGTTTGATTCGTAAAGGTACACGCCCATGGGTAGCGATTCTCTTTTCTGCAGTAATCTTTGGTCTGATACATGCTAATCCAGTACAGATAGTTGGAGCTGGTTTGATGGGAATTATCTTTGGAATCATCTATTACAAATCTGGTAACATCGTACTGACGACGTTACTTCATATACTAAACAATTCATTTGCCACCATATCAGCACTTGTTTTTGGCAAAGATGCTACAATGAGCGACCTAATTGGAGGTTCTACGGTTGCCATAGTTTCCGGTATCATCTTCACCATCTTTTGCATAGCAATGCTAATAAGGTATTGGACACATACAAAGTAAATTTGAAATAATGGAGGCTGTGACTTTTTGTGACACAGCCTCTTTCTATTTTAAGGTATATTAATAAGGAATAGGAAAATCTTTAAAAAGACTGTTCCTCGGCTATTGCAGATTGCATGCATGAAATGCCTAATTTCGACTCTATCTCGGCAATACTTTTGAAAGAGAAGTTTGTGGTTCCTGATAATATACGGCTAACATACTGAGGAGAAACACCGAGTTTTACCGCAATGTCGGAACGACTTAATTTATTTGTCTGCATATAATCAACGATTGACAAGGCTATTCCGCGAGACCATTTAAGCCACACTTCGTTCTCTTTGCGCCAATTCGCATCTGAAATAAAGGTCGAAGATTGCTCGCTCTTGTGAGCCTCTAAAAACTCTAATGTTTTTTGTTTCATAATTAATTTAACTCAAAGAAATCAATAAAACTATCTTGGTCAAATACGCCATTTTGTTTCAAATAATCACGACATGTATTGAGCTTGTCTAGTTCCTTTTGAGTATGTACTCGCTCTTGCATTGTTGCTGTAAGTTTGATTGCACCTCCTGTAACGATATAAACATTTGGTTCAATTCTAATAGCGTAGATGCGCAACCAGCTAGGATGTTGTTTCCGGTTCCAATTCCTTGCTTTTTCACGAGTGAGTTCATAAGTTCTATTATCGGCTAAACTCAGTGGGTGAAATAATCCGTCAAGTCTCTCTGTATATGGAAAGTCAAGAATCAGTCGCTCTAATTCTTGTGCATCTTCCATCGTATCCTTAATAGCATCGCTCACTTTTTCCACGTGGAAGAACCCTTGAAGATCTTCGAGATTTGTAAAGAAGAAGTCGAGAAGGTAGTTGAAATTACTCCATTGACGAAAGAGCATTGATAATTCATCTGTTTCTTTTTCCACGTATTTGACTGCCCAGAGGTGATTATATCCAGGAATGGTGCGTACAAATTTCATTTATGGTGCAAATATAATAATAATAATTAAACTGCGCAACTTAAAAGTTGCATTTGCGATTTATTTAGAACATTTTTAATTGTAATATTCTAATTAAGTACTTACAAAGTACAAATAAACTAATGATAGTTTGTGACGGAGAGTTCTGTTTCCATAAACTTTTATTAAAATGGTTTGACAAATAAGTTTCAGATCATTGCACATTATGTGAATGATTTTCTGCGTGCAAATTTATAACAATTTATAGATATTTCCAAATATTGAGAAAGGAAATAATAAAACATGTGCCAGATTAAGTTTTGTCGTGTGGATGCATAGTATGATTTATTGGATGCTGCGGCAAAGAAAATGATTTTAACGTTTGTATTAAATTAGTTTAAAGATTTGCGACGAAAATAAACTTCTTTCATTTTTTACATTCATAATAGCGAAAGTTTCAAACAGCGCTAAAATTGAAATGAATGAATGTTTAACTAAAAAAGAAGAGAAGTATGAAGAAGTTTTTTCCTATCGTTATGATGATTGCAGCTTTGGCTGTAAACGTTTCTGCCCAGGACAATAATAGTGCTAAGGGACATAATGGACACAATGGGAAACATCATGTGGAAATGAACATTGAACAGGTTGCGCAGCATGTAGCAAGACAAATTGATCTTGACGAAAAAGCAACTGAGAAATTTATTCCTATTTACAAGGCATATAAAGAGGAGAAGAAGGAATTGATGCAGAAATATGCAAAGAAACGCACCAATCCTCAGTTAATGACAGATGATGATGTGGTTAAGGCTAACAAGGATAAGTTTGCTCGTAAGCGCGCGATGCTCGACCTTGAAGAGAACTATTATAAGAAGTTCACAAAGGTGATGAACGATCGTCAGTATAATGTGATGATGAAGATGGATAGGAAACATCACCGTAATCACTTTGGTAAAGGTCATCATAAGCACCATGCAGGAATGAACCACAATCGTCCGGATTTCCCAAAGCAGGATAAGATGTGATTGTAAAAATAGTAATGCGTAACAGAGTTTCTTCTGCTACGCATTATTCTTATGATTAAGCCGAACCTCCGCCGACAGATGTCACGCTTTCCTTGCCAGATATTCTATCGCAAACACTGGCCAACGTGGTACCTTGCGGATGTTTGTTCTTACAGCAGGAATGTCACACAACAGGAAGATAGAGGCAAGGAGCAGAGAGAACCAGATGACATAGCCATAGACCTGCTTTATCGCTACAAGCATCATGGAATGCAGATAGTCGCCACTCATGAATTCGCCGAAGTTGAAATGTGCGAGGTCGAGATTAGTGAGTGTCAGCTGACGACCATAGTGCATCATATCCTCATTCAGGAAATGCGTGAAGATTGTGGTATAGAAACCATAACCCATAGCGCCACCGAGATACATGTGAGGGATGTTGAACACGAACAAACCCATGAAGAACAGTTCGAGGCTTGGTACCGATTCGTCCAGTGCCCACATCAGTGTCGGAGCAAGGATGCCGTAGCCGAAACCACGAAGCACGATAGCCAATCGGTATTGCTCAATGTTCACGCCCATGCCCACCGTGGTGTACATCAGCAGAGCGTAAGCGCTGATGGAAAGGAAGGCAATGCCTATCAACTTCCACACTTTCCACTTCTGAACTTTCAGCCAGTACATGTCAAGTCCGATTCCCAGAAACATGCCCGGCAATGCAAACATGTACTGACTTTCCTTGGTCAGTTCTTCAAGTCCCACGACCTCGCCGTAGAGTATCTCTTCAAGCGTGTGCTCGGCACCGAAAGCCAGTTCTGCCAATGTTGCTACGATGAGAATCGGCACCACGTTTCGGCATTTCAGCAGATGCAACTCGACGTATGGATAGCGATTGTGAATCAGTCGGTAAAGGGCAAGACCTGCAAAGATAAGCGTGAATGCACTCACCATCCTTATGTGCTGGCTGTTGAACCATCTGTAGTGGTCGCCATATACAAAGATGTACGACAACAAGAGCATCGTCACGCAAATAAGCAATGCTCCCTGCCAGTCGGTTCCTTTCAGTGAAAAGCGGTTGGGCATAGGACAGAACGGACGGCATAGCACTATCTGCGTCAGCAGAACAAACGACATTGTGACGACGGTGAACACGTGCATCATCTGCCATGTGAAATGGTGTCCCATCCAAGCGGCAAGCCATCCACCGCCCTCTATTGCTGTGAGAAGAATGATGTGGAGCACGGGGAAGAACACGGCAAAGTCGCGCTTGGGCGTAATCCACAACTGTATGTTGCTCATGCACTCGAATGTACCTTGTATCTTGGCAATTCCGGCAATGAAACATGCCACAACCAACACTGTCATCGAGTGGCTGTGCATGGTGATGATGTTGCAGATGCCCATGACGATGGCAGAGGTACATAAGAGCTGTTGATTGGTGAAGCGGAACTTCATCCTGAACAGCATTGGGAACCACATCGCCATACCTGCCAACGTGGCATAGAGCAGAAACATCACGTCTTCGATCATGAAGTTTGTCGTGCCGCGAATCTCATCAAGAGCGCCAAGGTAGATGCCTCCCGAGAACTGGAAACACAGAGCTGACAGGACGTAAATCCACGGTTGCAACCTGCGAGGCACCCATCCCTTCATCATCGGCATAGCGAATCCCATACCGGGTGGTGGCGGTGGTGCCTTCATCAGAAATTCAGTCAGTCGTCCCATTACTCTTCTACCTTACAAACCACATTATAACCGCCGTGCAACTTCTTCACTTCATCGCTTGCGTCTATCTTCACACGTACCGTTACACGTTGCTCTACCTTCACGAAATTGCCTGTGGCATTATCAATCGGAATCAGTGAGAATACACTTCCTGTAGCATCAGATATACGCTCCACAACGCCCGTATATTCCACACCTGGAACGGCATCGGCAGTAAAGCGCACCTTGTCGCCAACCTTCACGTTCGGCATCTGCGACTCCTGATAGTTTGCCTCCACCCATTTCTCGTTCTTGTCAACGATGCTGACCATCGTCTGACCTGGGTTAACCAACTGACCTTCATGAATAACCTTGCTGCCTACCACACCGTCGCAGGTTGCTGTGATGTAGCAATACGACAGGTTCAGTCGGGCAATCTCCACTTGTGCTCGTGCCAGCTCGATGGCAGCCTCCGATGCTGAGAGATGGTGGCCTTGTTCTGCCATAACAGCTGTCTGCGTGTTGCGCGAACGAAGTGCCTGCTCATACGCTGCCTTGGCGCTCAAGTAACCAGTATGGACATTGTCGTACTGTTGCTGCGTGACAGCATCCTGAGTGAGAAGTTTCTCGAAACGAACATCTTCCTTTTGAGCATTTTCCATTTGAACACGGGCAGCCTCAATGCCGGCTTCGGTCACGCTGATACTCGTCTTGGTGGTATTGATACTGCTTGCTGTACCCTGCGTTCCGTGTTCGGCACGGGTAAGATCTGCCTCTGCCTGAGCCAGACGAAGGCGGAATTCCGCATCTTCAATGATGACGAGTGTATCACCCTTACTTACCTCCTGAAACTCAGTAAAGCGCACCTCGCGAATAAATCCTTGCACACGGCAGTTTTGTGGTACAATGTTCTGACATACACGAGCATTATCGGTTATTTCTCCACCGCCGAAATGCATAAACTGACTTGCAGCATACGCTGCGCCACATGCTATGCAGACAATCACGATAGCATTATAAATATATGTTGAAATCTTACTTTTATCCATATTTTGTAATATTAGTTAAAACGTTATACTTGACCCCTCAAGTAGTATTAAAAGTTCCCCCTTCGGGGGTTAGGGGGCCTATAGTGTATTTGTTATATACTTAAGTTTGAAATAGTTGTAGAGCATGTTGATGCGTGCATTTACCAAAGCCATGTCGGCAGAAAGCTTCATGTTGGATGCATCGAGCATGTCGGTGAGAAGCGCCAGATCGTTGTCGTAACGGTTCTTGACCACCGCATAGTTCTGGTCGGCAAGTTCCACTTGTTTCTCCTGCGTGCTTACCTCTACCGAACTGGTCAGCAGATTGGTGTAGTTTGCCTGCACACCATTCTCAATGCCTTCACGCGCCAACTGCACACTCTCATGTGCCTGCGTGCTTTCATGCTTTGCCTTGCGTATGTCATGCTTGTTCTTCCAAAGGCTTGAAAGATTATACTTCACCCCAATGCCGACAAACCACACATTAACGTTGGCATTCTTCGGAATCAGGTCGGAAGTGTAAGGGCCAAACAGATTATTTTCTGCCACAACAGCCACCGATGGCAGCGATGCAGCACGGGTATTCTTGACCTTCTGTTCGGACATTTCTGTGGCAAGCTTTGCCTGACGAATATCGATATTGTTTTCCGTGGCTTTCTGTTGCCACAATTCCTCGGATATGAGAGCTTTGAGTGCCAAGCCTTCTTTTTCGAGTGATTGCGCGTCGACTTCAAAATCCTCTCCTTCGGGCAGATGAATTGTTGTGGCTATCTGATGACGGATAATCTTCTGTGCATCATCTACTTGCGTCTTGGCAAGCATGAGGCTCTGCTGTTGCAGTTCGTATCGGGTGATGTCATTCTTCAGCACCGTGCCCTGTTCTCTGCGTGCCTTCATCTGTTCAATAACCTTTTCTGTCAGCTCAATGTTCTTTGTTATTACATGCGCCTGGTTCTGCAACTTGTAGAGGTCGAGGTAATAACCCGTAAGCAGAAAGCGCACCTCCTGGCGATTCTTTTCCACATCAAGTTCTGCCAACCGATGTCCTATCTTTGCCATCTCTATGCCCGAACGGATAGCACCTCCAGCATAGATCACCTGACTTGCCTGAGCCGTGAAACTATTGCCCCAATGCGGAGTAGGCTGCTTGCCATTCGCCACTTGCTGAGGACCAAGTCCCGGAACGATGTATTCCGTTGTGCCACTTGTCGAAAATCCTCGCGACATAAGGAATGCGTTGCCCGTATAGGAACCCTGCACACTTAGTTCAACACTCGGTAGCAAGGCAGATTTTGCCGAAGCCACCCCTTCTTCTGCCGCCTTCAATGCCACCTCGCTGACCTTGATATGCTGACTCTGCTGGTCAGCCAGATCAAACAGTGACTGAAGACTCATCCTTTGTTGTGCACACAAAGGCACACAGCAATTTACTCCGACCGTCATCGTGACAGCCAAAGCACAAAGAAAATTGTGATTGTACATTAAAATAAATATTGTATTGCAGTTCATTATACGTAATTTCATTCCTTCCCTCGGAAATACGATAATGAACTTTCAAGGCTCGGACAAACTTTTACGTTTGCCACAATGCTTTACAAATCTCTCTGATTAGGGAATAAATCATGAGAAGAATTTCGAGCACTATTAATTACGAAATCCAAATTCGACTGTAAAGTTACAAAAAAATCATAATATCAAAACCTGGTTTTCTTCAAAAATTATTTCCTGTAGTATTAATATGTATTGTGTTGCAATGTTATATATGTCATTATTCTTATGATTAAGCCGAACCCGTCAGCTGGCCTGTACTGTCACTGTCGAACCTTCGCTGACAGATGTTGCACCTTCCAACAGATTCATCCAGTAAGTGCCACCTTGTGTCGTTGCATTGTTGAACAGTTGGTAACTGCCGGTTGAGAGTGAAGGTGAACTCATCAGCAGATTTGCTCCATTGCAGATGCGAGGCAGTCGAAATACGAGCAGAGGAGTTGTCCCATTGGTCAATGCAATACAAGACCCGGCTTCACCACTGACGGAAGTAGATACATAATGTCCATTATAGCGGCTGCCCATTCCTCCACGCATTCCTCCGCCGAGACTGATGACAGTGGCATTCGAGATGGTGAAAGTGCTGTTTTCAAGGTCGATGCCTTCTTCACTGCTCATTGTGCTGGCAATACCAATCATAACGCCGCCTGTTGCCGAGATGCTGCCATTGGAATCAATACCATCGCCAACTCCATTCGAAGCTGAGAAGACTCGTCCGCCACTTACATTGATGGCTTTGCTGGCATTCAGTCCGTCATCGTATGCACTGACAGCTGTGTTGCCGCCAGTAAAACTTAAAGTAGTTTTGCTTTCTATACCCTCAGCATTGGTTCCAGACGTGCGAATAAAGATATTTCCACTAGAGATAATTATGTCCTGATCGCCCTTTATGCCTTTAGGAGAAACGCTGTTGCTGGATGAAGAATTATTTCCTCCCCACATGCCGCCACCAGGACGATTATTGGTTGATGTTCCGTACATAGCGCCTGTTGTGATAATATAGATGTCGCCACCTTCAATCTGAATGTTCTGGTCGCAAGAGATGCCTTTTCCTCCTTGTCCGGTGCTTTTAAGTCGCAATTCTCCACCTGTTATCAGCAGAGTACTATCTGTTTTGATACAAGCTGAGCCAGACAGATCGGTAGCAACAGTATTGTCAACACCACCAGTCGTAATGGCAGTGATGCGACCTCCTGCAAAATGACCGAGACCATCACAGGTGATGGCTTTCTTTCCATTCGCTTCTGTCTGTATGTTGAAGACACCTCCTCTCACCACAATAGCATCATTGGCTTTTATACCATGACCTGCCGATGCTCCTGCCTGCAGCTGAAGTTCGATTCCTGGACGGAAGAACAGAGCATCATCGCTCGCGAGACAACTCTTGCCAATGCTGTTGACAGCAGTAATATTGAGAGAACCCTTGCCGCTGAATCGGAGATCGTCTTCAGAGAAAAAGACTGCCTTCTCATCTTCGTCATTGGTTTTGACGTATTTGGCCGATGTGCCATCGCTCAGGGTGTTTTCGCCTTCGAGCACCACGAAGCAATTGCCACTTTGGATGTTGATGGCAGCACCTTCCGGATTACAGATTTGTGTATCTGACAAGAGTAATTCGAACTTCTTGTCACTGTAGATGCGCAAGCTTCCGTTTTCAGACTTACCGCTGACCTTCAGCACAAGTCCTTCATTATGGGCTTTGACCAAGATATGGTCCCCTTCGGTAGTGATGGTGTCTCCTTTGACGATACCTTCTATGACAGCGCCATAGTCAGTAAATCGGATGGACGTAGTTTCTTTTGCCGAGAAATTATTCTCAATATATTCGTTGAAATAAGGATCGGAGCTTTCGGCTGGGATTTCTTCATTTTCAGTTAGTGGGGTGTGATTAAAATCAATTGTGAAGCTGTTGAGTTCATTCAAATCAATAAGAGTTCCAGACATGCTTCCTCCTTGTCCGCCAGACATTTCTCCGCCAGGACCAAAGCCGCCATTCGGCAGAAAATCGTTCCAAGGTAAGTCTGAAGTACAACTTCCCATTAAGATGACAGAAAAGATAAGAATAAGATTAGTAAGTATTTTCATAATGGGTCTGTAGATGAAATGTTTTCTATTTTTATGTTGCAAAGGTATTAAGATTTAGGGTTTGTTGCTTATTTGTTTTACAATCTTTAGTAAATACACATTCTATAAGGAGTTAATTTTATTTAACTGTAACAAGTTTTATGGTTTATTTGCTGAAAAAATAGTTCGCTCAGACTCTCTGGTAATGGGTTTTGGTTTATTTTGTAAACTGAATTAGTTTATTTTGTAAACCAAAAGTTCCAAATGGAGGGAAATTGTGATTCTAAAAAGCAAGATGGAGCGGAAAATGCTGAAAATTATTTGGTTTATTTTGTAAACCGTCATACCTTTGCATCAGCCGATAAGGAAAAAGATCAAAAGTCAAAGGCCAAGACTCGGGCAGAGGAAGTGCACACCGCTGCTTTTCTTTTTCAAGATTTGGTTTATAAAATAAACTTAGATTCAATTAACTTTCCTCATATTATTATATAAGAGAGGAGCAACAAAAAAACAATTATGGAAGACAAGAAGATTAATGAGCAGGAGAGCTTGGAGCTCATCACTCGCATGATACAGCAGACAAAGAAGGATTCAGCTATCGGTTCGGGCAATATGTTCCTGATGTGGGGATATTTGGGCGTTTTCTTTTCACTCGCAGTGGTTGCGATGACTTATATCCGCAGAGAAGGCGGATGGGGTTGGCTGTATATGGCTATTCCGATCATTGGTTTTATTGCAGCAGTAATTATGGGCCGCAAAACGAGGAAACTAAATAGTGTGCCGAGTACCTATACCACTAAGAGTATCAATAGCATATGGGGCTGCTTGTCTATGATTTTTGGGGCATATGCTCTTTGGTGCTGCCTTAATTGGAATGAACCTAAATGTTGGTCAGGAATGTTCTTGCTTGGCATGCTTCTTCCTGGTATCGGTACTTTCTGCACAGGAATAATTCTCAATGAAAAAGTACTGAAGTGGTGTGGACTTTTGGGTGTATCAGGAGGAATCTTATTCCTGCATTATTTGTGTCTCGATCAAATAATCACTCTCAAGTGGCCAATTACTATGGCTATTTATATGGTTATTACACTGGTTATTCCTGGTCATGTACTTAACCACAAGGCCAAGAAAGCTAATAAATAACCGACGACGATGACCGAACTTGATCCTCTATTACACAGCCAACTCAGATTAGCTATTATGTCTATTCTGCTTTCGCTCGAAGATGCCGACTTTGTGTATCTGAAGCAGAAGACAGAAGCGACGGCGGGCAATCTGAGTATTCAGCTCGACAAACTGAGTGAAGCTGGTTATATTACTGTAGTAAAGACAAACGAAGGAACTCGTCCTCGTACTATATGCAGCATCACAGATGTCGGACGCAAGGCAATGGAGACTTATGTTGAGGCATTGCGAAGCTACTTGACAGGACTATAAAAAACATGCGCCAGATCCACATCTGGCGCATGTTTACTAAGTAGGTTATTAATAAAAAATAGAAACGTTACCAAATAATACAAATGTTATAGAGCAAGTTGATTTCCTCGCCTGCTACTATTTCCTTAACATCAAGCTTTTCCATAATTCTATAAATTAAGAGTTAGTTACTTCTTCAAGTTCTGCCTCTGCATGATCAGCGAATCCATAGTGTTCGTTGTGCTGAGAAATGTCGAGACCGAGAGCTTCTGATTTTGCAGATACGCGCATTGGAATCATCTTGTTTGTAAGCCAATAAAGACCGAGACTTACGACAAATGTATATCCGCAGACGATGGCGAGACCGAGAATATGAAGTCCCATTCCTGCCCAATCGGGATTCTCTTCGTGAAGCAGACACATGAACACGCCTGTGAGGAGAGTTGCAAAGATACCACCCATTCCGTGTGTTGGGAATACGTCGAGGGCATCGTCGAAACGACCTTTCTTATTTTTCCAATAACATGCAGTGTTACATACCAATGTTGTGATAAGACCAATACCGATAGCTTCGCCAGGAGTAACCTGATCGGCCATTGGAGTGATGGCAACAAGTCCGACTACCGAACCTACAGCAGCACCCATTGCCGATGGTTTACGACCACGCAGACAGTCGATGAAGATCCATGTGAGCATTGCAGTTGCAGCAGCAGTGTTTGTGTTGAGGAATGCAAGAACGGCAATATGATCGGCAGCGAGGGACGAACCTCCATTGAAACCGAACCATCCTAACCAAAGAAGTGCAGCACCAAGAATGACGAAAGGAATGTTGGCAGGTTCTTCGTGAGTCGCACCTTTTCTCTTTCCAAGGAACAATGCGCCGGCAAGAGCCGCAACACCGGAAGATGCGTGAACTACGATACCACCAGCAAAGTCATGAACGCCCCAAAGGTTGAGGAATCCTGAAGGATGCCAAGTCCAATGTGCCAAAGGAAAATACACAAAGAAGCAGAAGAGAACCATAAACACGAGATAGGCAGAGAAGCGAACTCGTTCGGCAAACGAACCTGTGATGAGGGAAGGTGTGATGATCGCAAACTTCATCTGGAACAAAGCGAAGAGTGCGATTGGAATAGTCGTTGCAACGCCTCCTGCAGCAAGCTGACGAATACCTTCGACAGATGAAGAGACTGTAGCCTCGTGTGCGCCTACGTTTTCAAACATAAAGAACGTGCGAGGATCGCCGATAAGGTGAAGACCTGCAACATCTTCTCCAAAACTGAGAGAGAATCCGACTGTTACCCAAAGCACAGAAACAAGTCCCATGGCAATAAACGACTGAAGTATTGTTGAGATAACATTCTTCTGTCCGACCATACCTCCATAGAAGAATGAGAGACCTGGAGTCATCATCAAAACGAAGATAGTCGCCGTAATCATCCACGCAACATTTGCCCACTGCAGTTCTTCGCCTGGGGCAAGTTCCCAAAGTCCGTCGCTATACTGATGTGTCATACCGAGAACGGCAAACACAAGCAGAATAGCCGACATAATAATCCATCTTTTTTCTTTCATAACCATAACTATTAAAAAACCTGTGGCAAATTTATGGCGAGATTATCATATTGCGAAACTTTTCGGAAGAAATAGATCGATATGATATAAAAATGCAGAAATTTATCTCATTTTGCAATATAAAGATTTAAATCCAAAGCAAAATGATTAAAAAGAATAAGATTTAAAGTAAAATGATATTGAATATATTTGTAATGTTGTCTTTTTGTTTCATCTTTGTGTCAAAAATAAACCAAAGTGTTAAATTAAGGTAATGTTAAAGTATGAAAGATCTTTTGAAATGCCGTGATTCTGTGAATCGATGGATGGAGCGTTATGGAGTGCGCTTCGGTGTATATAAAAACGGTGTTTTCAACGAACAGTTGTTCCCATTTGATGCTATTCCTCGCCAGATTCCAGCCGACGAGTGGAAGATGCTCGAGAAGGGTTTGATACAGCGTGTGAAAGCTCTGAACATGTTTCTATATGATATCTATCATTCAAAGCGTATTGTGACTGATGGAGTAGTTCCTAAAGAGTTCACCTACGAGTCGAAGGGTTATATGCCGGAATGTGAAGGGATCACACCGTCGCGCGGTATCTATTCCCATATTTCCGGTATCGATCTTGTTCAGGCAAAGGATGGTCGTTGGCTCATTCTTGAGGATAATCTCCGAATCCCATCTGGCGCATCTTATCCTATGATTGCGCGTAAGGTGACTCGTAAAGCTGCGCCACAGACTTTCCGCGACAATCTCGTAGCAGACAATCGAAACTACGGTGATATGCTCAAAGAGATGATGGATTATATTAATGAGGGCAGAGGAATAAATGTGATTCTCACTCCAGGTCGATATAACTCAGCATTCTTCGAACATTCATATCTCGCTGAACAGACAGGTGCTACTCTCGCATTCCCTGGTGATCTGATTGTCGAAGATGGAAATGTGTATTTTATCGGACTATATAAGGAAAAAGTGCGGGTAGGAGCAATCTACCGTCGTGTTTCGGACGAGTATCTTGATCCATTGGCTTTCGAACCTACATCTTTGCTTGGTGTGCCAAATCTGATGGAAGCATATCGTGCAGGAAATGTCGGAGTAATCAATGCCTTGGGCAATGGTGTTGCCGATGATAAGGGAATCTATTATTTTGTTCCGAAGATGATCAAGTATTATCTTGACGAGGAACCGATTCTTGAGAATGCTCCAACGTATCTGCCATTCTTCAAAGAGGATTTCGATTATATTATTAATAATGTAGAGAAACTCGTGATCAAGGATGTGGCTGAGGCTGGTGGTTATGGTGTTATGTTCGGACGAGATATGACACCAGAAAAACTTGAGGAGGTAAAACAACTCATCATCAAAGAGCCACGCCGTTGGATTGCACAGGAGGTAGTCGATTTCATCGATCTTGATATCATTGACGAGACGGGAAATCCTTCTCCTCGTAAATGTGACCTTCGTGCGTTTGTGATTACTGGAAAAGAGACAAAGGTATGGAAATCCGGTCTTACACGATTCTCTCGTAATCCAAATTCATTTGTAGTAAACTCATCCCAAGGCGGTGGATTCAAGGATACCTGGGTGATGGAGAAGTGATACAATTGATAATTGATAATTGATAATTAAAAATGTTGTGGAAACAATATTAAATGCAACCAAAGCCAACCGCTTGTTCTGGTTGGGACGATATGCCGAGCGTGGATATCTCTTTCTTCACCTGATGCGTAAGGCATACGATGAAGTGCTTGATGTGCCTGTTGGCGAAACTCCTGTATATAGTGATTTCTTGAAGAAACTCGATGTGTATGTCGATGGAAGTCTCGACACATCCTATCAGATTATGGATCAGCTATACAATCCAGATACTGTGTCGTCGCTGAGATCCATAATCGAGTATATGATGGATAATGCGATTGTGTTGCGTACAGAAATCCGTACCGAATCATTCTCATACATTGAGATGTGTCGTGACTTGATCCGTGCAAAGTCGGTTTCTCACGATACCAACATCACAAACCTTCAGCCAATCACAGATGCCTTGCTCGCATTCTGGGGTTCTATTCAGGAGAGAGTGTACGGAAGTTCACGCACAATGCTGATGCTCGGAAAACTGATTGAGCACATAGATATGAATGTGCGTTTCGACTATAGGTATAATCGCATTGAGGAGGCAATGTTCGCACTTGACAAGTTCATTGCCGAAGAACCTGAACTGATCGATCAGGTGATACTTGCGAAACTGCGTGAGAGTATAGCTGACAAGGAGGCATACGAAAGTCATGATGCAGAATATAAGAACACTCTGCTTAATCGCTTGAACCGACTTGTGCGAATTTAAGGTTATATAATTGATAATTATTGCAGTCGCGAGTTTATAAATATAACTACACGGTCCGTTCGACCTTCACACCTCATGTTGACTGGCATTTTTTCAAGTTACGCGCAGTGCCTTGTAATAATGCCTTTCAACATGTTGAGCAGAGTTGTTTTGCCATAACTCCAGAATGCCATTTGTCAACATCTTGTGACGGATTCGGGAATGTGGTGCAATCCGGCTCTTTTGACTATGACCATGATTCCTTCACAATGGTTTCTGAAGGAAAGGTAACGCAAACTGCCGAATATGCAATAAGTGCAAGGCCAGAACCTTTCTATCTGGCAGAGACGCATCTTACAGCTTGTTCCGATGAAATGAAGACTTTGTCAAAGTCTCTATCGGAGAAGTGCGCTGATAGGAAGGAAACAGTTCTTGAGATAATGCATTTCGTGCATAATCACATTGCATACAAGCCTTGTTCGACCGATGTTACGACAACAGCACAGGATGTGTTCAGGCTTCGGGAAGGTGTTTGTCAGGATTACGCTCATCTGATGATTGCCTTATGTCGTGCCAATGGTCTTTATGCGCGTTATGTCAATGGCCTGATTATTGGAGAAGGGCAGACTCACGCTTGGGTTGAGGTATCTATTGAAGATGCCTGGTACGCTTTCGACCCTACTCATGACCGCGAGATATTCTGGGACTATATAAAGATTGCACACGGAAGGGATGCTGACGATTGCCCGACCAATCGCGGACGATTCTATTCGTGGACAAATGAAATGATGACTGTCGATTGTAAATTAAGTATTTTATAAAATATCATAGTAACTATGGTGCAAAATGTTACGAATCTGGAAATGCCGATCGACGAGCAGTTCCGTATTCAGAAGAATCATTTTCGTAAAGGTAGAGGAAAGAAAAGGTTCTGTATCGTCTCTGGTACACACGGGGATGAACTCGAAGGACAATATGTTATATATAAGATTGCTGAGATGGTCCGCAAGCACCCAGAGTGCCTGAATGGTACAATAGATATCTATCCTGCTCTTAATCCGCTTGGCATCGATTCCATTCAGCGTGGTGTTCCTGCTTTCGATCTCGATATGAACCGTATCTTCCCGGGCAATCCTCGAGGATCAATGGTCGAGAAAGTTGCTCATGACATCTATACAGATCTTCAGGGCGCAGATATGGTGATCGATATTCATTCGAGCAATATGTTCCTAAGAGAGTTGCCACAAGTGCGTATCAGCGAACAGACAGCCGAGAAACTTGTTCCTTATGCCAAGCTCCTGAATGTAGATATGATATGGGTACATCAGGCAGCAACAGTGCTTGAATCAACGCTCGCTCATTCTCTCAATTCGACTGGAACACCAGTTCTCGTTGCTGAGATGGGTGTAGGTATGCGTATCAATCATTCTCTATGTGATCAGCTTTTCAACGGTATTGTGAACCTTATGCATTCGATGGGAGTATGGACTGAACCAGTGGATCAAAGTCTCATTCACGAACCGATTGTGTCACAGGGAGACTCTGTCGATTTCCTTAATGCAACTACTTCGGGAATCTTTGTAACAGAAGCGCATAACGGACTCACTTCTATTGTTGAGGAAGGACAGACTGTAGGACAGATTATTTCTCCACTTACAGGAGAAGTCTTGCAGGAAGTGCGTGCTCCGCATCGTGGAATACTTTTCACAATAAGAGTCTATCCGGTAATATATGAGGGAAGTCTGCTTGCAAGAATCCATAAATTGTAATTGGATGACATTATAAAAATAAAGAAAATGAAAGAACAGATTATATTTTCAATGTCATCTCCTTATCGTGATGACTTCCGAATCAAAGCATATACTTTCGGACACGGAGAAAAGACTCTTGCTATTGTAGGAGCAATGCGAGGCGACGAACTCCAGCAGCAGTATGTCTCTGCACGCTTAGTTAGTGAACTTAAGGCGCTCGAGGAAGCAAATCAGATAACAAAAGGCATTTCTATCAGTGTGATTCCTTCTGCCAATCCATTCTCCATGAATATAGAGAAACGATTCTGGGCATTGGACAACACCGATATCAACCGAATGTTTCCAGGATATGATCTTGGAGAGACAACACAGCGTATCGCCGCAGGACTTTTCGAATTCATTAAGGATTTCAAATACGGAATCCAGCTTGCTTCATATTATTTGCCTGGTAATTTTATGCCTCATGTGAGAGTGATTGACACAGGAACAGGATTTACAGATATCTCTTTGGGCAGACATTTCGGATTCCCTTATGTTACAACCCGTAAGCCAGAACCTTTCGATACAGTACTTCTCAACTATAACTGGCAGATATGGGACACACAAGCCTTTTCTCTGTATGCAGGTACAACTGATACTATAGAGGAAAAGACAGCACAGCAATCCATTGATGGCGTGTTGCGTTTCATTTCGACAATGGGAATGGCAACAGGAATCAATGTGCCGGAAGGCTTTGAATCTGAGATTATCGACGAAGATCAGTGTGTGACAATACAATCTCCTCATGCGGGAATTCTTGTAGATGTGCTTGACGAAGGAACAATAGTAACAAAAGGAGAGGTGATTGCCCGTATCATGCATCCATACGAGGGTGTCATTATCTGTGAAATAAAGAGCCCTTGTGATGGTATGATTTTCTTTGCACGAAACAAGTCAATCACCTATCAGAACACTGTATTGTTCAGAATTAAGCCGGAATAATTTTTACGCGGCTCTTTTTATTTAATCTTGCAGTTCTTGCACTGAGTGAGTTCGCCGCGGAAACGCTTCTCGACAAGATGCTTGAGGCGGTCCTTGAGAGGTTCGATGCGGATATTATCGATCACATCGCCCATGAATGCGAACATGAGGAGCATGCGTGCCTCAGCTTCTGGAATACCACGAGTGCGCATATAGAAGAGTGCGTTCTGGTCGAGCTGTCCGACAGTTGCGCCGTGTGAGCACTTCACATCGTCGGCATAGATCTCGAGTTCCGGACGAGCTACCATGCGAGCCTTGTCGGTGAGACAGAGATTACGATCGGTCTGATGTGCATCGGTCTTGATTGCGCCTTGTGCTACATGGATGCGACCGATGAAGCTTCCCTTTGCCTCGCCGTCAAGCACATACTTGAAGAGCTCGTTGCTGTTGCAATATGATTTCTTATGGTCGATGTATGTGATGTTGTCAACCTGCTGTTCGCCATCGGCAATGACCATTCCGAAGAGATTAGTGTCGATATGTTCACCATCGAGGTCGATATTCACACGGTTGCGGGTCTTGCCTGCTGTGAGGGTGAAAGAACCGATAGCGGCATTGCTGCCTTCTTCCTGACGTACGAATGTTTCGCTGAGACGAATCACATTCTCTTTATGTTCTTCGAGACTATAGAGGTCGAAGGTGGCATTCTTACCCACAAAGATCTCTGTTGTCTGAAGGCTGAGCAGCTTGACATCAGCAAGGTCCGAAGCGTGTTCGCAAACGAGAAGGCTTGCCTTGGCATTCTCGCCTATGATGATGAGGAGTCGCTGACATGCCATGAAGTCATCGACACTACGCAATAGGCTGATGAGCTGAAGAGGTTTCTCGACTTCTACTCCGTCTGGCACATAGAGCACAAAGCCGTCTTGTGAGAGCATTGTGTTGAGTGCCGATTCGCCCGTCTTGCCTGCCTGTTGGTTGTAGTAGCGAGTGATGAGTTCAGGATTCCTATCAGCAAACTCACGCAGACTGCCTGCAAAAACTCCTTTATCTTCGCCAGTCTTACGTGTCTCGCCGATATACTGCTCATTGACCATATAATGGACACATGTGCTGAGATCCGGGATACCACAGGTAAAGAGATCGTTACGATCTGTCGGGACGTTGTGTCGGGCAAGATTGAGGGAATAGTCGGGAGCAAGTAACTCTTCAGGATCAGTAGCCGAGAAATCCTTGGACTTCTTCAGTCCGACCTTCTCCAGCACAGCACAAGCCTCATCGCGATAAGCGTTGAGAGCAACGGCGCTGTTGGCATTGATCAGCTCTTTGTTATCCTTATATAATTCGATATATTGATTGACGGAATTACCCATTATCAATAGAATTATCAATTATCAATTATTAATTATCAATTCTCAAGTTCCTGCTTGATCCAATCAAAGCCTTCTGCAAAGATGCGGTCTGCAAGTTCCGGACCACCATCCTTTACGATCTTACCTTTGTAAACAATGTGTACAAACTGAGGTTTGATGTAATCGAGGAGCTTCTGATAATGTGTGATTATGATAGAAGCATTATCTGCAGACTTGAGACGGTTCACACCATCACTCACGATACGGAGAGCATCGACATCGAGACCAGAGTCGGTTTCGTCGAGGATGCTGAGACGAGGATCGAGCATAGCCATCTGGAAGATCTCGTTACGCTTCTTCTCACCGCCAGAGAAACCTTCGTTGACCGAACGGTTAGCGAGCTTGTTGTCGAGCTGGACAACGGCACGCTTCTCGCGCATGAGCTTCAGGAACTCAGTTGCTGTAAGAGCTGGCTTGCCTTGATATTCGCGATGTGCATTGACGGCTGTACGCATGAAGTTGACCATCGAGACACCCGGAATCTCAACAGGATACTGGAACGAGAGGAAGATACCTTCCCAAGCACGCTGTTCAGGAGACATGGCAAGGAGATCCTTGCCATTGTAGATGATGCTTCCCTCGGTAACCGTGTACTGAGGATTGCCTGTGAGGATTGCCGAAAGTGTTGACTTTCCGGCACCGTTAGGGCCCATCACAGCATGAATCTCGCCTGGGTTGATAGTGAGGTTGATGCCTCGTAATATTTCTTTACCGCCAACAGTAGCGTGTAGGTTCTTAATTTCTAAAAGGGGCATAATATATACTTATTTATCCTACAGAATTTTCAATACTAAGACTCAAAAGCTTCTGTGCCTCGACAGCAAATTCCATTGGAAGTTTCTGTACGACCTCACGTGCATATCCGCCGACAATGAGACCGACTGCATCTTCTTCCTTGATGCCTCGTTGCTGACAGTAGAAGAGCTGTTCCTCGTTGATCTTCGATGTGGTAGCTTCGTGTTCGACAATTGCTGTCGGATTCTGGATATCCATCACAGGGAAGGTGTGTGCGCCACAGGTGTCACTGAGAAGGAGACTGTCGCACTGAGTGAAGTTTCTTACGTTATCAGCGCCTGGAAGGACCTTGACGAGACCTCGATAGCTGTTCTGGCTATGACCGGCAGAGATACCTTTTGAGATGATGCGCGAACGGCTGTTCTTGCCGATATGTATCATCTTTGTTCCTGTATCGGCTTCCTGATAGTTGTTGGTAACAGCAACGCTATAGAACTCACCGTTCGAGTTGTCGCCCTTAAGCACACAGCTTGGATATTTCCATGTGATAGCTGAACCGGTCTCGACCTGTGTCCAGCTGATCTTTGAGAAATCACCGGCACAAAGCGCACGTTTGGTGACGAGGTTATAGACACCGCCCTTGCCGTTCTTGTCGCCCGGATACCAGTTCTGTACTGTAGAGTATTTCACCTCTGCACGATCGTGTACATAGATCTCAACGACGGCAGCGTGAAGCTGGTTCTCATCTCGCATTGGGGCAGTACAGCCTTCGAGATATGAGACGTAAGAATCGTCGTCGGCGATGATCAATGTACGCTCAAACTGACCTGTTCCGCTTGAGTTGATTCGGAAATAGCTTGCCAGTTCCATCGGACAGCGTACGCCCTTTGGAATATAGACAAACGAACCGTCACTGAAGACAGCACTGTTGAGCGCAGAGTAATAGTTGTCGCGCACAGGAACAACCTTACCGATGTACTTACGCACAAGGTCTGGATATTCCTTCACCGCCTCACCGAACGAACAGAAGATGATTCCGAGTTCAGCGAGTTTGTCGCGATATGTTGTCTTTTGGCTTTCCGAGTCCACAATAGCATCGACAGCCATATTACTCTCGCCCGAACCGAGACCCAGGAGAGTGTCTCGTTCGTGAAGAGGAATACCGAGTTTGTCGAAGGTCTTGAGAATCTCAGGATCGACATCATCCTTTGACTGAACCTTCTTCTTTGGAGCAGCATAGAACGAGATCTTGTCATAATCGACAGGAGCTACATGCACATGACCCCAAGTCGGAGCTTCCTGAGTCTGCCAATAGTGATAGGCATCGAGACGGAACTGCAGCAACCAATCCGGTTCTCCCTTCTTCTGGGAGATAAGGCGTACTACATCCTCGTTCAGACCCGTAGGAATGATCTCGGTATCAATGTCTGTGGTAAAGCCGTATTTATAATCACCTTCGGTCACAGAAGAAAGAATCTCTTCCTGACTCGAAGGTTTATTATTTATATCTGACATTATTTCTTCAATAATTCTATTGCTGGTTTCAGGATATGCTCAGAACACCAAGGCATGACTATATCTACAATTTCATGTAGTATCGGCAACAGCTTACTGCCATTCATATACTTTGCAATAGTTTCGCTGTCGATATACGAGAAGATAATCTCGAACAGAGACAGGATCAAGGCAGCGATAAGGCAGAACTTGATTACGCCAAAGACACCACCGGCGAGTCTGTTGAGCCATCCAAGCTGAATCACTGTTGCGAGCTTATTGAGCAATGATGCTATTGTTGACATCAGGAACATTGCGCCGACAAATACCAGTGCCCACACTATAATTGCTGCAAATGTCTTGTTGCTGATCCATCCTGCTATATAAGGAATAGTATATGGGGAAACAAGATTGGCAACGATAGCGGCAGCAAGTATGCCTATTGTTCCGACGATCTCCTTGAAGAAACCTCGGAACAATCCGGCTAAGGCTCCTGCTCCAACAAAACAAAGAATTATTATATCTAATTCGTTCATCAGAGCTTCTTCTTAACTTCTACTTCTGTGAATGTCTCGATCTGGTCGCCCTCCTGAATGTTGTCATATCCTACGATAGAAAGACCGCACTCGAAGTTTGTACCAACTTCCTTGACATCGTCCTTGAAACGCTTCAAGCCTGCAAGTTCGCCTGTGAAGATTACGATACCTTCACGGATGACACGAGCCTTGTCTGTGCGGTGGATCTTACCATCACGAACGATACATCCGGCAACGGCACCGACCTTAGAGATCTTGAATACGCTCTTGACCTCGGCAGTACCACAATACTCTTCCTTAGTGACTGGCTTAAGCATACCTTCCATAGCCTCCTTCACCTCTTCGATTGCATCGTAGATGATAGAGTATGTGCGGATATCTACGCCGTCCTGATCCGAGAGCTTGCGAGCGCCCTGTGAAGGACGAACGTTGAAGCCGATGATGATTGCCTTTGAAGCAGCTGCCAATACGACATCCGATTCTGAGATCTGTCCCACAGCCTTGTGGATGACGTTGATCTGGATATTCTCGGTAGAGAGCTTGATGAGTGAGTCGGTAAGTGCTTCAACAGAACCGTCCACGTCACCCTTGACGATGAGGTTGAGTTCCTGGAAGTCACCCAATGCGATACGACGACCGATTTCCTCAAGACCGATACGAGTCTGTGTACGAAGAGACTGTTCGCGGTGGAGACGATCACGCTTGACTGCGATCTCACGAGCTTCCTGTTCTGTGTCGAGTACACGGAACTGATCACCTGCTGTTGGTGCGCCGTCGAGACCAAGGATCTGTACTGGAACTGAAGGACCAGCTTCCTTAACCTTCTGGCCACGTTCGTTGTAGAGGGCCTTAACACGACCATAGTGCATACCAGCGAGAACGACATCACCGACGTGGAGAGTACCACCCTGTACGAGAACTGTTGCTACATAGCCACGACCCTTGTCGAGAGTAGATTCGATAACCGAACCTGCAGCCTGCTTGTCCGGGTTAGCCTTGAGGTCAAGCATTTCTGCTTCAAGGAGAACCTTCTCAAGCAATGCATCTACGTTGAGACCGTCACGTGCCGAGATGTCCTGGCTCTGGAACTTACCGCCCCATTCCTCAACGAGGTAGTTCATGGCAGCGAGCTGTTCCTTGACCTTATTTGGATTAGCTGTTGGCTTATCGATCTTGTTGATGGCAAATACGATTGGCACGCCTGCAGCTGCAGCATGGTTGATAGCTTCTTTTGTCTGAGGCATGATACCGTCGTCTGCAGCAATGATGATGATAGCGATATCGGTCATCTTAGCACCACGGGCACGCATTGCTGTGAAGGCTTCGTGACCTGGAGTATCGAGGAATGTAACCTTGCGGCCATCTTCGAGAGTGACGTGATAAGCACCGATGTGCTGTGTGATACCACCAGCTTCACCTGCAACTACGTTTGCGCTACGGATATAGTCGAGGAGCTTAGTCTTACCATGATCGACGTGACCCATCACTGTGATGATAGGAGGACGGCTCATGAGTGAATCTTCTGAATCCTCTTCCTGTGCGAGTTCTTCCTCTACTTCCTCTGAAACGAATTCTGTAGTATAGCCGAATTCCTCAGCAACGAGAGTGATGGTCTCAGCCTCAAGACGCTGGTTGATACTTACCA
This sequence comes from Bacteroidales bacterium, assembly GCA_045627785.1. Lineage (GTDB taxonomy): Bacteria > Bacteroidota > Bacteroidia > Bacteroidales > UBA3663 > Liminaster. Next base: position 22,252 of record JAZQOF010000041.1, on the reverse strand, counting down.
TCATACCGATGCTCATACAAGTCTGGATGACCTGGATCACAGATACATTCATCATTGTTGCGAGGTCGTTGGCTGTTACAAACTCTGTCAGCTTCAATACCTTGCTCTCTGCTGCTTCTGCCTCTGCTGCTTCAGCTGCACGTTCAGCGGCAGCATTACGCTTATCCTTACGGTACTTGACAGCCTTCTTGTCAGGCTTGTTGGTGAGACGTGCAAGGGTTTCCTTTACCTGCTTCTGTACATCGTCATCACTGATCTCCTGCTTGAAGTTGCCCTTGTTACCCTTGTTGTTCTTATCTCTGTGCTTATTGTTCTGACGGTTATCGTCACGATCGTTGTTGCGGTTGTTCTTGTCGCGGCGATCGTTGTTCTTACCGTTCTTGCCGTTGTTAGCCTTGTTGATCTCCTCGTTGATATCAACCTTCTGGGCATTGCCACGCTGATGACGGTTTCCGCCACCATTGTTGTTATTGTTGTTGCCCTTCTGTTCGCGTTCCTTCTTACGCTCTTCCTTCGACTTCTTCTTAGGACGAGTGCTCTGGTTCAACGCGTCGAGGTCGATCGAACCTACTACATTGATAGTTGGAGTTGCAGGTGCGTTGAGGCGGAATACCTCACCGTTACGTGCTTCTTCTGGAAGAGGTTCCTCGCTGAAGCGATCCTTTGAACGCTCACCCATAGCTGTCTGGTTAGGCTTCTTCTGCTCCTGTGGCTGAGGTTTTGGCTGTTCCTTCTTAGGCGCAGCTGGAGCCTGGTTCGCTGGCTTAGCCTTTGGAGCTTCCTGCTTCTGCTGTGGCGCTGGCTGCTGAACAGGCTTCTTCTGTTCCTGCTTAACCTCAGGCTTTGGAGCCTGCTGAGGCTGTGGTTTTGGTTTAGGATTGAGATCAATCATACCAACCACCTTAGGACCAGTAGCGCTATTCAGTTTCTCGTCACTTGGAGTGACAGCCTTTTCAGGCTTTGGCTGTACGTTCTGAGCCTTAGTCTCTTCCTTGATTTTCTCGCGGTTCTGCTGGCGTTCCTGACGTTCGCGTTCAGATTCCTGCTTTACAGATTTATCTTTGTTAAACTCTCGAGCCAGCAGAGCATATTGCTCGTCTGTAGCGTTGTAGTTAGGTCCACCTTCGACAGTGACCTTAGCCTTCTTCTCGAGACACTCGATCAAAGACGTAACGCCGACATTGAATTCTTTTGCAATTTTACTTAATCTCATTGATAGTCTGGTGTATTTTGGTTATTACTCTGCTGGTTCTTCTGAAGTTTCTTCTTCGTATTCGTCATCAGAACCGTCAAACTCTTTCTGGAGGATAGACATCACTTCTGCAACAGTCTCATCTTCGAGGTCAGCCTGATCTGCAACCATACGTGGATCTGCATCAAGCACAGCCTTTGCAGTTGCAAGACCGATACCCTTGAGTGCCTGGATTACCCATGGTTCGATAACATCAGAGAAGTCATCGAGGAAGATATCGTTACCAGCGCCTTCACGGTAAACATCGATCTGGTAACCTGTGAGCAAGCAAGCGAGCTTGATGTTTGCACCGTTCTTACCGATTGCGAGGCTTACCTCTTCAGGACGGAGATAGACATCGGCAGTCTTAGTATCTTCGTGTACATAGATCTGCGAGATGCTTGCAGGGCTCAAAGCACGTTGGATGAAGAGTGATGGATTAGTAGTGTAAGGGATAACATCGAGGTTCTCACCACGAAGCTCACGTACGATGCCGTGAATACGACCACCCTTAACACCTACGCAAGCACCTACAGGATCGATGCGATCGTCGTTGGTCTCAACGGCAACCTTAGCACGCTCACCTGGGAGACGTACGATCTTCACGATGCGGATAGTACCGTCCATAACCTCTGGGATTTCCATTTCCATAAGGCGCTGGAGGAACACAGGGCTTGTACGGCTGAGGATGATCTTTGGATTGTTGTTTGCATTGTCAACGCGGAGCACAACTGCGCGAACATGATCGTTCTTGCGGAAGTTATCAGCAGGAATCTGCTCAGTGCGAGGGAGAGAAAGCTCGTTGTTGTCTTCATCTACGAGCATCATCTCACGCTTCCAGATCTGATATACCTCAGCAGTTGTGATCTTACCTACGAGATCCTTATATTTGTTATACAAGACATCTTTCTGCAACTCGAGGATCTTAGCAGCCAAAGTCTGGCGGAGATTCAGGATTGCGCGACGACCGAATTTCTCAAAATGAACTTCTTCAGAAAGATCTTCTCCAACTTCGATATCTTCAACTGTCTGACGAGCTTCTGAGAGAGAAACCTCAAAGTTTGAGTTGTGAAGGTCTTCATCAGCTACAACGACGCGGTTCTTCCAAATTTCGAAGTCGCCCTTGTCTGGGTTGATGATGATATCAAAGTTCTCATCAGTTTCAAACATCTTAGCCAATACGCTGCGGAATGAATCCTCGAGTACGCTAATCATTGTTGCACGGTCAATGTTCTTGAGTTCCTTAAATTCCTGGAAGGTATCAACCAAGTTGATTACTTCCTCTTTCTGTCTTGCCATTTTTGCTTATATGTTTTTTAAAATTAATAATTTTCCCTGCTTATCAGAAATTGTATCTTACCTGATTGACATCCTTGTGTAGGAAACGCTGTGTTTCGGTCACCTCGATCTTCTTCTTGCTTCCTTCAGGCTTGACCTTCTTTGTGAAGGTGAGTTCAAAACCCTCTTCGTCGGCTGCACCGAGCACACCTTTCAGCTTCTGTCCGTCGCGGCAGAGCACTTCCATCTCTTCGCCTTCGAACTTGGCGAACTGACGGAGTTTCTTCAATGGAGATGTGAGGCCTGCACTGCCCACTTCAAGATCAAAATCCTCGGCATCGCGATCCATGTGATCGTCGATGTATCGGCTGATTGCAGCACACTCGTCGATATCTACAGACTCGTCGTTGTCGATCTCAACAACGATGTTGTTATCGCGACTCACGGTCACATCAATAAGGTAGCTTTCCGATTCTGCTTCCAGAAGATACTGGTCAACAAGATCAATAATTGTTTGTTTGTCAATCATGTTCAAATGTTTTATTAACGAAGAGGAGGGAACTGAACGTCCCCTCCTCGCTTTTGCAGTGCAAAGTTATATACATTTTAAATAAAAAGCAAATATTTTACGAAAAAAGTGTTGACAACTCGCAATTTTTGTCTAAAAACATGCTTTACATCACAATTTTGCTTATCTTCGCGCATATTCAAATTATTGGGCGCGACTGCCCGAATTAAGAAAAATACGAAAATGGAAAAGCTTACTATAGTCAAAGTCGGAGGCGGAATCGTTGAGTCGGAAGAATCGCTTGGCAGCCTCCTGCAGAAATTCTCAAATATTCCTGGTCTGAAACTTCTCGTTCACGGTGGAGGTCGCAGCGCAACCAAGATGGCAGAAAAGCTTGGCATCGAACAGACCATGATCGGTGGCCGAAGAGTGACAGATGCCGAGACACTTCAGGTTGTGACAATGGTCTATGGCGGTCTTGTGAATAAGCATATCGTTGCTTGTCTTCAGGCAATAGGTGTCAATGCTCTTGGACTTACAGGTGCAGATATGAATGTGATTCAGAGCCACAAGCGTCCGCTCAAGAAAGTGAAGATGGAAGATGGCACAACTCAGGAAGTCGATTATGGCTTTGTGGGCGACGTCGATACTGTCAATGCCGATCTTCTTGCCAATCTCATTGCACAGGGCGTGGTTCCTGTTCTTTCTCCGCTCACACACGATGGTAAGGGCTCGATGCTCAATACCAATGCCGATACTATCGCAAGCGAGGCAGCCAAGGCTTTGGCAAAGTTCTTCGAGGTCAAGCTTATGTTCTGCTTCGAAAAGAATGGCGTACTGATGGATGCTGAAGACGACGATAGCGTGATTCCATCTATCTCTGCTGCCGAATTCCCAGCACTCGTCGAGAAGGGTATTGTCGCTGGCGGTATGCTTCCAAAACTCGAAAACTCCTTTGCTGCAATTGCTGCTGGTGTGTCTTCGGTCATCATTACCAAGGCAGACAACATCGACAATCCTGAAGCAGGTACAAAACTATATTGAAAATGCTGAATAAGATAAAGAAATTCTTCGACAAGTATCTCTTGCACACAGACGAGAGCAATCTCTGCCTGGCGTTGTCCATGAGCTTCGGCGTATTTATGGGCATCATTCCAGCGTGGGGATTTCAGATGATCCTGACGGCATTCCTGGCACATTTCCTTAAGCTCAACAAGATCATCGCCTTGCTCTTCACCAATGTGAGCTTCTATCCGATCATCCCGTTCCTCGTGTATTTCTGCATCTATATCGGTTCTGCCATTATGGGTACGGAGTTCACACTCACGCTTGCCGATGCCACTATCGACAAGGCAAAGGAATGTGTGATGCAGTATCTCATCGGAAGCCTCATTGTCGCCTCTGTAGCTAGTCTCATCACATTTGTCGTTGCCTATCCGTTATTGCAGGCATTCCGCAAAACCAAGTAAGCAGATGAAAGGCATATACCCGAACCTCAAGCAGTTATTATTTTTATTGATGACTGCTTTTTCTGTCTCCGTCTATGCTGATGACACAGAAGAATACCAATGGCCCGACGACCAACAGGTGGTGGGGAAACTCCGTCAATGGCAGGATCTGAAATACGGAATCATACTGCATTGGGGAGTGTATTCTGTGCCTGGTATGGTAGAGTCGTGGCAGATCACGAGTGAAGACTGGATCACACCCGATACTACCCGCACATACGAGGAAGAGAAACTCTGGTACTGGGGGTTGAGCAAGGATTTCAATCCTGTGAAATTCAATCCCGAACAATGGGCAAAGGTTGCCAAGGACGGAGGAATGAAATATGTGGTGTTCACAACAAAGCATCACGACGGATTCTGCCTTTGGGACACCAAGACTACCGATTATAGTGTGGCTCATAGCGGTTTCGCGCAGAATCCTAAGGTCGATGTCGCACGTTATGTGTTCGACGCATTCCGCAACGAGGGTTTGTGGGCAGGCGCATATTTCTCGAAGCCAGACTGGCATTCCCCATATTACTGGTGGCCGGCAAAGGCAACGCCTACACGTCATCATAACTACAGGATTGAAGACTATCCCGAACGATGGGCAAAGTACCAGAAGTTCGTATATGACCAGATCGACGAACTCATGTCGGACTATGGTCATTTCGATATCCTTTGGCTTGACGGTGGATGGTGTACAGCGCCTCGCGAAGATATAAAGCTCGACGAGATTGTTGACAATGCACGTAGGCATCAGCCAGGTCTTATTGTGGTCGAAAGAGCGTGTCCGGGGAAGCATGAGAACTATCAGACTCCCGAACAGACCATTCCCGATCATCAGATTCTCAATCCTTGGGAGAGCTGCATCACATTGACCTACGATTGGGGATGGACCGATCATCCGGTCTTCAAGACACCTGCCAAGGTGATTTCCACTCTTGCCGAGATCGTTGCCAAAGGTGGTTCCCTGCTCTTGGGTGTTGGCCCGACGCCGGAAGGATTGATCGAAGACCGTTCGGTCGAGATAATCAGCGAGATAGGAAAGTGGCTTCAGGCAAACGGCGAGGCAATCTATTCGACGGTTCCGACACAGGTCTATACCAACGACACCAAAAACGTGTGGTTCACAGCATCTAAAGATGGAAAAAACATCTATGCTATAATTCCTCAGGATGACGAGAAAGGACTTCCAGCTACTATCTCTTGGGAAGGTAACTTGCCAAAGAGGGGAAGCCGTATCATCAATCTCGCAACAGGAAAGGCTGTGAAATATACAGTCAACGGCAATCGCGTTACGGTTTCCTTGCCAAAGGGAACAAACGGCATCGCGCTCAAACTAATTGATAATTAGCTTCGCGCTGTTGGTTTTTTACCTAAAAATTTTTAATTAAAATTTGCAATAAACTGTAATTTGTTAAGTTATTATTTAGTTATATTTGTGCGTCAGCCAATTATCAATTATGAATTATCAATTAGCAATAGATATCGCCAATAAGGCACACGCAGGTCAACTCGACCGCGACGGAAATCCGGTTATTCTGCATCCTCTCACTGTGGGCCTCATGGGCCATACCGACGAAGAGAGGGTTGCAGGCTTTCTGCACGATGTGGTAGAGGATAGTGACTATACTTTCGACGATCTTCTCGAAGCTGGCATTCCAGTGGGGATTGTCAATGCCTTGCGTCTGCTCACACATGAGAAGGGTACAGATTACTATGAGTACGTTCAGCGTATCATCGACTCGGGCAATCCTATCGCCCTACAGGTCAAGTACAACGACTTGCAGCATAATTATGCTCGTGGCAAGGCACATCCTGATCTTCAGAAGAAACACGGCAAGGCATTGGAGATGGTCAAGGCGGCTGTCGAAGCGTGTTCGCAGGTCAATCTCTACAAGGCGCCTTCCGATCCGCAGATCGAAGTGGGTATTTTTGCTTGCGGCTGTTTCTGGGGAACACAGCATCAGTTTGAGAAAGAACCTGGTGTGAAACGTACTCTCGCTGGATATACTGGTGGGGAAGAGGAATATCCATCGTATGCCGATGTGCGTGATCACAAGACACATCATGTCGAGGCTGTGATTGTCGAATACGACCCTAAGGTCACAAGCTACACTCAGCTCTGCAAGGTATTCTTCGAGATTCATGACCCGGAACAGACCGATGGTGTTGGCCCGGATCTCGGAGCACAGTATCGCAGCTGTATCTTCTATCGTAATGAGCAGCAGAAAGCCGATGCAGAGGCAGTAATCGATATACTCCGACAGAAGGGCGATGTCGTGAATACATTGTTATTGCCAGAAGCAAAGTTCTATATCGGCGAGGAATACCATCAGCGTTATTATGAGAAGACTGGCGGAGAGCCGTATTGTCATATCCGAATCAGAAAATTCTAAGCAACAATGAAGAAAACTTTACTCATCATAGCATTTCTATTGGGAAGCGGAGTCATAGGCTTCTTTATCGGCAAAGGCCTTGTGATTTTAATGCGTGAAGGCAATGGTGGTTCTGTCGATAATATGAAGCTTCTCTATGGCGTTGCCGTCGCTTTGGTGTCGCTTGTCGTTGCCTTTGTCCTGAATCTCATTCTGCATGAGGCAGGTCACATGGTTTTCGGCTTACTCACTGGCTACAAGTTCCTTTCGTTCCGAATCTTCACACTCACATTGGTAAAGGAGGAAAGCGGATGGAAATGGAAGAAGTTCAACATCAGTGGTACAGCCGGCCAATGTCTGATGATTCCTCCGAAAATCGATCGTGTTGAGGATGTGCCATACTTCTGGTACAATGTCGGTGGAGTTCTGGTCAACTTCATCATTGTCGTGGTTTGTGGCTTGTTGCTGGCATTGCTCGATCTGCCCCCAATTCCGTTCTCTCTCTGCATTATGTTTGTCCTGACGGGAGTACTATGCCTCTTGGAGAATGCAATCCCTATGACACCTGCTGGCGTGCCTAACGACGGAATGAACATCCTAACACTCTGGAAGCATCCTGAACAGCGTGGCAGCTTCGCCCGAATGATGCATATCGTCGCCGGACAGAGTTTCGGCAAGCGCCTTAAAGAGTTGCCTGAAGAACTGTTTGTCAACCAACCTTTGACCGCAAATCCTTCGGTCATGGAGATCTCCGACCGTAGCATCTATCAGTGCTGGCTCTACGATAATCTCCGTTTTGACGAATCGCGTGAGGTGGCAGAAGAGATAATGAACGTTGGCAAAAAGCTTCCTGCCCTTTTCCGTATGGAGGTGATGAGCGACCTTCTGTTCCTCGAACTTGCGACACTCAACCGCCTGGAAGTCGTCAAGGATTTGTGGGACAAGAAGCAGGAAAAATACGTTCGTCAGGCTGCCAAGTACATGCCTATCAAACATGCTTCACTCTTTGCCTATGAGCTGATCTGCAACCAGAATCTGGAAGAGGCACAGAAGCACTACGATGAAGTCCTCGCCCGTAAGGATAAGTATTCACAGCCTGGAGAAGCTCTCACTGCCCTCGCCGTAATGGATGCATTGAGAGAAAAATTCTCTACGTCTACTGATACTTTGTCATAAAACTGTTACGACTTTTTTAGAATTATAAATACGATACTATAGGGAACAAGGCCCGATGCACGGCTGCGGTTGATGACGATCTGTTTGGCATCGAGGAGATCGGAAAACTCATCGACGATTTCGTCAGGGAGGTTCAGGCGCTCAGCACCATGTTCGTTGATGATAGCACGGAAAGTGCTGAAGAATGCGACGTGATACGCATTGGCGATTTTGGAAAAGCCGAAGCTTTTAACTTGTTTGAATTCCATAACTCTGGGTTTTAGTTGTTGTTATTGACGGTTGACGATCGGTTCTCCGGAACTCCCGACGTCTCTTTGACGGTCGTCAATCAGTCCACCGGAACTCCCGACGCCTGATTCCCGTTCGGGAATTTGTCCACGGGAAGTCCCGAGAAGCAATTCCCGATCGTCGATGCAAAGGTAACGCATCCCGGTGACCCGTTGTCGTTTTCTGTTAGTCTCTGTCAGTTTGTGTTAGAATAATAATACAGGGTTAAATACCAGTGTTCCGTCCCTTTTCTTTGTATATATATTTCTTTTTTATTTTTTATGTTTACTTCTTCTTTTTTTGTGTCCCTTTTTTTCTTCTTGTTCGTAACAGCCTTGGCCAGTACTTCAAGAAGCCGTGTTGACTTCCGATGCTGCAAAGGTAAGAAACCCTGTGGAACTGCAATCATTCGTAGATTAAAGTTATCGTCGTAGATAGTCGTGTATTATCGTAGATAGTTGTAGATCGTCGTAGATAAAAATAATCGTCGTAGATAAAAATTATTTCAAATAACTTTTTTTGGATAAAATTTTGAGGAATAAATCAATTAAGGCACTACGACCGTCATTCTGCTGCTTCCATTCAAGCATCTAGGCATATTTTCCCTTCACTGCGGTACTAAACTTTTAGGACAGCGGTGATTAATAATAAAGAAAAATGGGCAATCTTCACAGACCACCCATTTCAATTATAAAGAACCAAAATTATATATGCATCATAATAATATTCATATCAAGTCCCATTGGATTGATGCCGAACGTGCGCAAGCCAACATCCTTAAGTGAAGCACCGCAATGCCACACCACATCATCAATAATCATCCAACGGTCATGCTGTTCTACATTCCAGGTTCTTATAGAAAGTGGTTTATTAGGGAACTGCACATTATACTGATCTACCAGATCCTGAATGGCACCATTAATTGAATGCGTGATAATCTGAACCCTTACGCCATCTGCTCTTGCGTCAAGCAGATCAATTGTCCGTGGACCGATATAACCATCAATAAGTATTATGTAAGATTTTGCCTTACTTATCAGGTCTGCAATAAAAGACCTTGCCTCATAGATCTGACCTGCCGAGAAAATATGAGCCTTCTCCTTCAAAGTGCCTTCTTCCAGACAGTTCAATACATGGTCAATCTTCTGATCCGTCTCAAGTTGATGTCTCTCCAACGAATCCATGCGCTGGAACAACCCTGCATTAGCAGAAAGGAAACGGCGCATTGATACAAAAGCACGCATGATCTGAATATTAACACTGATAGCTCTTGCACTATTTAGTAGACCAGATAACATTGCAACCCCTTGTTCTGTAAATACAGTTGGGAGGTATCTATTACCACCTCTTCCGTTTGAGGTCACAAATTGTGACCTCAAACTATTGTATTCATTCTCAGTCAACTGAAACATGAAATCTTCCGGAAATCTCTCAAGATTTCTTTTCACGGCCTGATTCAAAGCCTTTGTCTCAACCCCATAAAGCACCGCCAGATCCCTGTCAAGCATCACCTGCTTCCCTCGGATATTGAAGATCTTAGATTCGATAGAATCCACAATGCTACCATCTGCAGCATTAACCTGCACATCCTGTGCATTACTTACATTTTCCATAAAATTAAAATTGTTATAGTAAAAATAGTGAATCATTCTGCATTAAGTAACTACGAATGATTTCTGAGTGCAAAGATAATACATTTATTTTGATTATCCAAATTCCCTGAATAATCTTTTGAAAAACAATTATTCGTAGATTAAAGTTATTGTTGTAGATTAAAATTATTTCAAATAACTTTTTTTGGATAAAATTTTGAGGAATAAATCAATTAAGGCACTACGACCGTCATTCTGCTGCTTCCATTCAAGCATCTAGGCATATATTTCCCTTCACTGCGGTACTAAACTTTTAGGACAGCGGTGATTAATAATAAAGAAAAATGGGCTATCTTCACAGACCACCCATTTCAATTAACTATGTAACCAAATGTAACCAAAATTATATATGCATCATAATAATATTCATATCAAGTCCCATTGGATTGATGCCGAACGTGCGCAAACCGACATCCTTGCACCCTTACACCGTCTGCTCTTGCGTCAAGCAGATCTATTGTCCGTGGACCGATATAACCATCAATAAGTATTATATAAGATTTTGCCTTACTTATCAGATCTGCAATAAAAGACCTTGCCTCATAGATCTGACCTGCCGAGAAAATATGAGCCTTCTCTTTCAAAGTACCTTCTTCCAGACAGTTCAGCACATGATCAATCTTCTGATCCGTCTCAAGTTGATGCCTCTCAAGAGCTATCAACCTTTGTTCATGACCGGTAACAGACATTGTGCGATGGCGGAGGAAAACAAAAGCTCTCATAATGGCAATATTGACATTAATTGCTCTCTCACTACGTAAAACACTAGACAACATTGCCACTCCTTGCTCCGTAAAAACATACGGCAAGTATTTAAGATGTTGTCCTCTTTTTGTGTTTAAGGTCACAATTTGTGACCTTAAACACTCATCATGCGTTAGTTGAAACATGAAATCTTCCGGAAATCTCTCAAGATTTCTTTTCACGGCCTGATTCAAAGCCTTTGTCTCAACCCCATAAAGGCACCGCCAGATCCCTGTCAAGCATCACCTGCTTCCCTCGGATATTGAAGATCTTAGATTCGATAGAATCCACAATGCTACCATCTGTAGCATTAACCTGCACATCCTGTGCATTACTTACATTTTCCATAAAATTAAAATTGTTATAGTAAAAATAGTGAATCATTCTGCATTAAGTAACTACGAATGATTTCTGAGGGCAAAGATAATACTTTTATTTTGATTCTCCAAATTTCCTGAATAATCTTTTGAAAAACAATTATTCGTAGATTAAAGTTATTGTTGTAGATTAAAATTATTTCAAATAACTTTTTTGGATAAAATTATTGAATTACATCTATAATTCGGGTTAATTTTCATTTCCTGATTCAGTTGGCAAAAAAGTTGGTAGTAAAACCGGAAAGTCGCTTGTAAACCAATTGCACTTCCGCCAATGATAGCACTTATTTTTCTCTTTGATTTCTATGTTATTCAGCACACATCGAACCTTTTTCCTTTTGAAAATCCATAAAAATTACCGGAACCTTATGTGAATTAGAAATATATTTTATATATTTGCCACATCTTACGTGCCACAGCGGTGGAGCATCACGATAAGATTTTATTGAATAAAAGACGTTTACGAACGTTTGTTTACCATTTTCAGTGACGACCTGTCCAATTTCCAGCCTATGTGCAACGAGACCACTAACATTAACGAAATACTTTGCGTAAGTTTTCCTTATTATGTTATAAAGCATAACAATAACATTATTTTCCGATTTTCTTTGCTGATATAAATTAAATTTTTATATTTGTGGCATTGAAATAAAGTACTAGAGTGCTTGCCCTAAGTTTCTGTTGTTGAGCTAATCATGTGAAAGCAGCGTAAGGGTGATATGTCTCTTTACAAGGAATATCAACAGAACGAAGACTTCAAACACACCTTCATTAGCGATATCGCCTGTATGTTGGGCGATTTAGAATATGTAAGATAAAAAACATTTATATCATCTCTTCTATTTAGGAATAAATATGGTTAGGACAGATTCTTTTTCATATAATGGGAACCAATTCGATATAGAAATAGATGAAATTGGAGAACAGGTTATTTCTCATACTCGAAATGGACAAAGTTTCTTTCTTACAGGTAAAGCAGGAACAGGTAAAACTACCCTAATCCATTATTTGCAAGATCGTGTAATAGACCATAATAAAAAAATTGCGATTCTTGCACCTACAGGGATTGCAGCAAAGAATGCTGGGGGAATAACTATTCACTCGTTTTTGCGCCTACCTCTTTCGATATATCTCCCTAGGCACAAAATAATTGGATTATATAAGTTGAACCAAGATTCTATTGAAGTTGTCAGGAGCATTGATATAATGATCATTGATGAAATAAGTATGGTCAGATGCGATGTTTTTGATATGATGGATGATGTGTTAAGACATTATAGAAAGAATGACAAACCTTTTGGTGGAATACAACTTATTTTAGTTGGAGATTTATACCAATTAATGCCCGTAGCAGAAGATGCTGATTGGGACAAATTAAAGGCATATTATAATTCTGTTTTCTTTTTTAACAGTCAAGTGTATCAAAACATGCACTGTCCTATGCTTGAATTAAACAAAGTCCATCGGCAAGAAGGAACAAGTCGAACTGCTGAGTATTTTGTAAATCTACTCAATAATGTTCGAGAAGGAATAATATCAAAGACTCAACTGAATACCCTACAAAACAAGTATGATAGCAATGCTCAGTTTTATTCAAGTTGGATATACTTAACAACCCATAGAACAAAAGCGTGGGCAATTAATAACAAAAGATTAAATAAAATTTATAAACCAGAACGCAGCTATGAAGCTGAGAAAATTGGTTATTTTCCACAAGACGATTACCCGACTGACTCTATACTTAAATTAAAAGAAGGTGCTCGAGTGATGTTTGTAAAGAATGACAACATATCTAACCTTTACAAGAATGGAACTTTGGGACGTGTTGTTGAACTAACTGATGATTTCGTTGTTGTAAAAATAGATGATACTAAACAAACTGTAGTTGTTTCAAAAGAGATATGGGAAAATCAAGATTACTACATAGATAAGAAAACAAAAACAATAGAAACAAGAGTTTGTGGTTCTTTTAAGCAAATACCTCTGAAACTTGCATGGGCAATTACTATTCACAAGAGCCAAGGACTAACGTTTGATAAAGCTGTTATTGATGTTGGATCTGCGTTTACTGCTGGGCAGGTGTATGTCGCTTTGAGCAGATGTAAACGACTTAAAAACATTCGGCTGGCTTCTGAAATTACGAGAGAAAATATTATGGTAGACCCCAATGTAGTTAAATTCTATAAGAACCAGTCCGGTGTGGTAGAACGGGATTTATTTGAGGAATATTCGATTCGTTAGTTCTTAATGACAGATGCCACTTAAATTTGTGCAAGGAAGTCTCGTCGGAGGCTGTGGGTCTCCTTGGCGACGCCGATCCTCTCGGTGTTTTTCATAGGCTCAAAGAATAGACTATACTGTGACACAGTTTAGATTACATACCCTAGAAGGTATTTGAGAGCCTCCTCTTATCAATATATTCATATAATTTATTTATTAACAAATACTTTTACAATCTTCTCTCTAATCTTAACTATATTGAATCCGCTATTACATTCAATAAAAATTTCGTTATCATTAGCGATAACATTATCAATAAGTGTACCATCAATAGAGAATACTGAGATCTGGTCACCTCTTTCTGTACCAGAAATTTGAATGCCATTACCTATATATGAGATTACTATGTCTTTATTTTTTTCCATATGAAGGATGTTTGTTGACCAATTTTCCAAAATTGAAATACTTTCCGCACCTCCCTGTAGATTCCAAAATCTTTTCCAACCGTCAGCTTCCTGATAGTTTTTCAAGGAAGATGTTGGCACAAAGACATTAAGAGTTGCAATATGGCTTTCTGAGAAACACTTCGAATCTATTGTCAGTGGCACATATCGATGAATAACAAGTGTTTCTAACTCGCAAAAATAGGCTGAAATAATATTGAGTACTGATACATTTTCACCTAACTCAAGGTAATTCAAATCCTCAAAATATGGTATTTCATTATTGTCACAATAACACCTTTTAATAGGACATCCAATGAAACAACCCTTTTCAATTGTAGGTACAGATGTTCCTATGACTACTGTGGTTAAACTTGTGCACTGATAGAAAGCTTTTTCGCCAATTGTAGTTACAGTTTTTACTACGTGTTGATTATCAAAGAAATGCATATATAAAGGTAGAAAAGTGATGCCGTGTATTTTAGGAGAATTTGAGACGCTGTTACTTTTAACATTTTTAACCAAAATTAAACAAATTTTTTCCTCAATATATATCGTCCGTTGCAATAATCATCTACATTGGTCAGCATACATTATCATAGCCAGCAACAACTCTTTATTCGGAATTACCTCAGCACTCAACAGGTCGCTCTTTCTGTCAGCCGTCGCTGGTTCATTATGGAGAAGTCACCTGGACTTGCAGGTGTAAATCTTCTTGTGTCCGCGATAACGTTTCGCCAGCTTTGTCCTTAAGCCCTTCGCCGCCCTTCATGAATTTCAGATTTTCCTGCATCGTCCGCTGGCTCACTAGATAGAACTTGTACCGCTTCTGAATCCTGCTCACGACCTCCACAAAGTCCTCGAAATGGTTATATAGTGCATCCTGTCATACAGACACCGAGCCACTAACAGATACCTCGAACTTCATCACCGTCATCGATGCTCCCCTGTTTCTGTCTCTGTCATCACCTCAGCTTCGCTTCTTCGTAATCCAATTCTCGCCCTTCCACTTTCGGCACCATATTTTGGAAAAAACGGGTCCATAGTTTGTTGGCCGATTCAATGTCATCGTCGTTCAGCTCACTGACCTCTGATATTCTGTTTCCCATCGTACTCACCGATGCCATCCGAAGTCCCACAGCCTCTTCGCTTTCCGTATCCTGCAACACCCACCAACGGTCATGGAAAGGAGTATTCTTTTGGTCTTGTCTATAACAGCATGACTTCACTTCAATACGGCCAGGTAATTCAGATGCCCATCGGTTCCATCCATCCTGAAAGACATCATCCAGCGACTCGTTCTTATGTGCATCCACATCCTTGCAGGTCAGTATCGAACAGTTTAACCCATTATTCACATCCATTAGCATTTTTACAATATAAAGGTCTTCTGCTTGGAAATATGGATCTATAATATGCAACACGTCGTATGGATGTCTTTTATACCAATCCATAATCCTCTCTACCCACTTGGCTTCCTCTCCAATATGCACAAAGTCGCCGTTCTCATCCCTGCGCTCACCCAAAATGCGATCCACCCGTTCCAGCTTCTCTTTTGTGCCACTGGCAATGGCAAGCACAATTTTCAGATTGTCTATGATAGCCTGATGCATCTCTCTAAGCAATGTGTAGTACTTCTTGTTGGTTTGATTCTTCTTATGCAGATTTTCCATGAAATACAACACCGCGTCTTGTGTGTCGGTGATAGGATGAAGGTATACCTGCTTCAGCACATTCTGCGTTGTGCCAAAATCCCTAGCTATCGTTTTATTTTTCACCAGATACTCCATCTGTTTTTCGAAAAACCTCACCTGCTCGTCCTTGTTTAAGCGCGACACCTGCATCAGGTCATTCTTTGCCGCCTCAATCTTTCGGTTCGACTGCATACGCAACCTCAGCCGTTTCTTGTATTGCACGCGAGCTGGGTCATCGTCCACCATCTCTAACATTGTGTCTGCCAGCTGTTCATCGTGGTCTCTCACCAAGTCCAGCATCCGCTGATAGTCACTGTATGACCCATTACCATCGCTCTTAAGAGAATCCATCACCTTCTTACCAACCTCCTTTACCTTCGATTTAGCAGCTACAAACGCGTCTTGCATACACAGTGAAAAGCGGTTGAACTTGTCAAACGTATAGTCTATACCCTCTGTCTTATGCACGGCCAGCTCAATAAATTCACTCTTTTGAGCTGTATTTGACATATAGCAGGCCACATGCGCATACAGGAAGGCCTGGTCGGCTTGGTTTCCAACGGCTTCTATCTCCTGTTTAAGTTGATTGACATTCAGTTTACCACCCGGTTTCGAGCCGTTTATCATCGCCACACATGCAATCTTGTATCCGTCGTGCTGTATGCCACCCACCATTGGCAGCTGGTCGTTCACCACATCTGTCATCTCACTCCATAGCGCACGCTGCATCTCCCTTGTCAGTTTATTGCCAATATTCTGTTTGATGGCCTTGAGCATCGTGTCGGTTAAGGTAAAGATGAACCCGTCATCTTTCGTGTGCCGCATCAGGTCAAGCAACTTGTCGTAGTCGCTTTTCTCCAGAGCCACTTGTACTTCTATCTCGCTTCTGCCAGTATATTCCGGATAGGGATACTTCGTCTGGATATATCGCGCCGCGTGTTCAATGCATGCATTCCAAAGGCAGTCATCAAATTTCTTCAAACTGTCATAGAAGAGAGCCTCCGAATTTAGGTACATTGCTGGGGCTATGTGATACAACATCCGCTTCTTGTCCCAGTACGAAAAATCCTTCTCCAAAGCCTTAGACACGAATCGGTTCATGATGCTGTTAAATCGCTCAATGTCATTCACACCGTAGAACTCCAAAGCCACCCGCGACCACAGGATGATACCGTCCACATCGTTGCCGTCGTAGTCCATCAGTTTCTTAAACTCCTCAATGTCCTCGTCCTTACACAGTCCCGAGCGAATTAGGATGCCCAGCGAGTGAGCATAGAGACCGAAGCTCATGTTATATGCCGTCAGGCACGACACCGACGATAGCCATTGGTTCTTTCTCACGTCAGCTGCCTTGGCAGCATATTCATTGGCCTCATTCTTCATCGAGATTTTCGACAGTACCTTTGCTATCTGGTAGCCTGTATCCACCTTCATCGAAGGCACGCTAATCTGATTCCAAGCCCATTCTAGGTCAGCCTTCACCTTCGCCTTAAAACCTTTCATGTTATCCGCATTCGCAGTGTCCTCTATCAAGTCTGTTTCAGTATAGTATTTGCTCAGCCATACATACAGCATCGAAAATATGTAGCACATCACGTCGGCCTGCTCCACCTGCTTCAACATCGGATAGTGTTTATACACTTTCTTCAGCAGGCTCTTGTCACCGTCCTTTACATCTGTCACTTTGTTGACCAGTTCAAGAACGAGCTTATACCTATCGGTCGTGTCGTAGGATATCTGGTTGAACAATCGGGCAAAGTAGTTCCAGTCTAGACGCTTAACGTCCTTCTGCCACACATACTCCAGCGCAGCCCGCAGGTAGGCTCGCGACTGCCGCTCGGTCGTGTTCATCTTCGCTATCACATCTTTCACAAAGTCCTCTTCAGAACACACTAAGGCTGCAATAGGCCCTTCCACCACTTTTAGGTGGTAGGCCGAGTTCCCCAGCACTTCGAAGATGTCTTTGAGAATTTCTTCTTTGAGCTTGCGACCACTCATCACCCAATCCTCAATATTGCCGCCTAAATTCTCGTAATTGCGCAACAATAATGCCTTGCAATGAGCTTGCAGAGCTTTGTCCTTCAAGTCGTCAATCTCCAGATACAGGTTCTCTATGCGGTTCTTGGCATCGGCCTCGTCTATCTTCACCAATGCCGCCACCACTTGTATCTGCAGCTTCACATACTCCACCGTTGGAAATTTGATGGTTACCACCACAGCATCAATCAGGCTCACCACCTTCCGGACTTGCTCCTCGTTCATATTGGGAAGTGGCTTGCAATACAGCTTCAGCAGCGTCACCTTCGGCATCATCGTCAGCGAGGTGTCTATTACTAGCCGAACAGCATACTCCACAGCTTCGCCGATGTCGTCGAGGTCCTTATGGTCGGGAATCCAGAAGCGCAGGAAGTAGAGCTGACTGCTGGCGGGCAGTTCCTTCATCTTAGCCACCACCTGTGCCGCCGTACTCTCTTTCATGATGGTTCGCATCACTGAAGCCATCTTCCTCAAGCCGTCATCTTCTATCCTCGAGTTGGCGATGTCGGCTCTCTGCGTCAAATTGCCGTCAGGCTTCCCCTCATCGTTGAACGAGATACTGATGGCGGTGTAAAGGCGGTCTATCTGCTGTCTGTTCTTTGTCACCTTGGCCACACGGTCGATAATTTCAAGCGCCTTTTCCATCTTCACCGGCAACATCAGCTTGGCCAGTTCTATAGCTTTGTCAGGGATGTATTCAAAGTTGATAGTGGTCGTCAGCACATCAATCTGCTGATCTATCTCCTCGCGCATCGACTCGCCCAAGTGCTGACTCGACTGGGCTATGATGAGCAGGCACTTCAGCCGCTCCTCCATTAGGAATACACTCTGCGTCAGCCCATAGGCTTTTTTGTCTTCGCCAATAGCAATCAGAGCCTCTATTTCGGTGTCGCTCAACTCGTTCTTCTCCAGTTCGCGACTGACGCTACGGTTTATTGCAAAGCGGAAATAGGCTGCGGCCTGTGTCTCAAAGTCGGTACATGCATTGTAACCATACTCACACTGGGCATTCAGCGCTGCTTGGCTCTGCTGCGCCACCAAATAGTACTGCACATTCTCGCTGGTCAAGTAGTCCACTAACTGCTTGTTATCCTTCACATGCTTATAAAGAGCAGGAAGATAGACAAACTGTTCGCCCATGTCCGTGCTTTTCTCTATCACGTCTATCAGCAACAGCTCTATGTCGTTCTTCAGTCCACTCATTTTCTCACGCAAATACTTTCTGAAATCGTCGCTCCTCAGTTCTATTGTACTTTCGTCTGTCTCACCCACATAGTCACCGCACAATGCCAGTAGGCCATTCACGTCCTCATCGCTAAGGTTAAGCGTCTTCCTGACCATCTGGCGGTTCATTGGTATCTCGCAGAATGCCAGCAGAGCCATCAGTTGCTGTACATTTCCCTCCTGCGACTCTATCCACTCATAGTCTTCAGCATAGAAGTCGTCTACGCCGTACTGGTAAAAGTCGCGTATTTTCTGCACACCGTATTTCTGAAATTTCTCCGTCAAAACAGACAACAGCCTGGCATTGCCCTTCTTGCTGAGATCATAGAAGATGGATATATCCTCCGCCTCCATGTCGGGAGTAACACCTCGCAGATAGCCATCTATGTCGTTCTCTTGGAATTTGAGTAACTCGTTGGTCTGCTTGAGTACAATCCCCTCTGGCAGTAGCGGTTTAAGGTTTTGGACATCGCCAGAAAAGATGAAGCGGGCATTCGACACATTGAATAGCGGTGCCAGAACGCTTTTGATGCCATCCACGAACACGAGAGGCAGGTTGTCGAAGCCGTCGAACACAAAGTAAAAATAGCGGTTCTTGCTTCGCGTCATCTTGTTCAGCCAATACACCCATGTTGTCAGATTCTTCTCGTTATCACCGTCCTTAATGTTAGTGTTAGCCTGCTCTAGTTGGTTTTGCAGGCTGTTCACTATGGCCTTAGGATTTAGTAGGTATCGACTCCAGCCGTTGTTGAAATACGAGGCACAATGGCTCCCATGCCGTTTGGCAAACAGAGCCAGCGTCGTTGTCACACCCACGCCCTCCACGCCCTGCACACAGAGCACCCTGTTCTCTTCCAGCTGCCCTTCCAGGAATTCTAAATACTGTTCACGCGAGATGAGCCGCTCTCTGATACGCGGTTTCGTATCGCTGCGATAGAACATATTCATTATCTTGGCTTCATTATTCATTTTTATGGTGATTCTATTTGGTTCTTATTACAATTTCAACGAATTATCATTCTACAAGAAATCATAGATACTCATCATCGTGATTCCAACATCATTGCGCTGAGCATTCATCGATCTCTATTGCTCTAAGCAAAAGTAAAGCAAATTTTAGTTAAATATTCAAGCTTAATATGCCTAATACTAGCGCGATTGTCAAAGAAAGTAGTGTTCCTGTCAATACATACTCAGATTTTTCACTACCCGATGACGCTTCATTAAACCGAAGTATAGACTTTGCAGCAATCAGGAAACCTATCGCCTCATATTGAGACATAACTACAAATAATAACATTAGTCCGCGCTCTAGCCATCCAATTAGTTCTCCTGAATGGAAATTGCCGTGGTCATCGTCCTTATTTGATGTGATGCTCACTTTACAGGCTTCAAGAATAAATAATATTATGATGTTTGCTGGTTTTAAAGCCAACATCGTGGCTACGATGGTATTCGTACGCAGCGGGTGACTAATCGCAAACTCTTGCAGCCATCTAAATTGTTGCCAATCATTATTTGCTTCCAGCCACATATTGGAAAAAACAATGATGAACGAGAGGTGTAGAATTTGGTCAATCAAAAACACCCACAAATCATAATGTTTGTTCTCTCCGTTTTCCAATTTTGTACAATCGGAGTCACTTGTTTTATAGATTTTATAGGTTAGTTGTATATGCGACTTTAACCAGTCTACCAAGAAATGAGATACCATTATACAAGCGGCAAGCCACCATCCCTCGAAATCCCAGATGACACCCCATGAGAGTATTCCGATTAACAAGGAATGCAACCACAAATCCTTCCCCTTTATAGAACACAAAACCTTGTTCTTGCAAGAAGAATCCCATTGCAGATAAAAATCGCCCAAAATGTGAGCAACAATAAGATTGAAAAACAAATTATTAATCATAACCTTGAAGTTACTTTTCGATAATATATAATTGCCTGTTCTATGGCGCTCCACCCAAGATCCTTTAATGTTTGATTGACCCCTGAGACGGAGATACCCATTTTTTCAGCTGTTTTACTTGTGTCTGATGAAAGAATCCTTTCACAAAGGGTCTCACATTTGCGAGCAGTTGCATTGTTCAATAGTTGATTGACTAATGTTAATATAACTTGTAAAGCTTGCTCATACTCACTGTCAACCATTGATATTACAAATGAATATTTTGCTCGTCCAACAAGTTTATCCATAGTACGTCCAGAACGATAAATAGCATCACCATCCATCATGTCTAAACCACGGTCAATTGTCTTCATTTCACCAATGCCTATTGCTATCCTAAGACCGTACCTATTAAATCGTTTGGCTTTTTGTATATTATTGTTTGGCTCAAACGATTTAATCCACGTTTTCAGAATTAGGGCAACTTCAAATGCATCTTCAGGTTTGTCCATGACACATTCGATAGAGTCGCCTTTAACAATACGTCCCCAGAAGCCCTGATAACGTCTTTCAAGAATGCATAGGCACTTCTTCAACTTTTCGTTGAGTTCAATCATTGACTCCCGAGAGAGAGATGTCGATGACACTACATCAGCGGATATTGCAGCATACATATATTCTACAATTTATTTACAAGCACATAGACTTGTTCATTTTAAATACAAGTTCATGCACTTGTTTTATTTTAATACAAGCTTAATCACTTGCAAAGTTAAGAAATAATCCTCTTACAGAAGCAAAAGAATGCTGATTTTTACATTTTTTTATACAATTTGATAAAAATGGCATCGTTTAGTATGTAATTCAAGCAAATTTTGTCTAAAGCAAGTCCTCTTTTCTAACAAAAAGAAACGTTTTCTTGGTAAAATTCACTACCTTTGTACTCACTCACAAACCAACGAAACAGATTCAACGATGGCACTCCATCCAAACAAGCAATTCAACACATATAATGAGGGATTGAATTCGGAAATCACGAAGCAGTGCTATATGGAGCATAGGGAGATGTTTGACGGATTATTTTGCAAATGATGATATGAAAAACGATTCAAAAATAACAAATTATACGTCGAGATGTAGCGAGAGTTTTACGAGCGTGAGGGCGACCTGCTGTAGCGTGAGGGCTAACCAGTGCGATGGTTCGCCTTCGTCACAGAGCGATGATTACATGCACATCACATGGGGCTCGTATAATGACGAGTTCGTATGCGACTATTTCCCATTCCTCACAGTCCATCCCTGCATCATCAGCAAGATATATTGCAACATTACATTTGGCTATAGACAACTGCCCCAAACTGCAAAAAATATCAACTGCTGAGACTTTCACCATCGGCACCCGATTTCGGGCTCGCTGAGTTTTTTTGTGCCTTTTTGTAAATTCGTTGGCAAAAATGAGGTGTTTGCTAAAAAAAGTCACTATTCTCATGCAGTCTTTTCATGATTATCGGACATTATATATAGAAACATTATATTTTCAATGAACGTTACCCGATTGATAGAACGGTGCAGACAGGGCGATGCAGATGCGCTCGGAGAACTGTACAAGGCATACGCCCAAAGGATGAAGGGTGTATGCCGT
>JAZQOF010000040.1:0-6708 GCA_045627785.1 Bacteroidales bacterium | reverse complement strand
CATGGGCAGACAGAAAAAGGAAATCAAGGCTAAAGAGCCTATCCGCATCCGTGAGCGCAAACTCGCTAACGGCAATATCAGCTTGTATTTGGACGTTTATCAGAAAGGTGTTCGCAAATACGAGTCACTTGGACTGTATCTTGTACCTGAGACAAGCCCTCGCGCACGTCAATTAAATAAGGAAGCACGACAGACTGCCGAGAAAATAAAGTCTGACCGTATTCTTGCCCTGCAACATGCCAGCGTGAAGCAGTGGGACAAGGTGCGTAAGTCAAGCACATTACTCCTTGACTATCTCAAAGACTATGAGAATGCCCAAACAGGTGTGTCTGAAAAGACCTTGAAGAATCGCCATGATATGCGCCTGAAGGTAGAGCAATATGCAAGCGAAAGCAATCAGCAGTTGGTTTCGGTTGCAAATCTCGATGTTGAGTTCTGCCGTGGTTTCATTCGTTTCCTACGAACTGCAAAGAACACTCGCAAGAAGAAAGAAGAATCAACTATCAGCGTTGGTTATGCTGCTACCATCCAGACCTCTTTCAATGGTGCTTTGAACAATGCCGTTCGTGAAGGTATGCTCAAAGCCAATCCGATGAAGGCTATCAATGCAAAGGAGAAGGTTCACATTCCTGACTCTGCCAGAGAGTTTTTGACTCTTGACGAGTTGAAACTGGCTATGACAGGTTCGTGTATCAATGAAGATGTAAAGAAGGCTTTCATCTTCTCCTGTTTTACAGGGTTGAGATTGAGCGACATACGTTCGCTGACATGGGCGAAGGTGCAGAAGGCTCCAGATGGCAACACCTTGTTTGTTCGATGCCTGATGCAGAAGACTCAGACATACGTGAATGTGCCACTATCTAATGAGGCTCTGAACTGGCTCCCTAAGAAGGATGATCCAAACGAGCCAGTATTCAAACTACCTACAGACTCCAATGTGGAGCGCAACATCCGTTTGTGGATGGAGAGTGTTGGCATCAAGAAGCATCTGACATTCCATTGTTCACGACATTCTTATGCTACGATGCTGCTTACCCTCGGTGCTGACCTATTCACGACATCCAAGTTGTTAGGTCACAAGAACATAGAGACAACCCAGATTTATGCAAAGATAGTTGACCAGAAGAAGGTTGAGACCATCAACCTCATGGATAACTACTTTGGTAATCAAGAACAACCAACTGCAAAATGACAGTAGAACTTCGCTCACGTTTGCTAAAGAACGGCAACAAGACTTTGTATCTCGACTTTTACGAGAATGGCAAAAGGTGGTATGAATACCTTGACCTTTACATTGTCCCTGGCAATACTCCTGCTATCAAGAAGGAGAATGAAGGGACGAAGAATAAGGCTATTGCCATCAAAGCAAAGCGTATATTAGGCATTGAGGATGACCCAGAACCATTAGCCAATGGAGAACTTCCGAAGCGAGTCTTTGCCGACTGGCTTGATGGCTACTACAAGAGACTGGAGGATGAAGACCGACTGGCAGAAAGTACGCTTGAAAACGTGGATTCATGTATAAAGGTGGTCAAGTCGTACTTAGCTTATAAACATCGTCCTCGAATGCTTATGAAGAAGATAGACAAGAAGTTCATGATTGACTTCCTTGATTATCTGCAACATACGTATATGAACACTAACAGTCCGAAGAACCCTAAGCCACTCTCGCCACGTACTTGTCTTGCATATCAGCATCAACTGACGAAGATTCTCAATGATGCCGTGAAGTCTGGAGTCTTGAATACCAATCCCTTCTATTCGTTGAATGACAATGAGAAGGTTACAGAGGTTTCCTCGGCTCGTGACTATCTAACCAAGGACGAGCTGGAGTTGATGGCATCAGCAGAAACCAAGAACCAACTTGCAAAGCAAGCCTTCATGTTTGCTTGTTTCACAGGTCTGCGATATAGCGATGTTGCATCCCTTATGTGGGGTAACATTCAACACACCTCGTTAGGACAAGAGATTGTAATCGACTCGATGCAGAAGACAAAACGCTCTGTGCGTGTTCCATTGAGTGCTATCGCGTTGTCATGGCTTCCAGAAAGAGGTAATAATGCTGCAAGTCAGAAAGTGTTTGCCGGATTGACTTCGCTCTGCCAGACGAATGTTATACTGAAGAAGATGGCAAAGGCGGTAGGTATAAACAAGACTGTCAGTTTCCATGTATCTCGCCACACCTTTGCAACGAGTGCAATCGCTGCTGGAGGAGATCTGTTCACTGTTTGCAAACTGCTTGGTCACAAAGACATTCAGACAACTCAAATCTATGCAGAGGTAATCATGCCGACAAGAATTGAGGCGGTCAATAGGTTATCGGATTTCTTCGGGCAAGGTTGACGAGAACAACAAAAGGGAAAAGAAATAGTGGGGTGTCGCAACTTGCGATGCCCTTTTTGTTTTTGTACTATTTGAGTGTTCTAACGTATTACATTTGATTGCAATAAAATGCAGAAATACACCCCAAAATGTCAGTTTGGTATTACATAAGTTATAAAGTTTTATAAAAAATGCTGTTTTTCAAGGTGTTTTTGCTCATTTCTGAGAAATTTTTCATAAATTTGCAGTAGCAAAAAAAATTATGCACTTTCGACACTGCAAGTATGAAATCATTCAATAGAACTATGTTTAATGTTAAAATATACAGTTATGAAACACATCGCAGTAATAATCCTTCTTGCTTTGATGCTGCCATCAATTCGATCTTATGCTCAGTACAACAAAGAGATTTCGTTAAAGGTGAGCATTGAAGATTTCGGTTTTGAATATGACAATAATGGAGAATTAGTCATATTTTCAAATTCAAAAGACATCGTTTATGATGAGGATAGTAAGTTGCCTGGGTTACCATTCGCCTCGATAAATGTTGCGCTTCCTTTGGGCTCTGATTTCATGGACGTGAAATTTGATGCAAAAGTTGAACCAATAAAGAAAGACGTAACCATTTCACCTAACCCAATTCCTGTATCGTCAAATGACTATTATAGAGAGGGAAATGCTGAAAAAAGAAAAACCGTTTATGAAAACGGAATATACCCACAAGAAAATCTTAAATTTACGGGCAAAATGAATTTAGGAGGGTATACCGTTTTAAGCTTCCTTTATTCTCCATTTAAATATGATTGTGAAGCGAAAGTTTTATCTCTATATCAAGATAGTAAAATTTCTGTTTCTTATTCAATAGAAGATAATAACTCTGAAGGTAAAATATATGATGAAGTTTGGTTGAGAGCATTAGAATCAATTGTAATCAACCCAGAAGATATAGATTATAGAGTATATAATGCTAACTCTGGAGTTAATATGACTTCATCTACAAATACAATCGAAAATGCACCAATAGATTACATAATTATTACCAATTCATCATTGGCTCCATCGTTTGATCCTTTAGTAGAATGGAAAAATACTAAAGGTGTTAGGACTATTGTTGCTACAACAGAAGACATAGACAATAATTATGTTGGTAGTAGTTTGGCTGTCAAAATAAAGAAATATATATATGATAAATATCAGAGCGATAATGTAAAATTTGTTTTGTTAGGAGGAGATGACACAGTAATTCCTGCTGTAAGATGCTATGGGAATGTTAATAATGGCAGATATATCGGCAATATTCCTACAGATAATTTCTATGTATGTTTCGATGGAGATTTTGAATGGAACGGTAATGGGAACTCTGTAATAGGAGAAGTTGAAGATGATTTCAGTATAGCTCCGCAAGTTTTTATTTCAAGACTTCCCATTAGAAATAGTGCACATATTTCATCATATCTTAACAAATTATTAGTATATGAGAAAACGCCAAATTCTATAACTAATTGGCAGAATAGAATACTAATGTGCGGAAATATACTTAAATGTAATTTATCGGACAACCCTTTGAAAAGTGATGCAGAAGTATATGGGGACTTAATATATAATAATTATATTGCTCCCTATTATAGTGGCACAAGAGATTTATTTTATGACACAAATACCAGTTTCGCAGGAGGTGCATCTTATGATTTAACGAGATCGAATCTTCAAGCACAATTAGCAAATGGATATTCATTCGTTCAAATGAATACTCATGGTAATCAAACAGGATGGAGTATGGAATCAGGTGCTAATTATACAGCATCTGACGCGAGCGCTTTATCATCGACATCTCCTTCTATTATAACTACTATGGCATGTACGACTAATGCGTTTGACTGCATTACAGACAATACTGTCAGTTTACAACAAGACCCATGCCTAAGTGAAGCTTTCATTAGAAATCCAAATAGTGGAGTGCTTGGTTACTATGGATGTTCTCGTTTTGGCTGGTTTAGTGGTGGTATGAACTACTTAGGTTCTTCCTCAAAATATGAAAGTAAATTTTATCAAACACTGCTTTCTTTTAATATTCCCAAATCATTTGCAACAGTGGTAACAGTATCTAAATTGCAATATGCTGCAAGTTCATATGAATATGGTTCAATGAGATGGTTAAATTTCGGTCTAAATCCTGTAGGCGACTCTGAAATGCCAATCTATACAAATACACCGATACTTTTTTCAAATCCTAGTATTAATCGATCTGAATCATCCATATTGGTTAATACTGGAATTTCTGGTTGTAGAATTTGTGTTATGAGTATTGATGATATGGGACAGACTTATTACAAAGTAGTTAGTAACGCTCAACACGCTGTTTTTGATAATGTGGGATCAAGTGTAAACATTTCTGTTTGTATAACAAAAGATGATTATGTTCCATATTTATTTAATTCTATTCCTGTGGTATATCCTATTGGCACTATAATGTATAGAGGTAATAATGATTATTTATCCTCGAATGCTTTTTCTGAAACACTAAATATAGTTCCAACGATCTTAGGTTGCTCTAAATCTAATGGTAGTTTAAATATTTCGACTAGATTAAATAACAATACAGAATCTGCCTATATATTATTAAAAGATATATCAGGTATAAGTGAAAAGAAATTCAATATCTCACCAGATTCTCCAACCCTCTCTATTGACTTGCCAGATCAAGAAAAGGCAATTTATATTATATCTTTATATGTAAACAATAAGTTGTGCGATAGTAAAAGAATTGTTGGACTATAAACATATATAATTATGAAACGTTTTATCAGATTATCAATTTTTGTCGTCATGGTGATAATGTCTCTTCAAAGTGCCTATGCTTATGATTTCTATGTTACCATACAGGAAGAGACATTAGATAGTTATAATTTATTCTTCAATAAGGTTGAAGGGACTATGGATGATCTTCCTTTGTGCGAAGTTACATTCTCTGATTGCAGTTACCAAGGTGATGAGGCCCTTTACAATAATAGCAACAATGATTATAAGGGAATCATTGCCGTGCCCTCTACAGTCGAATATGAGGGCCAAACATATAGAGTATTTAAAATTGGAGACCATGCGTTTCAGAACTGTCAAGAGTTGACTGTTATACATTTGGACTATCAATATATTATTGGGAAAGAAGCATTCAAGGACTGCTCTTTGCTGGAGGTATGCAACCCTGCGAATTATAGTGTTTACGAAATTCATGCTTCGGCATTTGAGAATTGTAAGTCTTTGGAACGATTTGCATTTATACCAGCGATTGACGCCATACCGTCAATCGAAGAAAAAGTTTTTGCCGGTTGCACAGGATTAAAATATTTTAGTCTCTACCTTCTTGGGGATATCTTATTATCATGCCCAGAAAATGTTTTCTCTCTCAACGAAAACAACGTTATAGATTGTAGCCTTGGCGTACCTTGTAACATGATTGAAGAATATAAATCTATGACTCCCTGGTGTTGGTTTACGCAGATCACTCCAATTGAAGAGTATCCAACAGGAGGAGGTAGTGGTTTGTCCCAGATAGAGGAAACTGCGAGAAACAATAAGTCGAACATTATCTATACATTAAATGGTGTTGAAAGAAGAAAAAATGGAACTCTTGCCAAAGGAGTCTATATTTTCGGAAACAAAAAGATTTTCTTACAATAACTGAAGTTTCCACCATTCACGGAAATCTTTCTTTTGAAATGATTCCAAGAGAAATTTCGAGAAATTCTTCACAGCGCGAGTAGAGCGGTTTGCTCGAAAATCTTCTCCGTATCTTTTATTAGGAACAGTAAACCCACTAATTTTTAGTTGAAATACTAAAGATCAGTGGGTTAATTGTTTCTTGTTGTAATCTCAAAAATAACAGTCGGTGACAATAGGTCATAAAACAACACGTTACATTTGGCTATAGTCTCAATATTGACAGGAGCGAAAAGTAAAGTTAAAGATTATTTTCGCTTGTCTTTCGCCTCCTTCTTGCGATCCTTCATGTACTCACGATAGTCTTTGATAGGCATAGGCTTAAGATTCTCATCTGAGAACATGAGGTCGATACCATCCAGTTCCATCATAACCTCGTCATTGTCGCTGAAATAGGCATGAACATAGCGATTGATGTTCTTCTGCTTCTGAAGAACGGCATTATCTCGGGTAATGAAGAAAAGAAGTCCGATGCATATAAGCCAGATTGACCATGCAATCAACTTGAAGAAGCCTCGAACATGCTTACTGGAATAGAAGCACTTGAAGTAATACCAAGGGTACAGATACAACGAGTTCAACAGAACATGACCATTGTCATCCTTGAACTTAGGCTTCTCATACGGACTGAGGTTGACTCTGCCAAGAAGTTCACACAAAGCATCTGCA
>JAZQOF010000039.1:0-44521 GCA_045627785.1 Bacteroidales bacterium | reverse complement strand
TGGTATCTGCGACGATGTGACTCTCTATGCTACTCCTAAGACTCGTCTGTTCGACTGGTATGTGACTACCGATCTCGATGACCAGTATCGTGATGCCAACATGAATATACAGGTCGATGTGAAGAGCTATGAGGGCGCTGCAGAGGTTACTTATGCCGTGCGTGCTACATTGGCCGATAATAAGGGCGCTTTGGTAAAAGAAATGGTTTCGGACAATATCAGTGTGAATGGCGTTGGCAAGAAATCGGTCAATCTCTCATCGCTAATCGCAAATCCGGAAAAGTGGACTGCTGAGACTCCGACTTTGTACAAGCTGAATATCGAACTGCTCGATGCTGATGGAAAGACTGTGCAGCAGATAGCTAGCCATATGGGCTTTAAGGAGACTGAGATACGCGGTAATGTGTTCTATCTGAATGGACAGCCTATTAAGGTGAATGCTGTCAATTCGCATATGCAGCACCCTGAGTGGGGTCATGTGATGAAGGAAGAGGTGATACGCAAGGATATGGAGATCTTGAAGCAGCATAACTTCAATGCTGTGCGTACTTCACACTATCCACCTGTAAACAAGTATCTGGAACTTGCCGATGAATATGGTCTCTATATCATCGATGAGGCTGGCGTTGAGGCTCATGCTACTGAGTTTGTTTCATCGCGCGAAGACTTCCTGGGTATGTATCAGGAGCGCGTGCGTCAGATGGTGCTGCGTGACCGCAATCATGCTGCTATACTCTTCTGGAGTGCAGGTAATGAGAGTGGTGAGGGTCCCAATATCACTGAGGTGGTGAAGGAAGGAAAGAAGTACGACCATACAAGATATTTCATGTACGGTGGTAATGCATATTCTCATCCGGGTGAGGATATCATCGGCCCACGTTACCCAACTCCTTTCGAACTTGAAGTTAATACTGGTCTGATTCCAGTGGAGCAGGATCCTCGTCCGTCGTTTATGGATGAATACATCTCGGTAGCAGGCAACGCAGGTGGTGCTCTCGATGAATATTGGGGAGCTATTCGCAGACATCCTCGTCTGATGGGTGGCGCAATCTGGGATTTTGTTAGTCCTGGTCTTACCGATCATATACGTCCTTTGAAGGATGCTTCGCCTTACAATACTCCAGCTCACCTGATGGGATATTCGAAGGTGCAGAAGGGTGTGCTGAAGCTCAACGGACACGAGCAGTGGGTTGAGGTATATCGTGACGATCAGCTCGAACTGAACGGAGAAGCTCTCACTATCAGCTTTGATGTGAAACCTGGTAACTTGTGCGGTGCAAACGAGGGCGCTCCTTATGTCACTAAGGGTGTGGCTCAGTTTGGCGTACGTCAGATGGGTGAGGATAAGCTGCGTTTCTATCTGCATGCAGGTAAGCAATATAATGCTGAAGGTAAGCTGCCAGCAGACTGGAAGAACAAGTGGCATCATGTGACTGCTTCGTGGGATGGTAAGGATATGAAGCTCTTTGTCGATGGAAACCTTTTGGCCGAGGAGAAAACACTGCCAGAGCCTGGTGGACGTCGTCAGAGCGTGACTATGGACAACTATCCTTATGCTGTAAACATCGGCCGTATCGCAGCTTCGCATGGCTCAGAGCCTCATACTATCTATACTGCAGATGCTGAGATGGACAATGTAGCTATCTATGGTAAGTGCGTGGAAGACGGTAAGGGCACTCCTGAAGAGGCATTGCTCTATCTGACATTCGATGATGCTGGTGATGAGGGTAAGTTCTATACTTATGGAGTTTCGACTCGTACATACGGCTGCATTTGGCCAGATCGTACAGTACAGCCAGAGATGATACAGATGAAGTATTCGACTCAGCCAATCAGCTTCCGTCTGATAGATGCAGAGACCGGTGAGGCTGAATTGACCAACAGAAACTACTTCACAGACTTGTCGAAGTACGCAATGAGCTGGAAGCTTGAGGCCGATGGCGATGTGCTCGAACAGGGTGACTTGAACGTGAATGTAGGTCCACAGCAGAAGCAGATTGTACGCATACCTTATCATAAGCCAACGCTCGTTGCCGGTAAGGAATACCGTGTGACTATCAAGGCTACGCTCAAGAACGATGAGGTTTGGGCTAAGGCCGGATATGAGGTAGCTTGGGATCAGCTGGAACTACTGACATGGAATACTCCATTGCCTAAGACTCAGATATTCTCGTCGTCGGTAAAGGCTGAGGAGGATGCTAGCCAGATAAGTATTTCGGGCAACGGATTTGCATATATAATTAATAAGGAGACTGGTAATCTCGAGCAGATCACTGTCGATGGAAAGCAGGTGCTCAGTGCTCCTCTGACATTCAATGTATGGCGAGCTCCATTGGCCAATGAGTCGGACAGCTGGACTTCATACCGTGTGAATGGCGCTTATGCAGAAGGTTTCGGCGGACAGATTGCTACATTGTTCTATACTGGCGGTTTGGACAACGTGAAGATCATTCCGGCATTTGTCAAACTCGAACAGAATGCCCGTGAGACTATGGTACGTGTACGTCAGATAGTGCAGGTCGGTGCTGTGAGAACAGGAGCTCTCGATGCTTATATCAGCGGTATAGTGCGTGCAGGATTTGTGGTTGACTATACTTATCGTTTCGGTGACGACGGTACTGTGGAGATCACTAATCATGTGAGTCCGCAGGGAAGACTCCCAGAGGTATTGCCAAGACTTGGCTATACAACAATGGTATCGAAGGATTTTGAGAATATCACCTGGTATGGTCGCGGTCCTGAGGAGAATTATCCTGACCGCAAGACTGGTTATCCGGTGGGCGTATGGAGCAAGACTGTAGCTGAAATGTACGAGCCATATTTGATGCCACAAGACCATGCTTTGCGCACAGATATACGCTATGTACAGCTCAAGGATAAGACTGGAAAGGGCTTGGAGATCAAGATGAACGAACTGTTTAACTTCAACGCTTACCAGTATACTACCGACAATCTCACTAAGAGTATGTACACTTATCAGTTGAAGCCTCTCGACGATAAGTATACATTGAATCTCGACTACAGTACTACAGGTGCTGGTTGTACGGCTGTATATGTAGTCGATGACTATAAGACTAAGCCTGTGGCCTATGATCGCGTGATTGTGATCAAGCCTATCAGATAAGCTTATCTCTTTTCCGGATTATTTCAAAAAAGCAAAGAATACAGCGAGGAGGACCAATCCGAAGGCAACGAGATGATTCCAGTGGA
Organism: Bacteroidales bacterium; assembly: GCA_045627785.1. GTDB lineage: Bacteria > Bacteroidota > Bacteroidia > Bacteroidales > UBA3663 > Liminaster. The sequence goes on along the minus strand of JAZQOF010000039.1, from coordinate 41,311 downwards.
TTGGTTCTCCTTTGAATACTGTTGCTACAATTACAGTGAATACAATGAGAGAAACTGCTTCCTGGATAATCTTAAGCTGCATAAGAGAATAAGGTCCTCCATTGATCTGCGAACCTATTCTGTTGGCAGGAATCATGAATGAATATTCGAGAAGTGCCATACCCCAACTGAGAAGGATGACGAAAACGAGAGGCCAATCTTTTACAGATGGGTGTACCTGTTGAAGTTTAAGATTGCCATACCAGGCAAATGTCATGAAGACATTAGATATAATCAGGAATACTACTGTCAATATTGCTCTCATTTTTGTTTTCTGTTATTTGTTTATAATACCTTTTATATGATATTGCACAAGTCCGTCCATTGGGTCTTTGAGGAATACTCCGGTCTGAAGGCCATATAGGGCAGCGACTTGTTTTATTGTCTCCTGAAGATTATATGCGACTGAGCCAACAAATGAGATCCGATCGGTAGGTTCCGGCTGGAGGCGCATGATATTTCGCTTGAAGAATGATTCTATTCCGTTGAAGGCTATCTGCTGGCAATAGCGATGATTGATGTGTCGGCCGATGAAAACTGCAAATGTGGCGAGATAACGGTTTGGGAATTGTCCTTGATAGACATGCGTGATTGCACTCTCGGCAGAGATCTCACCGAACTCTTCCTCAAAGGCTTCGCGTGCTTTCTCTGGCATTTGGTCTTTAAGATAATCGGAAAGAACCTGTCGTCCAAGATAAGCTCCGCTGCCTTCGTCACCGAGAATATAACCAAGACTACTTGCTGTACCCATCTCGCCGGATTCAGAATCGTATAGTGCTGCTATTGAGCCTGTTCCCATAATACAGCAAATCTCTGTGCCGAGTGCACGGCAGGCACCGAGAAGATCACTTGCTACTTCAATCTTTGTAGCGGGAGAAAGTACAGAGCGTAAAGCTTTCTCGACAATGTCGATTCGTTCGCCACTGCATCCTGAGCCATAGAAATGCATTTCGTCGGGATATTTCTCTCCAAAGGAATCTAATGCCTCGCGACAAGCTCCAGCTATTTGTTCGGGAGTTGTGTATAGAGGATTAAGACCCATTGTCTGATAGGTCTCGACCAATGCAGCAGAGGTGATTGTTACGAGTGTCCAGGCAGTCTTTGTGCTACCACTATCGGCAATAAGGATTTTCATCGCTTTATCTTTTTCACGAATCTATTCCACTGTGAATATAGATAGTCGCGAATACCAAATTCGTTGTCCTGAACCTGATATGCATACCAGAAACAATTGCCTTTGACATTCTTTGCATCGGCTGCTTCGTTCAGTTTACGGCTGATGTTATAACTGCTCTTGGTGAAAGCCGGTGTCTTGGCATCCTTTGCGTTACCATCGAGTGAGCGTTCGATGCTTTGTCCGATGTAAAGATCACAGCCTTTCGGAGTATTCTTATCCCACCATTTTACCAATGTTGAATAATCGGCAGCCTTATGTCCGATTTCCCAATAAATCTGTGGGATGATGTAGTCTATCCAACCGGCTTGAGCCCAGAAAATGACATTAGCATAAAGATCGTCATAGCACTGAGTGCCATTAGTGTCGGAACCTCCTGCCCAAGATTTCTTGTTGCGATAGATGCCGAAAGGAGAGATGCCGAAACGAACATCAGATTTAATCTCTTTGATATCTTCGTGAATAGACTTGATGAGGATATCGACATTACGACGGCGGAAGTTTGCCAAAGCGTCGGGCGCCTTAGTGTCGATATTCAGTTGAGGTGCGTAAGCCTCGAATGCCCAACTGTCGTCGAATGTCTTTCCTGCAACAGGATAAGGGTAGAAGTAGTCATCGAGATGGATGGCATCGATGTCATAACGTGATACGATATCTTTGACAACGGTGCGGATGAATGAACGACATTCAGGCAAACCTGGGTTGAGATATAGTTTGTCGTCAAATCTTACGAACCATTCAGGATTCTTGTAATAGATGTGATCCTTGTCCATCCTCAAAGTTTTGCTTGCTGACATGCGGTATGGGTTGAGCCATGCATGGAATTCCATGTTACGCTTGTGGCAAAGTTCGATCATGAATGCCATTGGATCCCATGTAGGATTAGGGCTCTTGCCTTGAACTCCAGTGAGGAAACGGCTCCAAGGTTCATATTCGCTCTCATAGAATGCATCTCCTTCTGGTCGTACCTGGAAGATCACAGCGTTGAAGCCAACGATATAAAGATCATCAACTAGTTTGGTGAGGTAAGCCTGGCATTCGTTTGGCGACATTTTCTGGTATCTGTCCTGCCAAGCTGTTTGAATCCAAACACCGCGGAAATCCTTCTTTTTCTGATATGTAGGCAGACTCTCGAGGATCGGACCTCCACCTCCAACATTTACACCTATTACTTCGGTAACAGGTGCAGTCTTTTTACTACATGATGCAAGCATGAATGCTGCAAGTACAATATATAGTATCTTTTTCATAACTCTTGTTTTACAGAATCTTTATGCTTTTTCCGATAATTCCAGCCATCGCATCTCTTTTTCGTCGAGAAGGTCTATTACCTCTTGCATGCGATTGCCTTTCTTCATCAGTTCTTCATTGCTTAATGTGCCACTCGACATTGCTGCTTCAAGTTCGGCCTTCTCTGCCTCGAGAGCAGGTAAGTCCTTTTCAAGCTGCTTGAGTTCTTCTTTCTCTTTGAAAGTGAGCTTTGGCGCTTTCTCTGTCCTCGGTTTCTGAGATCCTCCAACTGTAGTCATACCCGAGCCTTGAGCAGAACTTTTGCTGCTGGAATTATTCGAGTTTGCTTTTTCGATCTCTTCCTGTCTCTTAAGCTCTCTCCATTCTCGGTAGTCGGAATAGCTTCCAGGATAGTCTTGCAGTTCGCCATCACCTTTCATCACAAGCAGGTGGTCCACAACCTTATCCATAAAATAACGGTCGTGACTTACTACAATCACACAACCGCCGAAATTCGAGAGATATTCCTCAAGGACATTCAGTGTGACAATGTCAAGATCGTTGGTCGGCTCATCTAAAATAAGAAAGTTCGGAGAGCGCATCAATACTGTACAGAGATACAGTCGGCGTTTCTCTCCACCCGAGAGCTTGTAAACATAGCTATATTGCTTTTCAGGAGAGAATAGGAAATTCTGAAGGAATTGCGATACACCCATCTTTGAGCCGTCGCTCATTTGTACATATTCGGCAATATCGCGTACTACATCGATTACTTTCTTCTGGTTGTCAAACTGCATTCCATCCTGGGAATAGTAACCGAAGCGCACAGTCTCTCCAATATCGAAATGTCCTTTGTCGCAATCAGTGAGCCCTAACAGCAGTTTAAGGAAGGTCGATTTCCCAGCCCCATTGTTACCGATGATTCCCATTTTCTCATAACGGGCGAAGGTATAGTTGTAATCTTTTAGTATAACTTTATCAGGTTCGCCTGGAGTATGGCTTGGGAACGACTTATATATATTCTTTGCTGAGAAAATTTTCGAACCAATATACGAACTGCGAGTTGCAAGGCGGACTTCTATCTGTTCGCGACGGCGCTTGGCACGTTCTTCGAGTTCGTAGAACGCATCTATTCTGCTACGACTCTTATGCCCGCGAGCCTGAGGCTGACGACGCATCCAATCAAGTTCTTTGCGTAAGAGATTGCTTGCGCGGTCAATGTTGGCATTCTGAGCAGCAATTCTCTCGTCTCTCTTCTCCAAATAATAGGCATAGTTTCCTTTGTAGGTATAGAGAGTCTGATCGGCCATTTCAACAATTTTGTTGCAGACATTATCGAGGAAATATCGATCGTGAGTGACCATTAAGATTGTCATTCGAGTATGGTTCAGGTAGTCTTCAAGCCACTCGACCATTTCGAGATCAAGGTGGTTGGTAGGCTCGTCGAGAATGAGCAGCTGAGGCTGGTCAATGAGTACATGTGCCAAGGCAAGTCGCTTGCGTTGGCCACCACTCATCTGGCTGACTGGCTGGTGCATGTCTGTAATCTTAAGCTTGGTGAGAATTCGCTCAAGCTCTGGAGATGCCTGATCGCATACATCGGCTACAGTTACGCCTTCAGGGAACTGAGGATCCTGTCTGAGGTATTCAACGCGAAGATCATTGCGGTAGATCACGCTACCTTTATCATAGCCTTCATCTCCTGCAAGGATGCTTAGCAGTGTAGTTTTCCCTGAGCCGTTTTTGGCAATGAGACCAACACGATCACCTTCACTGATGCCCAATGAGATATTCTCGAAAAGCACCAGGTCACCAAATGACTTTGTAAGTCCGTCAACCTGAAGATAACTGATTGCCATAACTTAAACCTTCAATGCTCTTAATGAATTGAGAACAGCTAGTATCATAATGCCGGTATCGGCGAATATTGTGAGCCACATGCTTGTGATGCCCAGTGCGCCGAGGATGAGACAGCCAACCTTAACGAATATAATGAATGCGATATTCTGCCATACAATCTTCATGCATTTCCCGGCAATACGCTTTGTGAGACCTATTTTGTCACCGGATTGATCTGTGAATAGGATTTCTCCTTCTGGGAATGTGCCTTTATTGACATCTTCCAAACAACATCCATCGGTAATAAGAATCCCGTTGCGGCTACCACAGATGATAGCAGCGAAGAATGCCATTGGAATACTGATGACGAAAGCACAAGGACAACTGATGACAAGGAAGGTCAATGCTCTATATATCCAAGTGCTCCATTCGGCAGCATTGTTGAGGAATATGTTAAAGATAGGAGGGATGACAGCCAAAAGAATGGCGCCAAAACATACAAATGGAGTATAAACCTTTGAAAGACGTGTGATGAAAGCTTCCGATTTTGATTCGGTCTTTACTTCAAGCCCCATCTGCTTAGCTTTGTCAATGCTTTTGCGGCTTGCATATCCTTGAAAATATTCTCCGATTAGGAAGAGGAGTACTACAGATATAGCTTCTTCATATTCACCATCGCCCTGATGTAGAGACAATCCGAAGACGCCAAGTGTTGCTATTGTGATAAGGAAGTTCTCGTCGAACCATTGTCCATGAAAGATGCCTTTTATAGCATTCAAAACAATGGAGTATCCGACGAAAATATATAAAGCAACAAAGATGAGTAATGTTGTAGTTGCATCGACTTCAAAGAAATGCATGAACACATTGACAAGTACGTACAACATCACTGAGCACAGCAAGTGTTTTGCTGCACCTTGTGATGAGTGGTGATGGTGGCTGTGAGTGTGTTCTGCCTTTGTTTCTTCTGCCATAATTCAATACCTTTGTCAAAATTTTATCGGCAAAGATAATGAAATAAACTTAGAATGTCAAATATTTTTATAAAAATATTACTTTGGCGTATTGGTCATGTTAAATTGAAGTGTTGCACCTTCTGTAATATCTTCATGATTGATGAAATTGGCTTTGTGCTCGCGACCATTGAGCGTCATACTTTCGATGTATATGTTCTCATCAGAAGCATTAGGAGCAAGGATGGTAAATTCTTTGCCTGAAGAAAGATGTATCACGGCTTTTTTGAACGAAGGACTGCCGATTGCGTAAGCATTTAAGCCAGGGCAGACAGGATAGAAACCAAGTGCAGAGAAGATATACCAGGCAGACATCTGTCCGGCATCATCGTTGCCTGCAAGTCCGTCGGGAGTGGCGCTGTATTGCGACTTCATTGTCTCGCGGACATATTTCTGTGTCTTCCAAGGCTGTGAAGTATAATCGTAAAGATATGTAATCTGATGGCTCGGTTCATTGCCATGCCAGTAATGACCTGTTTCGAACAAGGAATCAAGCTTGTTGATAAATATTTCTTCACCGCCCATCAAACCCATTAATCCGGCTATATCATGAGGTACATACCAAGTGTAGTGGCATGGCTGACCTTCGCAGATGAACTTCTGGAAACTCCATGGATCAGAGTCGAGGAAAGTGCCGTCGGCATTTCGTCCGTCAGCCCATCCGGTCTTAGGATTTATCACGTTGCGATAGTTCTTGCTTCGAGTGTAAAGTTTTTTCTCAATCTCTTTATCCCCAAGAGCTTGTGCAAAACATGCCAAAACATAATCATCGTATGCATATTCCAAAGTTCGAGATGTCTGTTCGGCTTTGTGAAAAGCATCGGCAACAGGATCCTGTACAGGAATATATCCGTATTTTATGTACGAATCTAGGGCTCTGCGACCTTTGCCTTCAGCGTATTCTTCGAATGTCTCAGGCTGTTCAAACGCATTCTTAACTAAAGCCTGGAATGCTTTTTGGGCATCGAAATTGCGAATGCCTTTTATGTATGCGTCGGCAATGAGTGAAGCACAATGGTCGCCGATCATTTCGCTTGTATAGCTGTTCCAGCAAGGGAAGATTGGAAGCCATCCGCCTTGATCATATTTTTCTAAGAGTGATTGTATCATATCACCTTCGCGTTCCGGGTCAATGATACAGAACAGTGGGTGAAGTGCACGGTATGTATCCCACATGCTATAGTCTTCGTAGTATGTGCCTTCTGTATGTTCGATACTCTTTCCTCCTGCAAATGAAGGATAGTAGCCATCTGCGTCGTTGAATTCGCGAGGCAGGAATGACGCGTGGTAGAGTGATGTGTAGAAATTGACAAGATCATCTTGGTTGTCACTTTCCACTTCAATCACAGAAAGAGTCTTCTGCCAAACTGATTCAAGATTCTGTCGCATTTTTTCGAAATCCCAGTCAGGACATTCTTTTGCAAGATTATGCCTTGCCCCCTCGATGCTTGTGAAGGATGTCGCTACACGAACCATTACTGTTTCTCCTTCTTTGACGTCGAACTTCAGATAGGCAAATCCGTTGTCAAAAGTCTTAGCTTCAGTTATTTCTTTGTCTTTTACCTCTACTATGAAATGCCCGTCGAAACCAGCATATTCACCTAATCCCTGATAGATCCTATGTGCAGGATTAGAACCAGTCACGATGTTGCTGTTGTTGTCGATGGAGATTCTTCCAAGACCTTCGTCAGAATTGGCATTAATCGAAAGATAGCCGGTTCCTGCGTTGTTGAAAGTGAACCGGAAGAGTGCAGTTCGACTTGTAGCTGTCATTTCAGCTTTGATATCATATCTTTCAAGTTGAACACTATAATAGGCAGGAGTAGATATTTCTTTTTCATGCGAGAATTTCGAACCTCTTTCTATTGGATTGAGATCGAAACTGCCAAACTGTGGCATAATCGTCACAGAACCATAATCCTGGGTCATACTTCCTGTGATCCAATGTGACGCTCGGAATCCTTGAATCTCATCATCGTCGTAGTAATATGGAGCAATACCTTTCTGCTCTGTGTCGGCTGTTTGTGGTGTCCAGAAATTCATACCATGAGGCATTAGAACTGCTGGTATTAGTTGAGCTGGATCGTGTGCTTGATCAGCACCTCCCATATCGCCTTTCTTGCTTGTTGGTATTGGTTTTTGCTTTCGTGCAACACCTCCAAGATAATCGGCATTCTCTTGGGAGAAGTGGGCTCCAGTGCCGATCATTGTATTTACATATTTAATATAATCAGCTGCATCCTCTTTATCCTGTTGTATGCACGAACATAATGCACCGAAAGTTGCAACTATAAAAAATGGAAATTTCATTGAGTAAGATGAATTTTTAATATTGGATTCAGTAAAGATTTCATATGATGGATGCACAAAGATAGACATTTTATTCGCAAAACGAACCTTTTATGTGGATAAATTTTACGTTTAATTGTGAAAATAGTTTAAATTGTTGATGTTTTTGTAAAAAATGATAGGTATCAAGTGAAAAACTTGACTTTTTCTTTTACTATTTCGGTTATTTGATATAAATTTGCAAGCGATCCATTAAAAGAATCTACAACAACTAAACACAATTATAATAACAAAATTATGGAACAGAAAATTCCTTACAAGATTTACCTCAATGAGGAAGAGATCCCAAAGAAGTGGTATAACGTTCGTGCTGACATGAAGAATAAGCCAGCTCCGCTTATCAACCCTGGCACTGGTCAGCCTTTGACTCTCGAGGATCTCAATCCAATCTTCTGCGAGGATCTCAACAAGCAGGAACTTGACAACGATACAGCTTATTTCGACATCCCAGAGGAAATTCAAGGTTTCTACAAGATGTATCGTCCATCTCCATTGGTACGTGCATATTTCCTTGAGAAAGCTCTTGGAACACCTGCTAAGATTTATTACAAGTTTGAAGGTAACAATACATCAGGTTCACACAAGCTCAACTCTTCTATTGCTCAGGCATACTATGCAAAAAAGCAAGGCCTTAAGGGTGTGACAACAGAAACAGGTGCAGGTCAGTGGGGTACAGCTCTCTCAATGGCATGTTCTTATTTTGGACTCGATTGTAAAGTATATATGGTTAAGTGCTCTTATGAGCAGAAGCCATTCCGTCGTGAGGTTATGCGCACTTATGGTGCAACTGTAACACCTTCTCCAAGTCAGACAACAGAAGTTGGTCGTAAGATTCTTGCAGAGCATCCAGATACAACAGGTTCTCTTGGTTGTGCAATCTCAGAAGCTGTTGAAGCTGCTGTAACACAGCCAGGCTATCGTTATGTACTTGGATCTGTGCTCAACCAGGTTCTTCTTCACCAGTCAATTATTGGTCTTGAAGCAAAGGCTGCAATGGATAAGTATGGCATCAAGCCAGATATCATTATCGGTTGTGCAGGTGGCGGTTCTAACCTTGGCGGTCTCATCTCTCCATTCATGGGCGAAAAGCTCCGTGGCGAGGCAGACTATCGAATCATTGCTGTAGAACCAGCATCTTGCCCAAGTTTCACTCGTGGTAAGTTCGCTTATGACTTTTGCGATACTGGTATGATTTGTCCTTTGGCTAAGATGTACACTCTTGGCTCTCAGTTTATACCTTCTGCTAATCATGCTGGTGGTCTTCGTTTCCATGGTATGAGCCCAGTGCTTTCTCAGCTCTATCACGACGGATATTTCGAGGCAAGAGCAGTTGAACAGACAGAAGTATTCGAAGCTGCTACAATGTTCGCTCGTGTTGAGGGTACATTACCAGCTCCTGAGTCATCTCATGCTATCCGTGTTGCTATTGATGAGGCTCTCAAGTGCAAGGAGACAGGTGAAGAGAAGACAATCCTCTTCGGCCTTACTGGTACTGGTTACTTCGATCTCTATGCTTATGAGAAGTACAACAATGGTACTATGGATGATGTTATTCCTTCTGACGAGGTGATTCAGTCTTATCTTGACAAACTCCCAAAGGTTGGTAACGAATAATGGATTTGTAAGATTACATTAATATATATAATAAGCACCGGAAGCGAAACGCTTTCGGTGCTTATATTTTTAGCTTTAGTTGTATAGAGCTTTGCTGACCTATTAAATAATATTACCTAAAATATTTATTTGACACCAGTAAACAATCGGCAAAGTCCGAAAGTGAATGCTCTTTGTTTCACTTCCTTGAATCCCGCAGTCTCAAGCATAGACATGAATACGTTTGGCTTTGGAAAGTTCATTACCGAAGTCGGAAGATATTTGTATGCTTCTTTATTGCCGGAAACTAATCCTCCGAAGAATGGTAGAACGTGCAAGAAATAGATTTTATAGCACCAAAGCAAAACTGGGTTCGAAGGCACAGAGAGTTCAAGCACATTGACTGTTCCTCCAGGACGGATTACGCGATTCATCTCATTGAGCCCGATCTGAAGATGTTCGAAGTTTCTTACACCGAAAGCTACTGTAACAGCATCAATGCTGTTGTCTTCAAGCGAAAGAGATTCTGAGTCATCGACATGCATAGAGATTTTGTCTTCGAGTCCAAGTGCCTTGACTTTTTCCATGCCGATCTTCATCATTCCTTCCGAAATATCTACACCGATTACTTTATCTACACCTTTCTGTGCCAGTTCAATACTAAAGTCGCCTGTTCCGCACGCAATGTCTAGCACTACATCATGTTTTCCTTTCAGAACTTGTTTTACAGACTTTGAACGCCAAGACTTGTCGATATTAAGCGAAAGAATATGATTGAGTTTGTCGTATGTCGGAGCAATGTCGTCAAACAAACGTACAATGAATGATTTCTTCGCCATATTACTTCTCCATCTTCAAGCGAGTTGTGCCGATAAGATTACCATCGGCATAAACTTCGAACTTATATGTGCCTGGGTCGAGTGTCTCGTTACGGTTCCAGTAGATAGTAACAGGAGTTTCTTCTCCTCCATATTCGATGGATTTCATTACCGAATACTGCACATTTCCTCCGTCGTAAGAGAAATGTCCTGAACGAGCGTTTGTCAGAAGATCTTCAGAAGGAGTGAGGATTCTCACATAGATATCCTTCATGCCCGCTTCGGCAGTGACATTTGCAGCTATTGTGAAACTCAAGTCAAAAGCAGTAGTTTTTTTGAGCGAATCAGTTGCTTTGTTCTTCTTGTTCAATGCACGGGCAGAAAGTCCAACGGCATTGAGCTTAGCGGCAAGGGTCACTTTGTCTGTAAGCTGCTGATTCTGGTTCTGCAGGTTAGCATTGTTTGTGCGAGCTTGTTGGAGATCGCTTCTTACTTTTGTGTTCTCGGCAACCAACTGTTCGTTGACTCTGTTGAGCGAATCCACTTGAGCAACATAATAACGCAATACGCCACGCACTGTCTCAAGTTCCTTCTTGAGCGAGTTGATTCGCTTGGCATCCTGAGCTTTTGTCTGCTTCAGTTCTTCGACGAGTCGCTGAATCTTGATGCGTTGGTCTTCGAGTTTCTGTTCGAGGGAGTCGTTGTTGACAGAAAGTTTGTATCCTTCGTATTGAATAGCCAATTGAGAATACTCACTCTCAAGATCTTCCTTTTCGAGTTCGAAAGTCTCTGTGAGATCGTCGATAGTATTATTCTGATCGTATATCATGTAGCCTAAACCACCAATCACAGCAACTAAAGCTACAGCTAATCCGATAATGATTTTCTTACTTTTATCCATAGATGGAATTTAATTACATATTTCCAGCAATGATACCTCTGTCGCTACCCTTAATGAAGTTGAGCAAGTAGTCGCGCTCTGCTGTTTGTGGACACTGAATTTCAATCTGTTCACAAGCATGAGTCACGTTCAAGCCAGACATATAAAGTATACGATACATTTCCTGAATCTGGAAGATCTGTTCAGAAGAGAATCCACGACGACGAAGACCGATAACATTCAATCCCATGTATTTTGCCGGATTGCGACCAACCATAGCATAAGGAGGAATGTCTTTTACCAATGTCGAACCGCCCTGAATCATGCAATATGAACCGATGTGTGTGAACTGATGAATGAGTGCACCACCACCGACTACTGCGAATGGATCAACGACAACTTCACCTGCCATCTGTACACTATTACTCATAATTACATTATCACCGACATTGCAGTCGTGGGCAACATGACAATATGCCATGATTAGGCAGTTCTTGCCGACCTTTGTAACACCCTTAGAAGCTGTAGCACGGTGTACAGTTACACACTCATGAAGATGTGTGTTGTCACCGATTTCAACAGTTGTATATTCTCCCTTGAACTTCAAGTCCTGAGGAGTCGTTGCAATACAAGCACCTGGGAAAATGTGGCAGTTCTTACCAATGCGAGCGCCTGGGAAGACTGTTACGTTGTTCTCAAGTATTGTGCCATCGCCAATAACTGTATCGTTGTAGATGCAGCAGAAAGGACTGATCTTTACATTTTCGCCAATCTGTGCGCCTTCTTCAATATATGCTAAAGGACTAATTAAGTTTTCAGCCATTATTTGTTATTTATCAATTATCATTTAATATTCTACAAAACGAGTCTTACTTGTTTTTAACAATCTGTGCCATAAACTCTGCCTCACAAGCGATCTTATCGCCAACGAAAGCGTAACCCTTCATCTGAGCAATACCACGACGGAGAGGAGTGAGGAACTGAACACGGAAGATGAGAGTGTCGCCTGGAACAACTTTCTGGCGGAACTTCACATTGTCAATCTTCATGAAGTAAGTCGAGTAGCGTTCTGGTTCGTCAACGCACTTCAATACGAGAAGACCTGAACACTGAGCCATTGCTTCAACCTGAAGTACACCAGGCATAACTGGTTCCTGTGGGAAGTGACCCTGGAAGAATTCCTCGTTTGCAGTTACTGACTTAACACCTACTACATACTCATCTGGTTCGAGTTCAACAATCTTATCGACGAGCTGCATTGGATAACGGTGTGGAAGCACTGCCTTGATAGCAATGTTATCCATAATTGGAGCCTTGTTTGGATCGTAAACAGGTGCCTGAACTTCTGTACGCTTCATTTCCTTACGTACTGCGCGAGCAAGCTTGTTGTTGATCATGTGTCCTGGCTTAGTAGCAATTACACGACCCTGAATGAACTTGCCGACGAGAGCAAGATCTCCGATGATGTCGAGCAACTTATGACGAGCTGGCTCGTTTGCCCAAGTCAAAGGACGCTTCTGTACGAAACCGAGAGTATCAGCAGAAGGAGCTTCTGTACCAAGTGTTTCTGCCAACTTGTTTACTTCTTCCTGAGTAGCCTTCTGATCGTATATTACGATTGCATTGTTGAGGTCGCCGCCCTTGATGAGGTTAGCGTTGATAAGAGGCTGAATCTCGCGAACGAAGACGAATGTGCGAGCAGAAGCGATGTTCTCCTTGAATTCAGAAACATCATTGAGCACAGCATACTGATTGTTCAAGACAGATGAAGGATAGTCAACAAATGTTGTTACCGAGAAATGATCATCTGGATAAATCTCAAGCTTAAGACCGTTCTCATCTGTTACTTCATATTTGTGTGTGATGCGGAACACCTCACGATTTGCTTCCTGTTCTTCGATGCCAACCTTCTCAATCTCTTCGCAATACTGGATTGAAGAACCGTCAAGAATTGGGAATTCAGGAGCATTGACCTGAATAGCACAGTTGTCGATACCAGCACAATAAAGTGCAGCCATAGCATGTTCGATAGTGGAAACTGTAACTTCACCTTTCTTAACTACTGTTCCTCTCTGAGTCGCAGCAACATTGTCGGCAACAGCTTCGATTACAGGCTGTTCTGGGAGGTCGATACGCTGGATTGTATAACCGGTATTGACTGGTGCCGGATTGAAAGTCACTGTGATGTCAAGACCTGTGTGAAGGCCTTTGCCAGATAAAGAGAAACTCTCTTTTAATGTTTGTTGCTTTTGCATCTTGTATTTATTTTTTAATTTCTTTTTTCAATTCTTTAATGTCGTTGAATGCATCAGGAAGTCGCTTGAGATATACTGCCTGACGAGCCCAATCGCGTGCTGGAATAGCTGGATAACCCATAAGGGTATTGCCGTCGCCAATATTTCCAGGTATGCCAGATTGCGCACCGAATGTATTCTGGTTTCCGATTGTGCATTGTCCGGCAACGCCAACCTGTCCTGCGAATGTGTTCCAAGAACCGATCTTTGTAGTGCCGGCAACACCAACCTGTGCACAGAAGATGTTGTTTTCCGAAGTTACTACATTATGTCCAATCTGTACAAGGTTGTCGAGTTTTGTTCCCTTGCCGATTACTGTATGACCCATTGTAGCTCTGTCGATAGTTGTGTTTGCACCAACTTCAACATCATTCTCAATGATCACATTGCCAATCTGCGAGATCTTCTGATATTCACCGTTTACTGGAGCGAAGCCGAATCCGTCAGCGCCGATCACACAGCCGGAATGGAGAATACAATTGTCGCCGATCACGCAATCATGATAAATCTTTACACCAGCATAGATGATGCAATTCTTACCGATTTTGACATTCTCTCCGAGATAAACCTGTGGATAGATCTGGCTTCCTTCACCAACGACAGAACCCTTGGAAATGTAGGCAAATGCACCGACATAAGCATCTTGAGGAATCACTACTCCTTCAGCTACAAACGAAGGCTGTTCGATGCCCGATTTCTTTGGATTGAGTGCTGCCTGAACCATATTCAGGAGCATGCCCATTGCGGCACGAGCATCGGCAACCTTTACCATTGTTGCCTTTACTTCGCCCTCAACTTCAATCGACTTATCGATAAGGACAATTGACGACTGTGTGGTATAGAGAAACTCAGTATATTTAGGATTTGCAAGGAAAGAAAGTGCTCCTTCATGACCTTCCTCAATCTTTGCAAGATCACTTACTTTTGCGTTAGGATCACCTATTACTTCTCCTTGGAGAAATGAAGCTATTTGTTGTGCAGTAAATTCCATCATATTTAAATTTGCGCAAATATAGTAAAAATTAGGCTATAATCCGAATTTACTATAGTAAAACTAAGAATTATTCAAGGAAATGATGTGATTCTTCAATGAAAAATCTTGTTTTGTAAGATGGAATAGGTAAAAAGTTGCCGATTATTCGAATATGGCATAAGCCATAAACATTGTTTCAGTTTGTATTTCAGTTAAGCGATGATATCTTTCTCCGTATGTTTCCGAAAGGTTTTTGTCTATTTCCTTAAGCCTGTCGGAACTCATTGCAGGTGTGATAAAGAATTCACCAATCTGTTCTTCTGAGCAATGATTGTCAAAATATAGTCTTGCAACAACTCCCATTGTACATCTTAGGTTCATTTCTACGCAAGGATGCACAAAATACTCATCATCTTCACCTTTGGCAATCATCATATCAATGCCTAGATATCCGACTTCCCAAGCTTTGTGCATAAGAGGTTCGAACATCTCATTGAGTATCTGCAAAAGCGATGTCTTTGCCGTTTCGCAAGAAGGTGGGAGAGAAGCTTCAATCATTCTGTTCGACATCAGTTTCCCGCAACGATAAGTGCCTGTTTCATCATTGTCAAATAGTGAATATCCGACGAACTCAACTCTTTCTTTCCCCACATAGAATAACATAGCAAAATCCTGTACTTTGTCGTACCATTTTTCTGCCATTATTCCTCCCATTTTACGTATTGTTGCAGCTCCATGTTTCAGCAGAACTTCTTTTGTGCAAACCTTACTGATTGAAAGTCCTCTTCCGCTACTGCTCCAAGGTGTCTTTAATACGTAATCTGTTTTATTGTCAATGTATTCCGATAATTTTTCTTCGGTTTCTAAATACGTTGGAATATCAATCGCATCAAAGTCGTTTGTCGTCTCTTTCAACTTCGACAGAATTGTGATTGTCGTCTTTCTCGAAGATAGTTCGCGAATGATATTCAGTTCTTCGTCTGAAGGAAGATCCTTTAGCTTGATTTTGTATTCTTTGTTCAGTAAGTTTCGAGTGTCGAAATCCCATCCCCAAGGCAAGACCGTCTCTGAGTTTTCATTCCAGATTTTCTCCAGATTGCGCAAGTCTTCCTCCAACCTTTTTGCAGCAAAAGGTGGATTGAAATGTTTTACGCCATTTCCAAGAGCTATGTCGTGCGATGGGTAGAAAAGATTCATAACTTAATCAGATTCCCGAAATGTCCAATCAAAGCGCCGAACGTATAATAGGTCATCAAAGCTGATGCGACAAGTTTCAATCCTGTAGTCATCAGAAATGCGATGAATGACATCATCGCAACTTTTGCGGCTTTCCCTTGGTCGTTGCTGCTCGACATTTCTCCCAAATATGCGCCTGCCAATGGTCCTACGATAAGTCCTAATGGCATGAAGAATAATCCTACGATAAGTCCTAATGTTGAGTAAGTTACCGCACGTTTTGAACCTCCTCCGAGTTTCGTGAAAATGATTGGTGCTATATAGTCGAGAATGCTCACGAGAATCGTGAATCCGAGCATCCAAAGCAAAACCTCTTTCGAAATGCTTCCTGGACAAGTGAAATACACTGTGAGTAAAGAAGCGAACGAAAGTGGAGGTCCGGGAATCGCAGGAACGATTGCTCCAATGATTCCTGAAAGAGAGAGGATTATCGCAACTAAAATCAAAATTAGTATTAGCATTTCTTTTATTCTTTGTTTTGTTTTTCTTTTCTCCAATCAAAGTGCTACAATTTGACTTCCGGACATCCGGAAATGTCTTTGTACTTTTACAATTTGACTTCCGGGCTTCCGGAAACGTCTTTGTACTTTTACAATTATACTTCCGGGCTTTCGGAAACGTCTTTGTATTGCTACGATTGGACTTTTGGAAACTCTTTTGTTATTCCTTTGTGATTCCACAAGGCAAAACGAATTTCACTTCCTTGAACATAAATCTTTTTTTATTGTTCGCCGAGTCTTCGAGGATGATAAAACCTGTTGGTTCAACGTTCAGAATCCTCGCTTCGAAATTCTCCCCAGTTTCTGCGTCTTTATAAGGATAAAATCCGTCTTTTCGATAGAGTAAAGAGAGATATTTTGAATGAATCTCTTCTTTTCTGCCCGTTTTCAGCAATTCGTAGTATCTCGAGATTCTTTCTACAACATCGTCGAGTATTTCTGTCGGAACAAATTCTTTTCCGGAACAAATTTTGATCGAAGTCGGATTTGGAGCATTGCCAATCCATTTCTCCTGATTGATATTTATTCCAATTCCAATGACACAATTTTTGATTGCGTTTCCTTGCAAGGAATTTTCGATCAATATTCCGCAAACTTTATCATCACCGATATAAATATCGTTCGGCCATTTTATGCTGCACGTCGAAGCCGGTTTTCCTGATTGCTCAAGACATTTTGTGACAGTTTCTACAATCGCAATACACGTGATTTCTGAGATCAGAAACTGTTCTTTGATAGGCAGAAATGCGGGTTCCAGCAGTACGGAAAATGCAATGTTCTTGTCATTCTCCGATTCCCAACTATTGCCGATCTGTCCTCTTCCAGCCGTTTGCCGTAAGGTATAGATTACTGTTCCTTCTTTGTAATCTTCTCCTTGTTTCAGAGCATCGAGCAAGAATGTATTGGTCGAGTTTATTTCTTCGAGATGTATTTTTTTCATTTATGTTTGCACGTGAATAATATAATATGTATCTTTGTGCCGAATTTCAAGTGCAAAGATAGACGAATAATTCTATTTTCACTCAAAAAATCAACGAAAAGCATGTTTGACGATACATATTTTATGCGACAGGCATTAGTCGAGGCAAAAAAGGCTGCCGAAGAAGGTGAGATTCCTATCGGTGCAGTTATTGTGTGCAACAATACGATAATTGCCCGAACTCATAACCTTACTGAGACATTGCACGATGTTACTGCTCATGCCGAAATGCAAGCCATAACTGCTGCAGCTGAGACTTTGGGCGGAAAATATCTGACTGATTGCACTCTTTATGTCACTCTTGAACCTTGTGTGATGTGTGCTGGCGCTCTTGGTTGGTCGCAAATCAGTCGTATCGTTTATGGCGCAGAAGATCCTCGTCGTGGATTCAGTCGTATTGCTCCAAATGCTATTCATCCTCGCACAAAGGTCCAAAGCGGACTTCTTGCAGACGAGTGTTTGGCTTTGGTGACTGAATTCTTCAAGAAAAAGCGTTGAGATGGAGAAGATGAAACGAATTCCCAAAAAGCAGTCGAATCCGCTAATGGCAATTAAGAAAGGAAAGAAGTCGGCAGTAAAGACTAAGACAAAAGGCAGAACTTCCAAGAAGAGCTCCGCTAAATCTGGTCTTAGGGCAAAGCATCTGTCTGTCATATTCTTAGTCATATTTTTCCTTCTTGTGATTTTTGTCTTTGTCGGTAAGAAAGGTCACAAAGGAATCGACATCTCTCATCATCAAGGAGATATCAATTGGGAACAGGTTGTAAAGGAAGGAGAAGTGGAATTCGCTTATATCAAAGCGACCGAAGGAACAGATTATCGGGATAAGAAATATCGTACGAATAGGAACGAAGCTCGCAAACAAGGCATTCCTGTCGGACCTTATCATTTCTTCCGTGCAGATAAAAGCGGACAATTACAATTCGAATTCTTCTTGTCTGTTATTGGAGAGGATTTCGACTTGATTCCTGTGCTCGATCTTGAGGAATTAGGAGGAAAAATCAAAGACAAAGATAAGTATCGCAACGAGGTCAAAGTATTTATCAATCTCTTTAAGTCACACTATGGCTTTACGCCTTTACTCTATGGAAGTCATAGCTTTATGAGAGATTTTGTCTATCCTGTTGGCGAGGATTGTGACTATTGGTTGGCTTGGTACATGCCATTGGCAGACAAGATTCGAGATAAGAGACGATTCCTGAACAGCATTCGTCCAGGACTTCATGCTCGTATGTGGCAATATTCTGAGAAAGGACAAATCCCAGGCATCAAAGAGAATGTTGATCTCGATGAATGCTGGGAATTGGAAGATATTCGAGTGAAATAGTCACGAAAATTATCAGTCATCATTTTGACTAATGACTTAAAGAATGTTTACTTCAGGAGAGATTTCAATATCAAATCGCTCTTTGACTTTTGCAATCACAATATTTGAGAGTTCTACGATGTCTGAAGGAAGAGCATTGCCTGTATTGATAAGTACAAGACATTGTTTCTCAAAAACTTGAGCGCCTCCGTGTTTGAATCCCTTAAGTCCTGATTGTTCGATGAGCCATCCTGCAGGAACCTTTACCAAGCCTTCTTGTTTTACAGCGTACGAAGGAATAGTAGGATAGATGTTCTTCAGCTTTTCGAACTTTTCTATTGGAATAACAGGGTTTTTGAAGAACGAACCAGCATTGCCTGAAACCTTCCAGTCAGGAAGTTTATTGTTGCGGATAGAGACAATCGTTTCGCGCACATTTCTCAAGTTCAGTTCCTTGCCTTCGAGCGCTGTTTTTACATTTCCGTATTCGAGTTTGAACTCTGCGTTCTTCTTCAGTTCGATTACGACTGATGTAACAATGTATAAACTTTTATATGGCTGATGTTTGAAGATACTCTCTCGATATCCGTATTGACAACTTGCACAAGGAATGTTTTCGATTTCAAGAGTTTTTGTGTTCAAAGCCTCAACAGAAACTACGAGGTCGCAGAATTCTGATCCGTAAGCGCCGATATTCTGAACTGCTGCAGCACCAACTTCGCCTGGAATTGCAGAGAGATTTTCTGCTCCATAAAGATTGTGTTGAACTGCCCATTCTACAACATCATCCCAAGTTTCGCCTGCACCAACCTTGACCAAAGTCTTCTCTTCTGTGTCTTCAACAAACTCAATGCCTTTGATTTTTCCATGAAGAATCACACCATTGAAATCGCCGGAAAAAAGGATGTTGCTTCCTTTTCCGAGACACCAGATATTGTCTTTGTGTTGTTGCACCAATTCGTTTCCAAGTACGAGTTTCAAAGCTTCCACATTGTCATATTCGGCCAAAACTGCTGCTTTTGCCGAAAGCCCGAAAGTGTTGTATTCTTTGAGAGATGCGTTGAGAGTTATCGTAACCATTTTAGTTTATTTTAGCGCAAAGGTATGTAAAAAGTTGAAAAATGTCAAGAAAATGAATAAAAATATATTTTAAAAGTGAAAGCATTGCAATAATCATTATCTTTGCAAAAAATGTAAACAATATGAAGAAATTCTTTTCGCTATTAGTTTTATCGCTAGTCAGCTTGTCTGTTGGTTTCGCTGGAAATAAAAAGCCAAAGGTTATTGATCATTATTATGTCGATGAGCATAATATGGAGACGGAATATAATTCTGCACTCTTCGAAATCAAGGTAATGCAGGATAATGATAGTATCGTTGTTTGCAAATGGTGGTTTCAGTCAGAAATTCCCGTTTCGCTCGAAACTTTTCGTGTGCTGAATGACAGTGTGCAGGAAAAATGGGGTACACAAATATCATATTATGTTTCGGGATCAGTTCATCGTTATCAATTTATTGATCCAGTTTTAGGAACAGACAAATCTGTTACTTATTCAGAAGATGGAACAAAGGAGTCTGAAGCTATAATCAATCACGTTAATGGCGAAGCTACAATTCAGTCTTGGCATCCATCTGGCGCAAAAAAGTCGTTGACAAAACGATATCGTACGGCAAATCAAGAAAGCATTTCCGATCTTGTGTCTTGGTATGAGAATGGTAATGTCGCTCGTGAGCAATATACGGTAAATCATTTGACCAGAAAGATGAAGATGTACGACGAGGACGGTCGTGTTTGTCTGTCAATTCCTTGCGCTCAAGGCGATACAATATTCCTGAACTCAAAAGGTCATATTGCTTCTCCAAAGATCGCTCAGATGTATGGCGTTGTAAACTTGGATGGAGACAGTATTCGGATAAATGTATATTCCAAAGCTGGACGACTTTTGTCCGAGGAGAATTATATGAGATATACTATCGAAGATCCTGTTGCTTGGGGTGTTCAGCGTTATTATTATACCACAACACCTCAACCTGTCGATAGCCTTGTAGTATTTCAAGGTGTGAATGGCGTAAATCTCGTTGAAAAGCAATTTTATAACGATGGCAAAAAGAAAAGCATCACGACTGTCATTTATGACAAAGTGATGCGTGCAACCAAAGAATTGCGTCAATATTTCCAGTCAGGTCAACTCTGTCGTATCCAGAAACATGTTGGAGATGAACTCGTTGACGGACATTGTTATGACAGAGACGGAAAGGAGGTTACTTTCTTCGAATTTAAGGAATAGCTTGTCTTTTCACAACCATCCTTTACTCTTCAACACAGAAATTACTTAATCTTACATACCAGCAACTCTCGTCCTTCGAGGGTTGCTTTTATTATGTCACCTTCTTTCACTGTTCCGACACCTTTCGGCGTTCCTGTAAAGATTAGATCACCAATTTTGAGCATGAAAAACTGACTTGCATAGCTTACTATTTCGTCGATGGAGTGAAGCATGTCGGCAGTATTGCCTTTTTGTCGTACTTCGTCGTTCAGTCGCATTTCGAACTCAAGATCTTGTATTGATTTACCTTCAGGATGTGCTTCTGTCGCAATTCCAAGATCCTCGAGTTTTACAAACTTCCCGACTACTGCACTTCCGTCGAATCCTTTGGAAATTTCCCAAGGTAAGCCTTTGGCTTTAAGTTCGCGTTGCAGATCTCTTGCAGTGAAATCTATTCCCAAAGACACTTCATTGTAGTAGCGATGAGCGAAGCGTGTTGGAATGCATCGACCTAAACGTGAGATTCGAACGACGACCTCAGTTTCATATTCTACCTGATTACTGAATTCCGGAACGAAAAATGGCCAACCATCTTTCCCTATGGCTGTATCTGGCTTCAGGAAAAGAGTAGGATTGCCTTTGATTCCTTCTATTTCTCCAATGCTGTGATCAAGTTCTTTATTGTGTTCGGCATAGTTCATGCCAACGCAGATAATCTTCATATTTATCCTTGTAATTTCTGCAAATATGTGGTTTATTTTTGAGTTATTGTTCGAAAATTATACTTTTTTGTGATAAATGTTGATTTTTTGACGGGTAATTGCTAAAAAATAACAGAGAATTGAAAAAGATTTTGAATTTATTTATAAATTTGCGATATTATCTTAAGCACAAAAATAGCAACATCTAAGATCCGAGTTCAACACATGGTTAAGAAATTGTTTATTCTCGCATTTGTTTTGGTGGCATCCATTTTGTCATCGTCCAATTTATCTCTTGCACAAGAGATGCTTCCTGTAGTGAAGGTGAGAGTTGGTTATGTCCGATTCCCAGGCTTTAACGACGTCGCAGAAGATGGATCCCGTTTTGGATTAGGTTATGATTTTTTACAGCAGATAGCGCCTTATAGCGAATTCGAATATGAATACTTGGCAGAAGATGTCTGTTACCAGGATGCTTTGGATATGCTTGAACGCGGGGAGTTGGATATAGTATTCCCTTGTCATAGATTTAATCCTCGTCCGACACTTTATGATTTTGCTGACGAGAATATCGGTTCTTGTCTTTCCGTGTTAACTACTCATCAGCGAAATACGAGATTCGATGCTAATAATCCGAAGACTTTTGATGGAATGAAAGTCGGATTCTTGCATCAAGGTAGTGTTTCTGGTGGTTTCAGTGTGTACGCCGAGGGCCAAGGCATTGGCTATACGCCAATTCACTTTGAGACAATCGATTCTTTGTTCGATGCATTGGAACTTGGAGATGTCGACGCAATTGCCACTCGTGAGCTGAGAGTATTCAAGCCTTATGAGGTAACATTGGCAAAATTTGACCTTAATGAATTTAACGTTGCTATTAATAAAAAACGTAAGGATATTCTTCAGCGTGTTAATTATGCTATTTCCCGACTTGATAATGATATGCCTGATTGGAGAATTCATCTTGTTCAGGATAATTTCTCTTCAAGGAAAGAAGGTCTCGTAGAACTTTCGAGGGAAGAACAGGAATTCTTGCGCTATTTCAATCAGAAGTCTCATCTAAAGGTGCTTTTTAATCCAGATCGAGCTCCTTATGCTTATGTTAAGGATGGCGAGCAGCAAGGTTTCTTGTATGATTTGTTCCTCATGATGTCCGATTCATACGGATTGCGCTACGAAATTGTTCCGGTTTCAACTACTGAAGAATATAGAGAGGCAGTTTCGCAGCAAAAGGCTGATATCATTTTTGATTCTCCTTCATCTATCTATCAGTGCGAACAAAATGGTTATAATGCAACTCAGCCATATTATCAGGGCAATTTCGCAATGCTTCATCCAAAGGGTACAAAGGTCTTCAAAACAATAGCAGCAAAGAAAGGCTCTGTTGGAATGAACTCGAATTACAAAGACCTGTATGAAGATAAGATTATTAAGGAATATACAACACTGGATGAATGTGTTGACGCTGTAAAGAATGGTGAAGTAGATTGCTGTTACATGTACTTGTATGCTGCTGCCAATTATGTGTCAAAGGATTATACGAACACCCTTGACTATACTCTTGTATATGGCAATTCTACAAATTTCCGCATCGCTGTCAAGAAAGGTCTGGATCCTACATTATATTCAATATTTAACAAGTTCGCTATAAATGTTGACCAGAATGAAGTACATGCGTTGGTAGCACGTCATCGAATGTCGGAGGACACTTCGGTTATGGCATTTATCTATCGCAATCCTTTATTGTTCGGTCTTGGATCTCTCTTGATTTTTGCCATTATTTTATATGCGATTTTTGCAAGACGTGAAAGGAAAAAGGAAATCAAGCAACGTAAGAAGCTTCAGATTGCCTACGATGAAGCTAATTATGCCAATCAGGCAAAGTCGCAGTTCCTTGCAAATATGTCGCATGATATCCGTACGCCAATGAATGCAATCCTTGGTATGTCGCAGATCGCATCAAGGAACATGGACAATCCTGCTCGTGTACAGGATTGCCTTTCAAAGATTGATATTTCTTCGCAACATCTTTTGTCGTTGATCAACGATGTACTCGACATGAGTAAGATGGAAGCTGGTAAGATGGAATTTAGCGAAGAACCTGTCGATTTGGTTAAGATTCTTGACGATTGCTTCTCGATTATCACACCAATGGCAATGAAGATGGATGTCAAGATGATTCTTCACGATGATCAGAAACCAAAATTAAGATACATACTCTCTAGTGCAATTTATTTGCGTCGCATATTAATCAATCTTGCATCCAATTCTGTGAAATATAATAAACAGGGTGGAACTTTGGAACTCCTGTGCAAAGAACGAATGCTTGATGAAGATAATGTTGAGTACACATTTGTATTCAAGGATACTGGAATTGGAATGTCTAAGGAATTCCTCGAGCGTCTGTTCACTCCATTCTCGCAAGAAAATGCCGGTAGCCGTACTATTTATAAAGGAACTGGACTTGGACTTTCGATCGTTAAGAAGATTGTCGAGAGTATGAATGGTACTATCCAGGTTGAGAGCGAACAAGGTGTCGGTAGTACTTTCACTGTCGTTATGCCATTCAAGATTGATAAGAGCAAGGTTCAGGAAGAACATGCTAAGGAGAATTCATCAGACTTCACTGGTTTGCGATTCCTCTTGGTTGAAGACAACGAACTGAATACAGAAATTGCTAAGTTCATGCTGGAAGAACTCGGTGGAGTAGTTGAGACTGCAGAAAATGGTAAGATTGCAGTTGATATGTTGACAGAGCTTAACGAGAACGGGCAACTCTTGAAACGCTTCGATATTGTTCTCATGGATCTTATGATGCCTGAAATGAATGGCTATGATGCAACACTTGCAATCAGAGCATGGGAAAGATCAAATCATCCTCTCGGTCCTGGCGGTTCTGCTATTCCAATCGTTGCAATGAGTGCAAATGCATTTGAAGAGGATAAACGTAAGGTTATTGATACAGGTATGAATAGATTCGTTGCCAAACCAGTCGATGTCGATCTGCTCATAGCTGCAATTAATAAGGTGAGAAAATAATTTACGATATGAAAACAGATATAGTGAATATCGGACCTTTCTCGTTCAACAAGACATTGTTCGAGAATTCTACAGCATTTACCGATGTTATATGGGCAGTGGATTTGTCTTCCGATATTGTGTATGTATTGCATGACCGTTTGAATCCAAAGCGTTCAGGTACTTGCCTCACGCTTGACGATGCAATTTCTGTTTGGTATGAGACTCTTTATGACAAGTCGAATACAGAGTTCATGAAGACCATCGAACACGATTATCTTTGCAATTTGAAGAAAGTGGAAAGACTTGCTGCCAAGAGTTGGGTCAAAGAAGAAATACATACAGTCACTCAGGTTAAGAGTCCAGTTTTTGACGACGAAGGCAATACTGTACAAGTCTTTATTTCTTTCCTCGATGTTCAGGAACTTCTTGACTCAAAAGAGACAATAGATGTCGATCATGATATCATCGAAGCTCTTAGTAGAGACTATCACGATATTTATGTGATTAATCCGGAAAAGAAGACTTTGAAGATAGAGAAAGTTGATGATTATGTATCGACAGGTTTCGAGAGATATCGTGATTCGGAATATGATTATGATGATATGTGCCGCAAGAGTATCATAAATAAGGCTCATCCGGACGACAAGGATTCTTTGTTCGAGGCATTGTCGTTGAAAAAAGTCGTTGATGAACTTGATAAGCGATCAGAATACAGTTCAACCTATCGTGTAATAAACCGAAAAGGTGAAGCTGTCACTCATCAGTTCCGTTTTATAGCTTTGCCCGACAAGCGTGTCGTTGCTTGTTTCCGAAAGTTGTAATTATAACAAATTATAATTTTAGAGAGTCTCAATAAGGTTTACACATTATATATTTATATATATATCATTTTTTATCCTAATTATTAACAACTAAAATTTATTCGCGTATGAAGAAATTTTTACTCTTTCTTTCAGTTGCAATGCTCTCAATAGGTGCATATGCAGCTAAATCAGTACACCTCAAGTCTAAAGGACAGTGGGCAGAGTACATTCTTTCTGACAAGTTGCCTGTTTCAGCAGAGGACTATGTTTCGATAAAAGTTACTATTGACAATGCGTCAGGTAAGTTCCAAGTTAAGGTTACAAGTGAGGACATTGCCGATAACGATTACGATAGCCCTGCATATGTGCCATTTGAGGACAATGTTGCTACATTGAATTTCCAGGAGTGGCTTACAAGCAAGGGCTTCACTGGCAAGATCAATCATGTTAATCTTCAGGCATGTGATGCAGAAGGACAGGAAGTTGATTTGCTCGAGGTTATCTTCGTTAAGGCAGATGGAACTGAAGAAGTTCAGGAACTCGGTGGAGACGCTTGGGGCGGTGGCGCATATGAAGCTACAGAACTCGAGTATCAGGGAGGTTCAGAAACACCTGGTGAAGAAGTTGAAGAGCCAACAAGAGCTATCATTGTAAAGGCTACGGCTAAGAAGGAACAGAATTATGACAACCAGTTCTGGATTAAGTCTAACCGCGCATTGGCTGCAGGAGAAGAAACAACAATCTCATTCAAGTATAAGGCAGCTAAAGCCGCTAAGGCTGGTACACAGCTCCATGCAAATCCAGGTGAATACTTGCATTATCAGGCATTTGGAGATGTGAACTTCACTGAAGAATGGCAAGTTATTGAGAAAACATTCAAGATTGCAAATGAAGGCGATGGAACTCTTTCAATTGCATTCAATCTTAATGACTTCGAAGAGGCAAACGACTACTATTTCGCTGACTTCTCTTGGAAGTGTGGTGATGAGGATTTGATCGCTAATGGTGATCTCGCAACAGATGATGTTACAAGTTTCTATGAGAAACTCGATCAGACTGATATGCACGATTGTGTTATCACTGATCTTGGCGAGACTGCTATTGAAAGCATTGCTAACGAAGCTGCAACTACTACAATGTACGATCTTTCAGGTCGTCGCGTAGTTAAGGCAGAAGGTATTATTGTCAAGAACGGCAAGATCATGCTTGTTAAGTAATACTTGACAGACATAGAAAAAGAAAGAGGGTGCTTTTGTGCATCCTCTTTTTTGCTTCTATAAGCTCGATTGTTTTGTTGTCAAGTGGTTGGAACGTCAACGAGCTAAAGACAAAGACATTGTCATGCCAAAATCGCTGACAGAAGTAGCATATGACGTAGAGACAAGAGGACGATTGATTTGTTTGTCATAATAAAGTCGCATTGTAATGAGTTTAGAAATCTGGTAATCAGCTGAGAACTTGATTGACCAAGAATTGTTACCAGATGTTGTCTCTGTGTAGTTATCGGCAATCTTATGAAGTCCAACTTCCTGATAACGATGAGTGACATCAAGCTTCATGTTGAGGTCGTGACTTACTTCTGCCTTTTTCTTCTTTTTGTCTGAGAATAGACCGATTCGAGTGTTGAAGTCAACAATCTTATAGCCTATGCCAAAGGTCAGATCTCTTGAAGAATTCCGTGTTATTGTTGTTGTCGAAGTATTGTATGTGCCAGAATTTGTTGTCTTATATTCTGCCTTCGCAGTTATATTATTATGTAATGTTGCATTCATTCCGATGAGCGGAGCAAAACTTTGCGTTACTGTTGCTGAAGAAATCTCAATTCCTTCACGGTCAGGGAAACTTTGATAGCTACCCACGTTATACGTACAGTTATACGCATGACTCAAACTTAAAGTCTTGAACCAATTAGTAAGCTTAGGTATGATATTCAGCAGACCATCGTATTTCGCATTCCAGTTAGGCATTGTTTCGAAAATGCCAGGGAATGGATTTCCGGACATTCTTTCCTGTAGAAGATCGTCGATAGAGTTTCCGAATGCCCAAGCTGTTTGTTGGAAAGAACCGCCTCGAGTGATGTTTAGATTTGAGAACATAAACTGATGACTTTGTCTTTCGTTGCTGCGACGTGTGCCGGTTATATTAATCTTTAATCCAGGAAGTGGTTCAAGCACTGCTTGATATGAGAAATCTTCGGTTTTACTATAGACCGCAGGAGTGGTGATTGAATCATTTACAATCAGCCATCCGTTTTTGATAGCTTTTTCTGTAAAAGATTCTCCACCTTCAAAACCGAATGCAAAGCCAAGACCTGGAGCAAATCCAGATCCCTCACCATTCCCTTGTCCGAAAACATCTCCTGCATTAGGTCGGAACGAAGGAAGATATGTGTCGTTTGTGGTCTTGAAGTTTACTTGGATATTTCGTAACATCATCAAGAAACGTGTTCCATAAAGCATAGCATTTTCCAGAGGAGTCTCTCGACTCTTTCTTGTCGAAAGGTTCTTCTTCTTGCCGTTATCGTCCTTAGTATTCTTGCTGTTTTTGTTATTCTTTTTGCGAGTAGTTGTATTGGATGTGATTCTGAATTTTTGGTTAGCCTTTTTTAGATATCTGAACTTATTGTATAAAGTCTCGAAGTTCAATCGTCCGTCAATCTGCCATTGTGCATTGTTTTGAATAGAGTTTCCTGTCTCTGTAAACTCGTCGATGATAGTACCTTTGTTCCATTGGTATGTGCTACGATATTTCAGCGTCGATGTTATCCAATCGGTGAAAGATATCTTATTGATTGGTATATTCCATGTGAAATCAAAGTTTTGGTTATAATCGACGGGAGTACCTAGTTTCCAGATTTGAGTCAGCACAGTATCCTTCCAAGCCTCGTATTCAGTAGGGTATAAGTATTTGTTTACTGGAGCATCTGGTTCGTTGATCCGCGCATTTGTTGCCGAACTGAAATTCATCTTTAAATTGTTTGTCAAATCCCAAGATATATTTGACTGACGCAGCCAAGTGAAACGCTTGCTGTAGGTCACTGGAATGCTTTGTTCTGACATACTTCCATCAATGTTTCGCAACTGTTGTTCGAAGTATGTTCTGTTCATATTGGTTGACAATGACAAAGAATTTGGCAACCAGTTAAGTTGGAATTCAGAGAAGATCTTTTGCTTTAAAATTGGCGATTTCTCTTTAGAGTTTTCCTGATCGGACTCGTTTGCTTTTGTTTTCGATTTATTCTTGTTTTCTGCAAAAGGTTTCCATGGTTTGAAGTATGGATTCCAGTTGTAGTTAATGCTTCCTTTGTAAGAATTCTCTCTTTCATATTCTGTTGTCGGATCATGCGATTCCTTCTTGTTCTCCGAATACGAGAATGTGAAATTTGCAGGATCGTAAGGCATAGAATGCTTACTTTTAATGTTAACCTTTACGCCGTTAAGTGACATCGCCTGATATTCGTCAACAGTCTGCACCATGTTTCGAATTGAGTCTTTCTGTGTCTGGGTTTCGTAAGTATCGAGAGTCTCTGAAAGCGTAAGGTCTTCATTGTATGGATCGTATTTCGGAGAAGTTACAGATTTAGTTCGGCTATAATATAAAGGAGCAGTTACTTTGAACGATTCAGGAAGCCACTTGCCTATATCTGTTTGTCCAGACATAGAATAATCCCAATTAGTCTCAAGTGATCTTTCTGCTGATGACTGTTCAATGCTACCGAATCCAGCAGACATATAGTTGCCAGTAGCGTTGATAGTTGCGAGATCGGAGATACGTAATGTAGCATTTGCTTTTGCTGCCCATCCGCCTTCTTCATCAATGCCGTTCATTCGTAATTCGTTTACCCATATCGTTCCGCTCTTGTCATTTTTGCTTTTGTTACGAACACCAATCATTATGACATTTACATCCGATAGTGAAGGGTTACCAATCACTGTCATGGTTTTACCGGCACCATCTTCAATAGGTTTACTATAAAGTGTTGTGAAAGTAACACGGCTATTTGGCTTGTTCTTCTCTGTATTGCGTTCCTTTTTGAGATTAGTAAGTTCTTTAAGGTTGATATTAATCATACTCTCCTGAGGCCATACTTTCAGACGATCTGCTGCCGAATTGTTGTTATACTTGCCAGGAGAAGTGATAAAAAGAGGAACTTCGTATTCGTAGTAATTATCCTTGTAGTCAGAACCCAATCGTATGAAGACAGCTAGTTCTCCGTCTTGTAAAGAAGTCGCATTTCCCATTAAGGCTTCACCATGAACGAATAACTGCAAATTCTGGTATTTGCGGATATCTATACCAGAATTCTTATATACTGCAACAGCGTCGTGTGGTTCAAGGTTAGTAATATTCATCGACATTGCTTGTTCATTGAGCAAAGTGCTTGTGCTTTGTCCTGGATCGACAACTCGATCAACGCCAGGAGGAAGTACATAATTGACTGGAGCAGATCCAGCGTTCTCTTCGATATTTACAGTCGAAGTAGCAATCTTTCCAGTACCAGTAACGGCATATCCACGATCAGCAAGACTACCAGCATTGTAGCTTCTCCAATCGCTTCGTACAAGTTCGAGAGTAGCCATACGTAGAATCTGTTCTTTTTTCCAACCGGTCATGAAAATTCTCATGAAACGGATAGACTTGAAGTTCTGTATAGCTCCGACTTTCTTCTGATACTCTTTCAAAGGAATCTTAAACTGATACCATTTGACTGTAGTTCTCTGTCCGTTGCGAAGAGGCACGCTTGCTTCTGTTATACTAGAGATGAAGTTTGTGCCAACTTGCATGTCTTCCTTGCGAAGGGAAACATGATATTGGAAATATCGTTCGTATTCATTGAGAGTATTATCTCCATTTATATCTTCGACATCAGGCGTAGCTTTGGATGCAGTACTGTATCTCTCAGGGGAATCTGAGGTGGCTGGAGAGTTGCCGTCAACGCCAGTAAAGTATTTATATCTGTCGAGAATGGAAGTTCGAGAATCATCAAGATCTGCTCCTCTGTAGTAGTGGAAATTATCTCCGGCAGGGTCATTAATAGGAGAGAATGGATCGTTGTGCCATTTGCTTAACAGACTTTCATCGACCTTATTCGATATTGTCTCGACATAATTGGAATAGGTTCTGAATTTCTTTTCTTTTTCGTCCGAAAGGCCATCTAGACCAACGTCTTGTTGCTTGTGTGTGTCTGTTGTGTTGTCGAAGGCATATACAGTGCTTGTCTTTCGAGAGACTTTGCCCCATACTGTTTCGGTTGTATAGGTATCATCTCCATTGATGTCCAACCCGTTTTCGAAAGATTTCATACCATCTTTCAAAATATCTTCTGAAATTTCACCGAGGTTGAAATAGAGATCTCCTCCTTCGTTATTCCATGAAGACCCTTCTCCTGTTGTCGCAAAAGGATCCATCAGCCAGAACTCAATATACTCGTAGTTGGCATTCTCAAAGTTGGTAACATCCATCGAACGCATCATTCCACCCCAACGTTTCTCTGGGTGCTTCAACGATCCATCTGTATTAATATTGGTATCAACGTTATATGGGCCTCTCTCTTCTGGGTAGAATGCCAAGTTCAGCACATTGAGAATTCCGGTCTCTCCATAAGTAAGTTCTTTGTTTGGGTAAATCTCATCGTAGTTTACCTGTCTTACGCGATGATCAGAAAGTTGTTCCAAGTCGTTCTTGATATGGGTAGGAGTGAGGCTACTAGTCTGCGAAGTGAACATTCTGTCGATTACATACCACGAAAAACGTGCACGGTTTTTTCCATATTCAGGATTGTTGTTCAGAGCTGCTTCCGGGAATAATGCTGTTCCCGAGTCGTCGTAAGGAGTTGATGATAATTGCCAAAGGCTTGGAGAAGAGATGTCTGTTGGTGTTTCGCTCGATTCGAAATCGTCAAGATAAACATTCCCATCACGTCCAATTTGGTCGTTGTGTCCTGCAACGAGTTGTGCAAACTCAGCATTGATATTGAAGTTCGAAGGTGCTGTCGCTTTTATCCAAGGAATGTTTCCTATGGCATTGGTGAGCCACATGAAGTCTTTATTCCACTTCACGTTAAAACCATAGATGGTATTGTTGATTGGGATGTCTGTCGAACCGACTTTTTTTGTAAGTGGTTTCTCTGACAGGTTGATAACACTTCCTCCAAATGTGAGATTTTTCGACCATTCGTACTGTGCATCAAGTCCCATCATTGTTTTGCGTTGAAGACTGAATGTTGATTGGTCTTCGAGACTTACGCTTACATTCGTTCCACTCTCGATAATGCTTTCATTGATGATAGTCACAACGCCCATTGCATAATCGACGGTATAGTCTGAATTTTCAACCAATGTAGTTCCTCCAGCAGTTACACGTACTGAACCTCGAGCAACGTTCATCGCTCCCAAGTTGATTTCAGCTCCGCTTGAAGCTGAATATTCGCCTTTTAATCTAAACTTGTTTTTTTCAGCATTCTGTTGCGCTTGAGTAAGTGTCATATCATATAAATCCTGGTAACAATACTTTTCTGCCAAAGCTTGACTGCCGAGCTTTTTTGCAAGATGACTGCCAAATGGTTCAACAACCGGAAAGATAATCCTGCCCGATGAAGCATATACTGTATATCCTTCAACCCAATCGAAACGTCCGTCGCTATAACTTTCATTGTTAGCATTAAGCCTATCAAGATTCATTACCTTAAGCAGTAACTGTTCAGCAATTGGGCCTTCATTGATGAAGTTCGTGTAAATTCCTATAGTGTCACTCATGTATTGAATTTGCAGATTGAAATTGTTTTTCTGCAAGGAGTTGGCTCCAATCGAATAGACATTCTTCATCATCAAATCCCAAAGAGGAATTGAAGGATCGCCAGAGGTGCCCTTGAGTAATTTAACAACAAGCGTCTGGCTTGGATTTTGAGCATTATCGGTACTGAATTCGCCAACCTGATATGTTACTCCCCCTTTTGTATACTGATAAGCTACAGCCAATACCATGTCGTCATCCAGACGGGATTTGAGCGAGATGAAGCCAAGTTTGGAATTGAGCGTATATTCCGAAGAATTCAACATTCGAGCACTTTCAATCTTTTCAAAGTCTTTTCCTCCGTTGATTCCATAAGTTTCAAGTGCAGCCATTGTCGATGTTACTTCAGTAATGTCTCTTATGGCACTGTATTGTGTTGTAATTTCATCGTATAGTGAGTTCGCATTATTGCTTGGTTGTCCGGAGGAAGATCTGGAAACCCAATGTCTGTTGCCGATTATCTGCGATTCTGCCAGGTCTTCAAATGCGAGAATATTACGGGCATTGTCATAACTCGATCGTTTGTTGGTAACCCATACTTCAATTTTTGTAATTTCGATACCTGAAGCTATGAGCGGTAGCTTAGCCATATTCTGGTCATATGTGTTGCGGAAGTATTGAGACAAGAAGAAATGACGGTTTTCATCGTACTTGTCTGCAGTGATCTCAAACAAACGTTTTGTTGCACCACCTTTCGAACTGACTGTCTTCGATGTCGATTCTTGTTTCGCTAGTAGGGCAGTGACATTCAGTTTGCCAAACTTAAGCTTTGTCTTAATACCGAACAACGAAGATCCTCCGTGAATAAGTGAATTGCCAGTAGTCATCGATACATTTCCTGCTTCGATGTCTTGTATTATCTCATCTTCATCACCTTGGTATCCGAGTTTGAACTTATTCTGGTCAAAGCTGAAAGTAGCTTCTGTGTTATAGTTAAGGTTGAAATCCATCTTCTCGCCGATTGAAGCGTTCATGTTCAACCTTATGTCTTCCTTAAAATCGAAAGTAGTAGTACTTTGTGCTCTTTCAGGAAGAGTAGGATTGTCTACAGAGTTATTTTTGATGCCCATTGAAAGAGATGCAGAACCTTGTGTGCGCACCCTAATTCCTCCCTTGCCGAATATCTTTTCAGCTGGACCAAGACTGAATTGCATGTCGAGAAGTTTGAATGCAGTTTTTTCCGGATCGTTGACATCCTCTTCTGCTACGTATGAATTCTTCTGTTTGAAATAACTCTTGCGAAGTTTATTTTCTGTATATTTCAAATATTCTTCGCGAGTCATTGACATTGTATAGCCGATCTGGGTGTTCCCAGCCATTGTTTTTATCAGATAACGATTGTTCACCCAGTCGAATTCGACGACAGTCTTGATGTTGCTCGGTAGCTTCATTGGAGCAAGAGCTTCTTCCTGATCGTCTTGTGCCTGGGCCGGAAACACACAAAGACTCATCAAGAAAATGACGAGAATGTAAAGCAAAAGTTCTGTATGTTTCGGCCAAAAAGACATTCTTTAATATTATTTTAATATATTAAAAACGCGATTTGATAGATTTTATTGTTATTTATATTCTTTTTTCGGATATTTGTTGTATCTTTGCGGCAAAATAAGAGGATTATAGGATGAAGAAATTATTATTATTTATATTCGCCACTTTATTGTCTTTGGGTGATCTGACTGCTAAGGTAGATCGCTATAAGTCTGATGTTGATCAGGACAAGACAATCAATCATATCACATATCAATTGCCATTTTATTATGCAAAAGATCGTACAAACCTTATCGGTTCGTACACTTTAGCAACAAATATCGGCAATAAATCAAGTGGAAATCTAAGTTTTGAATTTGTAGAAAACGAATGTCCGTTCTCTCAAGACTTGCGTAAGGCTGTCTCAAAGGTAACGAAAGACTTTGTAAATGGTAGTAAGGCAGAAATAACTATCGGTTTCGAAATGGCAAACGGCGAAGTTTTTATGTTCAATTCTACATATTTCAAAGACTGGAGAATGTCAGAATGGAACGATCTTATCAACGTAACATACAATAGCGAGACTGGTGTATATCGTTCGACAATCATGTTCCCACTTGACTACCTTACTTCTTCAGTAAAGAACTTACCAAGCAACACAAAGATGCATTATGTATATCTCCTTGAAGTTTTAGCAAAGACAAATATTAAACGATTGTTTATCAACGATTCGAACGAAGAGGAGGACATTAACATCAATATTCCTATTCACCGTCCTACAGCAGAGACGATGAACGATATGATTAATCGTAAGAATAAGAATGTGAAACCTGAAAGTAAGCGTGAACGCAAACGCAAGGTCCAGAACGGAAAGAATGTCAGATAAATAATTCTCTCATTACTTCGTCTGCAAGGGCAAGACCTGATTCCGAAAGGATGAGGTTGTTGCCTTTTTTTGTGAGCAATCCTCTGGAAATAAAGCCTTCGATGGCCTTTTTGTAATTATTTTTCTTACTATCACCTTTATAGTCGCAATAGTTGTCAATATTTTCGAAGAGAGAAGCGCTAACTCCTTTGTTCGTACGTAAACCAAGCATGATTTTTTCGTTGAATATGTCCTTGTCGCTCAAAGTCTCTCCATTTTCTTTTCTCTCTCCTTTAAGGTAACTATTAAGGTCTCCAATGTTCCATCTTCTATGATATTTTCCATCATATGAATGAGCTCCAGGACCGAGTCCGAGATATGGGGTTCCATCCCAGTAAGAACTGTTGTGTTTTGACTCAAATCCTGGTTTTGAGTAATTTGAAATCTCGTACTGGATATATCCGGCCTCTTTGAGTTTTTTGCGTAATAGCTCCGCCATTTCAAGACAAAGATCTTCGTCTGCGGGTGAGAGTTCCCCTTTTTCTATGAGTTTTCTTAGTGGAGATTCCTCTTCAACGCTTAAGCAATAAGCTGATATGTGTTCAGGATTAAGTGCAATTATACCATTTATGCTTTCTTCCCAAGTCTCCAAAGATTGGGTAGGAAGTCCATACATTAGATCTACACTAATATTCTTTATGCCAGCCTCTCTCAAAAACTTCACAGCTTCAATCGGTTTCTTATTGTTATGCCGACGATTAATTATTCGTAACTCATTGTCGTTTAGGCTTTGAACTCCTATTGATATCCTTGTGTTGGGATATTGTCCGACAGCTTTTGCCCATTCTTCGCAGATGTCTTCAGGATTTGCTTCGATTGTAAATTCTTTAATATCTTTATTGTTGAAGAAATCAATTAATCGCTTAAGTTCAGTTATTGGAAGTTGGCTTGGAGTACCTCCTCCTATATATATAGTTTGGAGTGGCTCTTTGCTTGGCAAAAAGTCACTCCTTTCTTCATATTCTTTTAGTAAGGCATCTACATATTCGTGAGCTTTGCCACGTAATGTGGTAGAGTAGAAGTCGCAGTAAATACAGCGACTTGCACAGAATGGAATATGAATGTAAATGCCAGACATTATTTAATCTGTCAAACAAGCATCGAGGGCCTCCTTGATAGCTTTCTTGTCAAGTTTCTGTCCGATGAATACAAGTTTCTGCATACGA
Organism: Bacteroidales bacterium; assembly: GCA_045627785.1. Classification (GTDB taxonomy): domain Bacteria; phylum Bacteroidota; class Bacteroidia; order Bacteroidales; family UBA3663; genus Liminaster. Next base: position 5,946 of record JAZQOF010000039.1, on the reverse strand, counting down.
TCTCCGTATGTTTCGTCCCACTCGCGCTGCAATTTTTCATCGTTGGCAAGCATCTGCTGAAGTTCCCATTCTGGCATTGTGGCGTACCATTGTCCTGCATTACGCATGTTCACCTGACGACCAGCCTGTTCGAATACATAACATATGTCACGTTCGTCTTCGAAGTAAACCATACCTTTGGCGCGGATAATATTTTTTGGCCAACGGCGAGCTACGAAGTCGTCAAACAATCCAATCTTCATTGGTTTGCGTGCAAAATATACATAAGTTCCGATTCCATATTCCTCAGCCTCGCCTTCTCCGTCATGATGGTGGTGGTGATGATGATGGCAACTACAATGTTCATCATCACATTCATGATCGGGGTCATGATGACATTCATGTTCTTCCTCATCTTCATGATGATGATGATGATGGTGGTGTTCATGTTCGTGTTCTTCCTCATCATCTTCGTCATGATCATTGTCGCCTTCGATCTCTTGAATCCATTTTGCAGAAGTTGCAACATCGTCAAAATCGAATTCGCATGTATTTAAAATTTTTTCGAAAGGAACGTCACAGTAATTACATTCAATAATTTCTGCCTTAGGCTGTATTGTCTTTATTATCTCGCGGATACGACCGAGTTCTTCTTCTGATACTTCCGATACTTTGTTGAGTAATATCTTGTTGCAGAATTCGATCTGCTGAATCACAAGGTTTTCGATATCTTCTTCGTCCAAGTTTGTGTTAAGGAGGTTGTGTCCGCACTTGAATTCATCTTTCAGGCGCAGAGCATCTACCACAGTCACAATGCTGTCGATAGCAGGAAGTGTGTCACCAATTACATCTTCTGTCACAAGACTTGGAATATTACATATTGTCTGAGCAATAGGACCTGGTTCGCAAATACCGCTTGCTTCGATTACGATATAGTCAAATTTATTCTGACGTGTGATGTCCGAAAGCTGTTCTACGAGATCCATCTTCAGTGTACAACAAATACATCCGTTCTGGAGAGCAACAAGATTATCTTCTTTCTGTCCTACGACACCGCCTTTCTCAATCAGTTCTGCGTCGATGTTTACTTCGCCTATATCGTTTACAATTACAGCAAACTTGATACCACGTTTGTTATTCAAGATTCTATTTAGTAATGTTGTTTTTCCGCTTCCGAGATATCCTGTAAGCAGAAGTACAGGGATTTCTTTGTAATTTTGTACCATTATATTATAATCTTATCGGTTAGCGATTATTTCGTTTACCTTTTTGTATGTTAAACCTTCGAAAGTGTCAATCACATAGTTGCATTTGTCTGCAATTGCTTCGCGCGAATTGCATGTTGTAATGCCGAAAGTAAAAATTCCTGACGACATACCTGCCTGAAGTCCAGTGAATGCATCTTCAAACACTGCACATTCCCCTTTCTCGCAGCCAAATACCTTCGCACCAAGTAGATAACAATCTGGAGCAGGCTTTGAAGCCGAAAAGTCTTCTGATGTTAGCACTTTATCAAAAAGATTGTCAAAATTTGCAATTGCTTTTCGTACAGAAGCCATTTTCTTCTGATTTGACGAAGTTACAATAGCACATTTCACACCGTTTTTCTTCAAATCTTCGATAAATGCGAGTGCTCCTGGATAGAAACTATAGTCCATTTCAGCCTCGCTCTTGTCTAAGAATTGATCGATCTCAACCTGATCCTCCTTATTAGGAAAATATCGTTCGAAGATTTGAACCAGAGTCGTTCCCTTGATCAGATATTCTAGTCGAGGAATATCCGGACGGTATTTCCTGCATATCTTGCCCCAAATGACAGTATATTGATCTTCTGTATCAATCAACGTTCCGTCCAGGTCGAATAAAGCTGCTTTTATCATCTTTCGTCACCGTTTCCGTGAATTTTATTGCGTTGCATGCGAGAAGCAAGTTTGTCAAGATTCATCTGCGCTACTTCTTCGAGAGTATATCCCAAGTCATGGGAAAGAGAAGCGGCATACCAAAGTACATCTCCTAATTCGAGGGCAATCTCTCGCTTTTTCTCATCTGTGAAAGTATCATTATTGTCGCGAATAACTTTCTTTACCTTGTCGGCCACTTCTCCAGCCTCGCCTGTAAGCCCAAGTGTAGGGTAGATAATCTGTCTCGATTCTGGGTAGATGGCAGTATTTCTTGCGCCATCTTGGTATTCGTTTAATGTCATTTTTGTCTTTATTATTATAATTAGCATGCAAATATACATTATTAATATATAAGTTGACGAAAATCACAAAAAAAACATTAACTTCGCCCTCACAAATGAGTAAAATTATGAAAAAATCAATTCTTATTACCTGTTCAATTATTCTTCTACTGGTTTTTCTTGCTGGGATAGTTGCTAACATTGCTTTGGAAATGGCAGTTAAGCCGGAAGTAAACCTTGGAAGAGATATTGAAGGAACTTATAGAGATCTTTATGCTGAATATCCGGAACTCAAACCTTGGCATGATTCGCTTGTCGACAATGGCCTTTGGCGAGACACAATCCTGGTGGCCGAAGATGGGTTGAAGCGACATGGTCTTATTCTTCAGCACGACTCACTCGCAACAGGATCGACTGTAATTGTTCATGGATATGGCGATAATGCTCCATTCATGATGCGCTATGCATATCTCCATTTTGAAAAACTTGGCCGTAATGTGATTGTTCCAGAACTTTATTCGCATGGTGAAAGCGAAGGTGATCATATTCGTTTCGGCTGGCTTGATCGTTTGGATATGACTCATCTTTGGCTACCACTTACTCATGAACTTTGGCCAGATCTTGATATTGTTCAGCACGGACATTCAATGGGTGGTGCAACTACAATGTTCACATCTGGTGAAGATATTCCAGATTCACTTCGTGTAATTGCCTTTATTGAAGATGCAGGTTATAATTCAACATGGGATCAGTTGGCAAGAGAAATGAGAAAGATTGGTATTCCGGTTCATCCTATTCTTGACATTTCAAGTCTAATCTGCAAATGGCGTTTTGGCTGGAGTATTAAAGAAAGTGATACAGCGCCACAGCTTGCAAAATGTAAGAAACCATTCTTTTTTATTCATGGAGGAGCCGATGACTATGTCCCTACCGATATGGTTTATATCAATTATGACGCAAAGATTCTTGGATATAAAGAATTGATGGTTGTAGATGGCGCTGAACATGTCAAGTCGATTAAAGTCGATTGGGAAGAATATGTGTCTCGTGTTAGATCGTTTATCAATAAAGCAAAACCATAATAAATGTATGAATAGGGCTTTAAAACAAAAGTAGTCTACTCTCACGAGCAAACTACCCTGTAATAATCATTCACTTATTGTTACCATAATGTACTGCAAAGGTATATGATATTTTTATATCCTCCAAATTTTTTTGAGACTTTTTTTGAAAAAATGTTGATTTTTTATTAAATAATGCCAATTTTGGCCAAAATCTTGAAGTGAAAACGAGATTAACGACCAATTTTTCTTATATTTGCGCGTGTTTTTTATTACACCAGATGAAGCGACTATTCTCATTTTTTATAATTTTATATAGCTTTGCGGCCCATTCTTTTGCTCAGATCAATACCGATCGAGTACTTGCTATTGGCCGTAATGCTTTGTATTTTGAGGATTATGTGCTTTCCATCCAGTACTTCAACGATGTGATTTCTGTTAAACCACATCTTCCTGAACCATACCTTTACCGTTCAATTGCTAAGATCTATCTCGATGACTATACTGGAGCTGCCGATGATGCATCATCATGTATTGAAAGAAACCCATTCATTACTACTGCCTATCAAGTGCGAGGTATTGCACGGCAGAATATGAATGATTATGATGGAGCTATTGCTGACTTTTCCGAAGGTCTTAAGATGCAGCCGGAAAATAAAGTTTTTCTCCGCAATCTTGGCGTATCATATGCTTTGAAGAAAGACTATCAGCATGCCGATTCTTGTTTCGAGAGTTTCGCTAGAATATTCCCGTCTGAAGCATCAGCCTACCTCACTAGAGCACAACTTAAGGTTGAGATGAATGATAGTATTGCAGCACTTGAGAACCTGAACAAGGCTTTGGAACTTGATAAGAGTTCGTCGTATGCTTTTGCTCTTCGTGGTATGATTCTAGAAGGTCAGGAGAACCATGAAGAGGCTATAAAGGATATGGATATGGCAATCAAACTTGATCCGGAACAGGCTTCTTATTTCATCAATCGAGGATTAATTAAATATAATACTAACGATTTCCGCGGAGCGTTACAGGATTATGACGCGGCTATAGAGATTGATCCGAAGAGTGTGATTTCTTTATATAACCGAGGATTACTTCGTGCTCAACTAGGAGATCGAAATAAGGCAATCAACGACTTTTCTGCTGTACTTAATCTTGAACCTGATAATACATTCGCCAGCTACAACCGTGCTATCTTACGCGACGAAGTTGGAGATTGGAAAGGTGCAGCAGAAGACTATACAAATGTGTTCCTTGAACATCCTAACTTTTTCCCGGCTCTATATGCACGAAGTGAGGATAATAGAAAACTAGGTCGTTCAAAGGCCGCCGACGATGATTATAAGCAGGCTTGGCTTGTCGAGCAGCGTGTGAAGAAAGAACGCGATGCTCGCGACAAACGTCGTGAGGAAATGCTCGCCCAGGGTGTTGATAACCCAGATAGTATTCTTTATGCCGATCCGGATGCAGATCTCGACGATGATGCTAAGACTCGATTGGAGACCGATAAAAATATACGCAAGTTCAATCGTATCATGACTGCGAGCAACGATGATCGCGATAAGAAATATAGCAGCGATACTCGAGGACGTATTCAGGATAAAAACTTCACGGTCGAACTCCAGCCGATGTTCCTGCTTTCATACTACGAGAAGGACGATATTCACAAGAATATCTATTTTGAGAAGACAATCTCCGATTTCAACCGAGCAGGACTTCTCACACGTCGACTCAAGGCTGTGTGCAACGAACCGATGTTGACTCAAGCTCAGGCAGAAGCTCACTTTGCATCGATAAACGACTATTCCCGCATCATTGATATTTCGGGCGGTAACCTTATTGCATTTTTCGGACGAAGCCTTGACTTCCTTCTTGTTCAGGACTATCAAAATGCTATCGCCGACCTTAATCAGGTCTTGATGCGTAAGGATAACTTCATTCTTGCGTATTTAAACCGTGCTGTTGTGCGTTATCGTCAGATAGAGATTACCGATCGTGCAGGATCTGTCAATACCAAGAATCAGGTTGGCGAGGAAGAACTTAAAAATTCTGTATTGTCGCCTATTGGAACACAATCTGGACAGTCTTCCCAAATTGGTAACTTCGGTACAATCAAGATCAATTCCAATGTGCTGACAGCTCAGGAGAAGGCAAAAATCGAGGCGGAGAGAATGCAGCAACAGCGCAAGGTAGAGTGTAATCTTGCAATGCGTGATTTAGATAAGGTGATTGAACTGTCGCCCACATTTGTATATGCTTATTACAATAGAGCTTATATATCTTCAAAGTTGAATAATCTTGATGCTGCTGTCGATGACTTAAATAAAGCTATTGAACTTTATCCGGGCTTTGCAGAAGCATACTACAATCGAGGATTGATACTACTTCGCATGGGCAAGGTTCGTCAAGGAATGCAAGATCTTTCAAAGGCTGGCGAGCTAGGTCTTGCTGTAGCATACAGCGTATTGAAGAGGGCTCAACAATAGAATTCGAAAATTGATATTTAGAAATATAAATACAAAATATAATAATATGCAACAGAAAATCATCATTCTTGATTTCGGTTCGCAGACAACACAGCTTATCGCTCGTCGTTTGCGCGAACTCGATACATTCTGTGAGATTCTGCCTTACAACAAGTTCCCTCAGGGCGATCCTGACGTGATTGGTGTAATCCTTGCCGGTTCGCCATATAGCGTTTACGATCCAGAGGCATTCAAGACCGAT
>JAZQOF010000038.1:0-76681 GCA_045627785.1 Bacteroidales bacterium | reverse complement strand
TTAACCCAAATCATTTATGGTCATTGGGCTGCGGACGCAGTGCTAGTAAATTAAAAATTAAAAGTGCAAAGTTTAAAATTATTACTATATACCTTACTACTAAAATAAAGATATAGACAAACCTGATTTGTTTAATAATACTTTGTCAAAACTTATATTTTTAATTTTTAATTTTTAACTTTTAATTTCCAACGCGTCAGCCAAAGAGGGCCTCAGCTTCTTAGCGTAAAGAAAATAATGGAAATTTTGCGTAAAAGCAGGCACCGATCAAGCGAAGCGCGTTTGGCTGCTTTAGAAAAATTTACATTATTTTTAGCTTAGAAGGTTAAGCCTTGATTTTCTTTTCCTTGTTTCTTGCATCAAGGCAAGAAATAAGGCGCCGCCACGCGCAGTGGCATAAAAACGCTTAAGCAGTTATGCTTAGAAAGCTTTACGCCCCGACCCACAAACCGCTTCTTGTATTTAACCAAGAATCTTCACTTGGCCTAGCCTCCGCCTCCTCCGGGATCTCATACTCACAATTCTCCTTACTGTCAAAATAGTACCTCTTACCGTTAACACGGTATTCGTACTCCGACAAACCAGGCTCGCGCTGCGTCTCTGCCTCAGAGTGCGGATTCTGCGAACTGAGAATCTTGTTCGTATAAGCGAGATAATCCTTCATCCAGTATCTGCCCATACACTTCTCTGCAATTACATTAAAGCACCAGTCCGCGATACGCTCCGGATTGGAATCCTTGAACTGATCGTACCGCTTCGGATCGGCGAAATATCGCTCGAGTTTGTATTTTGACAGCCAGTTCCACGCATCTTCCGTAGTCACCTCTGCTCCAGTTTCCTTCTTGACCAGCTCGGCATATGGGCGCACATTGTGCAGCACGCGGTACTGCAGACTCAGCGTTCTCCAGATCTGATCAAGATATCCGGAAATATTCAGTACCAAGTCTTTATCTTGGAAAAGACTTGGTTCCTTCTGTTCAGGAACCTGATTATTGTTCTGAACAGAATTCTGATCAGAAATAATCTGAACAGGATAATTCGCACGCAAGCGTGTAGAGATCAATGCAATCAGCATATCCAGTCTCTCAATAATTTTCTCTTCCATAGTTTTCGTTTTCGTTATCGTTTTCGTAAAAAGCAGCGATAACTCCTCTATTGGAATTACCGCTGCAAAGTTGACAAAAATAAACGTGGGTAAATGGGTTTAGGTAAATAATCTGAATGCGTAGGTAAACCCTAAAGCTTCCCTACGCATTTCCCTAAGATTAGTGACACTGGCACTCGGAACTGAACAACTGTTTGGCAAGAGATTTCAGGGATTTTGTCCAGACGGACTCGTTCTCGCGATGGGTGAACATACTGATGAAACTGCTCTCAGAAGTACTGTCATTCGCGAAGATCTTACGCGAGTCACTCAGCTTCTCGTAGATGTGATCATAGCCGAAAGCGAGCTTGCCCAGTGACCGCTTGGACATCGGACGATTACAGCAGGTGCGACCCTCGAACAGCATATATTCATCGATCGGACAACACAGGCATTCCGCAAAAGTCTTACGGTTGAAATACTCCTTCTCTCCATTATCGCGAGGCTTGAAATGAGAGTATGCATTCGGAAGTTCCACTACCTTGCACATGAACTCGTTAAGTTTCTCACAATCATCTGGGTTAATGATAAATTTCAGAGTGTCGCAGATCTTATCTGCCGACTTCTTCCATTCCTCGATAGACCGCTCCTTTGTGACCGACTCAATACACTCTTCTGGGGAAGGAGTAGCCTCAAGATAAGGGAATATCTCCGCAAAATTCTCTCTCATAACATCGAAGAGTCTGAGAGTCTCAGGGTGCTTGATGCAGAAAGCCATAAATACCTTGTGCGCATCTTTGGTGTTTAACTGTTCCATTGTGTATATTTAGTAAATAATAGTAACAAAAAAGTGTATCGGCACATCCTGATATGAACAGCCATAAAAGAAAAAAAGTTGCTAGTTTCGTCTTTGTCATTGCATTCATACCGATCCACACCGATACACGTAGGGTGTAGAACGTCCGAATGACAAAGATGAAACTAGCAAATAACTTCTTCGGCTGGACGCACAAAATATATGTATTGCCACAACTGGCAAATTACAATCTATGTCTTGTAGCTTAACTACGCTGCAAATATACTACTTTTTTCGTTAATTCCCAAATTTTTATACAAAACAAATTAAAAAATCGCATAAAAAGTAACAGAAATCGCACTGAAATAAAACTCTACCTTAAAACGTGGGGACAGATGGTGAAACTAACCTAAAAGAAACTCATCAATATTTTTTGGAGTAATAACTTTGAATGTTGAGTTTTCGTATGCTTTTGTGAAAATCTCAGGACATTTGGCATTAGCTTTCTTGTCGTTCCATTTGAATTCGAAGGCGTGCAGAATACCATCCTCATCTTCCAGATAGTCAATTTCTTTTTGACTTTGAGTTCTCCAAAACCAAGATTGAGCAAACGACGTTTTATAACTATTCTTTTTTAGACGTTCAGCGATAAGGAAGTTTTCCCATAGTTCACCGGTGTCTGTGCGGTTTTCAACTTGAGCCATATTTCCGATTACAGCATTTCTTATGCCCAGATCCCAGAAGAAAATTTTACGGCTAGCCTTCAATTCATTTCTGATATTGCGGGCGAAGCTTCCTAATCGGAATATTATATAAGATTTTTCCAGAATATCAACATATCTTTCGACTGTTTTTGGATCGAGATCTATCACCTGACCAACTTCATTATAGCTTACTTGTGAACCAATTTGCAGCGCTAATGCTTTTATAAGTTTCACGAGTTTTTCGGCGTTTCTGATTCCGTCCATCGACAATACGTCTTTGTACAAATAGCTATTGGTCAATTCGTACAATACGTTCTTCTCATCGCCAGGATTGTTTACCACTTCGGGGTAATAACCGTAAATCATGCGGTGAGGTATCATACGCATCTCTTCAAGAAAGTTGGTATGTTCTGCCATTTCCGAGAATGATAAAGGAAAGAGTTTGAACTCGCGCTTTCTTCCAGCTAATGATTCGTTTACTTTGTTTCCAAGTTCAAAACTACTGCTGCCACTTGCCAATACCTGGGTGCTGGGAATCTGATCGGTGATGAGTTTCAGTTTTAATCCGATTTCTTCAATGCGTTGAGCTTCATCGATTACTACAAAGCGTTTATTCCCAATAATAGCCTTGAGCCTTGAGGAAGTCATCTCCTTGAACAAGTTCTGAACATCAATATCGTCACCGTTCATCCAAAGTACGTTATCATCATTACCAAGCATTTGCTTTAGCAGAGTCGACTTTCCAACCTGACGTGCACCCATTATTACGATAGCTTTGTTGGATCCGAGAAGATTTATAATATTCTCTTGTAGTTTTCGATGTATCATACGTCAAAAGTATTTAAATTTTGGGTGCAAAGATAATAGAAAATATATCCTAATCCAAAAATCTTCGAATAATTTTGGATTATATTCCCAAAATCTTCGAATAATTTTGGAATAGTACACGGAAGTCTTTCAAAAGTATGATGAATATGAACACAAACAAGGATATTTTTGGAACATGAATTCGGAATAACTTTTTTTGAACGTAAATTAGGAGCTCATGTTCGGGTAATCGTTCCTAATTCGTGTTACATATTTCACCGTCCTAATTCATGTTCCCATAATATTCCCGTGAGAGATTTCATATTATTATAACAATTTTGCCACATAACCTGCCGAAATTCCTCTAATTTTACCCAAAAACCACCCTCAATTAACATTTATATAGTAAAATTGGGGACATGTACCAAATAATTATTATATTTGCACGCATATAGGTATATTTAAAATTTCTCGACCTCCACCCGTGGCAGGCCGTAGCGAAGCTTTACACAGAAAAACAACAATAAGAAGCTGCTGGAATAAAATTATTCGTGAAATCCGTGAGATTATTCTCGTTGGTCATGTTCGAGTAATTTGTAGTCAAAAAGAAGTCATATTTGATCTAAAAAGGTTTTAAATGACCGTTTACAGATAAATATTTATATTTATTTGTATATTCATAGAAAAATATCTACCTTTGCATCGTAAAAATAATTGATAATGAAAAGTACAGCCTTAGACATAAAGAAACTAAAAGAAACTGCAGCACACACAATGCCTGCTGGCAGTTCTGTATGGCTGTATGGATCACGTGCAAGAGGAGAGGCAAGAAAAGATTCTGATTGGGATCTGCTAATAATCTTGGATAAAGCTGAAATCAGTACAGAAGATTTTGACCGATACGGATATCCTTTCATTGTGCTCGGTTGGCAATATGGCGCAGATGTAAGTCCTCAGTTATATACACGAGAAGAATGGAGCCAAAGAGAATACACTCCATATTACATGAATGTCGAACAAGATAAAAAGGTTGTATATGGGGCTTAATGATCAGAATAGGAAAGATTTGGTTGAGCTTTATTCCTAAAGTCAAGGATTTCCTAGAAAAGATCCATTGCTTATTGACAGAATCAGACAAATAGTTTTTCGTGAAATCTGTGAGAGATTTTTTATAGCCTTATAATATTATTTTTCTGTGACACGTACCCGTCCCTTGTAATAATTTCTACAATCTCCGTTATGGAAAAAGAGCTTGAGAAATTCATCATCTCCTCAATCTTTAGTTTAGAATATAACAAACAAATAATCGTTAAATCATCAAATCGCTAAATCGTTTCATCGCTTATGTCTTACCATAATGCAAAGCCAAGAGCATCTTGGCGCAAAAACAACACTGCATGTAACACACAGCACATAGCACGCAAAAAGAGCCGCGGCACTTTGAAACCTCTTCTCACCGAAGGCGCAAAGTCGGCATCCAACATCCAGGATCTTTCCTACGATTTTGCCTGTCGCATCACCAGGCTCTATCAGTATTTAACTGAAGACAGCCAATACAAAGAATACATTATAAGCAAGCAGATATTCAGAAGTGGAACCTCAATTGGAGCAAATGCTAGAGAGGCACAACATGCTCAATCTGAAGCTGATTTCCTGAGCAAAATGAGCATATCTCACAAAGAGTGTGACGAAACCTGCTTCTGGCTCTCCCTTCTACATGACAATGGATATCTTAGCGACAGTCAGTTCGCGTCTTTGGATAATGATGCACAGCGTCTCATGAGATTACTTAATAGTATCGTAAAATCAACAAAGATCAGAATCAACGATAAAAAGAATCTCAAAATCTCCAAATCTCCCAATCGTTAAATCGATTAATCGCTAAATCGCTAAATCGCCCAATCGCTAAATCGCAAAATCCCCAAATCGATAATCCTCTATCAATCAAAGCCAACTTTCGATTACTCTCATTTAGCTTTGATTGTAGCGACCCTTGGAGATGCAATGATAAAGCTCCGCACACTTCAACTTGCAGTCGGGTTCGACTCCCGAGGTCGCACAAACAAATCAATAAAAGGAAATATAGTAGAAAATATTAATTGTATAAATATGAAAAAAACATTGCCTTAATCACAGGTGTTACTGGTCAGGATGGCTCCTACATTGCAAGTTGCCCACTTGAGACCATCTCATTCGAGCAGCTCGTACAGATCATGGTCAAGCACTAGGGTTCCTGAGCCTGCCGAAGGATGGAGAAAGTAGCAGCCGATCACGTAGCCTCAGTCTTTCGTATCTTTGCACCCGTAAGCATACATCAAAGAACGAATACCCACAAATATGGCAAACGATAGCAACGACATAGTTCCTGAACAAGTAAAATCGCATATACTAATAAATTATGAAGCAAATACGCAATATTAATATATATAATTTCAGAGGACTCAGTGCTCTTACTCTGGAAGACCTATGCCCCATAACAGTATTCTTGGGCGAGAATAGTGTCGGAAAAAGTTCTGTTTTGGAGTCACTTTTTATGGTGACTGGACCTAACAATCCGTTTTTGTCACTACAAGTCACTTCTCTGAGAGCACATACCGGAATAGATTTAAATGGAGTACGATACATGTTCTATGATTCCGACTTGTCCAACTCTCCACAGATGATAGCCCAATTTTCCGATTCTGAAACTCGTGAAATAAGACTCATTCCAAGTTATACATTAGAGGAGGCTGTAGATGCTAATCAGATAGCACACATGGGCAATAACAAACAGATACTTACTGGAATTACAAGTGAGTTCGTCATCAAAACAGAAGGTTCAACAGTTACAAGAAAGTCAACATTCGAACGTACTCAAGATGGTAAACTTTCACCTACTCTAGACCCTAACTATCAGGAATCTGTCAATAGTGTTTGTTTGTCTTCATTTAATTTGAATTATAATGTAATTAATATATATGAGGAATTAGTCAAGAGTGGTAGAAAAGACGTTGTTCTTACTGCAATTAAAATGTTCGACAGTAGAATCAACTCAATTGAAGCAACAAAGGACGGACTGTTTATAGGCTATGACCACTTGTCAAATATGGTTCCACTAAATATGGCTGGTGATGGAGTTCAAAAATATCTATCTATTGCTTTATATGCGTTCCACCCCTCTACGGATATTATAATCATTGATGAGATAGAAAATGGTCTTCATTTTTCTGCCCATCAGAAGTTGTGGAAATGTATTTTCACATCAGCAAAAGAGTTAGGAAAGCAGTTCTTCATCTCTACACATAACAAGGAGACTCTTACATGTCTTTCTTCTCTTGTGAGTCAGGATGATGAGTATAGTAAAATGTTAGATGTTATCACACTAACCAGAGATGCAGATACGATTGTTCCTTATCATCTCTCGGGATACGGATTAAACGGAGCTATTGAAAATGATATTGAAATAAGAAAGTAGCCTGTTATGAACGCATATATCGTTGTTGAAGGAGTCTCTGACAAGAGATTGATAGAACAGTATTGCGCAGTTCTCAAATCCGCTGGACATATTAATGCAGATGTAGAGATTGAGGTACAGAAAGTCGATGGTTGGACAAAAATCGACTCGCCTTCCGGAGAAGCGTATCGAAACAACATGAAGAGAAACTCTTCGGGCAAGAATCTTATTATCTTTGATGCAGATGCGGATCCAGTTCAAAGGACTAAAGATATTCTTGCATGGAAGCAAAAGTATAATATTGATTTCGAACTATTCCTGTTTCCCAACAATTCAGATCCCGGAGCAGTAGAAACACTACTTGAAGGAGTTATCAATCCGGCAAATCAATGTGTTATTGACTGTTGGCACGAGTATGAACGAAACTTGGAGAAACAACATATCGAATGGAAGGTACCTCCGCAGCCAACATGTCCTTCCGAAAAATCCAAGATATATGGTTACCTTGAGGCTTTGGTGGGAACTAGTAAGCCGGAGAAAGATCGGATAAAAGACCCCAACCGAGATTTTACGGTTCCAGAGCATTGGGATTTAAATGCCAATGCAATTCAGCCATTAAGGGAATTCCTGATAGCTCATCTAAGATAGACCGAGTATATCCACGATGTATTTCGCCCCCGCTGAGACATCGCCCCTTGGCGCTCACCCAAATGGGGAGTACGTCAAAATTGAACGAATACAAATCAATAGATCATATATCTTATAATCGTTAATCGAAAGTTATGAGAAAATTTCAAAGACATCAAAATAGCCGTAGCCGGTACAGGCTATGTCGGCTTATCCATAGCCACACTCCTGGCTCAGAACCACGAGGTAGTTGCAGTCGATGTCATCCCCGAGAAGGTTGACAAGATTAACAGTGGCATTTCTCCCATACAAGACGAATACATCGAGAAGTACTTTGCTGCTTAACACGATCAATGGTTCCGCGATCAGGTTCGATTCCTGATGATTGACTAAATAACATTCAACATGTCAACATATCAAGTCAAATACATAAGTAACAGCTGTGGCAATACAGATGAACTACAGAACAAACCGCATGAGTCGGTTGCTAGAAGCCTGTATTCGCTGCTTACGACCCATGATGAGATAAAGCATCCTGTCATAGGTCTTGAAGGGTCTTGGGGCTCAGGTAAATCCAGAGTCATCAATATCCTTCAACACATAGCTGATGAAGGTAATGCACAGACGAAATACGTCTTCCATACCTATGACATCTGGAGTGCTCAGGAAGACCTCACTCGCAGGAGCTTTCTCGATAGCGTACTTGCTAAGGCAAAAACTGATACGTCAAACTTCAAAACCGAACAGGTGGCAGAAGATTACGAGCGTCTCAATGCTACTGTAACAAAACGCACTACAAAAACCTATCCACTTGTGCGTTTGTTCTATGCTGTTGCACTGCTCATACCCATATCAGTCTTCATTGTCAAGACATCCGAAGTCCTGATTGGATATCGCAAGGATGCGTACATGACCTATGATCAATTAGCCTCACTCTTGGCTATAATTTTCTTTTGCTTGTCGCTAATCTTCTTCTGCAAGGCTTTTTTCGACGAGTACAAAGCCATTACGAACGACAAAACAATAAAGCTAGATAATAAAAGGTGGTTCCCTATCACCCGTCTTGCCCTCTCGCGCATCCTCTACCTCTACAAGGCAAAGGACATTGAGAAAGAAGACCTCGAAACCGTCATTAAGGACGAACCATCAATCTCACGATTCCAAGAGAACTTCAACCACGTCAAGGAGGCACTTAAAGAAAATACGCGTCTTGTCATCGTATTCGACAACATGGATCGTCTTTCTGACCCTCAGAAACTGATGTCCACTTGGTCTCTGCTTCATACGTTTTTTGCCGAAGGTGATAACAACGGGCGCATTTGGGCCCTGGTTCCCTTCGCACGTCAGCAGCTTACCACTCTGATGAAGACCCAGAACAACCAGAATGACGCTCACTATTCAGAAGAGTTCATCAACAAGACGTTCTTCACCACCTTCCGCATCCCAGAGCCTATCCTTGGTTCTTGGAAGCTGTTCCTCAGCGAGAAACTGGATGCGGCATTTACACCAAATCTGCCACCGGAAGAGAAGAACCTTGTAGCACTCATCTTCTCTCGTTCCATGGCAGGCCGCACCATCCGCCCGCGAGACATCATTACCTATGTCAACCGCCTTGTTACACTATACTCTCAACACTACTTCGAGGAGGTTCCTGTGCGTTTTATTGCGCTTTATGCACAATTTGAGCCACAGTTTGCAGAACATGCTACAAAGACGATTCTCGAATTTACAGGTTTTGAGTCAATGACCGGACTCTTCAATTCGCGTGCAGAAATCAGCAAGATGCTTGCATCTATCTACTACAATCTGCCTACCGAAAAGGCGCTTGAGGTTGTGTTTGACAAAGAGATAACCGACTATCTCCAGCATCAATACAACTCGCACCAAGAGCGAGAGACTGCTTTCACGCGTATAGCAAGCAGCTCGTCTTATAGCAGTCACATTGAGGAATACTTCAATCGTGATATTGATTACAAGGAGTTCCATTTGGCTAATGTATTCTATCTTCTCGAAAGGACAGATATTACATCTGAGACACGCCAACGCATCTACACCGATGTGGCAGACAATGCTGAACAGCTAAAAGATACCTTCCTCGTTTATCAGAACTGGATGGAGTATGCTTTCCTTAACTACAGTTGCACATCTACTAATGAGCTCATCAAGCAAATCATTAATCAGCCAACGGTCAAGTTCGCAGGATATTGTGCTTCTGTAGTCAGTCTTCTTTTATTGAAGGAAAAGAGACCAGAACTGAGTGTTGACCTGGAATCACGCTCTGTTGAGAGTGTAGATGATCTTCTTTTCCTTTACAACCACTTGCAGAATATTAATGCATTCCGTCTCTATCCACTCTGCAAAGTTACCATCGAAGAAACCGTCTTGCTGACCTATATGGAGAATGGAAAATCTCCAAATGAGATATTTGGCAAGGACGTGGATAACCTATACGGACTCCTTGCACTGATGAAGCAAAATGGTTACGAGTTTAAAAACATTCTGAATGCAATCACAGGTGCTAAGAACATCAACATAGCAAACGCAACTGTAGAGAGTGTTCGCAGGATATATAAGGTTTTCGACATCGTTAAGAATGACTTTACTGGTGCTCCAAACTATACAGCCATAGCTGATGTGAATACAGAATTCTATCAGATACCAGAGTATCTGGCCGCATGCATTAATCAGCTTCAGCACAGCAGCCCGAAAAATCAGCTGGCTGCTCGATGCTTTGGTAATATCAAAAGTCTCCCAGATGACAACATTCTGACACCCGTTGTGGCACGCAGTATCACTCTTGACAATATGCTTCTTACAGCATCTGAGGCTAAGCAACCTATGCTTAACACTATAGCGCGCAACCTATTCTTGTACGAGCACGCACACGTAAATAGCATATATGATATGCTTGGCGATGCCAATGGTTATCTTAATGGAGCTTTGAAGGATTTGGACGATAAATTCATTCAGCTGTTGGATGCCAACCATGAGAAGTTCAAGGCTGCAAACGCTCACGGTTTGTTATCCATTAGCTCTTATTTCTGCGATACTATCGACCGTGCCAAGGTATCAGATCATCCTATCTATGCCAATATCCTCAATCATTGGCTTGCAGAGATCAGATCATATACCGAAGCTGACTGGACACTGCTCTTCAAGGGCGATAGGAAGGAAGCCTCTGCTGTAATCATTAAACTTTTCCAAGAGGACCTATTTGAAGGACCACTCCTCAGCCTTGACTATGTGTGCAGAGCTGCTTCAAGCGTGTTCCGTGACTACATTATCAGGAATGCAAAGTACAATGATGAATTATTCCGTAATTGGAAGGCTGCTGTCAATCCCGATCAGATATCGACATTGATCAATGAGGTATATGATAGCATTGAGACACCAAGCCGCATAGAGGCAACTCGCAAGTACGAATTTACCCAAACGTATGTCCGCTATTCTTCACGCATCAGCAACGATGGAAACAATGCTGCAATCTTCGATGATTTCGTCAAGTCTTACTTCACGAATGCACCTATCGAAACTGTGGCTCAGCATCTTTGTGATTGTGAGAAACGTTACCGGATGTTTGCAGATCATCTTGATTCAGGTCGCCTATCCACATGGCATCAGATTCTTTGTAATAGGATAAAGGAGATACCAGAGAATGCGCCTGCCCATACTAAGTGGGTGACATTTGCGGAATATCTACAGAGTAAAAGACAATAGACATAACCCATAACCAACGGCAGAAACCACCTCCTCGCTTTTACTATTACCTTCACAGAGAGGAAGGTCTGCCTGCGGTTTTTGAAAAATAACTGCAAATGATAAATATTACAGATAAAGCACAATGTTGCGGATGCAACGCTTGTGGTGATGCTTGTGCAAAGCATGCCATCACCTTCAAGACCGACAACGAAGGTTTCTGGTACCCGGAAGTTAACAAAGACCTCTGTACCAACTGTGGTCTATGCGAAAAAGTGTGTCCACAAATACATTCCGAAGAATTAAAGAAGAACGACTATATAGAGCCAAAATGTGTTGCGGCAATTCACAAGAATCTTGAAATTAGGTTTGATTCTACTTCTGGAGGTATGTTTACAGCACTTGCAGAGAAGATGCTGAAAGCTGGTGGCTATGTAGGAGGTGCTGTCTATACCGAAGACTGGGGTGTAAAGTGGTTTATTTCAAATGACTCCAAAGACTTACCTGCACTGCGTTCAAGTAAATACCTCCAGAGTAATTCCGAAGGTATGTATAAACGAGTAAAGGACTTGTTGAAGGCAGGCGAGAAGGTTCTTATCTGTGGACTCCCTTGTCAGATAGCAGCATTAAAGGCATTCCTTGGAAAAGACTATGAGAATCTTATCCTTGTTGACCTCATCTGTAGATATATCAATTCGCCTTTAGCATATCGCAAGTATATAGATCAGTTGGAGAAAGAATACGGCAGTAAGGTTGTTTATATCAAGGCAAAGAACAAGGAACTTGGTTGGCGTAAACTCACCCATAAATGTGTATTCAAAAACAACTCCACATATTATGGCACAATAGACAATGACATCTTCATGAAAGCTTCCATGAAGTTGAATTGCCTGTCTCGTCCATCTTGTTATGAGTGTAAGTTCAAAGATTTCCCTCGCTATGGCGACATTACTATAGGTGACTATTGGATTGATCAGAGCAAATCGTCTCTCGATGACAACACAGGTACATCAATTGTCTTGTTAAACTCCAAAAAGGGAGAGTCATATTTTGCAGAGGTAAGAAAGAAACTGAAAAGTGAAGACGTTTCATTTGAATCCATAAAGAAAGGCAATCCTGCACTCTATAAACCACTTCCGATGCCAAGCGTGAGTCGAGATGAGTTCTTCAAGAGAATAAAAGAAGAGGACTTCCGCTTTGTCGTAGATGATATGGCTTCAAGGGTTAAAAAGGGGAGCAAAATTCACAAATTCCTCCGTCAGACGAAGCATGTACTAACGACTATCAAGAAAGTTTTGTTTCACACCCAATGCCGTCCTGTTCCTTTATATCAGTTTCTAAAGTTGAATTTCTTCCACAAGGGCATTAAAACGAATTTCCTAAAAGGACATCTCATCATCCCTACACCATACTGTGTTTTTGATATAGACAAGCATGCTACAATTGAACTGAATGGCCACTTGCTGGTTGGTACTTCTCCTTTCAAACATTCAAAGGTAGAAACACGAATCAAGATGCAGAAAGGAGCCAAAATGGTAATTGGAAGTAATTATGCATTTGGATATGGAAGCGATGTGGAGATATTCCCTAACGCTTACTTTGAGTCAAAAGGTGGTCTTCCAACAAACTCATTCACGACAATTATCTGCCAGGAAAAAATAGTAATCGGCTATATGGTTGCTTGTGGACGCAATGTAACACTTCGTGATAATAATGGTGGACACCTTATCTCTATTAATGGTTACCGCAACTCTATGCCAATTATTATAGGTGATCATGTTTGGTTGACACAAAGTGTAACAATCATGTCAGGAGTAAAGATTGGTGATGGAACAATAATATCAGCAGGCACTCTTGTTAACTCTTCATTCCCGGCACGATGTGTGGTGGGTGGTTCACCTGCAAGGGTAACACAAAGAGATGTTTATTGGAAAATGTAAAATCGAAAAAAGTAAATAATATGAACGCATTCAAAGAAAAAGTTGTAATGATAACTGGTGCTGATGGTGGCATCGGACGTGAGATAACTAAAAAGTTTGCTGCAGAGGGTGCTACTCTCATTCTCACAAGTATTGCTGAAAGTGAAAACTTCACCAATTTCATCAATGAGCTGAAGGAGAACTATGGTGTAGAGGTACATCCATTCTACTTTGACCTCTCGGACGAGGAGGCTATCAAGGCTGGTCTCAAGGAGATTAAGGCTCTGAAGCTGAAACTCACAGCACTCATCAACAATGCAGGTATGCCACATCTTGCCATACTTCCTTTCACCAAGATGGCTGATGCACGCAAGGTGTTCCAAGTGAACTACTTTGCTCAGATGCAGATCACCCAGAGTATGATGGGCAGTATTGTTAAGGATGGTGAGGGCGTGATTCTCAATGCAGCTTCAATCGCTGGTATTGATGGTGACGTGGGCAATGCAGTCTATGGTGCTACCAAGGCATCTATGATTCTCTTCACTAAGGTACTCTCTAAGGAGCTTGCACCTGCAAAGATTCGTGTAAATGCTGTAGCCCCAGGTCTCACAAGTACTCCTTTTGCAGATGCTATGGGCGATAAGGCAAAGGCTTCAATGGAACAGATTTCAAGTATGGGACGTATGGCTACCCCTCAGGAGATTGCCAATACCTATTATTATCTTGCCTCAAAAGAGGCTTCATTCATCAACGGACAGGTGATCCGTGTTGATGGGGGTGTAAACTAAGATATTCCTCAATTATTAATATAAATAAATTAGAATTTCAAAATGGAAGTAAAAGAAAAAGTTATTGAGATCATTGCAAATGTTCTCGAGGTTAGTGCAGCAGAGATTACTCTCGAATCAACTGTAGGTGATTTCCCAAAGTGGGATTCTCTCGGTCAGCTTGCTATCCTCCAGTCAGTACAGGATGAGTTCGAGGTAGAGTTCGAACCAGAAGAGATGATGGAAATAGAGGACGTAAACGACATCATTAAAATCGTTGAAAGCAAGCTCTGAGCAATGAAAACAATAGAGGAACAGATACTTGACAACGTCTCTCTGACTCCTGATAAGGTTGCACTTATCTCGGGAGAGACTGAGGTGACTTACAGCCAGCTTTGGGATTACTGTCTCAAGGCTGCTGCTAATCTCACCACTAAATATGGGCTAAAGAAGGGTGATTGTGTCATCCTTTCAGCAGCAGGTAATATCGAATTTGCGTATGTCTATTTTGGCATACACATGGCAGGTGGCATTTGCGTGCCTATCGATCCTGACACAAACCAGACGCGTTTCGACTATATCATGAAGTCCACCACACCTGTATGCGTGATGGGTACGCTTCATAATGTAAAGCAGGAGACCATCCAGTTTGCAGATGTGATTGAGGGCGACCAGAAGGCTGAATATGCTGAACCCGATATGAGTCAGGTAGCTGATATCCTCTTCACGACAGGTACGACAGGCGCTCCCAAGGGAGTTGCCTTGTCGTATTCAAATCTTTCAGCAGCAGCCAACAATATTAACACATTCATCGGCAATACTAAGGACGATGTGGAGCTTCTCGCGCTTCCTGTCAGCCACTCTTTTGGCTTGGGTCGTATGCGTTGTTCGCTCTCCAAGGGTGCAACCGTTGTGATGCTCGGAACCTTTGCCAATGTGAAGAAGTTCTTTGGCGAAATGAAGCGTTGCAATGTGACTATGTTCGCTATGGTTCCTGCCAGCTGGGGATTCATCAAAAAGATGAGCGGCAAGTATGTGGGTAAGTTTGCCGACCAACTCAAATTCATCGAGATTGGCAGTTCGTTCATGCCAATCGAGGAAAAGCAGCTCCTGATGGAGTTGCTGCCAAATACCCGAATCTGTATGCACTATGGTTCGACCGAGGCCAGCCGAAGTGCATTCATGGAGTTCCATACCTGCAAGGACAACCTCCTCACGGCAGGTCATGCTTCTCCGAATTGTGAGATCAAGATTTTCTCTCCCGAAGGTCAGCCCCTGCCATTGGGCGAAGAGGGAGAGGTTTGCGTTAAGGGCGATCACGTGACTTGCAGCTATTGGAACGAGACGCCAGAACGCTTTGCATCAGACTTCTATGACGGCTATTTCCGCACAGGCGATTGCGCCACCATGGATGCTGATGGTAACATCTACCTGAAGAGTAGAATCAAGGAAATGATCAACGTGGGTGGCAAGAAGGTTGCACCTATGGAGGTCGAAGATATCCTCAATACCATCCCTGGTATCAAGGAGAGTGCCTGCATTGGCATTCCTGACTCAGGTGTTGTGTTGGGTGAGGTGGTAAAGGCATTCGTTGTAGCTGATGAGAGCCTCACAGACGATGAAATCATGGAGCAGTTGCGTCCTCAGCTTGAGGTCTATAAACTGCCAGTAGCAATAGAAAGAATCAACGAAATTCCAAAGACCAGCTCGGGCAAAATCCAGCGTCTGAGCCTCAAACAGAAATAAATATATACAATATGATAGAAGAAACATTGAACCCAATGGATCAGCTCTTTGCTGAACCGGTTTATTCGGCAGACCCTCAGACGGATGCGCTCTATCTGAAGGCTTTGCAGGAAGAACTCATTTTCCATTACGAGCACAATGACATGTATCGCCAGTTCTGCAACCGCAAGGGTTTCGACCCACATGCAGATCTGACCGACATCAAACAGATACCACCTGTAGCCGTGAGCGTGTTTAAGAACCTCGGTTTCGGACTTGCATCCGTACCAAAGGAGGACATCAAGCTTCGTCTGCAGTCATCCGCGACTTCTGGCACTCCATCTACAATCGTTGTGGATAAGGTGACCAGCAAGCGTCAGGCAAAAGCAATGGTGAAGGTGATGCAGGAGTTCATCGGCAAGGATCGTAAGCCATTCCTCGTAATGGATATTGACCCTCGCTCAGAGTTCCGTGCGCTTCTTGGTGCACGCTTTGCAGCTATTACTGGCTATCTGAATTTCGCTTCAAAATCGGGCTATTTCTTGAAGGCAAAGAATGGTGTGTCGTACTTCGATATTGATGCCATAAAGGAATACTTGAAAGAGATACCTGCCGATCAGCCTGTAGTAGTGTTCGGCTTCACATACATTATGTATTCTAATGTACTGAAGGCAATTCTCGGAAAGGGCGAGAAGATTCAGTTGCCAAAGGGCTCGAAGATTATCCACATTGGCGGTTGGAAGAAACTGGAGGCTGAGAAGGTTGAGAAGTCGCTTTTCAACCAGCAGTTGGCAGATGGTTTCGGTATAGAACCAACTGATGTGATTGATATCTATGGATTCACAGAGCAGATGGGTTTGAACTATCCTGACTGTCCTTGTGGCTGCAAGCATGCTTCATCATACGTCAAGGTGCTTGCGCGTGATGTGGTGACTCGTGAGGTGTTGCCAGATGGACAGGAGGGTATGATGGAGTTCATTACACCTGTTCCTCACTCTTACCCTGGCAATGTGGTGTTGACTGATGATATGGGTATCATCGAGAAGGATCCATGTCCATACGGTCGCCCTGGTCAGAGATTCCGCATCACGGGTCGTATGAAGAAGGCTGAGGTTCGTGGTTGTGGTGATATTCTTTCTGCAAAACTTACCTTTAATGCAAAAAAGACAGAGGGCGCTGTTGATGACAAGAATCTGGATGTGCAGTACTTCAAGGGTACGCTTGAAGGTGAGGACAGCGAGAAGCAGTTCCAGTCAATAATTGACCAACTCAATGTTCAGAATGAATGGCTTCGTCAGCAGCCAGTAGAAGCTCTGATTGGTCTTATTGGTCAGGCTGCAAAGACGTGGCTTTCTGATCCCAAGTTCTCATTCCTCAAGGATAAGGGCTTGCTGTTCCTCAGCCAGTGGTGTGACGAGCGTCACCTCCGTCAGGTGGCAAAAGATGGACTTCGTGGCAACATTGAATATATGGATAAGTTCCTTCCATTCCCGGATAGCGACAAGCACTACCTCAAGGCAAATGCTCGTGGACTTTGCTGTCATTGGATGGCTGGTAACGTGCAGATTCTAGGCATGTTTGCACTCGTTCAGTGTATTCTCACTAAGAACGTCAACCTGCTAAAGGTTGCTGCAAAGGATGGTGGCGTGTTTGCTTCCCTCATGTCTGCATTTGAGGGGCTTGAATATACAACGGCTGATGGCTACACCATCAAAGGAGATGGCCTTGTGAAGACGGTTGCTGTTGTTTACTTCTCACGTCATGCAAAGTCACTTGGCGAGATGATGTCAAAGTCTGCCAAGGTACGAATCGCATGGGGTGGCAAGGAGTCTGTTGAGACCGTGGCAGGTTATCCTTCCGCTATCGATTGCGAGACTGTTATCTTCGGTCCTAAGCTCTCTTATGCAGTTATCGCTAAGGAAGAACTCTCATCTGAGCAGGAGGCAAAGAAACTCGCTCGCAGAGTATCGGTTGACGTATCAATTTTCGATCAGGCAGGATGTGCATCACCTCATAACCTCTATATTGAGCGAGGCGGTGTTGTATCGCCAGAGCAGTTCTGTGAGATACTTGCAACTGCCTTCCCAAAGACCGAGATACAGATACCTAAGCCAACCGTATCGCCAGAGCAGATCTCAGCTATCCACTCTATCCGTGGAGTCTATGACTTCAAGGGTAAGGTATGGGGTAGCCCAACCATGAGTTGGAGCATCCTTCTGAGTGATGAGGAGAAGTGCGAACTCTGCTCTCCAGTCTATTCGCGTGCATTGATGGTTCACGAGGTTGATCACATTAATCAGGCTCTTGATAATATTGAAGATTATATCCAGACAATCGGTATTGCAGCTCCAGTCGATAAGGCTATGGAGTTTGCATCAAAGGCAACCGAGAAGGGTGTAGCACGTTGCCCACTTATCGGTCGCATGCTCAACTTTGAGATGCCTTGGGACGGAACATTCCTGATTGACCGCCTCGTAAGGTGGAATACTTTGTTTGGACCTATGTGCTAATAAGAAAATCTATGTCCGAAACATCAAATAAGACAATAGCCCAAAATACTATATTCCTATACTTCCGCATGATGCTGATCATGGCGGTGTCCCTTTATACATCCCGAGTTATCTTGGGTGTTCTTGGGGCATCCGACTATGGTTTGTATAATGTGGTAGGTGGTGTAGTTGCTATGATGGGATTCCTGAATGGATCAATCAGTTCTGGCACGTCTCGTTTTATTACATACGAACTTGGAAAGGGCGATTTTGAAAAACTGCGCGATACATTCAATGTAGCTTTGGTTTCACATATCGGTATAGCAACAATAGTGTTTATCGTTGCCGAAACTGTAGGGCTTTGGTTCGTGAACACACAGATGGTTTTCGAATCAGATCGCACCATTGCCGTTAATGTGGTCTATCAGTTGTCCATTCTGACCACAATGCTTCAATTTACACAGATGCCTTATACTGCTGACATAATTGCACATGAAAAGATGTCGGTTTATGCATATATAAGCATTCTCGAAGTGGTATTGAAGTTAAGTATGGTATTCACCCTCATGTACCTTAATGATGTCGATTCATTGATTGCTTATGCACTAATGATGTTTTTCATTCAGATGATAATCTTGATGATTTATCGTATCTATTGCATGAAACGATATCCTGAGTCTCATTGGCGGTTAGTCAAAGAAAAGAGTCAGTACAAGAGTATATTTTCATTTGCAGGTTGGGATATCATAGGTGGACTGTGTGTTATTACACAAGGGCAGGGTGTCAATATTTTGCTCAACATCTATTTTGGACCTGTTGTTAATGCAGCACGTGCGATTAGTTATCAGGTGCAAGGTGCATTCACGCAGTTTACAGGAAATTTCATGACTGCGGTGAACCCGGAGATTGTTAAGTCGTATGCACGTAAGGATTATGACGCAATGATCCGCTTGATAAACAATGCCTCTTTGTATTCTTTTTACCTTTTGCTCATATTCATGATGCCTGCTATGTTTAAGCTGGAGGTACTTTTGAATGTGTGGCTAAAGGAAGTGCCAGAGCAGACATTAACATTCGCTCTTATAATACTGGGGCTTATGATGGTTCGAGCCATTGCGCGACCAGTCATAATGGGAACACATGCCACCGGTGATATTAAGGCTTTGAACCTTTATGCAGGTTTGCTTGGTCTAATGCCTTTGCCTGTTGCATGGGTTACATTCTATCTTGGTGCGCCTGCAGTATCTGTCTTCTGGATCATCGCATTGTGGGGTGTTTTTGCAAATATCGCAGAGATTGTGATCTTTAAGATGAAGATGAAGGATTTCTCAGTGTCAGAACATTTGAAGGAGGTATATTTAAGATGTGCTATGGTGTCAGCTGTAACTATGCTACCAGTATATTTCATTAGCAAGCAGTTCTCTGATACTTTCCTAAGCTTCTGTGGCTATTATATATGCGCTTTTATCTGCACATGTGTTATAGTATTTTGTATAGGATTAAACAAGACTTTAAGAAATCAACTCATAGATAAAGTTAAATATGCAATGTGTCGAATTAAATAATGGAGTCCACATGCCCAAAATAATGATGGGCACTTCTATATGCGACCTTCGAGGAGACAAGAAGGCGCTTATGAAGCAATTGGAGGATGCTATAATATATGGAGAATCCCTGAAGACTGTTGGTTTTGATACTGGACGAGACTACCAGAACGAACCACTTCTTGGTGACATATTCGGAAGGATGATGTCAAACGGAGTCTGCAAGAGAGAGGATATCTTTGTAACGACCAAAGTAGGTAACAGTCAACAGAGAACTCGTGACATGAAGAACGAGATTGATATTTCGCTCAGGAATATGCGACTCGATTATATTGATCTCTGGATGCTCCACTGGCCATTGCCAGAGTATTGGCTCGACAACTGGCAGCAGGTACTCGATATATATAAGAGTGGTAAGGTTAGAGCCATAGGCATTGCCAATTGTCGAGAGCGCCATATCAAGATGCTCAAGGATGCAGGTTTCGACATGCCTCACGTTATGCAGGTTGAGTATCACCCATTCCGTACAGTTCCTGCATTTAAGCAGATGTGCATGGAGAACTCCATACAACTGGAGGCTTACTCTGCAAATTGTCTTATGTTGCCTTTCGTCCGAGAGAATGAAACACTAAATGCCCTTGCCACAAAATACAAACGCACAATTACACAGATTATTATGCGCTGGCACGTACAGCAGGGTGTGGTTCCAATCTTCCGTTCCTTCAATCCCTCACATATCAAGGATAATGTTGATATCTATGATTTTGAACTGACAGAGGATGATATGGCGGCAATCTATGCTTTGAATAAAGATTATAAATTCCATCCCGAATCATTAAATTGCCCAGGTTACTAATATGAAGAAGAAATTGATGTATCTTGCAGTCATTGCTTTTCTGGTTTGGATAGCATCTGCTTTTATTTCGATGATATTGTTCTGGCTTTTGTTTGTGTTGGGTGTACTCGTAGTTTTATCACTTGCATCTTTCATTATTGCAAATAAACTCATTACGCGAACAAACTGGTGGAAGAATCAGTATCTATTTACTAAACAGTTTGTGTCTAATGGTGGTTACAGAGATAATATCATACGCAATTATGATATCGTTAACCTTGGCTCCAATCCAGCCCTATATTCTTTTTTCTATGAAGATGTAATAGGTCAGTCTTGGGCAACAGGTTCCCAAGGTCAAGATATGGATTTTGAGATATTGAAATATTTTCATAGCTACATCAAGGACGGTGGTACTGTTCTGATTCCTATTATGCCGTTTACCGCCATTGCGCCATACATCAAGACACGCAAGGAATATTGGGGTATTGCTTACTATTCTAAGTTTGCCAAGATTCTCGATGGTGCTCAGGTAAAGAATCTTCCTTATGGTAATCAACTCCACAAGTATCTTAGATGGCCGCTCTTTTTTAATCCTCGCGCAATCAGGTATTTGATATGTGACGTTGACCCAAACAGAACATACAACATTGCAGAACAACCAATGATGCACATGGAGTTAATGCAAGATGCGAACAAGTGGATAAATGGCTGGAAGAAAGAATTCCGTCTTCGTGACTTGAAGGATGTATTTAAGCCAGAGTGGAACGAGTATTATCAAGAAGCACTATCACTGGCAAAGGATATGGTCGATTATTGTCTTGAGCGCAATCTTAAACCAGTCTTCATCTGTGTCCCAATGACAAAATATCTGTCATCACTCTTCCCTGATGATGTCCGGAACTACTTGGTACGTGATTTCGTTGCTAAAGCTAATGTCCACAACATTCCATTCCTTGACTACACTCTATGTGAGGATTTTCAGGATCCTAATCTTTACTTTAATTCCTTCTTCCTCAATATGAAGGGGCGCAAACTCTTTACAAAACGCATGCTTAAGGATTTAGGCATGTAAAAATACGTCAGATGCACTTGCAAAGCTGGTAACTTAGCAAGGAGGCGCGACATCTCTGATTACTCTCACGTCAAACCTCACGCATCTGGCACTTTGCGACACCTAGGTGGCTTCGCAGATAAGCGCTCCGCACACGCATATCGCGAATGGGCGAGTTCGAATCTCGCCAGTCGCTCTAAGTTAAAACGATAGTAATTATGAAAATAGGAATTTTGACATTATCACTTAAAAATAACTATGGAGGCATACTTCAAGCTTGGGCGCTTCAAACTTACTTAGAACGTATTGGACATCAGGTTGAGGTATTAAATACTCCTTTACGTGATATTTCTACAAATTGGAAGCAAGTGCCTAAACGGTTGATAAAAAAAATTCTTGGTTATGATGAAGTAATATTTCGCGAAAAAAAAAACAACCGAGAGTTTCCTATAATAAATAAATCTATTATGGAATTCCGATCACAATATATTCATGAACGTATTATATCTTCATTTTTGGAGATTGAAGAATCAGATTATGATTGTATTATAGTGGGTAGTGATCAAGTATGGAGACCTAAATATTTCAAAGATCAATATAATCAGGGTATAGAAAATGCATATTTATCGTTCACTAAAGGTTGGGGTATAAAGCGAATATCATATGCTGCTTCTTTTGGTGTGGACAAATGGGAATATTCCCCAGATGAAACAAAATCTTGTAAAGAGTCCTCACAATCGTTCAACTTTATAAGTGTACGAGAGGATTCAGGAATAACTCTAGTAAACGAATATTTGCAAAATAATGCTATTTCAGTACTAGACCCTACTTTTTTATTAGAGAAAGAAGATTATATAAAGTTAATAGAAAAGACACCTAAAAGTGCAGGATCTTTGTTGACATATTTTCTTGATTCTAATAGAGAAAAAGTAGAACTGGTACGCAGAGTGGAAAAAGACAAGAAGCTTATAGCATTTAGTGTCAACAATAGTTTAGTAGACACAGGTGCACCCGTAGCAGATCGTATACTCCCTTCTATTGAACAATGGTTACGAGGCTTTTATGATGCAGAGTTTGTAATTACAGATAGTTTTCATGCTTGTGTTTTTTCTATTATTTTTGAAAAACCATTCATTTGCATAGGTAATATAACGAGAGGTCTTTCAAGATTCACTTCTATTTTGCAAAAGGTCAATGGTATATCAAACCTAATTGATACATTTCGATACGATCCGTATTTAAGTTATACCATAGATAAAACTCTTTTAGAAAAAAATATAATAGAATCAAGAGAATTCCTAGAATATTCATTGAAAAGCTAAGCATCAAAAAATGAGCGCAAAAATTTCTATTGTACTCCCTGTTTATAATGTAGAAAGGTATCTAGTAAGATGTCTGCAGAGTATTATTGAACAAACTGAGAAGAATTGGGTATGTATCATAGTTGATGATGGATCCACGGATAATAGCGGATCAATATGTGATAAATATCATCAAAATGATGAGAGATTTATTGTCTATCACATTGAGAACTCAGGTGTAAGTTGTGCCAGGCAATATGGTATGAGTAAAGTGAAAACCCCATATTTTATACATATTGATGGTGATGATTGGGCGGAGAAAACATGGCTTGAAGATTTATTAAAAAGTATATTGGATAATTCTAGCGACATAGCTGTCTGCGATTTTTCCGTATATACAAAAAAGGGAACCTATTACAGAAAACAAAATGATTGTAAGGATCTGTTAGCCTCTATACTAAAAGGGAAAAATATGGGAGCTCTTTGGAATAAACTGATAAAGAGTAAATACGCTGTTGGATATGCAAAATTTCCAGAAAATATAGATTATTGTGAAGATGTCTCGTACTTGAGTCAAATATTACCTTCAGTTGGTAAAATATCCTATGTTCATAAATCTTTGTATAATTATAATAAGTTGAATGATAACTCTATCACCAACAATTATACACACGAAACCTATGGTAAAAGAAAAAAATATATAGATTTTTTAAAACAATCTTTGGGAGAATCATATAAAGATTCAATAAAATATGTTCAGGCCGAGATAATAGTAGAAGCCTTTAGTGCAGGTGTATTGGTAGTAGAAGACATACCGAAAATTAACTTTTCTCTTATTCACTATATTCTGTCAAAGAGAATGAGTAAAAAAAATAAAGCTAGATTAATACTTAGTTTATTCACACATCAAATCTTATAGTATGATAGGTGTATCTCCTAAAATTATATATGTAATAATCGCATTCATTTTGCTTATTGGTGAAAATGTGATGCATCCCATTGGAATATATTTTTATAGCTTTTTGACGTACGCGAGTGTATTGTCTATGATGCTTTTATTATTTAAAATTAAAAAAATCAAGTATATAGAGGGTGCATTTCCAATTTTAATATTTAGCACTCTCTACTATTTATATCGGGCATTCATAGATCGTAATGGTGGTATCACATCTGGTACCCACTTCGTAGGTGGTCCCTTATTAGCATTGGTGGTTACGTCATTTGATTCAAAAGATATAAATTGGGGAAGAAGGGTTGCCAAGCTTCTATTTGTATTTTTTGTGATAGAGGTAACTATTGCAATTCTTGAAAGGATAACCGGGCATTTAATTTTTGGCTGGTTTCAGAATGATGAAGTCCTTACCTCTCTAGGAGAAGATGGCGAATTTCGAAGTACCGCCTTGCACGGACACCCGTTGCAGAATGCACTAATCGTAACATCATTAATGTTGTTTATATTAGTAAGCCCAATAAAAAATAGTATTAAGATGATGCTGTGGAGTTTGGGTTTCATATCAATACTATGTTTTAATACTAGGGCTGCAATGGTGCTAAATCTGGTTTTCTTATTAATATATACAGCAGATTTGATTGTCTTTGGAAAAGGAATTAAAATTTCCAAAACAAAACTTCTTATAGGAGTAGCGTTGATAACTACTTCCGCATATTTTATTTTGACAAGAACTACACTTGGTGGGCGACTACTAGATATGGGGTTGTTTGATGAGCATAGCTCGCAGGTTAGATTAGACAATTTACTTGTATTCAGTTATTTCAACTGGAAGGATTTGTTATATGGAAATATGAGTGAGACTGTTTTGACATATTTGGATATGAATATTATTGAAAATCCTTGGATAATATGGATGTTAAATGAAGGGTTGATTGCACTTGTTGTAATGCTAATATTAGTATACCCATATTACAAGTATTTGTATAAAAACTATACAAAAAAGGAAACATTGTTTCTAACCTCAGGATTTCTTTTATTAGCATCAACCAACAATTCGATTGCAGCCACATATATACCTATTGTCATCTTTACAATACTGATAAAGGTATTTGATCCGGGTTTTATACATTTTTATATTTCACAAAAATATTTGCAGAAATGATTCCTAAAATAATACATTGGTGTTGGCTCTCAGATGACCCGATACCCGCAAGTCTTCAAAAGTGTATGGACACTTGGAAGGTTTATCTTCCAGATTATGAGTTCATACATTGGAACTTTGAACGTTTTCCAAAAGGAAAGTCAAAATGGGTAGATGATGCTTTCGCGAACAAAAAGTATGCATTTGCCGCAGATTATATACGCCTTTATGCTCTTTACAATCACGGTGGGATTTATCTGGATATGGATGTAGAGGTGTGTAAACCATTTGACCCGTTTTTAGGATTAAGGACTATGTTGTGCTGGCAAAGTTCGATAGGTGGCTTAGAAGTTGCTGCTTTTGGCGTTGAGAAGGGTTCGCAATGGGTGAAAGAATGCATGGACAAATATTCTAATATATCGTTTGTTAAAGAAGATGGTTCTTTTGACATGGTTACATTGCCTAAACGCATAGAAGCTAATCTTCGAACTCTTAACTATGGACTAAAGGATTGCTCTACGATTGAAGAGGCCTTTAAGGCTGAATCTGAGGGGCAAGTACCTGTTTTTCCACCTGATTTTTTTAGTCCCAAGTCTTATCTTACAGGTAAAGTAAGAAAAACTAAGAGGACTGTAAGTGTTCATCATTTTGCAGGTTCATGGGCGACACCAATGAATCTTCCTTGGTATATTAGAATAAAAGAATACATTTGGAAGACTACAGGAATTGCAGATTTACAAATAAAGAAAAGATTAGGTCTTAAATGAAAGTATCAATACTCGTGCCTATTTATGGCGTAGAGAAATACATAGAGCGATGTGCTGTAAGTCTTTTCGAACAGACGTACCAAGACGTTGAGTATATTTTTGTTAACGACTGTACAAAAGACAACAGTATAGCCATACTCAAGAGTGTTCTAGACCGTTATCCTGCTCGTAAATCACAGGTGCGCATTATTGAACATGATCAGAATAAAGGTCTTGGTGGTGCGCGCAATACGGCAGTTGCAGCTGCTACAGGTGAGTTCTTGATGCATGTAGATAGTGATGATTATATAGATATCACTTGCGTTGAGAAATGTGTCCAAAAACAAATGGACACAGGAGCAGATCTTGTAAGTGTGGATATATTAAGGCGTGGTGGAAAGGTAGAAATTTTTAATCGTATTCCAGATTACGATAATCCGCATGATTTGAATATTGCTGTTATTAAGCATGACGTACCAAACAACATATGGGGCAGATTAATTAGAAGTTCGTTATATGAGGACAGTTGTATTAAAGTTGAAGGAGGAATTAGCATGTCTGAAGATCTTAATGTATTACCTCGTCTACTATATAACGCTAAAATAACGAAATCTGTAGGAGAAGTCTTGTACATCTATGAATGTGATAATGCAAATTCGTATACAGCAAACTTTTCTGAAAAAAAAGCTGAGGATATAGCCAAGACTTACATCTTGCTTAAAGAGTATTTCATAGATAAAGACATAGAATTGTACAATGCAATAAACTATAGATTTTATGGAACCTTCGTGGGACAATTGGTAAATTGCGCAAAAGGTACCAACCACATTGAATTCTATAAATCCATGCGGAAAAGATTAAACGAATTTCCTGATGATGTAAAAAGTCAGTTGTCTTTTCCTCTTAAGTTTGGATTAATCATTGATAATTATTATTTGTTCTCTGCATTTGTGAAGTTTGTGAGTTTTTGTAAAACAATATGGCATTAAGAAATAAAATATCCTATACTACCTCTCATGACCTCTGCCTCGGCTGTGGCATCTGTTCTGATTCATGTGCAAAGGGAGCTATCAAGATGCAGGTTGTCAATGGTCAGTACATTCCATCATTGGATAAAGATAAATGTATTGATTGTGGACGATGCCTGAAGGTATGCCCTGGTGTTGGCGTAAAGCTAAAAGGCATAGCAACAGAGAAGTTCAATACTCTGGACATAAAGGAGCACAAACTTGTCGGACGTTATGTGTCTTCATATTCCGGTTATGCAACTGATTATGATACTCGCTATCATGGTGCATCTGGAGGATTGCTGACAGCCTACATCGCCTACCTTCTTGATAAGCATTACATAAGTGCAGCGGTAGTGGCAGAGAATGATATGAGCCGACCTTTCCTGAATAAGACGGTGTTGGTACATGATTCTAAGAATCTTTATAAAGCTCGTTCTTCTAAGTATTGCCCTGTGATGTATGAAAGCATCGTAAGGCAGGTGAAGGAAGAAGAAGGGAAGGTTGTACTCGTAGGACTTCCTTGTATTATACACGGGTTCCGAAAGTTTGAGGCTACTGACAAACGATTCCGTGAGAAGGTGTTTGGCTATTTCGGTTTGTACTGCTCTTGTGGGCGTACATTCAATCTTACGGAATATGTATTCAAGCAAAACGGACTTGACCAGAAGACGATGCAGTACTTCCAGTATCGTGACAACGGATGTTTGGGTAGTCTTGTAGCCAAGGATGCAACTATTAGCAAGGAGATTCCTTTTCAACTTTACTATCATCCATTGAGAAGTTTTTTTATCCCTAGCCGTTGTCAGTTTTGTATTGATCATTATGCAGAACTTGCAGATGTAAGCTTTGGTGATATTCATTATGGCAAGTACAAAGAGGATAAGGTGGGTGTGAATTCTGTTGTTGTCCGTAATGCAGAGTTTGTTGGCTTGCTAAAAGAAGCTGTCGATGCGGGTTATATCCATCTGGAAGACTTGACGGAAGAAGAACTTGTCAAATGTCAGGCATCCGCTCCAAAGAAGAAAGGACGTGTTGGTGGTGTGCTGAAGTTTGCCAAGGCTATTGGCAAGAAAGTGCCAGAGTATGACGTTACGCTTACAAAGTTTACATATTGGAAATCCATCGCCTATTATCTCTTTGCTAAGAGCCAGATGTTTGTAGGCAAACGCAGATGGTTGTGGTGGATCATCCCATTGATGACTAAAAAAGGAAACGTAGATTGATTATGGCTGAAAATAAACGCAAGGTGGGGGGGGTGGTTATCATGCACCCTGGACAGAATAATTATGGAACGAGCCTACAAGGATTGGCTACCATCAGAGTAATACAGTCGCTTGGTTATCCATTCCGTATAATTAGATATAACAAGAAAAGGAGCATCCTTGACATAATCCGAACACTCCCAGGTTACCTTCGTAGTGGTGCATTGGATAGTTTTCTGCATAGTCGCAAACAAAAGAACCTGACAGCTCAACATCCAGAGTTTGCTCGTATTAAGAAGGAGCGTACAGATGCTGTCAATCGTTTCAAGGCAAAACATCTTGAACCATTGTGCGACTACTATACTGGTTGGAATGCTCTTTGCAAAGGAAGCAAGAACTATGATGTGGTATTTGTCGGTAGTGATCAGGTATGGGGACCGTTGAGCCTCTATGCAGGTTTCTACAATCTGATGTTCGTAGATAAGTCTGTACCTCAGTTCTCATATAGTAGTAGCTTTGGCAAGTCTTTCATCATGGATCACCAGAAGAAGGGTGTCGCACGTTTCCTCAACAAGATGGATGCAATTGCCGTACGTGAAGTTCGTGGTGCTGAAATTGTTAAGGAACTCACAGGACGTGATGCCACAGTAGTTGCTGATCCAACTTTGCTTCTTACAAAAGAACAATGGAGTGAAGAAATTAAAGATTCAAAGGCGGAATACAAGGAGAAGTATATCCTCTGCTACATGCTCGGCCCTCGTACAGACAACCGTGAAGCTGTTTCGCGTCTTGGAAAAGAACTTGGTATGAAAGTCGTTACCTTCAACCACATGGATTGGTACGAACCTGCAGATGAAGGCTTTGGTGACATCGTCAATAGTAATAGCGACTGTCTTGACTTCGTGAAATTGCTGGCCAATGCAGAATATGTCGTGACTGATTCTTTTCATTGTTCTGTATTCTCAATTATCTTCCATAAGAAGTTCCTGACTTTTTACCGCCTTAATCCATCTGACAAGAAATCGTCTCACTCTCGTATTGACAGTCTTCTTGGGTTGATGGGCTTGCTGGATAGAGCAGTCAAGGTTACAACAGCCGATTTGATACCGGCTCTCGTCAAAGAAGCTGATTGGGCATTGGTTGATAAGAATCTTGAGGCACTTCGCGAGGGAAGTATGCGTTTCTTAAAGAGTGCGTTGGAGATAAATAAATCGAAATAAATGATTGTAGAAAATGTACTATCACGTTCAAATAAACTACTTCAATTCAGATAGCGGAGAAATGACTCTGTTATCTGAATGCAACATAAAAGATCTTGGTGACTTGAAGGAGAGAGTCATCAAACCTTACGTCTTTGGGCATAGTTTCTCGTTCGTAGGAAAGGATTTGATATTCGCGAGTATTCATAGCTTTAGTGTGTATGCTTCCGAGCAACCTATTCATGATATCAGTGAAAATGGAGTGAAAGAGGTGACACGCGAGGTGATGGAGAGTGTGAAATAAAAAAAGATATCTGCCTGCACAAGTGGTCGTAGTCATTATGCGACTTAAGTCCGTTAGGGTTAAGCGTTAAGTAACGAATTATAAATTGTAAAAACAATAACTTATGAAAATATGTTCAATAGATGTCCATGGTTTATGGAAATGTTATGACTTACATTGGGAGTTAAATAAGAATGTTAATATTCTTACTGGCATAAATGGAGCAGGCAAGACTACATTATTCGATCTTACTGCGTCTTTGTTAAGTAGAGGTAGATTGCCCAAAGACTATGTAAGTAAAGCAGAGAAGATAGTAGTGACTTTTGAAGATGGTTATGTTCTCACGAACATTAACTTTGATAATACGTTAAACGAATTGAAACAACGTGCTGGGCATGACGAAGTGTATAGTGAAATTTGGGATGACGTTTCAGAGAAGTTCAAGAAACACGAACGGAAAAGTCTATTGGCTAATATTGGAATCCAGGCCTCAATCTGCCGAGTTACTCATAATGGGAAAAATATACCGATAGAACCATTTCTTGAAAAACTCAATATTTCAATCTTAAGTACATTCGATGATCCACTCTCAGCATCCTTGGACAAAGTAAGCATAGTTGGTCTTAGAGAAGAAGGCATCAGATCTTCATTAGACTTTGATTTAAAGACGCTACAAGAGGGGTACGCAATCTATCTTGCCAATCTGGCTAACCGGTTGGAACATTATGCTGTTAATGGACGATTATTTGATATTGAATATATAAAATCATTGTATGAGAGAAAAAACACCTTCCTTGATATATTAGATTCATTATTTGCAGAGACACTCAAGAGGGTTGATCGCAATAGTAGCAAGTTGAGGTTTATATCTGATATTGATGGGAAATTATTGGAAATAAATCAGTTATCTTCTGGCGAAAAACAATTAATATCTGTTTTGATAACTACAATACTCCAAGAGGGTGAGGATGTCATTTTCTTCATGGACGAACCAGAAATCTCACTACATGTAGATTGGCAGGAGCAATTGATAGATGTTGTCAAAACCCTAAATCCGAATTGTCAGTTAATCATTTCATCTCATGCACCTGCAGTATTAATGAGAGGTTGGCACAGTGCTGTTCAAAATTTAGAAGATTTAAAAACTAGGGTACATGGCATCTGATATCAAAACCTATGCATCATCAACATTTAGTGAGATGTCCCGCTATATGTCTTCATCCACAAAGAAGGAGAAGATTCATATTTATGTTGAGGATGACTTGGATAAGGCTTTTTGGTCGAACTTGTTCAAATCGTTCTATGGAGACAAATACAGGTTGGTGATTAGTCTATACCATAATGTTTCTGATGACTCTATACCAGGAAAGGATGCAATGCTAAAAGCAGTAAAGGATCGCACATTCATACCAAATTCACGCCAGTTGTGTTGTGTGGATGCAGACTATGATCTTTTAATTGATGTACCTGGTAAGTATTCGAAGATAGTGAGGGAGAATTTATATGTAGTACACACCTGTATGTATTCCATGGAAAATATCAGGTGTTTTCCTTCGAAAGTATATAACGATATTGCATATAGGGTTTCACTACCGGATGACGAAATTACTTTTGACTTTGATAGATGCATTGAAGACATCTCCGAAGTTATATCTGACCTCGTTATATTAACTATCGTATCAAAGAAATTGCTGGATACCGAATTATCTGTAGATGATCTCAGTTCTTTTGTAAGAGATAATCTTACTTTCGACACTTCTCATCATCTGACAACAGATTTTAGGAATGCTGTTGAATCTGAAATCAAGAGACATCAGCCTTACATCACATCTCATTCTCAGGACATTCAACAAGTTAAACAAGATTTACTGAACAGGAATATTACAAGTCGGCATTTTTATGAGATAATGCAGGGACACATGCTGTTAGATCACATTGCGGTCCCAATAATAGTTCATGTTGTGCAGCCTATCAGAAATAGATTTTATAGCAGCTTGAATGGTACAAGTGAGCAAAATGCACAAGCTGCAAATCATTACGCCCACAATACGGGAGTACATGGAGATGATCATGAATCGCTTAAACAACGAGTCACATCTCTGTTGAGGGATAATTATCATATCAATGGAATTGCAACTGTTAGCGAAATCAAGGCTCAATTTGACAAAGCTCTTCAGCCACGGGCATCGCTGCTGAATGTTATGCAAACTCTTATAGAGTATAAGGTTTCCAGAGGAGGAATTCTGTCGTAATGACAATTTGTAACAAATAGACAACACTAACATGTGGTACATCCATCCGCACAGGTGGAGCAGCAATGCTTGCAGTTCTTCGCTCATTGTCTATATTCAGAGGTGCTCAGGCGAGCACGCTCGGAGCGATACTGCCGGATGGGGCAAAAAATTATAACGAAATAATAACATGGCATTATATACTATAGATTATAGTTCTGTAATTGATGTGGCTAATGAATATTGTGTTGCACATTCTGAATACGAGTTCTCGATATTCAAGGTCAGTGATACTGTTATCAACATACGAATAACAAAAGGTATGAAGACTGCTACACTATATGCCTATTTGAAACCAAACGGCGGTGTGCACTTTTATATTGACGGAAGTCTTATCATAAAATCTGTATGCGAAGACTGCAGATCATACATAATTGAAAAGACCGCTTTACCTGATTCACTAAAGAAAACTTTAACACTCAAACAATGTGAATATCCGAAATATGAGGAACTTTTGACGTTATTGCAAAGTCAAGGATTCCATATAGTTGATATTGTCAATAATGATCCAAATGTGAAGGTTAGGCATCAAATAGATGCTCCAAACAACTCTCATTCACATGTGACATTTTACAATAATGGAACATTTTTGCTTCAAGGAAATGTAACGCCTGGCTATGTCACTGTCATGGTATATGCAATAGAAAAGTTTGAAGGTACAAGAGTGTCAGATGTTGCAGAGAGCATCTGCCTTAAAAATACTGTGCCAGCAATAGATACAACACCTTCTGCTTACATATCAGAGATACACCATATAGAATCTGTTGGCGATACATTGACAAGAATGATTGAGTCATCTTTGATTCTTTTCAATTCAGGACTTAAACTATCCGATTATAGTTGTTTCACTTTTGGCGCTTTGAGGGCAGTGGAAGGTGTTCTGAAACTCAGAATGCAGACAGAAATTGATATGTCAGAGAAATCTGTTGGCACGTTCTTTGCAGAAAACAGTGTAACTCATAAATGGAATGTTGATGGAGATGCGAAAATATTTAATGAAGCAAGGTTCGGCCACCTTTGTTTAGCTCTCGGAGATGCTTATACCGTATATAATAAACGACGGAATACAATATTCCACGTGGATAATCAGGTGATAATCACAAAATCACTCACTTATGATGAAGCATGGGATATCACAAAAGAAGCTTTGGATGCAATTAATGGTATATGTGAAAATTGGTAAGTATGAAGAAGTTTTATAATATTAAGCAGATTGGCAACAATAATATTCTTGTTACTATTTTGACTACAGAAGGCACAAATGTTTATTGGCATGCTCTCAAGTCTCAGCTGAACCGAAAGGAATATGCCAATAAGTCAGTGTTTTTTGACTTTATGTATCGGAATGGTTTCCAGAATAGGTTTTTCTGTGCCCATATAGTTCAAACAGATGCTGTTCTTAGCCAGTTATATCGATGCGAAGAAAGATTAACTGAGGTAGAAAGAGAGGCTGATCGTTTTTTCGCTCACAATGTTAGGTTTCTCGAAGGTAGTGCATTAACAGAAATGCAGCGCAATAGTTACATGTATAGAATTAGAATCTATAAGTGAATCTGAAGTCAAAAGATTTTATTTTAAGAGTGACTATGAACTATTAAAGTGATGGGATGAATTATGAAGGAACTTAAGGATATAGACTGTTATTGTGATCAATGCAAACAAGTGACTCATCATAGCATACATGGTCACGAAAAGAATGTTTATACAGACGAGCATGATGAATATTATTCTGAGAGTAGCTTTTACATCGTAAAATGCAAAGGGTGTGATAATGTATCGTTCCTACAGGTGAATGATGGCGATGAATATATGCAATACAATGAGTACGGTGATATGGATCATGTGCCAGAGTATATAACATATCCTAAACGTCAAGGTTGCATAGAGCCATTATCATCTTGGGATATGCCTGCTATAATCAGCAGAATATATAAGGAGTCGGTAACAGCATTAAATCAAGGGTGCGATATCCTTGCTGCTATAGGCTTTCGCACTACAGTCGAGGCTATCTGTAAGGAGAAAGGAATCACGGCAGGCAAGTTGGCTACAAAGATCAATAAGCTCAAGGATAAGGGCATCATTACCAAAGCTGATTGCGAGAGGCTACATCAAGCGCGATTCATGGGCAACGAATCTACTCATGAAATGATTGCACCCGAACGTCCTCAGCTGCTACTCGTCCTCGAAGTTATCAATAATATTCTGAACAACCTCTACATCATTGACAAGAAATGTCGTGAAACTTTCGAATATAGGTTCGAGAACCAGGCTGACTTCTTGCAGAAAATATCAGAAGGAGTAACCAGATGCCATACAGGTGACACATACACTATTTATGGTTTCCTCCCCGAAGACTACAAGTATAGAAAGGTTGACATCGATAAGTATGAAGCCGAACTCATATCCCTTATAGAAAGCGGTCAGTACACCGATCTTACAAAATGCCCTTCAGTAGAAGGCAAACGTCAGATGTATAGGAAAGTGTAAAATATTTGCTTTCATAAATTCGAATCAAGAACAAATGTCGAAGAATGAAGAGAACAGGATTGCGAACTTTGAAGCACTCAAAGCGTACATAGATGAGCATCACCACCTACCGCCCAAGAATGCGCCACTTGGGGCTAAGTATCTGCTTAACTGGAGCAAGTACGTCAGGCGTACTATCAAGGAGGGCACTTGCGATGAGTGGAAGCGTGAGTTGTTTGAGAGTCTGATGAGTGAGCGACATCTGGAGGAGCATACGGGTGGGAGGAGGAAGAAAGGTTGAAGGACTTATAATACGATATTATTATGGTTTACAAATATCAAGAATACATAGATAAACTGATTGAATGCGGAGTTAAAATGCCGGATGTTGATGCTGTCGTGGAAGGAACCTACTATAGATATGCATTTGCAGATAAACCTGAAATGAATCATATCCCACAATATGTTAGTTCACCCAAAAGGATGTTAAAGGCTATAGACAATAATAATGCACGTATGACATTGCTTGCACTTTCATGCTATCAAGATGCAGATAAAGCATTGGAGACATTTGCCGAACTAAAGCTAAACTATAAAAATATAGAACATTCTGTTGGAGAGTCTCTCTTTTCTGGGATAATAACAGTAGAAGACGGAAACGTAACACCTGCTAATGAAGCAACTCATTTCAACCTATTTGAATCTACTACATGTGATTTGAATAATACGTTTACTTTTATGCAATCAATGATATGAAAGAAATCAACGGTTTCCCTATAGACTTTGCATTCGGTTCGTTAGCCAACGTGAGTGATTTGATCTATTACGACGGACCCTTATTGTCGCATTACATCAACGCAAATGGTGATAATTATATTTTTTATTGGGTTGATAACGATGACGACTGCAATAGGTGGCTGGTCGTCAGAGTAAGTTTGCTTTCAATTCAAAAATATATTAAGGGTCGAATATCTCTCCTAGAATTGCTATGTAGTACTTTAGATGCTACGATTATTGTTATAGATCTAAACTCTGACATAGAATGTATAAATGCATTATGTACAAGCATTGCGACACTGCCTGAAGACTATCTGCCATCTGAAGAGTCGTATTATAAATTTAAACCTATTACAACTCCTGACAGCTATGACAGGCTGAAGCTGTTTAACAATAGTTCGTTGGAAATTCGTCTTACTGGTCATAATGTGAGATATGGTGAGATGCATTATGACGATTTCGTTTATGCTAATCAAAGAATATATTCTTTATGGGATAGACTTGCATCTAAATATTATACAAATTTATGCGAGTCATATAAAGCTGACAACCTAAGAAGAAGTGTCCCACAGGTCAAAAAGGATGAGTTCAGACAGATTATGCAAATGGATTATTCCTATGCAATGGCAGGGTCAGTACGTATAATATTGACTCCACGCGATAAAACAGAAAACTTTGATGTCTCAGGTACAGATAGATTTATTCATGAATTCACAAATATTATAGAATGTGGTAATAATGTAGAGACGATTCGTGAATATACTGATAAATATGGTCCAGAAGTCATGTATGAATACAAAGAACTGGTAGATATGAGCAATACGAAGTGCCTTAATATTGGCGTGACCCATTATTGTAAAGGTGAAGATTCTTTAAGATCTGTAGCTATCAACGACAAGAATAAGATGCGGATTATAGAAAATCTATCGAATGAAGTATCTGAGGTAGAGCAAATCGAGATGGTAGGTCATTTTTATTCTATTAATACTAAGAATTTCCGGTACGGGTTTAGTAATGAGGACGAGAATGGAGAGAAGTCTGATGGATCTTTTGATACAATCATACGTCATCTTGTGCCAACTTTAACCTTTACAAAACTATATAAAGTTAAGGTTGTTAGGAATGTCAAGCAGAAGATGACCAAACGTGATCAGAATTATGATAAAATAATTGACATTTTACAAATCATACCAGATCACGAAGAATAATAAAATGAGATATGGCAGTCACATTAAAAAATATAAAAATGGGAGGCTATGAATTATTATCATCCATAAGCCTCATACAGATTAGCAATGAGAAGATAGACTTTGATTTGCCAGATGAAGTCGAAGGAGATCTTCACGTATCAGTGGTATTCCGGTCTGATGAAAATACTAATCAACCATATTTTGAGTTAAATGCAATCTCTTCATTTGAACTAGAAATGGTGTTTGTGAATGTAGGTAAAAGTGGAAGTGTAAGAAACGAACCTATTCCTATAGGAACTTACCAGAAAGATTTTGATTTGTTTTTTAATTTTTCAGGTAAGGGGTTAGAATCAACGTCTAAACATGAGATAACGTTAAACTTCTTTATAAGAAAGCATGGCAACACGACAAAATAATCAAAAGTATGTTGCTAATGAATATGAGAATATTCAGAGCAATTTGATAAGGATATCAGAGGATAAGGTTAGGTTGATTCTTGTTGATTATACAGAGAAGCTAAAAAGGAATGTTGATTGGTTAGGTTATGCAGGTATTCTTGTAACTTTATTGGTGACATTTTGCACATGTACTTACACAGAGTTCGCAAGCATTTCTGGAGAAACTTGGCGTGGTATGTTCATAATGCTCTCTATAGTTATGGCATATCAATTAGCAAAATCACTATATAACAAATGGCAAAATTCCTGTACAATAGATGATGTTCTTTCTAAGATGAAAAATATGGATGATAGCCAGAATGATGCTCAAGGACAAGTCTGAAAACTGGCTAAAATGGCACAGTTGATGGCAAAAAGTGCCAAAATAGTATAAATATCGATAGCAAAATGTAATTATTTGCGAAAAAATGTTATCTTTGCACGCGAAAGCGTGCAAATTCACGATGTCTTAAATATTAATATTTCATTGATTATAAAAATGGCAAAGGCTTGTAAAGCAAAAATAATATATGTGTCGGTATGGACTGTGGTCATGTGCTACGTGTCCTTCCATGCTATATTTGAGAAAGGTCTTGACTCAGTATTAAACATACAGAGTACGCCTTCACTCGCAGAAAACTATATATTCCCATTTTTTACAGCTGTCGGTTTATATTTGATAGATGGCATATATAACGGATTACTGCTATTTAGACAGGATAGACCTTTACATAGTATTGCAATCATGGTTTCAATGTTATGTTTCTTCATTGGCTTTTTGTTTTCTGTATATTCAAGCTGTATTGGTGTAAAATTGGCAATGTTCATATTTGCATGGCTTGCATTAGGAGGTTTGAAGTTTTATGAA
Source organism: Bacteroidales bacterium (assembly GCA_045627785.1). Lineage (GTDB taxonomy): Bacteria > Bacteroidota > Bacteroidia > Bacteroidales > UBA3663 > Liminaster. The sequence continues at coordinate 39,341 of JAZQOF010000038.1, read as the reverse complement.
ACGCCAACATTAAGTTTAGATGGAATAGAAGCTAACAGCGGAAGTGAGGTTTCTGAAGATTAATATTAAATTATTAAAGAAATGAATGTAACTGTATTCTTGATGATAGTAGCATTAATTGCTATATCTCAAATTTTTATATTATATTTGTCTGTACGCCAAGTGAACACGGTTAAAGCTGGCAATGTTTTGAAGTTCAGCCCGGCTAAAAAATGGCGTGTTGGCAGTAAGCCTAATCATATACAGGTAAACGGTTCGTATGTTGATGTGAGATCTTTAGAACAGTTGATAGTCTGTGGTAACTCTATGCATGATTATCAGATAAACAACGGTCAGACAGTATTCGTTGATCTATATGACAATCATGGTCGTGAGTCTATTACGACACATCCTGTTGTTGTCTTTAATATAACAGATGCCTCTACAGTTCAGAGTCAGTACAAATTGCGTAAGATGGTTTCTTATGCTGACGGCTATACGCAGAATTGGGGTACCATCTATGACGCGAACGAGTCAAGAATCCGCATTGCTAAATCTACATTTGAAGAAATGTGTGTCGCTAAAGTGAAGAAGATGCAGGATGCAGGAATAGCTGATGAGCGTCTGATAGTATCAGAGACATACGATGAAGATTTGAGAGCATATCGATACTCATTGCATCCGGTTTCAACTTTGTATGCAAAGGTCAGATACGTGGTATAGTCCAGATACTATATACAATATTAAAATCCTCTCCGTTGGTTTTGCCAGAGGAGAGGATTGATTATTGCGCCTATTTCGGCTGAAGGTCTTTGTACTCTGTTTCTGGTCGAAAGCAGGGGCAAGCCTTGGCGGTAAAGGTGTTATGACCGACGATGAGGGCACGGGGGGTAGGATTTGTGGAGTTCTTCAAGTAAGGCACGGAGGCTCTTGTATATCTGGATTCAATTGGTGTTGAGCTGGAGAAGGTTAAAATGGTTGTTTGTACTCACTGGCATAAAGATTACATTCAAGGGTTGGACTCTATTTTGAAGTATTGAGTGAGACCGCTGTATTCCAGTATAAGTGTGACAATTTTTATGCTCCTCAGGCTGATGGGGGTATATCGATCAAGGATGAATCACTTGGCATTGACTGGAAGATTCCAACAGAGAATGCGCTCCTGAGCGAGAAGGATACACTTCATGCTTTGTTGAAAGATTTTGACAGTCCATTCTCTATTGATATGAAACTTTATCCGGAGTTTGAATAATAATTGAGAAAACTTAACATTGGGATAGTTTGGATATTTGTCTGCTGTTGTATACTTAACATTTTAAGCTTGAGCAACTGTTAAGTATTTTGCTTTCTACCTTATTTCTTACTTACCTTTGCACCCGCAAATTTGAAAATAATGGCAAATTCAGATGTTATAATACGTATTCGTGAAGCCCTGAAACGGAAGGGGATGACTCAGCGAGATTTGGCTGCCGCTCTCGATAAGAAGGAGGCAGAGATTTCTCGTTGGATGAGTGGACGTATGGGTATATCTGAGGTTAATCTGCAGAGGTTGGAAGATGTGCTTGAAACTCCTCTTACCAATGCGAGCATTGCCAGAATGACATCTCGTTATTTGCGTTTGGGTGTTATTGGTACAGGCAGTATTGCTAACCGATTTGCTGAGGATGTTGCGTACGTGAACAACATCTACCTGGCTGCTGCTTATAATCCCGACAAGGAGGAGTCAAAAAAGTTCTGCGATAAGTTTGGAATCATTGAAGCTTGTGATACTGTAGGTGAGTTTCTAAAAAAGGTTGATGCTATTTATGTAGCTTCACCTTATTATACGCATTACGATTATGTGATCAAGGCATTAACTGCCGGAAAACATGTGCTGTGTGAGACTCCTTTGACCAACACCCTAAAAGAAGCACAGGAGTTGTACGCTATTGCTCAGAAGAATGGACTTGTACTGATGCCAGCTTTGAAGACTGCATACTCTCCATCGTTCTTAAATGTGATAGAAGAGGCAAAGTCGGGGGTGATAGGTGATATTGTGGATGTTTCTGCAACTGTTACTACATTGCTGTCTCAGAGCGTTACTGTTGGATTCAATAACGAGCGACTAATGGATAATGCCTATTATGCACTGCTTGTTATTCTGAAACTCCTTGGAACAGATATAAAGAAATCGTCTGTTTTCAAGCGAACTGATGATGCAAAGGTTCTGTATCTGAATGCAACACTGGAGTATGAAGATGCTGTTGTCCATGTAAAAGCAGGTACTGGTGCAAAGTCAGAAAGCAGTCTTGTGATTAGCGGAACTAAGGGTTACATCTATGTTCCTGCTCCATGGTGGAAACCAGACTATTTTGAGATAAGATACGAAAATCCGTACGACAACAAGAAATTATACTTCCCGTTTGAGTCATCAGGATTGAAATACGAGACTCAATGCTTCACAGATAATGTTGGCTTGATAAACACCCGCCAATGTATCACGCCAGCTGAGATGCTAAAGATTATTCAACTTGTAGAAAAATATTTAAGGTAAATATGAAGAAAATCTTTTTATTCGCACTCGCTCTTATGCCTGTGCTCGCCTCTGCCAATGAGCTAGAGCTGAACAACGAAACCGTAGAAGCAACCGAGGTTGCTGCCGTTATTAATGAAGCTTCTGCTCCAGAGACCGAGACTCCAGCAAAGAATACCTGGGGAGCAAAGCTCCATGAGTCGCATTTCTCGCTTAGTCTTCAGGCTCAGACCAAGTACATGTGGAGAGGTATGGAGATGCAGGTTGAGGAGGCAGCACCAGTACTTTTCCCTTCTGTAGGCTTTAGCGCAAAGGGCTTCTATGCTTACTTCATGGGTGGTTATTCACTCAATGGTAAGTATGCTGAAGTGGATTTTGGAGCAAGTTATACCTGGAAGTGGTTGACAATCGGTATCAACGATTACTATTATCCAACCGTTGATACAGTTGAGGATGACTACTATACCTACAAGAGCCATCAGACTGGTCACTGGCTGGAAGGAGTTATTACTATCGCACATGAAAAGATTCCTGCATCATTGACTGTTAGCAATTTCTTTGCTGGTGCCGATAAGAACCTTGAGGGCAAGCAAGCTTATTCTACATACGCTGAGTTGAGTACATGGTATGACTTCCTCAACGATCATCGCCTATCAGCCACATGCGGTATGACTTTCAATAAGTCATGCTACAATGGTTATGCACACAACTTTGGTGTATGTAACGTTGAGTTGAAGTACACATACAACATTACCTTCAAAAATGGTTCAACCCTTCCATTGAGTTGTGCGTATATCACCAATCCTGTTTACCAGAAGTCGTACGTTAACTTTACGGCAACTTTCACTTTGTAAATTGTAATGACAGCACACAAGCGTAATGCCATCATTATGGCAGCTGGTACAGCTTCTAGGTTCGTTCCGCTAAGTGCTGAACGTCCGAAAGGCTTGCTTGTAGTGAAGGGAGAAGTACTTATTGAGCGACAGATACGTCAGCTTCAGGAGGCGGGAATCTCTGATATAACCATAGTTGTTGGTTATAAGGCAGAAATGTTCGAGTACTTGAAGTCAAAGTTAGGGGTCTCTATTGTCATCAATGAAGATTACTATCGTTACAACAACACTTCATCTGTAATTCGTGTGCTCGACAAATTGGGCAACACCTACATTTGCTCTTCCGATAATTATTTCCCTGAAAATGTCTTCAAGGAGGAACCTGATCAAAGCTACTATAGCGCTCTCTATGCTGAGGGTAAGACAGGAGAATATTGTCTCACTATTGATGCCGAAGACAATATTACGGAGGTGATAGTAGGTGGTCATGACTCTTGGTATATGATTGGACATGTCTATTTCTCCGAGGATTTCAGTATGGCTTTCAAACAGCTGCTGGCTGCTGAATACGAGAAGGAGGAGACAAAGCATGGCTATTGGGAGGATGTATATATCCGTTACATCAACAAGCTTCCTTTGATGCAGATTCATCGCTACAGGGTTCATGAGATAGAAGAGTTTGACTCGATTGACGAATTGCGTCAGTTTGATGAATCATACATCGATGACACTCGATCTTCTGTAGTCAAATCCATAGCTAAGGATCTGGGCTGCAGAGAAGCAGAACTCAGTCAATTTACTCGCATCAAGCACGATGGAGATTATCTGCTCTTTACCTTCCAGAAGGGAGCTGATACTTATCGCTACAATGAACAAGAAAAAACTTTAACTATGGTATGAGAACAGCCGTCATACTAACAGCTCGTAAGGAGCGTGATTCACAGGTTCCATATCCACTGAACCCTTTTGCTGGCGATACTTGCCTAATGGATCGCACACTTGCTATCCTTCGCGAGAATGGTATCCAGCAGATTGTTATCGTTACAGGTTTCTGCCATGAGCTGTTTGAAAGATATAAGGCCGAGGACGTGACTCTAATATATAATAAGGAGTTTGAGTTTACGGCTTCCATGGGTTCACTGGCTCTTGCAAAGGACTTTATTAAAGAGGATTTTCTGCTCGTGGAAGGAGATACATTCTATGAGAAGAAAGTCATTGAGCAACTCTGTACTATCAATGAGGGCAATTGCATTTCGATGACAGAGGAAAGTGGTTCTGGTGATGAGTGCTTTGTGGAAACCAAATGTGGATTCGTTACCAAGATTACTAAAGACCGCCATCGTGTATGCAATTTCGAGGGTGAGATGATGGGCATCACTCGTATCTCGTATGAGACATATCAGAGACTCATCTATGCTTGGGAACACTCTACCAATCCATATCTCAATTACGAGTATCTTTTGATGGATGTGACCGAAACACTTGATCGTCCATACATCCGTTTCAAGAATGTAATATGGGGTGATGTGGATTGCAAGGATGATTTCAAGCATTTGCAAAATGAGCTTTGGCGCACACTTCGTAGAAAGGAGGATCCGTTTGACGAGGAGAATCTACGAAATCACCTTCAGACGATTTTCCCTGGCAAGGACATCTCTTCTGCCGAAATCATTCAGATCGGCGGTATGAGCAACAAGAACTTCCGTGTGAATTTTGAAGGCAAGAGCTATGTGCTCCGTGTTCCTGGCAATGGTTCTGACGGAATGGTGGAACGTGCCAATGAGGAGTTCAATGCCATCGAAGGTTGTAAGATGGGCGTAAATCCTGCCATCCGATACTTCAATGCAAAGACCGGTATAAAGTTGGCTGACTTTGTTGAGAATGCCGAAACTCTCAATGCTGCAACTATCCAGCGTCACGACAACATGCGCAAGATTGCCAAAATTTATCAGACGGTTCATAACTCTCACATCCGTCTGAAGAACGAGTTCAACGTATTTCAGGAGATTGAGAAATATGACATCCTGATGAAACGAGCAGGTGCTACTATGTACGAGGGCTGGGAAGAGGTTCGTCCACAGGTTATGGCACTTGAAGAGCATCTCAACGACCTTGGTGTTGATCTTAAACCTTGCCACAATGATGCGCTTTATGAGAACTTCATCAAGGCAATGGACGGAACCATCTACCTTATCGACTGGGAGTATTCGGGCATGAATGATCCGATGGCAGACTTTGCTGCACTCTTCATTGAGGCTGGCTTTGAGAAAGAAAACGAGGACTATATCCTCGGCAAGTATTTCGAGGGAAACATTCCGGCAGAAGCTCGCGAGAAGATTCTCTGCTATCAGATTCTTTGGGACTACCTCTGGGCTCAGTGGACGGTCATTAAGGAGGCAAAGGGTGACGACTTCGGTACATACGGACGCGACCGTTACAATCGCGCAATAGAAAACTTGAAGAAAATAAATAAGAAATAATATGGAAATTCAGAAAAGAAGTATCGATTGGACTACTATGTTAGTTCCATTTGCCATCGTTATTGCTCTGATGGCTGTCTTTATGATCGTGCCAGAAGAGTCAAAGTCTGTGGTTGACACCATGCGTGGATTCTTTGGAGACACCATCGGACTCTATTATCCTATCGTTGCCATCGGTAGTGTGGCTTGTGCGCTCTATGTGGCATTGAAGCCTAAATACGGCAACATAAAGTTGGGTAATATAGACAAACCTGCATACAGCAATTTTAAGTGGGGAACCATGATTTTCACCAGCACCATGGCTGCCGACATCATGTTCTATTCTCTCATCGAATGGGCTCTTTATGGAGCAGAACCTCACCTTGCTGAAATGGGAAGTATGCAGATGTGGGCTCCTGCCTACACGCTCTTCCACTGGGGACCTCTCGCATGGGGCTTCTATGTGATTCTTGCTGTTTGCTTTGGTTTCATGATGCACGTTCGTAAGCGTGAGCGCCAGCGTTTCTCTGAGGCTTGTCGTCCCCTCCTTGGTGATAAGGTTGACGGTTTCTGGGGCAAGGTGATTGACGTGATTGCTATCTTTGCCGTTGTGTGCGCAACAGCAACAACCTTCTCTCTGGCAACTCCTCTGCTCACCAAAGCAATGGGTTCGGTATTCGGCTTTGAGGTAACTACAGCTATCACAATCCTTGTGCTCCTCCTCATCTGCTCCATCTACACTATTACCGTACTCTTTGGTGTGACTGGTATCTCTAAGCTTGCCAGCATCTGCTCTTACTTCTTCTTTGGTATTATGTTCTACTTCCTCTTCCTTGGAGGTGAGACACGCTACATCATCGAGACAGGCTTCCAGTCACTCGGCAATCTCGCTCAGAACTTCATAGGTCTCTCAACCTATATGGATCCACTCCGTGAGAATGGCTTTGCTCAGAACTGGACAGTTTACTATTGGGCATACTGGTTGGTATGGTGTGTAGCAACTCCATTCTTCATTGCCCTCATCTCAAAGGGTCGAACCATCCGCAATACAGTCTTCGGTTCATTCGGTTGGGGACTTGCCGGAACCTACATGTCGTTCATCATCCTTGGCAACTATGGTCTCGCTCAGCAGATGAAGCATGGAGTTGACATTACAGGCTTCCTCGGCAATGGTGGTGAGATGTATGATGCCATCCTGATGATCTTCGACACACTCCCTCTTCCAGCAGTAGCCTTGATGCTCTTGGTTATCACCATGATTGCCTTCTACAGCACCACCCTTGATGGCATCACTTACGTGACCTCATCTTATAGCTACAAGCAGATTTCAGCAGACGAGGAACCTTCTCGCAAGATTCGTGGATTCTGGGCACTCCTACTCATTTTCCTCCCAATCGGTCTGCTCTTTGCCGAGAACTCTCTCTACAGTCTCCAGGGTGTAACCATCATTGCAGCATTCCCAGTAGGAATCCTGCTCATCATGATTGTCTGGAGCTTCTTTAAGGATTTGAATAAGTATTTTAAGGAATGACAAAAATGTAATATGCCAAAAGAATATATGAAAATGGAGGATATCCAGAGTGTGTCTCTGGATGTCCTTAAAACAATGACTGATATTATGGATAAGCAAGGACTGAAATACGTCCTTGCTTATGGTACTTTAATAGGGGCTATTCGTCATAAGGGTTATATCCCTTGGGATGATGATGTGGATATCATGATGGGAAGACCTGACTATGAAAAGTTCATAGAGTACTACAATACACATAAAGAAGAGTTTGGTCATCTGGAGGTCATGAATATGGACAACAATAAGGATTATCCTTATATGATAACCCGTGTGAGTGACAGCCGTTATGAGATTGAAGTGGACAACGAACGGAAGTGTGGTTTGGGTATCTTTGTAGATATTTATCCTCTTGACGGAATCGGCAATACTGTCGAGGAGGGAAAGTCTATCCTGATTGAGTCTTGTAAGTATCCGTCTTCTATTTTCCTTGCCACAAGAAAGTATTATCACTTCGGTACTACTAAAGGTTGGAAAAAGCGTTTGCTGAAGATACCAGCATTTATCTATACTCACATAATGGGTAAGATGTTCTTCGTAAACAAACTTAATAAGCTTTTATCTACTCTTGACTATGAAGGATCAAAGTATGTTGGCTGTCCTGCTTGGACAAACTACCCATACATTGATGTTTTTGAGAAGGAATGGGTAGAGGATAGAATCAAATGGCAGTTTGATAAGTATGAGTTCTATGTGCCAAGAGAGTATGATAAGATGCTCAGAATAACTTATGGGGATTACATGAAGTTGCCACCAGAAGAAGACAGAATTTATCATCACCTTTATTTAGCATATAAGAAATGAGTAAACTGATGGAAATGTTCCGCAAGCAAGGCGGAATGAAACTTATAAAAGAATATTGGAATGCAGGTGTACTGGGGTATGCTTTCTTTCAACTTCTTGTATCGGGTCCTTCAAGGAAGTCTCTTGAGATACTAAGATTGGGTGTTGAGATGAAGATTTTCAAGAAGGTGTATAAACGCTACCAAGCACATCTTGGTCATTTTGATGCGGCATATCAAGCGGATAAATTCCCAAAATTTAAATCGAACAAGGTTTGGGTGAGCTGGATGCAAGGTATGGAGAATGCTCCAGCCTTGGTGCAGAGGTGTTATCGTTCGCTACAGGAAAATCTGAAGGACAGGGAGATGATTTTGATAACTTCGGAGAATTTGAGGGATTATACAGATATGCCATCGTGGGTGTTGGATAAGTATGAGAAGGGATTGATAACGCATACTCATTTCTCGGATTTGCTTCGACTGGAATTGCTTTGCAAGCATGGCGGTACATGGATTGACTCAACTGTGTTCTGCTCGGGTGGCGACATCCCTTCTTATATGTTGGATTCAGACTTGTTTATGTTTCAGAATCTGAAGCCAGGTGCTGATGGCTCTACATTGAATATTAGTTCGTGGTTTATGACATCGTGCGCTAACAACAAGGTGCTGATGGCTGTACGTGAGTTGCTGTGGGAGTATTGGAAGAAGGAAGATCGTTTGATTGATTATTTCCTGGTTCACCACTTCATCATGATGGCTCTGGAGTACTACAAGGAGGATTGGCAGAAGATGGTGCAGTATCCTAACTCCATGCCTCACATCCTGCTGCTGATGCTGTTTGAACCTTTCAGTCAGGAGAAGTGGGATGCAGTAACGAGCGTATGCCCGTTCCATAAGCTGGCGTATAAGAGAAGCGCTGAGGAGATGGCGAAGGAGGGAACTTATTATAAATATATAATGAATAGTTAAAAGGAAGGGATGGATAGATATGGAAGTTTTGATGGTTTGAGAGCGATAGCGGCATTTGGCATTGCCATTATGCACTATTTGGCAAATATAGATAAGGGCGTGGCAGATACGTTGAAGGAGGGTAGTTTTGTTTATGGTAAACTAATTCCGTTCATGACTACGTTCGTGTTTATGTTCTTCACGCTGAGTGCCTTCTCTATGTGTTGCGGTTACTTTAATCGTTTCAAGGTGGAGGATAAGCGTTCGGGCTTTGATACGGAGACGTTCTACTCGAAGAGGTATAGCAGAATCTGGCCTTTCTTTGCCTTGCTGGTGATGATAGACTTGGTGATGAACCCTTCGATGGAGGAGGTGTATCAGTGCTTTGCCGATTTGACGCTTGCTTTTAATCTGTTGCCTAATCCGGAGATTCATGTAATAGGTGTAGGTTGGTTCCTGGGAGTTGTATTTGTGTTCTACATGATATTCCCATGGTTCGTATTCCTATTACAGAACAAGAAGAGAGCTTGGCTGGCTATGACTGTGGCTCTGGTGATGCACTATCTGTGTGTAAACTACTTCCTGACAGAGGAGTTTGTGCTGCCTTCGGAGATCAGCAATTTCAGACATAACATTGTGTGGAGCTTCCCTTACTTTATGGTGGGTGGAATCATCTATCTATATCGTGACTGGTTGAGACAGCCTAAGTTTAAGTTGCTGTGGTTGGTATTGGCCATTGGTAGTACAGTGTGTCAGTTTGCTTTTTATCCTAAGATATTGGGTGATAACAGTATGTATCTGCTTGTGGTGTTCTGTTTGTGGATATTGTACGCTATGACTGGTGGTATTGCCATTGGTGGGGTGAAGTTGTTGGACAACAAGGTGATGAAGTTTATCGGTGGTATATCGATGGAGATATACTTGTGTCACATGGTGATGTTCCGTGCAGTGGAGAAGGTGCATCTGGAGAGGTTCATTGAGAATCCGCATCTGCTGTATTGGACATGGTGTGCGGTAGGCATTGTTGCTGCCATAGTGTTCTCGTGGGTTGTGAAGGAGAAGGTGTTCCCATTTTGCTTTAGCAAGTGGCGCATTCGAAAACAATTACTCTGATATGTATAAGGGTAAAACTATATAATCCCTAATGGTTTTCTGCCCGCTCAAGTGGTCGTGCAAACGATATGGTGCGATACCATCGGGTAGAACTTATTATGGATTCAATACTATAGGATGATTCGTTCCTAATGTGATAATCGTAAAATAATAATTAAGGAAAGGTGTGAAGTCGGGATTCGGAATAAATTATGACTGAAGAAGAATACAGAGCATCCGTTCAGAAGTCAAAGGAGGATGCACACGAAGAAACGATGTGGGGCAAGCCCGCTCGTGATATAGTAACCGGCATCGGCAACAATGGCGGTATCAAGCCAGTGCGTGCTATCTGGGAGCTTGTCCAGAATGCGCGTGATGTGGTAGCTGATGGCAAGCGTGCTCAAATTGTGTTTACTCGTAAGGAGGATTCTGTACTATTTCAGCATGACGGAATACCATTTACACATAAGACGATTGAGGCGCTCATAATGCAGACAAGTTCCAAGCAGGCAACCAATGCAGTTCAAGTGGGTCAGTATGGTACGGGCTTCTTGACTACACATCTGTTTGGTTTGTCATTCAAGTTGACGGCTCCTTTGCTGACATCTGAGGAGTTCCCTCGTTACTACAAGATCGACGGATTTAAGATTGATCGTTCGCCAAATGACAAGGAGGCGATGAAAAATAACCTCAAAGCACAATGGAAAGAGACACAAGATTGGGGCAATGAGTTGTCTGAGACTACCGATAAACCGTACGAACATACGATTTTCTGTTACGAATCGAAGGGTGAACAAGCTAAACTGAATGCAGAAGAAGCATTCAAAGCCGCTCCAGATATGACTCCATACGTCATGACACTGAATGGTAATGTGGAGAGCATAGAGTTTGTTGACGAGGTCGAATGCGCACGCGTTAAGTTCGTATCTGAAACGTCTGACTCTATATTCGTTGATGAACTGGCAGACGGTAATGTATTTAAGCACATTGTCAAGCGCACTACGATAAAGGAAGGTAAAGAGTGCGTCAAGGATTATTGCGTCTATATCATAATAAGCAATGATATGACCGAGGACGAGAATCCTCGGAGCAAGATGGTCGTGATGCTGCCTATCGCTGAGGACGAAGACGGTTCGATGCAGGTAATTCGCTTCACTCAGGGCTTGCCATTGATATACATCTGTCTCCCTTTGCTTGGTACAGAAAGTTGGGGCTTCAACTTCATGCTTCATTCTTCACTGTTCACCTGCGACAAGGATAGCAGAGACAGCCTGCGACTGGTAGGCAATGGTCAGAACAACGATGATCAGGCAGATGCAAACCGCGAACTGGTAGCACATGCAAACACCCTGATATGTCAGTTCATTGACAAGAATGTGGCGACACTGAAAGATGCCAAGTATCTTGTGAAGGCTGCTTTCCCGACAGAACAGGCTGACAAGAAACTGGGCGATTACTATTCGGGCTTGCAGAAATTCTGGAGAGATAAGTTTGAAAGCTTATGTATAGCAGATTGCATGACCGGAGGCAAATCTTTGGTCAGCAGTATCAAGGTACTCGACTCCACATTATGCGATGCTTGCGAGGAAGATAGCATGTTGCTTGATGCGGTATATGGTTTGCTCGCGCGGTCAAACAGTTGGGTCGTGCCTGTAAAGGAGGATATGATCTATTGGAGTAAGACCATCAACAGGTGGTATCTCTATGAACCGACAAATCCACATAGTTTGTCTATCACTAATTTAGCGAGTGCAGTTCCTAATCTGACTATAACAACCGCAGACCTATCATGGCTGCATAAACTATGCAAACATATTGTTGATATAAAGCAAGATGCGTTGCTTGATACATACGCCATGATTCCTAACGAGGTGCTGAAATTGCAGCAGAAGACTCCATTATTGCACCCTGTAACTATGGATGCAGCCGTGAAGTCAACTCTAAGTTTGATGACTCCTGACGTAGTGGCACTCTTTGTTCATCCGGTCTTTTATGATGTTTGGACTTTCACAGAGTATGGATATACGAAGATAAAAGAGAATATATCGAACTACATCAATCAGCATAATTCCGATCAGAATAGCATCCGTGACCAGATTAAGACATACAAGCATCATGACTTGCTATATCCGCAAACGACGAAGCAGTTTGTTGCCAAGAACTATGAATCGAAGTTGCTTGATAATGCTCTGGTATCAGCCATGTTGTTAGTGACTAAGATGCTTCTGCCGGAAGACAGCCAAGGCAAACATTCGCAGTTGCTGTCTTTGTTGATGGAATATTATGGAACCACACTATCCGTTGAGGCAAATCGATTGGATAAGACTTACGACTTGGATTATCGTACATTCTGTAATTCCCTTGCCTACGATGCATTATTGCGTTTCACTTTGATGGATGATCAATCGCAGAAGGCAGATTGGTGTCAGAAGATTTTATCCTTGATACACAGCTTGGATAATTCGAGTGCATTCCTTGGCCACTACCAGATTTATCAGGATCAGTTGGGCAACTTCAAGTATGCAGAATGGTTGAAGAAGCAGTCGCAAAATGTGCCAGACAGAGCCATTGAAATATACGATACGATTGTCAAGAAGGTGACAGCAGCCGATCAGACGAATAGCCTGAAGCACTCTTTGGTGTCAAAGGTCTATGCCGACTATTACGATGCTAACTTTGTTTTTGATGGTCTGAACGAATGCAAGGAGATAGAGGGCGAGTTGGAGAAGAAGGGATATATCATCACCAATGATGCCAACAAGAACCTATACGTGGAGATTATCCAGAAGATTACCTCTGGAGATAGCGACCACGATGACTGGAAGCGTTTGTTCACTGAGATTGATGCACACAAGGGACAGATTATGTTCTCTGTGATACAGAGTCAGACCAAGCGTGATAGCATCTTTACCATCATGAAGGTAGAGGATGATGCTAAGCTGAAGACTATAGCCGAGCTTGTAAATAGTCCTGATTTTGACCAGATATTGAAGAAGAGTCAAGACTTGATAGACCAGGCAGCTCGCGATGCTAATGATAAGGCGTTCAAGAAGGCATTGGGCAGTTATGTGGAGGAAATACTCCTTAAGGAGCTCAACTTAGAGATTGGAAGTAAGGTGCTTTCGATCCCAGAGCCGATAGCCAACGAACAGGGTGGTCAGGATTTGATACTCTACCTAAATGGCAAGCCATTCTTCTATTTTGAGATTAAGTCACGTTGGACAACCGATCGTTCAGTGTTGATGAGTACCATGCAGCATCAGCGTTCATGTGAGAAACATCCTAACTATGTATTGCTTGCAGCAGACATGGTGGGATATGATAAGGATAAAGTCCGCAGACATGAGTTTCCTGAGTTTGAGCAGGTGAAAGATCGTATCGTTGCCATTGAGAACATTGGCAAGCTGAACGACCGACTAAAGGATGCCACAAGTTCGGACGATACAATGGTTCATGTAGCCGGAGGTTATGAGGTGCTGGTTTCGCAGAAAGTTATAGAAAAGGAATCCGTGTCATTCGATATATTCCTTGAGGATTTGAAGAATGTGGTTAGGGATAAGTTAGAACAGAGATAAACCCATGAAAAGTACAAACGATGCAGAAGCCTATAGGAGTCTGTTTAAGCATATTGCTGAGATGAGAAACGATGTTGAACATCTACGTAAGGTCAACAATGGTTATCTCTCAAAACGTGCAGAAAGGAAATACTATCCAGCAGTTTCTACTGCGGCTGAATATGAAGGCTTAGTCGCAGTTGGCGATCAACATAATTCGTCATCCAAGAAAGACTTCCATGAGGAAATATATGATAAACTTATTGTAAATTTTCAAGAGTTGAATATACATACCATTTATGACCCAAACAACTTGTCGGGTCATTGTGCCGAGAATTATGCAGCAAGTGGCGTTCTGAACCAGATCAACTTACATGGTGCAACAGGTGTAGCATTGTCAGATATATCCTTTGCTGATTCGATTCAACCACGAACAGGAAAGGGGAAAGACTGGTGTGGTAATTGTCATAAAATGTTCGATTAATTATGGCGAAGTTTACAGACAGACAATTAAAAGCCAATGATATAGATTGGTATTGCCTAATTAATGGTAATCCAGTTCATATTGCATCGATGGGTGGTTTGATTCCTTCCGATTTCAGAGAGCGCAATGAATTACGTCCAATTGCAGAATCTGTGATTCAGCTACCATATAGTTCAGAAGTGGACCTAAATATGGACTTTATCCGAGAGCAAACTCAAACAGGATATTCATACTTGGATAATATAGAAGTCTCAGCAATGGCAGATGAAATCTTTAGTACCTACCCTTCCTTCAATTACCGCCAGAATCTTTTGATGAAAGAGAAGATGTATGCTTATAGTTTCATTGAAAAGGGACGTAGGGGCTTCTATAGTTATGCAAGGCAAGGTGAAACAAATAAGTATGTTCTGGTCGCTACCCCCAAAACACCACTTGTATGGAATGAAGAGCGTTTCCCATTAAAAAAACTTCAGGTACAAGTTAAAGAAGGTGTGATGCCCAAGGAGATAGAATTGTAATTGACTTGAAATCTTAATTATGGCTACACATTATAGTAAATATTTTGGAATCCCACACAAGGATTTGGTGAGCAATGGAGTATATAATGGTTATGTGGATAAAGACTCGTTACTGCATGTTGACCCTTTGCTCCTTAAAGGGTGTACTATCCCCGAATTTCAGAACGCATACGAAGACTTCCTCCAGTATTTCAGGGGATTCGTGTCTCTCGCTCGATTCGTTAAGCATGCTAGTGATAAAGACCGCTTTTTCGCGAGAATGATAAAACGTTTTGAGTTGAGCGAGATACCCAATACGGGGTTAGGCTATTCTATATCTAACACAAAAGGACGAGGAATAAGCGGTGCGCTGGCATTGCAATTGGCTCATAGTGCCTATGAAATAATCCAGGCAGGACTAATTGATCCGGAAATCTTTGGCTTGATGCAGTTGATAGAGGATAATATGGGTGCCGATAGAATAAGCGATATGACTCTTGCCATTTTACAGGACAAAGTGTTATCTTACACCCAACGAATCGCTGTTGAGTTGAAATTGCCTACAAGGGTTTACAAAACCTATAATGTGCCGTTCTATAGGAATAAACCTGTTCATTTCATTCCGATGTGCATACTTGCAGATTTACCAATAGCTCATGACTATGATGACATTGATAAAGTATGCAACTACAACAACGAGTTAAAGAAAAGAGTCGCAGATATAATCGGTGTCAGTTGGACTGAGTATAAAGAATATAAGAAACCCGATTGGAGGAACCTTATTCTCAATAATAAGCAATGTTATGAGTCTGTTATAGACTTTTACAAAGGCATCACAGGTGTCGCTTATGATTTTGGAAAAGACAACAAGGAACAGTATCAAGATGTCCTTTTGGAAGAGTTCCTTCGGAAGTTTCCATTCTTGTATTCCAAACCTTCTGATTCGGATGTTAAGAAGGAAGTTTACGATTTGACAATGGCAATGTGCCTTCAATTCAAACATCTGGTTGAAGATAATCGATTGTCGGAACAATATTACAGAAAAAGTAGAACGCCAGACGAAAAAGACTGGCAGATGCTTCTCTATGCGGTTGCAGATACTTACAAAGTTGCAGGGAATTTGGATGTATCAATAACGCGAGAGGATAATCCAGGGGTCGGTCAAATTGATTTTCACATAACACGTGGTGCGAAGGCAAACACGATAATAGAAATCAAAAGATCAAGTAATGAGGATCTATTACATGGATATCGTTTTCAGTTGGCAGGTTATATTCGTGCAGACAAAGCCGATAGTGGCATCTTCATGGTTATTATGGAGGATGACAGCTTTGATATAATCAAAGCAAAGATAGAGAATGTTCAAAAAGATATGAGGGAAAAGGGAGAATATATCCCTGAGGTTATTTATGTGAATGGTAAACGTCAACCATCTGCCAGCTCACCAGACTATGATAATCCTTCATTACAGAGTTGATAACGATAAAACAAAACGATAAATATGATTAACGTATTTAAGACAGCGCTTGATGGTGTGGTGATCATCGAGCCAAAGGTTTTTGGAGATGCTCGTGGATATTTCTTTGAGAGCTTTTCTGAACGTGATTTTAATGAGGCTATGACTCCTATCCTGGGTCATGGTATTAAGTTCGTACAGGATAATGAATCAATGAGCTCGTATGGCGTGATGCGTGGATTGCACTTCCAGACAATGCCATATACCCAATCGAAGTTGGTTCGTTGTGTGAAGGGTGCTGTGCTTGATGTGGCAGTGGATATCCGTAAGGGTTCACCAACATACGGTCAGCATGTGGCTGTGGAGCTGACTGAGGATAACCATCGTCAGTTCTTCGTGCCTCGTGGTTTTGCTCATGGCTTTGCTGTATTGAGTGAGACGGCTGTGTTCCAGTACAAGTGCGACAATTTCTATGCTCCTCAGGCGGATGGTGGCATTTCGATTAAGGATGAAAGTCTCGGCATTGATTGGCGAATCCCAGTTGATAAGGCTCTTTTGAGTGAGAAAGATACTCTGCATGAGTGCTTGAAGGATTTCGATAGTCCGTTTGATTATAATGTAAATCTTTATCCGGAATTTGAATAAAAAAATAATTGATTATGAAGATAGCATTTGTTTCCGTTAGAGGAATACCTAACAACTATGGTGGCTTTGAGCAGTTCGCAGAGTATATTAGTGTGGGCTTGGCAAAACGTGGCCATGAGGTGACGGTGTATTCGCCTCACTATCACCCTTATCAGAAGGATGAGTATAAGGGGGTGAGGATTAAGCATGTGTATAGTCCGGAGCTGTGGATGGGCTCGAGTGTGGGCTCGTTCTTCTATGACTTCAAGTGCCTGAAGGATGCGCTGCAGAATGAGAAGTTTGATATTATCTATGAGGCGGGTTATACGAGTATCATTCCGGCGTATGTGTGGTTTAACGTAAAGTCATTGAAAAACGTGATTGTAACCACCAATATGGATGGTCTTGAGAACAAACGCTCGAAGTTTAATGGTATTACTCGAAAGTTCCTCGACTGGGAGGAGAAGATGGCAGTGAAGCATAGTCACTATTTGGTGGCTGATAATATGGGTATCCATGACTACTACAAAGAGAAGTATGGCAAGCCATCGACTTTTTTGGCATACGGTGCTGATATTCATGATGACTTTAATGCTGACGCCCCGGTCAAGTATGGTCTGAAGGCTGGTAAGTATTATCTACTGATTGCACGCATGGAACCTGAAAATAACGTAGAGATGGCTATCAAGGGCTACTTGGCATCGGACGAGAACAATACCCCCGACGCTAAGCCGTTGGTTGTCGTAGGCAAGATGACTACGAAGTATGGTAAGTATCTGGTGGAGAAGTATGGCAAGGAGAAGAATGTTAAGTTCCCTGGTGGTATCTATGACTTCAAGACTATTGATTCAATCCGATATTACTCGTATGCTTACTTCCATGGTCATTCAGTGGGTGGTACAAATCCTTCTTTGCTGGAGGCTATGGCAAGCCGCTGCTTCATCATGGCTCACGGCAATCAGTTCAACCGTGCGGTGCTGAAGGAAAATGCGCTGTACTATATGAATGAGCAGGAGGTGACGAACTTGATCAATAATATCGAGTCGTTGCAGAATGAACATCACGATGCATTCATTGAAGGTGAGCTGAAGGACATCAGAGAGAACTACTCGTGGGAGCATTTGGTGGATCAACATGAGGAGTATTTCAAATGGCTTATTGCAGATAAGGGTGAACATCGACTACAGAATCTGAAGTAATAGGAGGGACCTGTGAATGACGCGAGAAGATAAGCAATTGCTGGAACTGGTGAAGGCTGGTGTGTGGAAGGATTACATGCCAGCCGTTGCTGTTTTTGAGGGTTGCGACTGGAAGAAAGTGCTAGAGCGTGCTAAAGTGCAGGCTGTTGTTGGGGTGGCTTTTTGTGGCGTTAAAAAGCTTAATCCTGCAAGTGATTTCGGTGCTACTCTCGGCAGGAATGAGATGCTTTACCTGAAATGGCTGGGGCTAGCGGCTAAGATTGCACAGAAGTATCAGTTGCATGTGAAGGTGAGGGAGAATGTGCACGAGCTTTTGCTGTCTGAGGGTATCGATCATGTTTGGATGAAGGGATTGGTGTGCGGTGAAAGATATGCGGAACCTTCGGCAAGAACGTGTGGCGACATTGACTTTCTGGTGAAGAAGGCTGACTTTGGACGTACGCTTGAGGCACTAGAGAAAATCGGAGAAGTAGATAGAACATTGATACATGAACATCATGGTATGGCATATGTTGATGGTGTTCAGTTGGAACCTCATTACAAATTGCACAACTTTCAGAATGCGAAGAACGATCGCGCAATGGTTAAACTTACGGACCAATGGTTGTTCAAGGATATTAGAATGCCTCTGGAGTTTGAAGGAATGTTCCTGATTTCACACATGGTAAATCATATTTATGAGGAGGGGTTAGGATTGAGACAAGTTGTGGACTTTGCCGCATTCATGCGTAAGGCTGGCGAGACGAAAGGCTTCGATTGGGAGCATATGCATAGGTTGCTCAGGGAGATGAGCATGTGGGGCGCTTACAGGAGGTTTGCGCTGGTGTGCTTGAGATATCTTGGTGTGACATTGGACGCGAATGTGACAGGAACATTCACGAAGAAGGAGTGTCGAGATGCCGACCGACTGATGGAGGACGTGATGGAGATGGGTAACTTCGGACGTGGTGCGTATGTGTTTGACCACTCCTCGCGCTGGGGCGAACTGCAGAACTACCTGTGGGTGACAAGGAGGGCGTGGAAGATGCGTTTCGTGTGCCCCTCGGAAGCAAGGCTATGGCCTGTCTCAAAGCTCATGCGATGGGCAAAGAAGCAAGGTGCAGAAGGAGGAAAAATGCTGGATTGAAAGGCGCAATTGAAAAAAGATGATAGATAATACTTTCTTTCAATGTAGTTTGTCAATTAGTTCACATCTATACTCACTTGTTTGATGAGGGTATTGGATTTCGTCAGCTACTTGACTATTATTTTGTGCTCCGTGCATTGCACATTGAGCAATAGACCCTCTCTGGCTCTCCCTTAAAGGGCGACTTGTTTTCTCCCCAAATAGTTCATGCCATAGAAAAGACAAAACACAATCTCCGTCTCCTTACACACTATCCGGAAGAAGTGATCTGTGAACCTTTCTTCCGCGTGTATCATTGGGTATGGAGGCGATTTGAACTGTGGAGATATTAGGTAAGGATACTTGTGAGCGGCAATCTTCCAATCTATGCTTGGCATGCTATGAAATTAAATAATAATATATAAAAATGGTTCAACTACGGAATTATATGCAATCATTAATGAGCTTTCTATTGGATCACAAAGATGCTATCGCTTTGTTGGTCTCTATAGTTGTCGGTTTCTCGACAATTGTGACTTCTATTGTCAGCATATCTATTATGACAAAGCAAAGCAGACTGGCAGAGGAACAGAATGAAATTCAGAAGCTGCAAAACCAGCCGGTATTTGACATTGGTATTTCTCAACAGCAGGATAGTGACGATGGAAAGTATGGTACTGACATTCTTGAAATCCGCAACATCGGGGAGAAAATGACTTCGTGCGAGATAACAACTAATGTTTATTTTGCATTATCGTATCATAATTTGAGCACAAATGATACGATTTATGCGGAAGTAAAAGACTATTTCATGGCTACAGTTCATTTTAGCAATGACAATGGACTCGTAGAGAAATGTTGGGCGCAGGGCAACAATAGAATTTTCTGTGAAGGATATGCTGCTTCAATTAAGGAAAGTAAGGATGGAACTTTCTACTTCTATGACAAGATTGTGCTAGTTAAAATTATATATATAGATATTCTCAGAGAAAAACATGTTGTGTACTTTAATCGTGGTAAGGAGATCGAGGAATCTGAATACACCCATTACATTGATGCCAACAGACAAGTTTTTAACACCGAGTTCTTCTCTTTGAATAGTATTGACTATCATCATTTGAAAGATGTCTTGGATAGCCGTGTTTATGGCAAGTCCTGCCGATAGTCTATTCCAGGAATTGGAGGCGAGTAGGAGGACGGAAAATGCGGGGGAAAAGAAGGAAGAAGGCTTGATACTAAAATAGGTAATTATTGAAAAGAATTCGAAATAGGCATAACATACGAAATAAACAATGATAAGTGTGTATTCACAAAATTCTGGCGTGTTTTTAAGTTTTTTCCGCTCTTTTTTGCCGTTATGCTTTTTTTTTATTATCTTTGTCGCGAGAGATGTTTTGTCTTTTCGGTTTTAAGTTTTAAAATTGACACAAAAGAAATAATACTATGCAATCACAACAGAGTCGTGAGGTGGTTTATTATAAGCTGCCTGTATTCGTAGCAGATTTGTGCATTCACATCTTTGTGTTGCTATGTCTGTTGAGCGGTTTGTCTCAAGAAACGGTATCGGGCTTTGTGGATCTTGCTGGAGGTCTGGATGCACAAGAGTCGATGGGTGTGTTCGTGCTGCTCTCATTGTCGTTCAGCCTGTCGATTGCTCACTATGGTCTGATACTGCATGACCGCAGAATCAAGCTGTGGATGGTGATTATGAGGGCTGTGAAACAGACGCTGCTCACAAGTGTGCTCTTTACTGGTGTCCTTGCTATGATGTATAAGGATGTGCCTCGAACGGTGGTGCTGAGCGAGTTCGCCTGTTCGCTGCCTCTGATTGTGATATGCCACTGGGTGGCAAACAGATTGGTGCGTCAGATCAGAAAGAGAGGTCATAACATCAGAAGAGTGGTGATTGTGGGTGCCGATGTGACTGCTCAGCGTACGTACAATGAGCTGCTGCAAGGACATTCGTTCTCGGGCTACCTGGTGGAGGGTTTCTTCTCTTCACTGCCAGATGTACAGCTGCCAAAGGGCGCAAAACTGCTGGGGTCGGTTGAGGATTTCTGGGATTGGATAGAGCAGCATAATCCGGATGAACTGTACTGCTCTCTGCCTCCGGCAACGTGCAGTAATGAGGTGAACAGAATAATACAGGTTTGCAACGAGAGGTTTATAGACTTCTATTTCGTGCCGACTTTTGATGGTTATCCTAAGCGTCACATGCAGGTGCAGAGACTGGGTAACGTGAACATAATCAAGCTGAGGGAGGAACCGATGAACTCGCCTATAGCAAAGCTGGAGAAACGCGGATTTGACCTGGTGGCAAGCGGTCTGTTCCTATGCACTGTGTATCCTTTCGTATTACTTTTCGTCTGGATAGGAAATAAGGTAACCGGTAATGTAGGTCCACTCTATTTCAAGCAGGCTCGTACAGGTTATAACGGCAAGAGCTTCATGATATACAAGTTCCGATCGATGAAGGTGAATGCCGATGCCGATAAGCTGCAGGCTACGAAGGATGATCCTCGTAAGACTCCGTTCGGTGATTTCCTGAGAAAAAGCTCGATAGATGAACTGCCTCAGTTTATCAATGTGTGGAAGGGTGAGATGTCAATCATAGGTCCACGTCCGCATATGGAGTATCACACTGAGCTTTACTCTGAGCTGATTGGTAACTATATGGTGCGCCATCTGGCTAAGCCGGGTATCACTGGATGGGCTCAGGTGAGCGGTTGCCGTGGCGAGACGAAGACGGTGGAGGAGATGGCCAATCGTGTAGAACATGACATCTGGTATATAGAGCACTGGAGCGGATGGCTGGATGCTACGATCTTCTTCAAGACTATCTGGCAAGTGATGCCAGGACATGATAAGCAGGCTTATTAAGTCTGCTTTATTTTTTTGTAGAACTATTCTTCTGAATCTGCTTCGTCAAGGTTGATTAATCCTTGAGGAAGATTCATGTAGATTATCTTTTGTGAATCGTCGATTTCTTCTACAAGATCATCGGCAGCAGGAATCATGATCTCGTCGCCGGTAGGGGTCTCAACAATGAAAAGGACATTTGCGGTCTGGTCATCGATATCTACCACTTTTCCGAGTTCACCTAAGCGGGAATCTGAAACAGTATATCCGATGAAGGAATCTTCTTCTTCAGTAGAAGTATCATATTCCTCAGCTTCCTTTTTTGTGAAACATTTTCTGTCGAAATAAAGACTGAGTCCACAGAATTCATTCGCTCTTTCCTGTGTGTCGATATCATCAAAGGAAATAAGCATGGAAGTATCTGTGCGGAAACGATAGCTCTTTATAAAGAAAGGTACGAATATACCATCGAGCTCAAATACAAGATACGGGCAGTTCTTCACGTCGTCAAATACAGGATTGCTGACAGATGCTGTCATCTCTCCATTCAATCCGTGCAACTTGAGAATCCTGCCTACCTCGATGAGTTGGTCCTGGTTTATCATTATTATTCGTCAAATTTGCGAGTTATCCTTGCTCCAAGTGCATTGAGTCTCTGGTCAATATTCTCGTATCCTCTGTCAATCTGTCCGATATTATCAATTCTGCTGATTCCTTCAGCGCTCATTGCCGCAATCAGAAGGGCGATGCCGGCGCGGATATCAGGTGATGTCATATTTGCATGGCGCAGTTTGTGCTGATTGTCAAGACCGATTACAGTAGCTCTATGCGGGTCGCAAAGAATGATCTGAGCGCCCATATTGATGAGCTTATCAACAAAGAAAAGACGGCTTTCGAACATTTTCTGATGTATCAAGACTGCACCTTTTGCCTGGGTGGCAGTGACGAGAAGCACACTTAGAAGGTCTGGGGTAAGACCTGGCCAAGGAGCATCGGCAATATTCATGATGGAACCATCGATAAAAGAATCGATAGTATAATGATCGTGTCGTGGAATATAAAGATCATCACCTCTTTGTTCGACAGTTATGCCAAGCTTGCGGAAAGCGTCGGGAATCATACCAAGATCAGGAACGCTGACATCTTTGATTGTAATTTCACTTCCTGTCATCGCTGCCATTCCAATGAAAGAACCGACTTCAATCATGTCTGGGAGTAATTTATGCTCGGTACCATGAAGTTCCTCAACACCGGTAATAATCAAACGGTTTGAAGCTATTCCTTCAATCTTAGCACCCATCTTGACGAGCATACGGCAAAGCTGCTGGATATATGGTTCGCACGCAGCATTATATATCGTTGTCGTTCCTTTGGCAAGAACTGCAGCCATAATAATATTGGCAGTTCCTGTTACACTCGCTTCGTCAAGAAGAAGATAACATCCCTTTAATCCTTCGGCAGGCGCGTTAATCTGATAGAGATGTTTGTCTCCGTCATATGTAAATGTTCCACCGAGTTTTGCAAGTCCGAGAAAATGAGTGTCGAGGCGACGACGTCCGATTTTATCTCCGCCTGGTTGAGGCATGAGTGCTTTGCCAAAGCGGGAGAGAAGCGGGCCAAGAATCATGACAGAACCGCGAAGAGCTGTGGCACGACGATTAAAATCCTCGCTCAACATATATTCTTTGTCAACTTTAGCCGCAGAGAATGTGAAAGTACCTTTTTCCAGGTGATGTACTTCTACTCCGAGTTTCTTGAACAGGTCAATAAGGTTGAGCGTGTCAAGAATCTCAGGAATATTGCTTATAGTCACAGTCTCGGAAGTGAGTAATGTAGCACATATCACTTCAAGAGCCTCGTTCTTCGCACCCTGAGGTTTTATTTCTCCTTTCAAGCGATGACCGCCTTCGATGATAAATGAAGCCATATATTACTCGTCGGTTTTACTTAAATCAAGTTTGAAATCATCACGGCCCTTAGGATTCCACATCTTTTCAAGTGGAGAATATGTTGCCTGTCGATATGCCATACGAGCTTTGTCTATGTCGATTGCAGCATATAGAGCCTCTTTCAGATTGGATGTCTCTGGATTACGCAATGTGTAGGTTAATACCATTGGCAGTCCTGATATATAGCCATAAGTTTTCTTAGTGTTCAGAGTGTCTTTGTAATAGCTGTTTGCTTTTGCTTCATTATAAAACAACAGTGCGTCGTAATGGCTGTATATTCCTTTAGTCTCTTCTTTTTCAGGATTGAAAGGACCGAAGATTACATATCCTTCTTCTCTGAGCTTAACGATTTCTTCATGAATATCCGCCTGCTTTGAGATGACTGCCATACGAGGCTGAAGCAATAGGTTGTCCCAACGAAGGGATTTCTTGATTGTTGCAATATCTGTGAAAGAAGTAATGTTAAGTGCTTTGTGTTCGCCATTACAAACCCAATCCAGGAATCCGGAATTTTCATGCTGCATAGCTTCGGCTATTAATGCAGTAAGTTTCGGTTTCTCTGGTGTATTGTATATTTCGTTGGTAATAATCACGACAGCGTCGATGCAATTATCCAAATATGCATTAACTGCAATGGAGATTGCATTTTTTTCGGATTCAAGATTATCAACTAAATTAATTCGACCATCTATTGAAGCCTTGATATCCTTGAGAACATTGAAAGACATTTTCTGTTCTGGCTCTACAGCCTTAATTGCTTCTTCAGCAGCCTCCAGCGAACCAAAGATAACAGGCGTACAGAGCTCGAAGAAATCAGGTTCAGAGAGCATATTAATCAATGTCTCGTTGCCGTTTTTATTGTTTTTGCCGACAACAATGCCGACTCTTATTAATTTCACTGTATTGTAGATGTTATAGTGTCACTTAGATTTATTTCTACCTCGCTCATCATATTGTCTGACGGCAATTTGAGAGTATAGAGAGCTGCTTCGAGGTTTCTGATCAACAAACGCTGGATGTCGTCACTTGGAGCATATATGAATCCTTCGGCAAATACAACGCGGTTGTTGATTTCATCAAGACGAATATGACTGATGAAAGCGCCTGCCTTGGAAGGACCATCTTCTACACGCCACATACCACGTAGTTCTCCGACATATTTGCCACCGACATTAAGCGCTTTGTATTCTGGTAGAATCACATTCTTGTTGGTTGTTACGAAACTGCCTTCACAACCACCTTCGATATTTGCCTTCATTACAGAATCTCTAACTGCAACAGCACCTTCAAGAGAGAAAACATTCTGGTCAGTATAAGGGATGCTGTAAACTACAATGTGATTTTCTCTTGCCATGCCATCGTCTGTAGCCCAGAAGAAATTCTTGTCAGTTTTTCCAATACCGTTCTTGTTTACATTCTCAGGAATCAGCATTGAGACATTCTGCATGCTCATCAATCGGTCGGACTGAGTGTGGTTGCTTTCCTTTTTATATATATTAATGCGACGGTTAAGTTCTGCTCCAACGAATATGTTGCGGAGATTATCCTGGATAGTAGGTAAGTACTCTGCAAGATCTTCCTGGGTTTTTGCATGAAGCTTTACAATTACCTGGGATTTAGCATAAGTGTCTTTTTCAGTTGTTATAAATGGCTGGCTTGCGTTACTTGCATCAATATCCACTAATACAACATTGCCAACAATACGGATTACCTGATTTGCAAAATTCTCTGGGGTGAGATGACGCACTTTGAAATGTGGATCAAAATGAGGCATCCATTCCATTGGATATTCATAGATTTGCGTGAGAGTATCGTTCAATGCTGAATTTTCCATACCTTTAGGCATGACAAAATAAACCTCGTAAGGTCCTCCTGATGCCTCTGGTTTCATCAATCCTTCTACGGCTCTCATGCAACTGCAAAGCGTTAATGTACAAAAGATAGCGAAGAGTATGTTTAATTTTTTCATTGCAATTTTTAGTTTTATTTACGTGCAAAGATAATAAATATTTGACATTTAGATAGCATTTGCAGCTATTTTTTAATGGAAAAAAGAAAAAAATCAAAAAAAAGTTTGGATAATATGTGGAAAATAAAAAGAAAGGCTTATATTTGCGAGCCTAATTCGGAAGAATGGCACAATAGAACATAATATAAATCAATAAAATAAATATCTTAAAACAATGACTAAAGCAGAAATCGTAGCAGCTATTTCTAAGAAAACTGGTCTTGATCGTGAGGCAGTTTTGACAGTAGTTGAACAGTTTATGGTTAGTGTAAAGGACTCTCTCGCAGAAGGTGAGGCTGTATATCTCCGTGGTTTTGGTAGCTTCATTATTAAGACTCGCGCTCGTAAGACTGCTCGTAACATCAGCCAGGAGAAGTCAATCATCATCCCAGAGCACAATATCCCAGCTTTCAAGCCAGCAAAGACTTTCGTTGGTCAGGTAAGTGGTGAAGTAGTCAACGAGGAATAAATAATTGAAATTAAGTTAAACATTTAAATATTTATAGCTATGCCAAACGGTAAGAAGCACAAGCGTCACAAGATGAGTACGCACAAGCGCAAGAAGAGATTGCGTAAGAATCGTCACAAGAAGCACTAATCTTGTGCGAAAAGAATTGTTGGGCGCATATTTTTGCGCCCTTCTTTATGTATAATTCCCAATAAATCTATCACAATTATGACTCGTGAAGTAGTGATAGATGTTTCGTCTAAGGAGATTACTATAGGATTGCTCGAAGACGGCAAGCTTGCAGAATACCAGCGAGAACCTGCTGATGCTTCTTTCTCTTTAGGAAACATCTACCTGGGAAAAGTCAAGAGACTTATGCCAGGCTTGAACGCTGCTTTTGTGGATGTGGGTTGTGAGAAAGAGGGATTTATTCACTATCTTGATCTTGGACAACAGTTCAAGACGTTGGCAAAACTCGTAAGACAGCAGATCAGTGACCGTAAGCACACTGTTTCTTTAGATCGTTTCTCTCGTGAAGATGATTTGCCGAAAGAAGGATCAATAGAGGATGTGCTGACTCAAGGTCAAGAGATTCTGGTACAGATTGCCAAAGAACCGATCTCAACAAAAGGTCCACGCCTGACTTCAGATATTTCCCTTCCGGGAAGATTCATGGTGTTGATTCCTTTTGGCGAAAAGGTTACGGTGTCGGCGAAAATTAAATCGAGTGAAGAAAAAGTCCGCCTAAAGCAGATTATCAACAGTATTAAGCCTCGTAATTTCGGCGTGATATTGCGTACTTCTGCGATGGGAGCCAAAGTTGAAGACCTCAACTCAGAGATGACTTCACTTCTCAAGCACTGGAATGACATCCAGGCTAAGTTTCAGAAAGGCATTCTACCGTCGTTATGTTTTGAAGAGACAGGTAGAGCTGTGGCATTACTTCGCGACATCTTCAATCCTTCGTTCGAGAATATTTGGGTCAATGACCCAGCTACACTTAATCAGATTAAAGACTATGTCTCTCTGATAGCCCCAGAAAAGGCAGGTATAGTAAAGCTCTACAAGGGAGAAGAACCGATCCTCGACGCCTATAATGTTACAAAGCAGATCAAGAGTTCTTTAGGAAAGACTGTCGCATGTAAGCATGGTGCATATATCATCATCGAACATACAGAAGCTCTTCATGTTATTGATGTCAACAGTGGACACCGAAGCAATCAGACCGACGATCAGGAAGAAAATGCCTTGTTTGTAAACATGGCAGCAGCAGAGGAGATTGTCCGTCAGATGCGTCTTCGCGATATGGGAGGTATTGTCGTTGTCGATTTTATCGATATGCATAAGGTCGAGAACAAAGAAAAGCTTTATCAGTATGTCAAGGAACTCATGCGTACCGATAGGGCAAAGCACACGGTACTTCAATTGTCCAAGTTTTGCCTGATGGAAATTACTCGCCAGCGTGTACGTCCTGTTATGGATGTAAACACAACCGAGAGTTGTCCAGTGTGTGGAGGAAAACATGTCGTCAGACCGTCAATTCTCTTTGTCGATATGTTGGAACAGAAGCTCGATATCCTTACACAGAAAAAGAATGTGAAGAAATTCCGTCTGCATGTACATCCATTTATTGCAGCTTATCTGAAACAGGGTTTTATCTCACGTTATTGGCGTTGGAAGATGCGATATGGTCTTGGTATGCGTTTGATTACCGACCAAAGTATGGAGCTTCTCCAATATAAGGTTTTAGATGAAAACCGAAACGAGATAGACCTCAAACAACCAATAGATGCGCATGTCTAGTGACTTGCGCATTTTTTTATTGATTGCAGTTAAATAGTTTTAAACTATTTGATAACAATACCGTCTAAATATAGTCATTAAAATTATAACAATGAAACACTACATTACTTTGCTAATTGCTTTGGCTATTGCCAGCACAAACTGCTACGCTCAGTTCTTCGGATTTGGCGGAAAGCAGGAAAATGAATCTGAAAGACAGTATTCAGAGAAGTTTGAGAACATTTGCTATGCAGGTGACACTGCTATCTATCACAAACTTGATGTCTATCTCCCAAAGACACAAGCAGAGAAATACCCTGTAATCGTACATATCTACGGAAGTGCATGGTTCTCAAATTCCAGTAAGGGAATGGCTGATATCAATACGATCTGTTCGGCTCTTCTTGAGGCTGGTTATGCTGTAGTTTGTCCAAATCACAGAAGTAGTGGTGACGCCCAATATCCTGCACCAATTAATGATATTAAGGCAGTAATTCGTTGGATCAGAGGAAATGCGGATAAGTATAAGTTCGATACTAGTTTTATCGGTACTTCAGGTTTCTCTTCTGGTGCACATCTCGCTTCACTCTGCGCTGCTTCAAATGGTGTGAAGTTTGCCAATAGGGGAGATGTGACTTATGATATCGAAGGTAATCTGGGCGATTATACTGATATGAGCAGCTTTGTCAATGCTTGTTGCGAGTGGTCAGGACCAATCGATTTGATGAACATGGATTGCGCAGGAAAGCGACCAGAGGCTACACAGCCGGAAGACGTGCTTATGGGCTTTAAGTATACAGGACATGAAGATGCTTACTGGCTGCTTTCTCCTATTCATTATTTAAATATGAATACAGTGCCTATTTACGTAATGCATGGTGATGCCGACAATGTCGTTCCTTGTTGTCAAGGAGAAGAGTTCTATGAGGCTCTTCAGGCAGCAGGAGTAAAGGATTGCGGTTTCTCAAAGGTTCCTGAAGGTGGACATGGCTTCAAAATGTATTCACCAGAGAACCTTAAGACAATGGTTGATCATTTCAATAAGGCTCGCGGCAAATAATCATCCGCCGATAAGTTTGGTTTTATATCCTTCTGCTTGGAGCAGTTCGTCAACTTTCTTGCGACAATCTCCCTGCAGAAGGATTTGTCCGTCAAATGGGTCTTCACTATTGAAACAATGTGATCCGCCTGTGCCGATTTTCTTCTGAAGTAGTTTTGTCAGGCGGGATAACTCATCTTCTTCGCCAAAGAAAAGTGTAACAAGTGTCACAGGCTTGCCTTTTCGGCCTTTTTTGTCATATTCTATTCTTAATGCGCTTTTCTGCTTTGCTGTACTCTCAGTCTCAGCAGAAACTTCTTCTGTGGTAGTTTCAACAGTCTTTAGTTCTTCTGCAAATTTACCTGCTAAAAGGTCTTTCCAATCGTTCATAAGTTGTAGTATTATTTGTGCGAAGTTACTTCGTTTTCGCGAAAAACACAAATAAATATTATCTAAATATTTGAAATTTTACTTTTACTTTGGATGTGATGATTTTTATCTATATCTTCGCGTGCGAAAATTAGAATAGTATGAGACATAAATTGGTTTTTGCGACAAATAACAAACATAAGATTGCCGAAGTGAAAGCTCTTCTTGACGCCGTCGGAGAAGAGGTCTCCCAAAAATATGAGATTCTCTCTTTGTTAGAGATTGGCTGCAATGAGGATATCCCGGAAACATCAGATACTTTCTTGGGTAATGCTCGTCAGAAGGCTTATTATGTGAAGGAACACTACGGATACGATTGTTTCGCCGATGATAGCGGACTCGAAGTTGTTGCATTGAACATGGAACCTGGTGTCCATTCTGCTCGTTATGCGTCGGAAGAAGGCCACGATTCTGAAGCAAACATTGCAAAGCTGATGCGCAATATGCAGGGTGTGGAAAATCGTGAAGCACAGTTCAGAACTATGATTTGTCTGTTGCTTGATGGCACTGAACATGATTTCGAGGGTATCTGCAAAGGCGAGATTGCTGTTGTGCGTTCTGGAGACAGAGGCTTCGGCTATGATCCTGTTTTTTCTCCAGAAGGTTATGACAAGACTTTCGCAGAAATGCCGTTGGAAGTGAAAAATACAATTGGTCACAGAGGTAAGGCTGTCGCACAATTAGTGAGATTTTTAAGTGAATAAAGATAATATGGGCATTACATTTGTAGATATTATCGACTATTTGGGAACATTCGCTTTTGCTTTGAGTGGCATCCGACTTGCTTCAGCTAAGAACTTCGACTGGTTTGGAGCTTTTATCGTAGGCATGGCTACTGCAGTCGGAGGCGGAACTCTTCGAGACGTGATGCTCGATCAGAGTCCATTCTGGATGACACGTTGGATATATTTTGCTATTACGGGTTTTGCACTCTTGCTTTTTGTTTTTTTCCATAAGCAGATTAACAAAATATCAAATACGATATTCTTATTCGATACTATCGGTCTCGGACTATTTACAGTAGTAGGAATTCAGAAGACTCTTGATGCCGGATTCCCTCTTTGGACAGCCAATATCATGGGTATGTTTACTGGAGCAGCTGGCGGTGTGATTCGTGATATCCTCATCAATGAGGTCCCACTGATTTTCCGTCGCGATATCTATGCGTTAGCTTGCTTTGCAGGTGGAGTATTTTTCACTTGGGGCTATATTGAGGGTCTCCCAATCGAAGCTTGTACTATCGGATGTGCAATGGCTGTGATTATCATCCGCCTTCTTGCTGTGATGTTCCATTGGCAACTTCCTATTCTTACCGAAGGCTACGAAGACACTAAAGAAGGTGAATCATAAACATTTTCGCAATTCTCTTGGAGAAATACCTTCGTGTTGTTTTACAAAGCGTGTGAAGAGGATCGGTGAAGAGAAATTTAATGAATCAGAAATCTCTTGTATGGACATAGATGTGTTCTGCAAGAGATTTTTGCTTTGTAATAGGAGATATTCGTCGATGATTTGTTTCGGCGATTTTGAAGCTACGGTTCTTGTGACTTGTGCAAGGTAGCGAGGAGTGATGGCAAGTCTGTCGGCATAGAACGCTACTTCATGGTTCGAACGATGATGCTGTACAATGAGAGAAAGCAGTTTATTATAGAGTTCTTGAGGTCGAATGCCATAATTATCTGACTCGACCGAATAGACAATCTGATTATGCAGATATTCATGGGCATTGCGCAGAGCCGTGTTAATATCGTCGCCCATTGCTAATCGTATCGCTAATGCCATCGAAGAACTACCTGCAACACCATGTTGTTGCCATCCGTAAATATTATAAGATGAGAAGAAATGTTCTTCTCCGTTTGCATATAGTAAGGCCGTAACGCGTCCTTCTGTGTGACAGCTTCCTCTTAACAATACAAATTCTGCACCTTCCTCATGTAATTGTTTTGCTGCATCTACCATTTCTGCATCTGTCGTGATTTTCATGTCGAGAATGATTTCTGCCTCATGACTTTTCATCACGAGTAGCTTTGTGATAGGTAACAGATAATGTCGATAGGCATTGACCGAATTATTGTCCATCAGTCGTGTGTTGTCCGAAGAAAAGATAATAGGCGAACAGACGATATTCTGGCAGCCTATTATCTCATCTCGTATGCATTTGATTGTCTCGACTCCATTTACCATACCTATCTTGACGGCTTTCGGACGGCAATCGCCATATACTGCACGAACCTGTCCGATGACAACGTCAGTCGGCAGTTTGTTTACGAGTGTTATGCCTTGACTATTTTGAACTGTAATCGATGTTATTGCCGATAGGGCATATCCGCCAAGATCCTTTACGACCTTGATATCTTCCTGTATGCCAGATTTGCCTGTGCTGTCCGATCCGTTAATGCTTAGTATAGGAATGTTCGCTTTCATCGTGGTTGCGAAGTTAATGAAAAGTCGGTAAAAATAAACTGTATGGGAATAAAAACTTTATTGATATATTCCTTTTTAGTTCTTTTGCATCGATTTTTTTCACAAAACTAAAAGAATATGGAAGATAGAACACAACTGAACCGCAATTTGGCACAGATGCTCAAAGGCGGTGTGATTATGGATGTGACAACACCTGAACAGGCTCGTATTGCAGAAGCTGCTGGTGCTTGTGCGGTAATGGCTTTGGAACGTATTCCTGCAGACATTCGTGCTGCTGGAGGTGTAAGTCGAATGAGTGATCCTAAGATGATTCGCGGTATTCAGGAAGCTGTTTCTATTCCTGTGATGGCAAAGTGCCGTATTGGTCATTTTGCTGAGGCACAGATACTGGAAGCTATTGAAATAGATTATATTGACGAGAGCGAAGTGCTTTCTCCAGCCGATGATGTCTATCACATAGATAAGCGCAAGTTCAAGGTTCCTTTCGTGTGCGGTGCCAAGAATCTCGGAGAAGCCTTGCGCAGAATCAATGAAGGCGCAACAATGATTCGTACAAAAGGCGAACCTGGTACAGGTGATGTTATTCAGGCTGTTCGTCACATGCGTATGATGCAGAGCGAGATCCGCAAAATCGTTTCGATGAGCGAAGACGAATTGTATGAAGCAGCAAAACAGCTTCAGGTACCTTTTGATCTGGTTCAGTATGTACACGAAAATGGCAAGATGCCAGTAGTAAACTTCGCTGCAGGTGGCGTTGCAACTCCTGCAGATGCGGCACTTATGATGCAGCTTGGCGCAGAAGGCGTATTTGTGGGAAGCGGAATCTTCAAGAGCGGCGATCCTGTAAAACGCGCACAGGCAATTGTCAAGGCAGTAACCAACTACGATAATCCGAAGATCCTTGCAGAGTTAAGTGAAGATCTTGGCGAGGCAATGGTTGGTATCAATGAGAGCGAAATTCAGCTGCTTATGGCAGAAAGAGGTAAATAAAATAGACCTATGGTGATAGCAATTTTAGCGTTACAGGGAGCATTTGCTGAACATCAGCAGATGCTCCATCTTCTTGGAGTGGAATCATTCCTCGTACGAAATCTCAACGACTGGAACCAGAAAAAAGATGCACTTATCATTCCTGGTGGGGAAAGTACAGCTATAATGAAGATTATGAACGACGAAAGTCTTACTATTCCAATACGAGATGCTATTCGTGCGGGACTTCCTGTATTGGGAACATGCGCAGGTTTGATAATGCTTGACGGAGCTCATCTTGGAACTATGAACATCCAGGTAAAACGCAATGCTTACGGACGACAGTTGGGTAGTTTCTATGCCGAGAACGAATTCAAGGGGATTGGTTCTGTTCCGATGACTTTTATTCGCGCTCCATACATTGAATCTGTAGGAGAGGGAGTCAATGTCCTATCAGTCGTTGATGACCACATCGTAGCCGCTCGTCAGTCGAATCAGCTTGTCTGTGCCTTCCATCCAGAACTGACTACCGACACACGAGTTCACGAATATTTTATCGGAATGATTAACGCAGTAAACAACTGATATTAGTTATTATTTTTGGAAAGTAATAATTATCAATATATTAATTTTCAGAGTCAAAGATTTTATCGATCAGTTGCCATTTGTCAGCACTTGTAGCGTTCGGATCGCATCCTTGGAACTGACTCACATAAGCTTCCCATTCTGCTTGTCGCGGAAGAGTCGCAAGTCTTGCCATATCCCGATCCCAATCAAATTCGTCGCAAGTGTCGACAATCATAAACAGTACAGCACCTTTTGCGTAGATCTGCATTGAAACGA
Source organism: Bacteroidales bacterium (assembly GCA_045627785.1). Lineage (GTDB taxonomy): Bacteria > Bacteroidota > Bacteroidia > Bacteroidales > UBA3663 > Liminaster. Next base: position 5,500 of record JAZQOF010000038.1, on the reverse strand, counting down.
TTCCAACCTCATGTTGACCTTCGATTATTTCAGGCCAAACAAGAGAGTGCACTTCAATATATTTTTCGATCAACTCAGGATCGTTTTTGAGCGTTAATGTCTGACAATAGCGTTTCATATTGTTCCCTACTTTTTGTTTTTGCAAAAATACAGAAAAAACATGAGAAAAGGAAATGCCTAATAAAAAATGTTGAACAAGCAGCCGACTTTATTGAAATAACAGAAACCTTGGTCGGAGTTCCATCCCATTTCTTGTAAATATAATCTCCATTTGGAGATTTGATTTTTGACTTCTCGGAAGCCCAATCCCCAAATGGAGATTGGACTTTTTAGTTTCTTTCTCTATTTGTTCGAAAGAAATACGGAAACGAAACTTTCGGAAGGCATCCAGATTTCTGCTTTTCCATCTATAACTTCAATTGATTGGCATTCTGCATTCTGGTTTGCATTAGTCACAAACACAAGCGCATGATTGGCGAAAGACGGTAAGCCGGAAATGACAGCATTGCATGATGTTCCATTGTTAACAATATGTACAGCTGCTTCTTCCTTTGCTTTGTTGACATATGCCGCTGTGTTTATATTGTCTTTGTCGACGGATACAGGAATATGCAAGGCGTCAATTGGAGTCATTGACAACTGCTTGAGGTTGTAGAAGCGTTGTGTAGGTCGAAGTGGTCCGTTGTCGCCAAGTATTCCGTTTCCGCTGAGCAGTGAGTAATCGGCTGTGAGTTGCCACTGTAATATGCTAATAGGCTGACTGATTGCGCAAAGACGAGTGTAGAGATTGATCTCGTAGAGCGCGAATGTAGATTCCTTGAATATTGCGTTGTATCTGTGAGCTGCAGCATCAGTACTGCCTTCACCTACAAGTAATGGCACATTGATGCTTTGTGCGGCTTCGCGCCAAGCTTTAAGTGTTGCATCGTCGCATCCTCTCCACGAATGGAATGATACGGCTCCAATATATCGATGAGCTTCTTTATCGGCCAATGCAGGTTTGATGAAGTCGATTGTTGTTGCGTCTGAATTGTCTCCAAGAAGCATCTTGCAAGGCAAGTTGAGAGAAGCAAGTTTTGCTCCGAATTCTTTTATGAAGTCACAGTGTTCTTGCGGGGTGTGAAGAACATCGATGCCTATATCTGATTCGTTGAATGAGAAATAATCGGCCTCTACACCATATTCTTCTTTAAGGAATACGAGATATGATGCCATAGAGTCGTATATGCGTTTCTTTTGTGCAGGTTCGAGACGAAGTGCAGCTACACCGCCACTGCCTCTTTTTTGACCAGGAATAAGTGCCCATTGAGGAGGGAACCAGCAGCTTACAACCAGTGGCATGCCGATTTTCTTGAGCCGTGCAGCCATTTTAGCACTTTCTTTGACATGTGCGTCATCCTTTCCTCCACGATCCCACGCTGCCCAAGGGAATTCTACACGACCAAAGGCAACGCGCATGTTGTCGAGACAATAGTCGATGACTTCAGGATCTTTATTTGGATTCTGAATACGGAAATTGCCTCCGAATCCAGCAAAGCGCGTTCCTGGATTGGATAGGTCAAGGGTGATGTTTGCATCTTTATGATGCTTTGTGCCTTCGACAGTCAATGTTGCTTCAAGTTCTGTAGTTTGTCCTTTGATCAAAGTTGGGAGAAGTGTGACATACAGCACTTTGTTGCCATCTTCTTCACGTTCGAACGACTTGACAGGTCGACTGAACTTCATTGACAAATAGCGGTCGGGAGATGTGATTGTGATTCTGTTGCCAGAGTTTCGAATCTTAGCATTGGCATAGTGCTTTGGTCCGAATGCCATTGCAAAATAAGCCCCGCCTTCGGTTGTCGTGTCAGCCTCTGCTGTCCATTTCAGACCAACAGACTTCTTGTCTATATCGGTTACTTCCTGATGAAAGTGTGCAAATTTCAAAGGAATATCGACAATTTGTGTAAGTCCCTCACGACGGTAACGAACATTCTGCTGTCGTTCACGATATGTTTTTTCTATATCATTTCCTGCAATACCAGCTCTTAGCGATGATTCAAAATCGATGAGCTTGCCTTCTTGTCTTATGCCTGTGATATTGCTCCAAGCCATAACTTCGGAATGGGTTGTAGGAGGAGTGAGGCGAATTACTGATTCGAATCCCATACGGCTGTTATGGTATGGACAATTCCACATGTTACCCTTCATTTCTTTTTCTGAGTGGTTGCCATTGTCATCAAGTACGCACCACCATCCTCCATCTTTGGTATCTATGAAATGTGTCTTAATGTATTGCCAACTTTCGACTGCGTGATCGTAGTATTTCCTTTGACCAGTTATCTGCCAAGCATTTAAACTTCCTACAATGTTTTCACTTTGTACCCACCAAGATAACTTGTTCTCAAAACCTTCTTCATTCTTTTCATAGATCATTACGCCATTTTCGCGCAGGCCTTCATATGCTGCATCTGCCATACGAACAGCCTGTTTCTTGATGCGAGCCAGTTTGTCTTTGTCGCCCAAGACTTCTGCTGCTTCGGAAAGAAGCCATGCAGTTTCTATGTCATGACCATAGGAATCGACAGAACCTATTTTTTCCCATTCATCATTGCAGAAGAGCACAAGATGCCCCGTTCGGTTGTCGTATAGTTTTGTTTCCAAAATCTCAATCAGTTCGTTGAGGCATGCTTTTAATTTTTCATTGGGCCAAACTCGATAAAGATTGGTATATGCTTCAAGTGTGTGGATATGGGTATTCATTGTTTTGGATGGCCCTTCACGTCCATCAATGCCCTCTGACAACGCATTAGAATAATCTCGAGAAAATACTTCGCGATATCCACCGTTTTCGTGATCGTGAACATTCTTTTCGAGAGTATAGAACAATGATTTAGCAGCATCAAGACTCTCTGTGTTGCCTGTAGCGCGGAAATGTTCCGACATTGCATAGATGCCGAATGCTGCTGTGTACGTCTGTTTTGTAGCGTCAGCTATATCTCCATCAGGAGTGATTGTCCAATATGCACCTCCATACCGTTTGTCAATAAAATTTTGTATATAATATTTCTGCATACGGTCAGCCATCTGCTTATAGCTGTCCAGTCCGTAGACTCGGTAGGCTGTCGAGAATGTCCAAAGAATACGGGCTCCAAGTATAGAACTCTTCAAAGCAGAAGAGTTTCCATCTCCGTTGCCCGAGATTTCTCCATAGAATCCTCCATTAATATCATCCTGAGAATTATTCAACCAAAAAGGCAGAATATTAGCTGTCAGATCTTGCTCAATCTCTGAACGAAGCTGACTCATTTCTTCTGTTGTCTGTGCTTTTACTAAGAAAACAGACATCAACAAAAATAATAAGGCATAAGATTTTTTCATAATATAAGTGTTTATTTTATTAGTGATGCAAAAATAATAAATTTCCAGCATAGAAGAAATATTTGAGTAACAAATAGTAATACGCTCGTAAAAAATTATTTCAATTGATATAATCCTCCAGGAGTGGAGCGGATCTTACCATCCATCTCCAGATCGAGGAGCTCTTCGTACAGCGTAGCATGTTCAAGTCCAGTTGTGTCGGAGAGTTGGGAGAGGAGCAGGTCACCTCTGTCACGAAGTGTATCGACTATTAGTCGGGCATTTCGTGACAGATTCTCTTCTTCGAAAGGAATGCTATGTTGAATTGCATTTGATGTGTGTGCAGAATCGTTCCAGTTCATAGCTTCAAGGAAATCATCTGCACAAGTAATTAATCCTGCACGGTTTAAGCGGATGAGTCTGTTGCACCCTTTACTGCGGTCATCATTGACTCGACCTGGAAAGGCGAAGACATCACGATTGTAGTCGAGAGCAATGGATGCAGTGACGAGAGATCCTCCTTTATCTTTACTTTCGGCTACAATGACAGCATCGGCCAATCCTGCAATGATGCGGTTGCGAGCTAAGAAATTACCCCTCTCGGGATCGATGCCTGTTGTATATTCGGTCAAAAGTCCGCCACCTTCGATTATCATTTGTTTTGCAATGTCGCGATGGTTGTAAGGATAGACGCGATCTAATCCGTGAGCAAGTACGCCCACAGTTGGTAGACCAAATTCTAGTGCAGCTTTGTGAGAAGAAACATCAATGCCAAATGCAAGTCCGCTTACAATTAGAGCATTCGGAATGTGTTCTTTTATGCCTTCGACCAGATTTCGTACATTTTCAATCCCATATTGGGTGGAATTTCTTGTACCAACAATAGAGATTATCTTTTCTGAGTCGAGATTGGCTGTGCCTAGATAAAATAACAATGCAGGAGCGTCAGAACATTCCAGAAGTCGGGTTGGATATCCTGTTTGTCCGTAAACAAGAGCCTTGACATTATGAGCTTCCATGAATGCAATCTCAGAATCGGCCTTGTCAAATATTGCCGGATTATTCCTTTGAGTGATGATTTGTTCTCCAATGCTGTTGAGGTTACACAATAACTCTCTATCTGCTTCAAATACTGCTTTGGCTGAACCAAATTCTGAAATCAGATGTCGAGTTATTGTTGAACCAACCCCTTTTATATTCATCAGGGCTATGATATAACGTAAGTCTTCTTCCATAGGTGTGAATGACTATATATATTAATAATGTGTAAAATAACGATGATTATGAAGGATTGTTTCACTCTTTGATGAAAGGGAGAAGTAAATGCTGAAGTTCTTCACCTCTGCTAAGTACTCCATTTACAACGCATACGCAATGTGTCTCTGCGGAAATACAGAGCTTTTCATCACTTTTGCGGTAAATCTCCTGTTGGAAAACGTATCGTACGCCGTTTTTCTTGACATTAAGTCCGCAAATAAACTCTTCTCCTCCTCGGAGTGATACTTTATAATTGATTATGACCTTCGATACCATGACATCGATGCCTTCTTCATGCAACTTTTGGAAGCTTGTTCCGATGCTTTGGAGAAAATCGTGACGGTTTACTTCAAAATAGTGCTGATAGTTGGCATTATTTATTACTCCTTGCACGTCGCATTCGTAATCTCTTGTCTTCATCGTGGTCAGAAAAGTGAATTCTTTCATGCTTGTTTTGTTAAAAAGTGTGATGCAAAGATAGCGAAATTGTATATAAGAGACAAGGAAAAAGTCTAAAAAATGCCAAAAAACATCATTTTCGAAAAAAAAAGATGAAAAAATTTGGAAAGGGAAGAAATAAGCTCTACCTTTGCACCCGCAAAACAGCGACGGAGACGTTGCGATTTGCGTACGATCTTTGAAAGAGTGAAATCGAACAATAGGAAAAACTAGTAGTACAAGATAAGTAGAGTAAGAAAGCTTTACCGTCAATTTGAATGCCAGGACTCTTAAAAAGACTATTCTGAAAAGAATAACGATATGATTACAACGAAGAGTTTGATCCTGGCTCAGGATGAACGCTAGCGACAGGCCTAACACATGCAAGTCGAGGGGCAGCACTTCGGGTGGCGACCGGCGCACGGGTGAGTAACGCGTATGTAACCTGCCCATCAGTTTGGGATAG
>JAZQOF010000037.1:0-2275 GCA_045627785.1 Bacteroidales bacterium | reverse complement strand
TGCATTGGACACCTATCATCGTTCTATCGGACTGTTGTTGATTCGAGCTGGAGTCGCTAGCAACTTGAAGCTAATTGCTCCAATCATTCCTGAACTCGGTTTCAGAACCTCAGCTAATGTGATTGGTGAGTTCCGTTTCGTAGATAAAGTATTACCTATTGCAAAATAACCTTTATGAAGAACTTGACTATTCCTGTTGATCATCTTGTGATGTTGGCAGAACTTGATGATAAGGAAGCTGGGCAGATGGCAAAAGCCATCGCCCAGTATGCCAACGAGGGAACTGCTCCGACTCTCAGCAATGGAGCTTTGAAAGCTATTTTCTCCCTCTTTCGCTCAAACATTGAGACTCAGCGCGAGTCTTCTGCAAAACGCAGCGAAATCAATACGACCAATGCCATGAGCAAGAAGTCGTCTGCAAAAAAGAAGGTCACAAAGAAACTTCCTTCCGCTGATAGCGAATCGCAACAAATCGTAAACGAAGATGCTAGTACATCTGAAGTGACGGACGAGTTGCTTCCTCTCGATGCAATCGAAGCCGTTTATCCAAAACTCGGCACTTATCGTGAGGAATCGTTCTCCATCTGGGAAACCTTCAGCGAAGAGAAGAAGCAAAAAGCCATCGGCTTCGTTCAAACCTACATCAGTCAAACGCCTAATGCTATTGACCAGATGTATCTGAACAGATACCTGAAGGCTGAACTCTGGGAAAAGTAAGCCGTAACGAGTCTGCTTGCAGACATTTAAACCCTTTGGTGGAGCCTAATACCTAAAACAGGAAAATAAAAAGAATTGAAAAGAAAACAAATGAAATAAAAGACTTGATAATAAGAATGTTATATAAATATGGCAAATTCCTTTCGATTCCTTAAAAATCCTTATAATTGCCATATTTTGTTACTTATATTTGCGACATTTAAAATAATTTTGTTACCTTTGCACTCGATTTCCAATCGTCTTCATTAGGAACGAGTATGAGCAAAGAAAAGAAATACACGAAAGAGCCAGTTAAACTGTGCCTGAGAAACCGCAAAGATGGACATCAGGTGATTTATCTGGAAATCTATATTGAAGGCAAGCGTACTTATGAACGTTTGCCCGACCTCGTATTGATTCCTGAGACCGATGGGAAATCAATAAGGAAGAACGATGCAACACTCAAAAAGGCAGAAGTGATATGCCGAAGGAGGAATCGGGAGCTAAAGAAGGAGATACCAGACAACAAGTATGTCCAACCCCAAGAACCCGAAAAGCCACAGCTTACCTTATTGAAATGGATTGACCAGTATCACGAGATTCAGAAGAATAGAGGTGTCCGCAATCTTGGATTCATCAACCGCCTTAGAAAGCTACTCGAACTTTTCCATGATGACATTCCACTGACTGACGTTGATAAGCAGTTCTGCCTCGACTTCATCAACTTCTTGAAGAATAACTACAAGACAAAGTCTGGTAAAGCTTTAAGTTCTAAATCTGGGTTCAATCTCGTCTGTGAACTGAATACAGCGATGAACACAGCCATCCGAGAAGGGCAGATACAATCAAATCCGGTCAGCAAACTTACGCCAACAGAGAAGTTCCTGCCTAGGGAGCAAGTCCGAGAATACCTTACCATAGACGAGTTGAAGATGCTCATTCAAACACCTTGCAAAAGCGAGATTGTTAAAAACGCATTCCTCTTTGCTTGCAATTGCGGATTACGCCTTAGTGATGTGCTCGCACTCAAATGGTCAGACATAACCATTGATAAAGATGTTTGGAGAGTAGGCACACGCATGATAAAGACCGAAAGGCTTGTCTATGTTCCCCTGCCATTACAGGCTCGAAGATGGATGCCACCAAGACCATCAGAGGCAGAAAAGCTCAATGACAAGGTTTTCACAAAACTCTATGCATCCAAAATAGAGGAACATCTGAAGCCTTGGGTCGCATCTGCTGGTATAACAGGAAAGAATGTCACTTTTCATGTTTCTCGCCACACATACGCTACCATGCTTCTTACATTAGGTGCTGACCTTTACACCGTAAGCAAACTTCTCGGGCATACATCCGTCCGTCACACTCAGCGATATGCAAAGATTATCAACAAGACGATAGATGATTCAATAGAACTAATCGACAACAACCTGTAACAGATATGGCACGAAAGACATCCGCAAAGAACACCAAGGAGCCTGTAAGACTCCGAGAGAAAGCACTTGCCAATGGCGTGCGCTCTCTCTACCTCGACATCTATGTGAATGGCAAGCGTAGTTATGAGTTTCTGAAACTCTAT
>JAZQOF010000036.1:0-175029 GCA_045627785.1 Bacteroidales bacterium | reverse complement strand
GCAAAGCGCGATACACCTCTACTCAACTGTGCAGGGATGCTCATGAACAGTCGTCCCAACTTACCTGTCTTATCCAGCTTGCGGAAATCGTCCTCATACAGCTTGAGGATTTTTCTCTTGACGGCATCAACATCCTTCAGGTTCTTGGTGTCAAGGTAAGTATTAACAGCCTGTGGCATACCACCTATCAGCATATACAGGCGAAGATCTCGCATACGGGTTCGGTTCAAGTCATCGCCCATGCTCAGGCGTTTCGCCCATACCTGTTGCAGCAGAGGTATGGTTGCCTTATCGCCCATGGCCCATCGAAACTCCTCATAATCCATCGGGAACATCTCCACACGGTCTTCTTCGCTGGGGATAGTGATATTCTCAGTGTTCTTCTTGATCGAAATCAGAGAACCTGTCTCAATGTAGTCGTATCGATGGTCTGCTACCAGATACTTGATGGCTTGTCTGACCATAGGGCATTGCTGTACTTCATCAAAGATAATCACCGACTCGCGAGGATAAAGCACTTTCTGATATTTGCTCTGAAGATACAGAAAGAGATAATCCAGATTTTCCATACTCTCGCTGAAGAGTTTGTGTACATCCTTGCCGGCTTTGTTGAAGTCGATGAGGATATATGAGCGGTATTCTTTTTGAGCGAACTGCTCCACGATAGTTGATTTGCCTATACGGCGAGCTCCCTCAATCATCAAGGCGCTACGGCCGTCATTCTGCTGCTTCCATTCGAGCATCTCGGCATATATTTTCCTTTCAAAAATACGTTCTTCCATATATTATATTAATTTGTGGATGCAAATATAGTGTAAATAAACGTATTATGCAAATATTATATTTGTTTTTCTTTCATTCCCTCAATTTTATTTAATAAAGCTTCTTCCATTCCCCGAATTTCATTATGACATTTTAATATCATTCCCACTATTTCAATACAGAATAAACACAATTATGGGTATGAAAAAGATGCCTCTAAGTTTATCCGTATGAATAAAGAAGGCCCGAGAGGGGAAATTTCATACTCGTAACCACACCATTGCAGACCATTCTATTACTATCATCATAGCTGAGAGCAAGGCATAAAACCCTGCAAATAGCAAATCATTATTAATATCACAATCGATACACAAGCGAGGTTGTTAACTCGAAAGAACGATAGTTGACGTCGGGGAAGTGCTTATATTTCCCTGATTACCTGGAGCATTGAGATAATGCAAATCTGTATTTGTATTTAGCAGCTAGAATAATGAGAAACACAGAAGAGTGTATATAAAAATAGAATGGAAGTCCTCAGGAACGATGTATACTCACTGCGTTACCTTTCGTAAATTTCATACCCATCATAGACCTTTCTATACGCAAGTCCACTGACTTCCGTGATCGCATCAAGGATATCTTCAAGAGTTTCATCTGCACTGAAGGTCGCTGTGATGCGATAGTCAGCGAGGTCTTGATCTATATATATAATATGTATATCGTATACCTCTGACAAAGTTGCGACAATCTGCGAGAGAGGCATATTATCAAAGACGAGCGTCTGCAAAGGAATTGTTTCGGATGCTGGTACTTGCTCACGAACAGGATCGTTGCCCGAGAAGAAGAAGCCGCTGCGATAGGTATATACACTAGCAATAGCGATGCCTATGCCTACGACAAGCGCTACGCCTGCTACCGCACTCCAACGACGAGCATTCGCTCGTCCACGGGCAGGCACAAGCGCAGGAATGTCCTGACATGGATAGTCACACTCAGGCAGACGGTCAAGGAGCTCACTATAGATCTTCTCGCTGGCGGCATATCTGCCGCGCGGCAAGTGTGTACTATGTGAGAAATATTCTATCTGTTTATCAATGTGGGAAGTATTCATAATGAAGTGCTTGGCAAATGTTTTTCGTAAAGTATGATCTCAGCCTTCGACTCAACGCCGAAGACTCCCGCCCCCCCCTCTATGTTCGTTGGAAAGACCGGCTCGCTGTTGAAGATAAGCCCTGGCTCATAATCCACGAAAGCAGAGAGCACCTTGTAATACTCAAACTCTGTACGACTGATCGTATAGACGCGTATCGTCGATGTCTGCTCCCATCCCGACTGCTTCGCACTCGTAGTGTTCGGACGTTCGAGGTCGAGCGTCAGGGAATAGTGTCCTTGCTCAAAGAAGATGCTACGGAACACAGCAAAATAGTTTTCGTTCTGATCGAACCAGTCATATCCGTGGTTGTTTTTCTCCTGCGCCAACTGATGGCCTTCGTGCAAAGCTGGATCGTATCCATAGTAGAAATTGTACTTCAGAGGTACTGTCGAATAGCCAGGCGTAGCAGAGGAATCCTGTGCTGCGTCAGACTTGAAAACATTGATCTTCCTGACCGCCTCGACACGATAATACTGCATATCGTTCACGTTCTCAGGCATCTGTAAATGCACTAAACAACGAGTATGATCATACACCATGCCATTCAAATCGTAAGGGAAACTCGACGTACAAGTATCCATGCCTGCAATGATGACAGGCTGCTGTACGATGCTCGAAGCAGAGACGTGCTGACCGCCTCCCTGCACATCGATCACTACCCTGTCACCAGGTTGCAAGAATAGGCGCGCATCATTGAGTCGATAGGTCCGAAGATGCTCATCTGGCAGCAGCGAGTAAGCTGTACCGTCATTGACGCGTAATGATACTTGCGCATCGCTCACAAAACGTGTCTCTGTCACTCCCGTCATGCGCACATCGACGCTGATGGTCGTATCGCCCACGGCGAAGATGCTGTTGACAATGAGACGAGGTGTCTCGTATTCTGTCAGTTCTCCGATTTCCTGCACACAGGCAGTGAGGTAGAAAAGGAACATATATATAGGAAGAAGATATTTCATGACTCAAAACTTATAGGTGTATGTGACATATGGGAGAATAGGAAAAAGGGTTACTTTCTTGAGCAATTTTTTCCCGTCCTTCACCTCTGTGTAAAGCAGATCCTGATTAAGGTGGCAATAGGCATTCATAAGGCCGAAGCTCCAGATGCGCTCACCACGTCGCGTATCGTGATGGATGTTGACGCTGAGGTCAAGCTGGTGCGTAGGCTCCATGCGGTAGTTGTTGCGCGAGCTGTAGTAGTCGCGATCCTGCATACTGAACTGCAGCGGCGTGCTGATTGTGGCTGGCATACCTTCTGTATCGACATGAACGTAATAGCGCGTCTGCTGCTTCGCTACCGTCGACATGGCACCTGAGGCAAAACTCCACACAGCATTGAGATCGACATGAGGTGTCAGCTGATGCTGAATGCTGAGGTGCATTACATGCCGACGGTCGAGGCGATATGGAAAATGTCGTCCACTATTGATGCTTCCATCAAGAAACCAGCGGTCAGACTTTGAGAGCGTGTAGCTGAACTGCCCCGTCGTGCGTCCTTTGATGCGAGCTACAAAGAACTCAAGTCCGTAGGCACGTCCTCGCCCCTCTGATACATGCTGCTGCCAGTCGCGCGTATTGCCAGAAAATATGCTTCCGTCATGGAATTCGAGCAAATGATTCATTTCTTTCCAATACGCATCCATGCCGAAGTTCCAGCCAGAGAAGAGCTGGTCATTGCTGGCTCCTACTACCCACTGATGTGCCTCCATTGGCTTCACGTTGCCTGTCACCGACACCCACAGGTCGCCTGGCTTGGCGATGGGCGATGTCAAGAGCTTGTGTACATACTGATGCATAAGCGTATAATCAGCCTTGACGCGCCATCCTTTGTCAAGCTGCTTGCTCGCAGAGATACGCGGCTCGATGGCTGGATAGGTATTTCCGTCGGTCGTGAATGTTGCCACGCGAAAGCCTGCATTGACCTGCCAACGATGTGGCAGGCGCAAATCGTCCTCGAAGTAAAGTGCAGTCTCATGTCCGATGGTCGAAGGAGCATCCTTGTGCAAGTCTTGCTGAGACATCGCCTGCTGTTGCTCTTTATAGTTTCGCACCACCGTCTGCGACATCTCTGGACGGAACTCATGCATCGTATATTGTGCTCCCATCTTGATGTGATGATGCGGATGAGGCGTGTAGTCGAAGTCGAGCGAAGCTGTCAGGTCATCGATACCAGAGCGATAGGAAGACTTGTAGTAATTATCGTTCATTGGCTTGTCATTCACCCAATAGCGTGCACGTTCTGAAAACTCATTACGCTGACGGAACTGATTGTACCCTAACGTTAGATTAGAAAAAAGTCGTGGCGAGAAGATATGACTCCATCGGGCATGACAGAGGGTGTTGCCCGAGGAAATATCCTGCGTGTTGCTGCCTTTGTTCTCGCTCGTCAAGACACCCGGCACCTTGTCAGGCGCATATTCCTGTCGGACGCCAGTCTCCTGGGATGTTCCCAAAGCATCCCGTCCCTTGTAGAATGACAGGAAGAGGCGGTCACGGTCGCTGAAACGATGGTTGACCTTTGCATTGAGGTCGTAGAAATAGAGGTCGAGGTGCATATCATCGATGTCAGAGTCGAAATTGGAGTAGAAAGCGTTGATCATCCAGTCGGCATACGAACGACGCGCTGAAACGATAAACGAGGTACGGTCCCGCCACAGCGGACCTTCGACCGAGAAATGCGAGGAGAGCGCTCCGATCGAGAACGTCCCGTGGTAGTGCCGCAGGTCTCCGTCACGAGTACGGACATCGACCACAGAAGACAATCGACCTCCATAGCGCGAAGGAAAGCCCCCCGAGTAGAAGTTAACATGTTTCACGGCATCGGGCATAAATGCAGACTCGAAGCCGAGCACATGTTCCACATTATATAATAATACACCGTCGAGCAGGTAGAGGTTCTGGTCGATGTTGCCACCACGCACACTCATGCTGACCTGTCCTGGCAAGCCCGACTGCACACCTGGCAGCAGCTGTAGCGTCTTGAGCACATCTACCTCGCCCATCAGCGAAGGTGTCTGCATGATCTGGTTTACAGGAATGGTCACCGTTCCTGCAAGGCTACGCGAAGGGCTTATGTCGGGACGCAAAGTTTCCACGGTCACCTCGTCCAACTTACGGTTGAGCGTGATCTCTTCTGGCTCAGGAGCAAAGAGAAGAATGTGATTTTGGGTAATGCGATAGGTGATGCCCGTGCCTTCAAGCACTTGATCGAGGATATCGCAGAGCGGTCGTTTGTCCGTAGGATCGATGACAATGGGGTGGGCAAGCCGCACGTCTTGTCCATAGACGAAAGTCCTGTTTCCCAGGCTTCCAACGTCTGTTTTTTTACCTTGTGCAAAGCCGCTGACCGTTACGGCAAGCGCCATGCAAGTGCTAAGGAGTAGTTTGTTCATTGTTTGAAGTTGTCTTTATTAGCTGTTTCTGCTAAGAAGACAACCGCGAGAAGAAAATTCCCTATGCGACAAAGCGTTTTTTTTACAAGAATATCGTGAAAAAACGTTTTCCATAATCTCTATTGAGGTGTTTTGCCAGGTTTGTGCGCAGATACGTCAGCGCTTTCTGTAGTTGTGCGTCGACGGTCTTCACCGAAATGCCCATCTCCTCTGCCACCTCTGCGTACGTCTTGCCCTCTTCTTTGACGAGAGAGAACACTTCTCGACAACGTGGCGGAAGCTCAGACAGCAGTCGCTCATATTGCTCGAAGAGTTCCGACTGCTCAAGCAATTCCTGAGCATCGGGTGAAAGCGCCTCTGCGACCTCCACTTCGCCATCTATCTCTGTGTAAGACTCTTTCTTCAGAATATTGACCGACGCATTCTTGACCATCACGAACGAGAAATGACGGAAGTCCTCAGGAATGATCATCGTCTTTCGCTTCTCCCAGATCGTGGCAAACACATCGAGCGACACCTCCTTGGCAAGTTCCTCGTGCTGCGTAAAGAAGAGCGCAACACGATACAAGCGGGCATAATGACGGTCGAAGAGCTCGCGCAACGCACTCTCCGAACCATCATTTCTAAGCCTTGTCAACAACTCTTTTTCGTCCATAGTGGGCGTAAAGATAGTGATATTTTGCGACAGAGGTTTATTTTTTACCAAAAATTATCATAGTTTAGAATTCTATAACGGTTTACCGAGTTTTCGACTTAGCTGCTTATTATGAAAATCCTTACTTACGGATTCCATAGAGATATCCGAGAAGTGCCATCTTTCCGCGCATTGTCTCGCGTGGAGTGAACTCTCCGTTTACCCACATATAACGCTGATTGAAGAATGACTCCTGACTTGGCCATCCGCCATTGTTCCAATCCGGATAACAACGACCCAAGAGGATGCGTGCATCACCGCCATTGCCTGGCGACCAAGTCTCTGTGCCATTGAATGGTGTCTGACCAGGATGTGATCCAGGAACACCGTCATTACGGCCTGTAGTGTAGCAGTCAGTGATATGACGTTCGCCAAGACCTGTCATCTCAACTGTATTCGATGGGTTACGGCCGAGACACCAGTCAGCATCGATATACATTGCCTTCTCAAGCTGAGTACGACGAACCTTATCGGTCGAAACGAAGTGTGCGAGCATTACGAGCTGAAGGTTCTCCGATGTCTGCCAACGGCGATCGTTGGTTGTACGACGTGAAGGACGAAGTGCCATTGGATTAACATGCAAGAGGTCTGCCTCAAGATTCACGCTCTTCTTCATGTTCTCATAGAGATCCTTATAATGGCGCTCACGTGGACAGTTGAGATAAGCTGCTGTTCCCCAGATCTGATATCCTTCCTTAGTGTTCCAGATGCGAGAATCAGGACCCTTTACGATACTGCCTTCTGCCATGATATCCTCCCACTTTGTGTCACCAGTTACATTATAGAGGAATGCTGCAGCCATCTGACGGAAATCACGACCCTTCATAGGACCATCGCCAATGTGCTGAACATCATCGAGCTGTTGGTTCTCCTGACGACCAGCGAAGTTGAATGCTGTGATTGCCTCCTTTGTGTAATATTCCTCAAGTTCCTTATTTCCTGCAATGCGGAAACAATCGGCGAGCATAGCACAGTTAGCGGCATTTGCCCATGCTGCCATAGTTGTACAACCTGCCTGGAACATGATTGTCCATTCTGTTGAAGGGTTTGTCACGCCCTGACTATAAGCCTCACCATCACGGATACTAAGGAAGAAATCAACCTCGTTTCTTGCCTCATCGATGATGTCAGGAATACCGTTACCACTCTCTGTGATGCCGAGATTATCCTCATTGATCTTACCATTTGTGAGGAAATATGGAAGAAGAAGGTCGTAGATATTACTTACGTGTGCAAGGTGACGATCCCAGTCGAACGCATCCGAGTGTCCACCCTTCACCTCAATGTTCACAGGATTGCCTGGCAGACGGTGCTTCCAGAACTCTGACTTAAGAGCAGGCTTGAAATGTGGTTCATCCCACACATCACCACCGATCTTGCGCCAATCCGGATGCCAAGGCTGAAGATCTGTCTTATACACCGTGAAACCAACAGGATCGACCTCTGGTATGAATGCCGGCTGACGAGGTACTGGCGAGATATTTGGATTTGGCTTCTCACCAAGACGCATATAGTAGTAACCGCGAACAGAATAGCGGTATGGCTCGAAATAGACATCGTTCCTGATGTCGAAATCCATAGAACAACCTACATCCTCAACTACAAGGCGATAACGTCCTGGAGTCGAACATTTGAAGTCGATGTTCCATACATCTGAACCTGTATCGTTCTTCTGGTTAGCCTCATTCTTGAACTCCGACTGAGACTTCCAGAAAGACACCTTTCCGACCTGCTGCTTCTTCTTTGTGTTTACATTATAAAGATAAACATTCTTGCCCTCGAATGCCTTATAGTCACGCTGACCGCCATCGCCCATCCAAAGATAGAGATCGGCTGCCTTGACTGGCTGAGAAGGCGAATAGCCTATGATATTCACGTGAACTGCCTCCGACATAGAGTTGTAAACGTCATACTTCACCTCACCTTTTGTCTGATCTGAATTTGCCGACTGAGGGATGTTTACTGTATACGAACAACCCTGCTTCATCGATGCCGGCAACTGGATAAAAATCCAGTGGTCAAGTTCGCTTGTGAGTGTGTTGTCGGTGTTCATCGGCTTAGACTTACGATACACAGCCAAAGGCTTGACTGTGCCGAATGACTTGTCATCGCTCGAAGTGATTGTCCACTGCGAGATGTCGACAGCCTTGACATCAAAACGAGGGCCGAAGACTTTCAAGGTATCATCGCCTGGAGCGAATGAATGTCCGAGATAAGCGCTTGGACCGGTTCCGTCGTCACGATAACGCACTTCGCCATCACGGAAATGTACCATAATGTAGTCTTTGTCAACAACTTTTGTTCCTAGATACTTTGTAGCTTTTGCCTGAGAAGGAATCATCAGCATAGCAATAAGAGCCAATGCTGAGACGATGTTTTTCTTAAACATATTATTGATTATTATTGTGGCTTTTGATTACAGAAAACCGTAATAAGAGTTTATTCCGAGCAAAATTAGTAAGAATATTTGATTTTCACAAGTGATACACTGAAATTTATCTATATTTGCAACAGAATTAATAATAAATGCAACTAAAATGAAAAAGATTGTTCTTATCACAGGTGCGACATCCGGCATTGGAGCTGGTTGTGCACGTAAATTCGCGAGCGAAGGTCACAGTATCATACTTAACGGACGCAAAGCCGATTTGCTTGAAGAAATGAAAAATTCCCTGAGTGAAGAGTTTGGCGTACGTGTCGAGACTCTACTCTTTGACGTAAGAGACCGCGAGGCTGCAAAGAATGCACTCGAAAGCCTTCCTGAAGACATGAAGTCCATCGACGTGCTCATCAAC
Source organism: Bacteroidales bacterium (assembly GCA_045627785.1). Taxonomy (GTDB): domain Bacteria; phylum Bacteroidota; class Bacteroidia; order Bacteroidales; family UBA3663; genus Liminaster. Next base: position 166,233 of record JAZQOF010000036.1, on the reverse strand, counting down.
AATGCCGGGCTCGTGTTCGGTGTAGACAAGGAACATGAAGGCAACCTCGACGAATGGGATATTATGATTGACACAAACATCCGTGCACTCATCGCCATGACTCGTATGGTTGTTCCGGGAATGGTGAAACGCGGACGTGGTCATATCGTAAACCTGGGTAGCATCGCCGGTGACTATGCTTATCCTGGAGGAAGTGTCTATTGCGCCACAAAGGCGGCTGTAAAGGCTCTCAGCGACGGTCTGCGCATCGATCTCGTTGATACTCCAATCCGAGTAACTAACATCAAACCGGGTCTTGTTGAGACAAACTTCTCTGTAACTCGTTTCCGTGGAGACAAGGAAGCTGCCGATAAGGTTTACAAAGGTCTTCACCCTCTTAACGGTGATGATATTGCCGATGTGATCTATTGGACAACAAGCTGTCCTGAATACATGCAGATTGCCGAAGTGCTCGTAATGCCGACAAATCAGGCAACAGGCACTATCACATATCGTAAATCATAATCCGATGAAAGTCTTAATACTCAACGGCAGCCCTAGAGCAGAAGGAAATACAGCCACAGCGCTTCACGAAGTGGAACACGTACTGAATCAGCAAGGTATCGAAACTGAATGGATTCATGTGGGACACCGACAGATTCACGGTTGTATAGCATGCAACAAATGCTGGGATACAAATATATGCGCTTTCGGTGACATCGTCAACGAAATATCAGACAAGATGGATAAGGCAGATGGATTGGTAATCGGTTCACCGGTTTATTTTGCATCTCCTTCAGGAACTCTGCTCTCACTCCTGGATCGACTGTTCTACTCTTCTCTCCACAAGAATTGGACAATGAAGGTAGGAGCATCGGTAGCAGTAGCAAGACGCGGCGGTGCAACTGCGACAATGGATGTGCTCAACAAATACTTCCTTAAGACGAACATGCCTGTCGTTCCATCACAATATTGGAGCATTGCACATGGCACAGAGCCAGGCGAAGTAGTTCAAGATCAGGAAGGCATGCAGACAATGCGACAACTCGGTCTGAACATGGCATTTATGATCAAAAGCTTCCGTCTTGGCATGGAACAATTAGGTAGTCCTAAAATTAAGGAAGAACTGGTAGAGACACATTATATCAGATAACCCTGGACTTATTCACCCGCTCTCTTCATCAATTTTCTCACAGCATTCTCAAGACTCTCTGACGGCTCGAGAATGTTGTAGTTTTTCCAGAACTCAGGATCCGCAAAGTTTCCGACTTTCTTGTCAAGCACATCATATTTACTGAATGACGGGCGATGAGGCGTCTTGTCAGTAGATCGCTCACGATGTGTAACAAGATTCTCTGAAGTGACGACATACTGGGTATATAGGCCTTTCTTCTTCCAGTCACAGCCGAATTGGAATTCATTGCGGATGTAATTGATATGACTCTTGTTTCCATCATAGTAGTAATTGATGGTCGTCAACAATGATTTCGGTTTGAATCGAAGTCCGAACGGCTTACGTCTGAGCATGAATGAAGTTGCTTTGTCCTTATCAGAGCAATCAAGAGAAAGTTCGAGACGTGTAAATGCCAAAGTACTTGCATCGATGAACATTCGGCCCGAATATGAATAATCTACATCAATATTCTTTGCCGGCCTAAAGCTCACGACATACTGCATACGATCGCCAATCGTAGTGGTATTGTCGAACGAGAATGAATAAAGGCGCAGGAAATCTTCGTTCAACAAGAACTCTCTATTCTTTACCAGATCAAGATACAGTGCCTCATTCGGTCCGCCCTCGACATGCACGGAAATTGTATCTTTCTTGTTTTCACTCAAAAGACGTCGTCCCTTCTCTACAAACACTCTGTCGTGATCGGGATTAGCATGCGAATATGGTTTCTTGTACACATCCTGAACAGCTTCGATGACACACACATATCTTCTTTTCTTCTTTACTGTCTCACGATAGAAAGTTCGATACAGCATTGGTTCGGAAGGATAGTTAACCTCGATTTTCTTCAAAGCCGACTCAACGATATTATCGGCAGAAAACACCCAAACATCCTGCAGGACTTGTGCATCTGGACGTAAGAAAATAGTGATATTATCGAACTTGGACAAAGACGAAATAGCAATAACCTCCTGACGATAGCCTAAAGCATTAACCGCAATTGCCTTTGTATCCTTGCTACATTTCAAAATGAAATACCCGTCTTCATTGCTCATCGTACTTGCATTACCATCGACAGTATGGATCTCAGCTTCATTCAATAATTCTTTCGTGGACATGCTGAAAATCTTACCGCTGATGCGCAAGAGAGAATCTTCTTCATTGGCTTTTGGCTGTTGACCCAAAACCGGCAACAACGCGAGACAAAAAGCAAGAGATAATATTATTCTTCGTACAAATATCTTCATAGTATCTTTTTCTTTGACGTTCTTCATTTGGACGCACAAATTTACATATTATTATTTAAAATAGGTATTTTTTAGTCTAATAAATATAGAATTCAGCTCGAATCCATTGTTGTATTATCAAAAAAGGGAAGATCTCTCGATCCTCCCTTTTCTAATCTTCATATTGAAGAAAATTTACTTTTGTGTTTTCCTTTAATCTGGCATAGACTTTCGGTCTTTTCAGGTTGTGTTATTTAAGGTATTGTGTTATGGTTATGTATTTTTTAAGGTGGTGCAAAGGTAAAGCCTTTTTTCTTTAGATGCAAATAAAAAAATATGTTGTACAGCAGAACAATCGGTTGTTATGTTGCACAACATATAAAAACAGCTATTTCTAAATAAAATATAGTAAAATCAGACCAGTTTTCCTATCAATTCGTATGCTTCTGCTGAAACAATTTCTGCATTGTAGAACTTTCCGACTTCAAGATCAGCAGATTCTATAGGAATCAAAACAACAGGATCTACTTCAGGAGAGTCGAATTCTGTGCGAGCAATGTAGTATTCGCCTTCAACGCCATCGACAATAACCTTGAATGTCTTGCCCACTTTTTCTTCCTGAATCTCGGCAGAGATTGCTTCCTGTGCCTCCATAAGAATATCGAGACGACTTTGCTTTACTTCTGCTGGAACATCGTCTTTGTAGTGACGAGCGGAATAAGTTCCGTCCTCTTCACTATAAGAGAATGCACCCATACGTTCGAAACGCATCCGCTTTACAAAATCAACGAGAAAATTAAAGTCTTCGTCTGTCTCTCCCGGGAAACCTACCATCAATGTTGTACGAAGATGAATACCCGGAACCTCTTTCCTGATTCGATTCAGCAAATCTTCTGTTTCCTTGCAAGTCACATGTCTCAGCATTCTCTCCAACACATGGTCGGATGCGTGTTGTAACGCGATATCAAGATACTTGCAGACATTTGGATATTTTGCCATTACCGGCAAGAGGTCGAGTGGGAAATCGTTTGGATAAGCATAATGCAGACGAATCCATTCCACTCCTGGAATCAACGCGATCTTCTCGACAAGTTCGGCAATGTTGTATCTGCCATAAAGATCTTTTCCGTACCCAGTGAGATCCTGTGCTATAAGCTGGAATTCGTGAACGCCATTCTCAACGAAGATCTTGATCTCATCAAGAATCTCTTCCATTGGACGGGACTTGTAGGTTCCTGTAATAAGTGGAATTGCACAATAAGCACAAAAACGGTTACAGCCCTCTCCAACCTTAATATATTCATAATGAGAAGGTGTCGTACGGAAACGACTTGCCTTGAGAGAATCGTCCCAACGATGTCCTAGATCCGAGAGGATCTGTTTCCAGTCGAATTTTCCATATAAACGGTCAATCTCAGGAATCTCTTCGAGCAACTCCTTGCGATAACGTTCGGAAAGACAACCCATCACAAATATCTGACCAATCTTACGGCGTTTCTTGGCTTCACAAAGCTCAAGAATCATATTTATGCTTTCTTCTTTCGCATCGCCAATGAAACCGCAAGTATTGACAATAACGATCTCGCCTTTTACGTCATCGGCATCGTGGAAGAGCTTATAACCACAGGCAGCGAGCTGACCCATAAGGCGCTCACTGTCCACGAGATTCTTACTACATCCAAGAGTAATAAGGTCTATTCTATTTTTGATCATCTTAAACTTTACTTACCAAACAAGCTATCGACAAAAGCTCTGTTATTGAAAATCTGAAGGTCTTCGACACCCTCACCAAGACCGATGTAGCGAACAGGAGTCTTAAGCTGGTCGCTAATACCAAGTACGACTCCGCCCTTAGCTGTTCCATCCAGTTTTGTAATAGCCAAAGCTGTGACATCGGTAACTGCTGCGAACTGTTTTGCCTGTTCGTAAGCATTCTGACCTGTGCTTCCGTCTAACACGAGGAGGACTTCAGGTGCTGCTTCAGGAACCACCTTTGTGATGACCTTGCGGATCTTTCCGAGCTCATTCATCAAGCCTACCTTATTGTGCAAACGGCCTGCTGTATCAATAATCACCACATCTGCTTGTTCTTTAACAGCATGGCTGACAGCATCGAACGCTACACTTGCAGGATCGCTGCCCATCTCCTGTGCGACAACTGGCACTCCCACTCTCTCGCCCCAAATCTTGAGCTGATCAATTGCTGCAGCGCGGAATGTATCGGCAGCACCAAGCACAACCTTATTGCCAGCTTTCTTGAACTGATAAGCGAGTTTTCCGATTGTGGTAGTCTTGCCTACACCGTTTACGCCTACTACCAGAATCACATACGGACGTTTGATACCGTCTCGCACATTGAAACCATCGAGTTCCTCTCGTTGATTCTCCACCAGAAGGTTGGTTATCTCTTCGCGAAGCAATTCGTTGAGTTCGTCAGTACCTACATATTTATCTTTCTTGACACGCTCCTGAACTCTGTCAATGATTCGGAGTGTTGTCTCAACACCTACGTCACTTGTCACAAGGATCTCTTCAAGATTGTCGAGTACTTCTTCGTCGATTGAGCTACGACCTGCAACAGCATGTGCAATCTTTGAAAAAATACCCTCTTTTGTCTTGTTGAGACCGTTATCTAATGTTTCTTTCTCTTTCTTCTTGAAAAAATCAAAAAATCCCATATTCGTTTTGATTATTTTTGTGCAAAGATATAAATAATAATCGAGAAACGTGCCGTTTGCAACAAAAAAGTAAATAAACAAGCATAGCCGGTTTATCTTATGACAAACCGGCTATGCAACAAGTATCTTAATAGATAATAGTTTACGAATGTGTTACTCTGTCTTTGAGTTCGGCAAGCTTACCTGAATTCCAACGATCTGTTGTTCCTACGAGGTAACCTGTAATGCGCTGCAAACGGTCGATATGAAGGCTACCGCACTCAGGACAAGCCTTGAGATCTTCTGTTGCATCTTCGTGACCGCAATCCATACAACGGTTTCGGTTGTGATTAACTGAACAATAACCGATGTTCAATTCGTCCATAAGCTCAACAACCTTGAAGATAGCATCCGGATTGTGAGTTGCATCGCCATCGAGCTCTACATAGAAAATATGTCCACCACGAGTAAGATCATGATATGGAGCCTCAACCTCTGCCTTATGACGGATGCTGCACTTATAGTAAACAGGCACATGGTTAGAATTAGTATAATACTCCTTGTCTGTTACACCTGGAATTACACCATAACGCTTCTTATCGATGCGAGTGAAACGGCCTGAGAGTCCTTCGGCAGGAGTTGCAAGAACAGAATAGTTGTGCTGATAACGGTCAGAGAACTCATCTGCCTTCTTCTTCATGAAGCTGATAATCTTAAGGCCGAGTTTCTGGCTCTCATCACTTTCTCCATGATGCTTGCCTGTCAAAGCAATAAGACATTCAGCAAGACCGATGAATCCGATACCGAGTGTACCTTGATTGATAACAGACTCAACTCGATCGTTTGGTCCAAGCTTGTCAGCACCAGTCCACAAACAACTCATTACCAATGGGAACTGCTTTGCGAGGGCGGTCTTCTGGAATTCGTAGCGCTGATGCAACTGCTTTGCAACGAGTTCACACATCTCATTAAGACGAAGCATGAACACTTCGATACGTTTTTCCTGATTTGGTTCAGACATCGACTCAATAGCAAGAGCCACAATATTTATTGTTGTGAAAGAAAGATTTCCGCGACCAATAGAAGTCTTCTGACCGAAACGGTTTTCAAACACACGTGTACGGCAACCCATTGTTGCCACCTCGTAATTGAAACGGTTAGGATCGTTAGCATCCCACTTCTCATGATAGTTGAATGTAGCGTCAAGGTTAACGAAGTTAGGGAAGAAACGACGTGCTGAAACCTTACATGCGAGCTGATAGAGATCGTAGTTAGGATCACCTGGGAGGAAGTTAACACCACGCTTCTTCTTCCAGATCTGGATTGGGAAAATTGCAGTCGAATGGTTACCTACACCTTCGTATGTAGAGTGAAGCAATTCACGCATTACGCAACGACCTTCTGCAGAAGTATCTGTACCATAGTTCACAGAAGAGAATACAACCTGATTACCACCTCGTGAATGGATTGTATTCATATTGTGGATGAATGCTTCCATTGCCTGATGTACACGACCTACAGTACGATTGATTGCCTGCTGACGTACACGATCCTGACCCTTCAATTCACCGAGTGGTGTGTTGATATAGTCTTTGATTGTCTCATTATAGAGTTCTGGGAATGTTGTTCCTTCATATTCCTCCAAACGACGGAGTTCTTCAAGATAAGTCAAACGCACATAAGGAGCGAAATAGAAATCAAGAGCAGGGATAGCCTGTCCACCATGCATTTCATTCTGTGCTGTTTCGAGAGAGATACAAGCCTGAACACTTGCTGTTTCAATACGCTTTGCTGGACGGCTTTCGGCATGGGCAGCCTTAAGACCGTGCTGAAGAATTGTGTTGAGTGGGTGCTGAACACAAGTCAATGACTTTGTTGGATAGTAATCCTTGTCATGAATGTGAATATAACCACGTTTTACTGCCTGCTTGACCTCATCGTCGAGAAGATAATCATCTACGAAAGGCTTTGTGCTCTCGCTTGCGAACTTCATCATCATACCGGCTGGTGTGTCGGCATTCATATTTGCATTCTCGCGTGTGATATCATTATTCTTTGCGCCGATGATGCTCTCAAAGATTTCGCGTGTCTTAGCCTTACGTGCAATGCTTCTTGCATTACGATAAGAGATATACTTACGAGCAACTTCCTGATTTGCCTTCATGAGCTCGTTCTCGACAGCATCCTGAATAGCTTCGACTCCCATCAAAGGATCACCTTCCTTTGCAATTTTATCGGCAATAGTTGCTGCCAGAATTGCATCGATACCACTTTCAGTGGCATTCATTGCCTTACGGATTGCGTCTTCAATCTTGCTGAAGTTGAAATCAACCGTACGGCCATCTCGTTTGATAACTTTTATAATCATGTTCTTATTGTGTTATTAGTTTATTTCGATTTTATATGACAAAAAACTGATTTTCCTCCATTTTCGAGGAATCGGTCGCAAATTTAACGAAGATATTTGAACAAAGCAAACAGATTTTATCTATCTTTGCATTGATAAAAATCAATAATGTTAGATTGAGGCATGACATTCCAACAATTAGAGTACATAGTAGCAGTTGATAAATATCGACATTTCGTCAATGCCGCCACTGCATGTGGCGTAACACAATCAACTTTGAGCACTACTATAAACAAGTTGGAACAGGAAATCGATGTCATTATCTTCGACCGTTCAAAACACCCGATAGAACCGACAACCCTCGGGCGACGTATCATCTCTCAGGCAAATGTCATTTTGCACAACTCTGAGATGCTTCGGGAACTCGTGCAAAACGAAAAAGATGGAGACAAAGGCGAATTGAGAATCGGAATGATACCATCGTTAGCTCCCGCTCTATATCCAAGTTTTGCGAAGCAGGCTCGAACTATGTATCCACATATCGTAACACATATTTTCGAAGCTGATGCGGTTTCAGTAATCGAGAAACTACAAAAAGCTGAGCTCGACATGGCGCTACTGGCATCGAGTGATGTGCAAGACAGCAACCTGTTGGAGATCGAGCTCTTCACTGAACGTTTCTTGCTATATGTTTCACCGTCTCACATGTTACATAACAGAGAACGTGTGACGCCACAAGACTTGCAAGATGGCGAGATATGGACCTTAAAAGAATTTCACGACCGATACCAACAACTTAGCGAGGTGATACACCGTGAAACAATGCATTCTTCCATGTTTGAGACAGGAGGCATCTCCACACTTATATCTTTGGTGGATATGAACGGTGGCTATACACTGATTCCTCAACTATTTGAAAATGCATTGAGTGAAAACCAAAAACAAAATGTCAGAATGATTATGTCTCCGAAATTCTTCCGCACAGTGTCGCTGGTCATAAGAAAAGACTACATGCGAGAAAGAATGTTGAACATTGTGGCAGATGTGATCAAGCACGTAGTGCCAGAAGACATGATAAATGCAAGATTGAAAAAATTTGATATTACATTATAATATATGATAAAGCAGTTTTTCCAAGTGATGGGCAGATACATCAAGCCATACCGCAAATATCTGGCTTGGTCGGTTGTGCTGAATTTCTTGAGTCAGTGGCTCAATGTTTTTTCCTTTGCCGCACTTGTACCAATACTCAATATACTTTTCCAGGTTGACCGCAAAATATACACTTATCAGGAAATTGATTGGGCGAACTTCGACAAAGATGCATTGATCAACAATGCATACTGGTATGTTAGTGATCTGATTGCTACTCACGGACAGATGTGGACATTAGTTGCTATGGGAAATGCTCTTATCACAATGACACTATTAAAGACTGGCAGCTACTTTGCATCTTCGGCTATCATGGTTCCTTTCAGAACCGGCATCGTAAAAGACATCCGCATACAAGTATATGAGAAGGTATTGCATTTACCACTTGCATTCTTCAGCGAGGAACGGAAAGGCGACATTGTAGCACGAATGAGTGCGGATGTTCAAGTGGTTGAGACTGCATTGACCAGTTCGGTTGATATGCTGATCAAGAGTCCTATTGCTATTTTCGTCTGTTTCTTCACTATGTTCTTTTTGAGTTGGCAGATGACACTCTTTGTACTTATCGCAATTCCTCTTTTGGGATGGGTCATGGGCGAAGTGGGTCGTAAGTTGAAACGCCAATCTGTATTTGTGCAGGATCAATGGGGCCAGATTATGACAGAACTTGATGAGACGTTGGGCGGATTACGCGTTATTAAGGCTTTCCTGGCAGAAAACAAGATGCTGAAACGCTTTACCAATACAAACGATGTGTACCGGAAGGCAATGAATGAAATGGCAATACGCCAGAGTTCTGCACATCCGACAAGCGAGTTTATGGGCACAGTGATCATTGTCATCGTACTCCTTTTCGGAGGTTGGCTCATCTTAAGTGACAACTCTCCTATTGATGCGGCAATGTTCATCTACTACCTTGTGATTCTGTATTCGGTAATCAATCCTCTCAAGGAATTCTCGAAAGCATTCTACAATATCCCACAAGGTCTTGCATCTATGGATCGCATTGACATGATCCTGAAAGCCGACAACAACATCACAGATCCAGCATCTCCTGTTGCATTGGGAGAAATGCAGGAGGGTATTGAGTTCCGTGACGTTTGCTTCTCATACGCCAACAGCGAGATTCAGGTTTTAAAGAATATCAACTTGACTGTACCAAAAGGTAAAACAATTGCTCTCGTCGGTCAGTCCGGTTCTGGCAAATCAACTCTTGTTGATCTCGTTCCACGCTATCATGACGTTAGTAGTGGCGCCATCATGATTGATGGTAAGAATGTAAAAGACATAAAAATTGCCGATCTGCGTTCACAAATCGGCAATGTAAATCAGGAGGCAATCCTCTTCAACGATACATTCTTCAATAATATCACATTCGGCGTGGACAACGCGACGATGGAAGAAGTCATTGCTGCTGCAAAAATTGCGAATGCACACGACTTCATTATGGAATCAGAAAATGGCTATGATACAATGATTGGAGATCGTGGCGGACGACTCTCCGGCGGTCAGCGACAGCGCATCTCAATCGCACGCGCGATATTGAAGAATCCTCCAATTCTTATCCTTGACGAAGCAACTTCCGCACTTGATACAGAAAGCGAACGTCTTGTTCAGGAAGCCCTCGAACGTCTCATGAAGTCCCGCACCACAATCGCCATCGCTCATAGACTCTCTACAATAAAAAATGCCGATGAGATCTGTGTGCTTCACGAAGGACAAATAGTCGAACGTGGTACACACGAAGAACTCATCGGCAAGAACGGCTATTACAAGCGACTGAACGATATGCAGTCGCTGTAAAAAGTGGTATAATCTATAAATAATACTTGTCCTTACTCATCTTCGAATTTCAGAACTATTGGGAGGAAAACATCTGGGAAAGAATACGGTTTAGAATCAAGCGAATATGCTATGCTTTGGTTTGCCCTGGAATCAGAAACCAAAAACAGCATTCGCGTATCTTCACTTAAATATGGTCCTAAACACATTCCTTCATAATTTGTAAACTCGCCCTTAATACTATTTGTTTTTTTCGATGCAGTTAATGAAGTTGACAACTCAAGCAATAGTTTTTTAGATAATTTATCACCATTTTTATAACTCGTAGGATCTACCAGAAAAAGTTTTTCATAACAAAAACCAATTTCCCCATTCTCTACAAAAGCCAATTGACATTCTCTTTCCAATACTAGAAGACGTCCGTCATCAAGTGCACTTAAAGCAGATACGCCAAAAGAATAAGAGTCTCCATATTCTTTTTTCTGGTATTCATCCGTTTCGTAAATAAACTGATTGCCGAGTGTTCCATCTGCCTGGTAGGATTGTAAACGTAATTTGTTAGATTTTCTCTTTGTGCGCATAGGATGAGCCATTCCTCCATCCCCAGGCATACCAGCTTCTGTTGTAGTCCAATATTGTTTGGTAATATCATTATATGTCAACGCCTCCAACCCTGCATTTTCGTTTGCTGCTTCGAACATTGTCGTATTTAGGAATTTTCCTGTTCTTTCTCCAGACAATCGGTGTTCCGAAATAACATTATCCTTTTCTCCTGAAAGCAACATCCTCTTTGATGTCGGATTATATGTAATCCCCTCGAGATCGCGATTTGGCAAACCAGAACCTACGAATTCGTTTTTTTCTATATTAGTTATTTTTCCGTCTTTTGAAATATCGATATCGAACAAATACCAACCTTCTCCTACAGCAATATCGTTGTCATCAACTATCGCATATTTATTACCACCTAGCCAAGTTATTCCACTAAAGTTTCCTTGCAAGAAGGCATTGTATGGAGTTCCTGCCTCGACAGAAATCTTTTGATGGTTAACTAAAGAAATATCAACAAGGCTTGCTTTTATTACTCGATTCAAGTCATCTTCTTTAATTTTTCTACTTCTTGCAACTCGTCCATCTCCCTTTTTCAGGACTAGATTAGGAAGAACTGCACAAGTATCAGGCATTGCAAGATATACTTGATCATTAACAGAAGATGGTATAGGCAAAAATAATAAAGTTTCAAATCCTCCAACACATTCTACAGTCTCAATACCATCAGGCAATGTTAATCTCAAGACATGTATATTGTTACAGAAATTTATCTGTGGACATTTACCATAACAAATATCTGATAATCCTATAAACTTATGCAATGATTCTTCTGTTCCATCTTGAATGCTAAAATCTTCACAAATTGCAGGACGAGAAATAGTCCACTGCATATCATCTGTTGGTTCGAATGAAAGAATCTCACAAAACCATGCGCTCTTTCTGTCATCCGAGATACTATCAATATGCATTATGAAATTTATTTCCTGATCTTCCAAGGAAGAATGGACATAGAGTGAATCATCAACATTCCATACCATATACTCATCCACCGTTGCAGAAAGCACAAACGAATATCTAATAGGATCCGGGATATCAGGAATCTCTGGTATCGTATCTTCTGGGACTGATGGATCAGGAATAGTATCTACTGGTACAACAGGCACAGGTGGATTCGGGGTAACTGGCGTATCTGGTTCTATGACTTCTTCTCTACACGAAGCAAGTAATGCCACAAATAACAATAAAGAAGTCAATAAAATGCGTATATATATTTTAAACATTATTTTCTTCCAACTAAAAATGGCGTATATTTATTAAGTAATGGTATCAAAAGCGCCAAAATTGTCCATAATATCAATTGGCGGATCGAATAACTCAGATAATCAGGTAACACAAACGGATTAAAAACTAATTTTATTATTTGGACTAAAAGATGATGCAATCCTAACACTACAATGGAGTTTTTTCCAAAAAAAGCAACCGCATCAACTATTTTTGAATCAATACATGCCAACTTCCTTGACACATTAATGACCATAAAGGAGCCGACAAATGCCAAAAGATAAGATAATAACCAATAAAAAAGGTTTTCACTTGTACCTATTCCATAAGGCAAATTATGTTCCAAAAGAATATCAATAATCAATAGCATCAGCAACAACCACCAGTTGCAATTTCTATCTTCAACAGATTTAAGCCATCCTAAAATATAGAAGAAGAGAAAGTGCGGAACCGTACTTAAATGATAAGGTGCATAGTAGTTCATTTCAATAATAAAAACATGAGACAGTAATAGACAACAAACACAAACAAATACCCATGCTGATGTTCTTATCATCTTATTTTTTATAAAAGATAATAACCAATCAAGAAAGAAATGAATAATAGCAATAAGAAACAAAGAAAATAAGAACCAAATCGGCTCGTTGGCTGCGCCTGTGGTCACGAACCCGGTCAAAGTATGCGGAGAGAAATCCTGGCTTTTAATTAAAGCAAGACAAAACCATGTCAAGATACCGAAAAAGAAATATGGGACAATCAACGTTCGTATTTTGCGCAAGAAAAAAACAAAAAAATCATATTTTTTAGATTTATAAAAATAGCCACTCAACATAAAGAATAGTGGCATATGGAAAGAATAAATCCATTTACGAAAATCATACGGCAAAGATGAATGCCCCCAAACGACCAAGACAATCCCGATTCCCTTGGCTATATCAGCCCACTTAAGGCGTGGTGATTCAGTCAAATACATTCTTACCAATGATTAGGGGACTTTCCGCTCATATATAAGACGAAATTTCTCAAACATCCGAGACAACGTGTCGCTACAAACATCAAATTGTAATCAAGAGGGTGTTTTAACCATGTCTTTAGATAATTGAACTCGATACATAACATTTGAGAAATATGATCTTTCAATGGTTTATGAATATGCCGACTAGTAACAGATTCCGTCCTATTACACAAAAAATAACAGCATGACTCTTTCGCTAATTTCATATCTAAAATACGAGGAGCTACTTCCATACAGAATAGAGAATCCTCACTCAATGAAAGACTTGTGTTAAACCGTGTATCTCCTATAATGTTCCTATGAAACATCTTTGCGAAAATCGGCGAAAGGAATCCTCTAAATGTGAACTGGGAATAAGACTTCGAAGCACAGTTTCGATAATGCCTTGTAAGGAAATTTTCTTGTCTATTTGAAATGGAATTCTTAAAACTAAATGAATTAGAGCAACCGACACAAGCAGAATTACTTACAGCCAATAGAGACTCCAAATAATCGGATGAAACGACATCGTCATCATCGATAAAACAAATATACTCGCCACGAGATTTATCTATACCTAAATTTCGGGCTTGAGAAACACCTGCTTTTTCAGAATATAATAAGAAAGTGTTAGAAGACAAGCCCAATTCATTGATATGCGTTCGAACATACGACTCATAAGGATTACGAGGTCCATTTAATACAATGATTATTTCATAATCGCTAAAAGTCTGATGAAAAAGTGAAGACAAACATTCTAGAAGATAATCTCCAGGTTTATATGTCGGTATGATTATTGAAACTTTAATATTACTCAACATAATCATTTTTCTTTACTAAAGCATCCTTTTTTGCGAACTTTTCCGATTGGTCAAAAAGTGACCTATAGTACACAAGAGAAAGACTTACAAGGAAAAACATATGTTCCAATTCTGGTCTCTGCAAAAAATTAATTCCTATTGCTATCATTAGCCATTTGTATTTCGTTTTCTTAAAATTTTTATATAATATCACAAATGGCATATATAACAATAAGTCAAAAAGACCATAACGGGCCAATCCTGACACAAATGTCGGAACTCCTAAATGTTGTCGCAACTCATAGGCTGGTCCTTTACCTAATACACCGACAATCGGAGATCTTGCGAATGCTTCAAATTGCAAATCCAATGCCTCCGATCTATTGTCACCGTGAAACTTTCCATCGCTGCCTTTTTGGAATCGATTGGTAATAAATATATCTACTGCGTCGTTTATATTTTCCTGAATTTCCGGATCGACACTCTTCACAAAAATTATTGATGCAAATATTCCGATAAATAAACTACTAAAAATTACACGAAGATTAACTATTTTTTGAATATTCCAATAAATACATAATGGAACTAATGTAATAAAAAATGCCGCTGAAAAAGTCAAGAATCCTGCACAACACAACAGAATTCTAATAGTATTTTTTTTATATGTGAACTCATTCAAGACAAGCAAATAAGTGAGGACTAAGGCCAATCGTCCTGGTTCATCACAAAATCCTCCAATTCGAATAAAGACTTTTTCTCCGAATTCGACCATCTGATTCGTTGAACCAATATAGAAGAAATAGTGTTCTCGTCCATCTGGAGCGAACTCTATGTATGGTGGATAAATTCCGATAAAGCATAAAACGAAGAGGAGGATTGCCAATACAATGATTACAATATGAATACGCCAGAAAACAGAATGAAACAAGTTGTAATTGCATTTGATCAATGATATGGTCAGTAATACAAGTACATACTTCATACTCATACCCAAGGCATTTCTTATGCCCATAATACCTTCCTCATCAATAAAAAACAAGAAAGTTAAAAGACCATGAATTATTACACAAACAATACAATTAATTATTGTCGTAGTCCATAAATCCTTACCATACCAGATATTCTTCCGTTTCTCTCCGACGTACAACAATATGAGTAATATTGCAACAACAAGAGAATAATGAGGAATCAGATAAGGTGTAATAAATGGAGTAGAACATAAAATAATAATGTTCGCCAAATATATCAATAGTCTTATCATAAATACTTACCAGCTATGAATTTCAGAATCCATCCAACTGATTCTGTTATTGATCCATTGCTTAAGATGATCGACTTCTGATTGGTATGTGGTACGTTTTTCAAATCCACTCGCATTAGGCCAAACATATTTACCTAAAATAGGCCACTTAGAAAAATTCAATTTCGCATCAGGAGCCAAAGCATCAGCTTTTGTCTGTATTTGCGTACTTGCCCAATTATCGACCGATGACTTTGTTGCAATCCAACGAGTACGGATAGTTTTCATAAATGTCTTATCCGACAACATTCGCTTAATCCACTCGTTCTGATTGAGCCACCAATTATAATAAAGTTCTGTTTCCACAAAATTGACATTGCCAAATGCGATTGAAGAATCTCCTACTGGTCCCATATGCATTTTCTTATCTGACGGATCGAAATACATGTAGCATTCCAAATGGAATTTTGCATTACAATTCTTGCTGATCTCATTAATAATAAACCAATCTGCAAATGAATTTATATCAAAATAATTCCACAAATAATTACTTGAAGATGTAGAATTAAAATCTGAGGCGAAAAGTGCGTTTTCACACTTCTGTATCCAGTCTTCAACATATTGTTTATATTCTTTTGAAAGAGAAGTTCCGTCTGGATCCACCAAAGAGAAATTCACGCCCTTCTTTGTAGCAAAATTAAAAGACTTATCTTTTCTGTCATTCACTTCCAACAAAAATCCAAAATTTGCAGCAGATGTAAGTAGTTTACAATCTTTTAGATTAAGAATATTAATTCGATTCTTGCCTATCCTTACAGTTTCTGCTACAAGATAAAATCCTATATATTCTCCATTCATTATAACATGAGCATAGACATACGATGGTGCCCATTTAATATTCTTGAAGATATTTCTGTTTGCCTTAAAAGCAAGATAATTACGCAATAGAGTTTTATCTGAGTGATTTGCATAAAAAGCGAAAGAGGTATTCTGTTCTAATCCCAAAAACTCTTGAGCAGACTCTAAAAGAATCTCATAGTTTTTCTTAGGAAGAGTCCATGCTAAATTGTCAAAGCCTTTTATTTTTACATTCTTGATGGTTTTGTCGCTTGAAGTATTAAGGATATTAATTGTTGCTCCATCCTTGAACTCATCAATACTTGGAGTTGGAGAATTAATGTTTATAATAGCAGAATTGCCATTAGCTACAACAACAATAAATTTTGTTTCAGTACCATCGTTTCCAACTGCAGTATATTGAACCGGATATGTGAAATCCTGTTCTGAAACTCCACTTATTTGCTGAATGCCATTAACATATACCTTTCCATTTGATTCAAATGTCGGTTTTAGTTTTTTGATATCGATATCTTCCGGCAAATGAACATAAAACAAACCATTCATATCATCTACCAGAATTCCTCCGATGGAGAAATTTTGAAGAGCATCGACAGAAACGACTGTGATTACTCCAGTTGAAACAATCAACGAGTCTCCGTTGTTACTTTTTGAGCTCACAACAAGTTCTATATTTTCTGAATATCCTTTTGCTTTACCAGAATCAGTAATTGTGATATCATACATTCCATCCTTGCACGTTCCCTTAGAATCTATTGCAGTTTCAATCTTTGATAACTGCAGGTTGTCTGATTTGGAAGACTTGCTATTACCGACAGATTTAAGAGTAAAAGAGCACTTTGCATCAGACAAATTTGTATTGACATATGCATTCGATGGGTTCAAAATTATCGAAAAAGTAGCAACTCCTTTAGGAGAAATAAAAACCGTATCGGACAATGTCACAACCCCTGTGGGATATGGCAAATCTATATCGAAACTGAAAGATGTACCATCCTGCATTGTAATTATTATCATGCCTTTTTCATCATCTCTAACAACGGTTGATATTAAAGACTCTTTGTTTGACCCATCCAACAATGTGATTACACTATTATCTGCAAAAGTAAGAATCCACCCTTTTTTATTGGTAGTCTGTTGAATATTAGATACGAATTTACCCGCGTCACATGCTTTCTTGAACGCAGAAATAGCATCATCTAATGTTGATACACGAACCGACAACTTATCAATATCAGACTCTATACCAGAAAGGTCAGTACAAGCAAAAATAACAGGAAGAAATAGAAGAGTAAAAAAGAAAGAAAGAAATCTATTTCTCATAGTCTTATGAAATTACTTAAACTTAACTGAAACTATATAATTAGTAGAAGATCCGTTTGCGGCAGTTACAGAATATTCTTTTGGGGAAGAGAAGTTCTGTACAGAAACGCCACTAATCTGTAATTTTCCACCGACATATACCTTGCCATTTGTTTTGAAAGTCGGAATCAATCCCGTAACGCCAGTTCCTACAGGTAATTCAACTGTTACATTATTGCCGTCGAACATACCAACGCATTCTCCAATCTTAAAGTCATAGAAGTCCTCCCCATTACGCCATTCGACTGTTATAACGTCAGAAGAAATCTCAATATCTTCGCCCTTTCCATTCTTTGCACGTATAACCAAAGTAATACTCTCCACATAGTTATTGTTATTTCCCAAATCCTCCAAAACCACATGGTATAAACCTTTTTGTCCGTCTTTCTCACTGTCTGCAGAAATAGATTTTATCTTAAAATTTGTTGGAGTCTCAATATATGAACCTCGGCTCTTTCCTACAATATTTAAGACTATCGATGAATTATCACTATTAACATCTGAATTTACGACCGCGTTTGATGGATTAACCACAAAATCGAAAGTGCAAGTTCCTTTTTTAGTCAGATAAACCTTCCTAGAAAGTAAAGAGACACTTGTTGGGATTGTTGTGTACTGATTAAAAATAAACACAGAACCATCCTGCATTGTAAGAGTAATAATTCCATGTTCTTTATCCTCCACAATAGACTTAATAATTGATGATTCATTTGCTCCATTAACAACAGTTATCGACTGTTGATCTGTGAAAGTTATTACCCAACCATTATTCGACGATGTTGATGTAACAGTAGAGATAATCTTATTTTCTGCATAAGCCTTCTTTAGCTGATTCAATGCACCTTCCAAAGAAGTAACTCTATTGTTCAAGCTTTCTATATCAGACTCAATAGGAGACAAGTCTGTACAAGCGCAAAAACTAAAAAGACCAAATATCAGGATTACTCCCACTTTTTTTAATAGTATATTCATTTTTGTATAATTTTATTTGTTCCATCCTTAAATACCAGAATATTGATTCCAGATTCTAACTTATCTCGTTTTTTACCACTCATGTCATAAATATCAAATACCTTAGCTGTGCCACTGATATTCACATCTTCAATACCAGTCATTTCTTCCACACCGGAATAATTCAAGTCATTAGTCAAAACTGACTTGCCTTCGTCTTCTGACAAAACAGCACTGATACTTAGAGAATAACAATCAGGCATCTTAAACTGATATGAATCTCCCCAAACTACGGTGGATTCTAAATAACCGTCATTAGTAACTTTATTAATAGCCCAACCTTTAACATTCTGACCAGTCAAAGACACATCTCTTCCTGCAAAGAACTTTCCACTTAATATCTTATGAGATAGGCGGATTCCATTTACTGACACAGATATATTAGACAATTCACTATTGGTTAAAGATCTGTTAATATAAAATGGAACAGCATACCCCAATCCATAATATGACTTCAATTGATCATAAACAGCATTTGTTCGCTTCTGAAGCCAAATTTTAGCATTATACAAATCTGTAGAATATGGTGTCCACCAACCTGTATCATACATATCTCTATGATACTTATACTCGTAGCTTATCAAATCATACATCTGTTCCCAAACTTCCCAAATTCTCTCATAATTCAAGAAATCACCCATATACAAAGCAAAACGGTCAATGAATTCTCGCTTAAATGTTGAGTCAAGTTCTAACTGGCGGAAAAGAAGCGTTGCTTCTGGGATGTTTCCCCAATAATTCACTTGATCATAGTCAGGATCATGCAACCATTTAAAGTAATTGAAATTATATTTCACATCATAAAGGCCAAGAGCATAGTCAACATCCTTCATGATCATACGCCATTTTCCGTCTTTTGCTATAGGCCTCCACCATATTACATTATTACCTGGAAAGTCCTGATTACAAAAATAAATATTTGCAATCATAACCTTCATATATTCCTTTATATCTAAATACTGCTCATATTCTGGCCAAGAATGAAGAGATTGGCTTGAATAAAAAGTCTTAAAGGTGTTCCAATTATCCATTGATCCTTGTTTAACCTCGTATATGCTCCTTATCTTATTACTGCTATATTCAATGACGTCGACATCCTCAAGTTTATCATAATTAGAATAGACATTATCTTCATTACTTCGTTCTCGGATATTCAAAATGCCCTTATACTGTCCATCGATATAGAGAATAGCTGGACTCCAAGCTTGATGATCTACATCTAAGTATTTTGACACAGATCGCTGCACGATAGCATCACGCATATAAAGATCTCTAAAGTCATTTCCCGCATTTCGCATCATAATAGATTTGTAATCTGTTATTCCTGGACGTTCATCAGGGAAAAACTCATAATCTAGTTTCTTTTCTCCGAATCGTTTATTTGCGTATATCGCCAACGATTTCAAATCCTTATTTCGGTTGGCGCCACCGCAAACTCGAAGTTCGATAAGTTGATTGAGTTCACTATTGGATTCTGCATTTTCGAAATACTCGAAATTGGCAGGACGACGCCAATTGTGCTCATAATTCATCTGTCCATCTGAATAATACTCATCACTGTATATTCCTACAGATGGATCATAGAAATATTTTCTCGGAGTAGTTATAGAAACTACTGGCAAAGTAACCTTTCTTGAATGTTTTATATAAGAATGAGTTACTGATCTTGGCGATAAGTATCCAGGACAAAACACCTTTGCTCTTATGATAGTAGTTCCCGAAAATGTAATAGGTCCAGTATAAGCCTCACTATCTTCTGTCGGTTCCGTATAATTGGTGGTATATCTTATTACGCTTCCGGAAGGAGCGCCTTCTGGCAAAGATAATTTCAATGTTAAAGAACTAAAATCCTTATACACTCTACCCTTCATACTGAACACTGGATCTCCGAGGATTTTATCTTCTGAAACGGCTTGACCACAGTTTGAATGTGCCGGAGTTGGTTCCAAGAGATACCCCCATTCACTTGAGCCATCAGTTTTTCTTCCATAGGCAATATTTGGAGCCGGTTGCTTCTTCAATCCACTTGGGAGATTATCGATTATTGTACCATGTTCAAACAAGTAGAGTTCACATCCTTTTCCGGATTCAAGACGGAAATCTGTATGGTTTCTTGACGCAACCTTGTCACAATAAACCACATAATGGTCCCCAGGCTCCAATTGCTTAGAGGGCAACTGCCATGCCAATAATCCTTCATTAGTGACACCAATACTATAATCCCGCAAATTAACTGTTCCGCTTCCGGCATTGTAGAGCTCTACCCATGAATCTGGGAATTCATTCATGTCATCCATTATGCAATCTATATTCGACTGCATAATCTCATTAATGACAAGCTGTGCATTAATCCTATTGTTGCTTATAAACAACAATAAGGAAAGAGCTACCAGTTTCTTCATACTTTGTATCATTATACTCGCTCAATAGATTTTATTATATTTCCTGACTTATTATTTATCATGTCATCCTTCAAATATGGATATGCATTCGACAACTCTGTAACGCCGAAATTCATATCTTGCACATCGACACTTCTCATGACATTCAAGCTTTTCAAATAGGATTCGTACAAATCCTGATCATAAGTTACGACCAAATCTAAATACCTCACATACATTGAATAGGTACGAGTTTCTTCTACCCCATTTTTGTCTATGTATTGTGAGGTAAAATTCTTTACATACCTATATGTCATGCCACAAGATTCTTCGACATAATGCATAAAGGTGAAGTAAAGGCTTGCATCAATAGTTAAATTTTTGCCATTATTTCTATGTAACCATGCGAAAGGTGAATCTGATGAAAAAGACTCGACATTCTCCAATTCTATCAATTCACTTGTTCCTTTTCCCCACACTGCAAAGGAATAAATAGGATGCTTTGTGCGCTGAAAATCGGTCCTTGACAATGCCTGATTGGACAACATACCAGTAAGTCCCTGAGTCTTACAATAGTCAAAAGTTTCACCATGGCAGAACCCCCAATTATATGTAGGAAAGAGCAATGTTCCTTCTTCTCCTACTAGATTTTGTAATCCATCAATTATTTCATCAAGTATAGCAGCCTTTGCCTTACTGCTTCGAAGTTTCTTCCTATCGTCGGCACACAAATATTGAAGCAGCCTCATTACATCAGAAGAAACAAGGACATTATCACCTTTGCCTATGCCTAATGTTTCAAATATATGTATTAAATCTTGAATATTCATATAATTATGCTTGGATTGAATTCATATTTATTTTGACAAAACCTCATAATTGTCACCATTCTCCAATACCCTCTGACGATCAATATTATAATCCGGATGAATCAAACAGCGTTTTGGGTCGAACCACTCTGTATCAATATCTCCTAAATAGAATAATAAATGACAAATATCGTCAATCATAAACGGACGAGAAGTTGAGTTTCCGATCAATTCTGCCTTTTCTGGATGATTAAAGAGATATTTATTTGACATATAAACTACAAATGGTATATCTATCTGATAATGATATGAATTTGGAGCGAAAGGTTTCAAGTCATGCGTTCTACCGAAATGCTTACGATAATCAAAAACTTCTTCTCCATGATCTGACAAGTAAATAATGACGGCATCCTCATCCTTATATTTCTCAACAATTCTGAAAATCTGTTCGTCGTTATATCGCGTTGCATTATCATAATCTGCAATCAGTTGCTTTTCCGAATCTGCCAGATCTGTACGTTCTTTATAGTCATCGGTTGTAAAGAACTGCCTGCTACTTGGGAATCTCTGCTTATACGCCACATGCTGTCCCCAAAAATGCACAATCTGGAGTTTCGGTCGATTATCTACCATTTGTTGCGATACTGATGACAATAATGAATCTACCATTATTCCATCATATTGATAAGTATCAGAATTACGAAAAGAGAAACATGCAGATGAAACAACAGGATCATTCAAATAGCTCGTAATAGCAGCGTTCCACGAATCGTGCCCCGGCTTCGAACTAATTTGATTTGACCAGAAAGAGACATCCCAACCTGAAGCCTTAAAAACAGCAGGGAAGAATGTGGTTTCGTCCCAATCATTATCACCATCAAGACTTGATACTGACAATATGTATTTTAGTACAGTATTTGTACTGTTTATGACGGTTATCGCATCATCGAAAATGCACAGATTATTCTTAGTAGTTTCCAATAGCGGATTCGTTTGTTTATTATACCCATAAAGTGACGAGTGCTTTTTGATATGAGATTCTCCTATGATCAAGACAATATTTCCACTATATGAATTCTGAGAAGAAATTTTAGTATCAGAAATATGTTTCCTAAGTTTATCTGCCGAATCCTTATTATCATATATTGATCTCATTGCAATCAAAGAGGAAACTAAGTTATGCTCTTGAATACTTGGAATGTTTCTCAAGATTCGTGACTCCATCTCAATAGCCGTTGGTGCAGAATAGCCATAAAAGAATACTCCTATTCCAGCAAATCCAATGAGAAGATAAATAGCAACAACTATTTTTACAAGCAAGGACCTCATTGGATTGAATCGTTTCAAAAAATTAACAATCAATAATTCTGAAACAAAAAGGATTCCAAATAATGCAAGGCAAACGAATGCTCGAGTTGAGAAAACATAAGTTGACAGGAACTCATTCGTTTCTGCTGCATTTGTCTGAAACGCGAGTTGTATTGCTGTGTTATTCAACTTTAAGCCGAATGTTGTTGATAGGAAATAATCTATTATCGAAATAACATAAACAATAACAGAAAAGATAACATGCCAAACAATATACGCAAATCTCTGGTATTTTTCTGAAAAGAAATGAAGGATAATCTGCCCCAAAAAACAGATTAAGAAACATAATGCAAAACAAAATGGCAAAGTGTTGAATAGCCAAAGTGTAACTTCATACGCATTTCGGCGTAACATAGGGAAGAACATTACTATTGTGTAGAAAAACAATAATAATACATCTTTGCTAAACACTTTATAGAAGCTGTCTGCAAATATTATATTTATTTTCTTAAAAATATTCATCTTTTTCTCTTATCTCAAAAAGAAATTCACACATTCCATCACTATTAAATTTCAATAAAGCGCGACGAATGGACTACCTTAAACGTAAATTTATAATAAAACTTCTCTGATAAGTTTTTTTGCAGGTCAAAATACGTAGTATAATTACTTTATTTGTTGTTTTAGAAACTATTATATAATTTCAATTATCGAAAAGGAGTGGTTTGATTAATCATTTTCATTATTCACCAACTTCCGCAATAGAATACTAAACTGTCTTGCTCCATCTTCGTTCAGATGGGAATAGTCATAAAATAGACTATCTGAAATCATCGTCTCACAATTGACGTGTGGCAAGTGGGAATAATTTTTCTCTAATTCTTCCTGCCAAAAGGTAGAGCGATATTTAGTATTATAAACTGGAGGCGTTAAAAGAATGAGCTTTATATTATTATTCTTGCAGAAATTCTCTATTTTGCTCAAGTAAAACTTAGCACAATCGTTCTTATATTCACTTACCTTCAACGATTCTTTAGTATCTTCGCTAAGTTCTATGTATGTCGGGATTTTGAAAAATTCAGTTGACGGACGTCTATTAAACCCTCCTCGTGTCTCTGCTTTCGGTCGAGAACTCGGGAACAAAAAATTTACAAGATTCTCTCCAATCTCAGTAAAAGAAAACCATTTTATATCTTCAAGCGAAAGATATGGCAAATAGAGCAAAAGCCTCTTTTCCATTCCTTCAGTATGCATCCTGTTATCGACTTCTGGATACATCGAAGTATGACTGAAAGACACAATAAGGGTATCTATTTGCGGATTGTGTTTTACCATTTCCTTAAGCTTTGCAAAACAAAACAAATAGCTGTCGCTTGATTTACATCGGTTAAAAGCTTCGGGAAAATATGCTTCATCAATACCACACTCCAACTGGCTGTCGCCTAAAAACAAGATATGCTTTGATTTATCAGTATCAAACAAATGCTTATTCGGCTTTATATATGTAATATAATAATGAGTTTCTCCGACAACAAGACACAATACAAGCAACGAAAGCAAAAAAGTAATTATGTACTTTGAAATTGAACTCATATAATCAGAAATTATAATAGATAAAGTCGATTGAGCCACCACGCTGGCTTATTACAAACCAGAAAAAAATGGCTAAGAATAACGGATTAATGAGTTTCTTGCTGAATGGAAATTCTTCAGTTCTGTATTTCCACTCAAAAAAGAATAACAGGATGAGAGAAATGAATAAACGTGGCTGATGGACAAATATATTAATAGGTTCCATCATCCACTGCTCTGGAGAAACCAATCCATTACAATACAAGAAGAACGCGTCGATTGATGGAGAACGGAACAAAATCCATCCAAATGAAGCTAATAAAAATGTCAGAATAAGCTGGGAAATGGATTTCGGTGTTATTTTTGAAATAGTATCTTTATATTTTGTTGCTCCAAAAATTGCAAAAAACACCATTAACAATCCATTATATACACCCCAATATAAATATGTAATATTTTGTCCATGCCATAATCCTGACAATGCAAAGACAACAATGATATTAAAATAAACTCGAGCTTTACAGCATCTGTTTCCACCAAGGGGAATATAGACATAATCTGTAAACCAAGATGTCAAAGAAATATGCCAACGACGCCAAAACTCTTGAATATTCCTAGCGAAATATGGATATTTGAAATTGGGTGTCAAGTTTATTCCCATCATTTTACTTACACCCAATGCCATATCACTATACCCCGAAAAATCGCAATATATCTGAATGCTATACAAAAAAGCAGCAAGAATCAGCATTGGTGACCAAACCGTTTCAGGAGATTTCCATACCAATTCAACCGACATTTCCGCTGTATCTGCTATTACCATCTTTTTGAACATACCCCAAACAATCTGCTGAAAGCCAACTCTCATCTGCGTAAAGTTCACATTTCGATGAATATCTAACTGAGAATCAAAATTGGAAAAGCGCTCTATTGGACCCGAAAGGACAGCTGGAAAAAAACTCACATAAGTAAAAAAACGGGAAAGATCGTGACAAGCTTTTGTCTTTCCATTATAAACATCCAAAGCATAAGACATCATTCTGAATGTATAGAAACTTAGACCTAATGCCAAGATCAAATGGAAATGTGGTATCTCTACAATATCTTCATCAATATACTCATAGACACCATTAAAGCTATCAAAAAAGAAGTCAAAATACTTAAATATACCCAAAATAACAATACCTATTCCATAAATCAAATATGGACCCACAAATCGTTTTTTCTTTTCAATAAGTAAACCTATGAAATAAAAGATAAGTGTAGATATTGCCAAAACAGGCAACATTTCAGCATTGGCATGTAAATAAAAAAGTAAAGAACCTATTGCAATAGCCCAATTCTGAGAGCTTGCATTTCGCTGACTATAGTAAATCGTCAGAAATACAAAAAAGCAAATAAGAAACGGAATTGAATTAATCGACATATAGATTCCTTAAAAAGGAACTGAAAATACTATTGTTATTAGATCATATCCCAAGTAAGGATTGTATCTTCTGCTAAATCGCGAACCACCTTACGCCCAATAACAATATCTTCAAATCTAGGAGAAATGCCTGTTCCAGGACGTTTTGGCATGAGATCTTCTTTTGCTAATACATCTCCTGCCTTAATGTCCCGAGTCAGTACCAAAGATCTGCGAGCTTCACGTCGAGGAATCTGCTCACAATCCAAAACGACCTTATCCGGATTACCAAGAACCATATCAATCCACTTGAAGTTTGCTATAGCTTTCTTAAAATCTTCTGGATCTCCTGCGTGATAGTGATCATTTCCAGGAAGAGTCTTATCAAGAGTAAAATGTTTCTCGATTACCTCAGCACCAAGCATATATGCGACAGAGAGTGTCATCATTGTATCATCTGGTGCAACATGATCAGAGAAACCTACACGGACATCTGGGAAAGTCCTCTTAAGGGTCTCAATGACACGAAGGTTTGCATCTTTCGGATTTGTTGGATATGAAAGAACACAATGGAAGATAACGATATCCTTACAGCCTTCTTCTTTAAGTATGCGAATAGCTTCGTCACACTCAGAAAGATAAGCTGCACCTACTGAAATATAAACAGGTTTACCTTTTGCTCCAATATGACGGATGAATGGGAGATTAGAAAGATCAGAGGAAGAAATCTTATAGAAATCTACCATATCATACAGATAATCAGCTGATGCATAATCAAATGGAGTAGATGTAAAATCCATTCCCTTTGCATGTGTATAATCACATAATTCACGATATTCTACTTCTCCGAAATGGTCATGCTTCAAGAAAAGTTCATACTGAGTCTTAGTCGGTTCTTTTGTTGTATCCCAATATGCTGGAGAATTCTTTGACACAATAGTTCCAGCTTTATACGACTGGAATTTTGCACAATCAATTCCTACTTCAGCAGCTGCATCAATATACATCTTTGCTGCAGCAAGAGGAGTAATGTTCAAGTTTTTTGCTGTGTCATAAAAATTGACACCCATTTCTGCAATTACATAAGGTTTCATAAATATGAATATTAAAAATTATAATCCACGAATAAGAGACATGACTCGCTTGCGACCACCTCGAAGATCGTGAGACAATAGCTTATCATGAAGTTGTTGACGAGATGCTTGAGACAGATTGAGGTACATCTTTAGTGTTCCTTCGATGATTTCATCACTCGGGTTAAGACCTATATAAGCGAATCCATTATCATTAAACACGAATCCATGTTTTTCCTCTCGATGATTCTGTGCCATCGCAATTGAAGGAATGCCAAGCAACGCTAATTCATAACAAGTTCTACCTCTTGAAGTCATAGCAATGTCACAAGAAGACATCAATTCAGGCATATTTGATACGTCATAAAGGACTTCAATATTTTCATATTTGTTATACTCAAGAAGAGCCTCGACATTGTATTTTGCTCTTCCAAGTGCAAAGACAAATTCGTAATTCTTAAACTCATCCTTAGCGACAATATTCAACAATCTGTCAGAATAATTTTGCGGATCTGCCCCTCCGAAAGATATGAATACACGTTTTACATCCTTCTTAATCTGGATTGGATCGTAGAACATGAATGTTTTTCCACAGATATAATACTTTTCACCACCATGCACATAAGGAAGTGTCTGATCTGTGTACAAAGCATTAAAGACAAGATCTGCTTTTAATATTCCTTCTCCATCATCCTCGAAATTGATAAGTTTTGCATTTGGCAATACAGAACGCAAACCAATCATGTAGTCAATTGAAGTTGTAAGAATATCATTAATAAAAATTGAATATTGCTCACGCTTGCATATCTCAAAAAGTTCAGCAATGCCATTAACAGGAATAAGGTTATGGGTTGTTTGTCCGAAAACCTTAATATCCGTTTGGTTAACATCATAATAGACATCTGGCTTCACATAAAATTCATCGGCCATTTCAAGAGCTCGATAAATATGCCCAATTCCTCTCTTATTATTTCCATTAACATATATAGCAACTTTTTGAGCCTCAAGTAATGCAGCTGCACTACGAAGATCAGCGAATGTATCAATATCTTGAGATTCACGTTCTGGTATCTCATAAATGTCAACATTTTCGCCGATTCTAGTATTCTCACTTACAATATCAGCCCTTGAAATAACAAAAGCTCCCGTTTCCATATAACATGGCGGCAAATATTGGCGATTAAGGCGTTTCTCATAGTTCGGCACTTTCCTGCCATCTTTCTCACCCCAAGACAGATGAGGTGCATTAATTGCAGATATAAGAGTATCTATCTTATGCTCAACGGCATATTCTATAGCGCCATCAAGAGTTTTGACTGTAAGGGTTGGAGAAGTTGGCTGCATTGTGACTACATAATCCCATTCTTCCTCCTTTGGGATGGCATCATAAACTACAGAATCCAGAGTGATTTCATCGCCACAAAGTTTGGCGTCTCGCCAATGTACCTTAGCTCCCATTTGTTGTGCAATTATTCGTACAGAGTCGGAATCTGTTGAAACAATAACATCTGTAATATATTTTGAATGCAATGCATTGTTAATAGAATAATATACCAAAGGGTGTTGTCCGAGCAAACGTATATTCTTATTTGGAACACCTTTTGAACCTGCTCTTGCAGGAATAATTGCCAACACTTTCATATCTCTATATTATTTCTCTGTTTTTACTAATCCATTATCGATACATTTCTTAATTATCACCTTAAGTGTATCAATATCCACTTTAATTTTATTACTGATATCTATCAAGTCATGCTTACCATCAACATAAGCCAAGAAATGCTGAAGAGGGCGAACATCATTATATATTCCATGCTTACTAATTGTCGGGTAAAGTCCACGTTTTCCTAATTGTGGCTCGCATGTAATTACTGCCACATAATTATGATTGAGTTCAAGCAGATCAATACATTTCCTATGGACCTCGTATGCACCCTCTAACCCTTCAGGCGACACTAGCGACAAATCATCTGCCGAAGTGTGATATTCTGGATAGACATGATACTTAGATCTGCAAATTGTGCACATCGGCAAATTAACCAAAGGAGAGCAATACTGACGCTCGTCAGAACCTCTTTCTATGAATGAATACCGAATATAATCCGGATAATGGAAAGACAACACATTTTGAGCTACTCTGTCTGCCAAATTGTCACCAAAAGGAGATTCTATATAAGAATAAGTTCTGTTGTCACCTATACATGTTAATACAAAACCTGCAATAACATGATTCTTGAGATAATCAACATTCTTGCTAAGATATGTTATAGATCCAATAGTTTCCGGAATAAAAACAAAACGATAAGTATATCTATGCTCTATGCTCTGAACATATTTTGCCAAAGCTACCGCAACAGCAGGGCCTGACAATTCATTATTAGCCATTGACGGATGACAAACATAGGTTGAGAAGAAGATTTCTTCATCAGTGTCTCCTGGAATAATCAATTCTCCATAAGTAAGGTTGCCATCGAAAAGTTTGGAATCAATTACAACATGATATTTTTCTTCATTCAAGGCATTCTTTTGATTCTCACTCATACAAAAGCCACTTCTCTCCTTATAGTAAGAAGTAACGTATGGAATCCAATCTGGATGTTCAGGAGAAGTATATACCATCGACAAAAGTTCTTTTTTTGTTACGATTTTGTCAATTGGTGCAGAATAACCTAACACATGAAGATTATTTTCTTTAAAATCGATTATTTTTTGACCATCAGTAGTCTCAATATAAGCATCGCATATTGACCATTCCTTTGGCACAGTCCAATCAAATACTTGTGTGCCAGACGGGACATAGTGAATTGTCATTTGTGGCAATTCCTGCTGAAGCCTTAGCAATGTCTGTCTTGTCCCCTCTCCTGTAATAGACCTACAGATTGGGAACAATTCTGCGACAAGACTATACATCTCTTGCGAAGACATATCTGATTAAGGGATTAAAGATGCTAAATCTGCAACAGTTTTACAGTTCTTTAAATCTGTTCCAGAAACAAAAACCTCATAATCATCTTCAAGCATAACCATTACAGAAAGTATTGTCATGCTATTCCATTCTTCCAAAGAAGAAAGAGATGTTTCTTCATTAAGAGAATTTAAATCGACCTCTAACGTTTCCTCTATTACTCTAATCTTTTCCTTAATATTCATAATTCCAAATATTATATAATTGAGCACACTCTGCTCATTGTATCAATCAAATTATAACCATCCCATGTGAGTGAAAATGCGGTTGTTTCGCCCAATGGGACAATACGATCAAGACCTAAAAGACGATTATTTTGCACAAAATCCTTTAGTTCTGATCTTTCAATACCATAGTACGCAAGTGTCTGATACTTATTAGTGATAATTGGAGATATTTCATCAAGGGAATCAATAGTTTTCTCTGAAAAATAACCTCCAGCACAACGAAAATTCTCGATATTTTGTGGTACATCTTTTAAATCGACACGAACGATATAGTTATCTGGCATTGCTTCGATCTTAGAATCCATACAAATAGCCTGACGATAAAAAGCAGTGAGCTTATCTACTGATAAAACTGCTGGAAGATTGTATTTTGTTACTGTATACTCATAAACAGCATGCCAAAACTTATTCTTTGCAGCCTCAACATCACTTTTATTTAACCAAAAAATGAGATGCGGAGCAGAACAAGCATTCTGGTCGAATAAATATGTGTCGTTGTAGAAATTTTCTGCAATTTTTTTCATATCAGCTTCTTTAGCCGCCATAATTGTCTCCGGATTTATTGCAGCTATAGAATAACGATCCGCAAAGCAAATATCGAAACTGCGCGGAGGAATTGCGTTTTTACGAATCGTTGAGATTGTTTCATCTCCTCCCCAAATTACCCTACTTGCTGCAAATGAAGAAAAGAATGCTGTGGCATCACTCATTCTATCATATCGAACCAAAGCAAAACAATTGGCAACAGAAGGAAAATCGACAATTAATGTGTGCATAACCTTAATGACGATGTCCACCTGAGAGAAGACGTTCGAAGATACTCTCACAACATTATAGTTTCCTGCCAACATCCCAGCCACTAGTGAATAAGCGAAATTAATTGGCACATTCGATGGTGCAATATGGAAAAGAGTTCCTCTGCCAAGACGAATGACAGAATCTCTTGTGTATTGTTCCTTAAG
This sequence comes from Bacteroidales bacterium, assembly GCA_045627785.1. Taxonomy (GTDB): domain Bacteria; phylum Bacteroidota; class Bacteroidia; order Bacteroidales; family UBA3663; genus Liminaster. The sequence continues at coordinate 135,116 of JAZQOF010000036.1, read as the reverse complement.
CTTCAAAAGATTTGCTTTTCTACAAAAAAAAGCGAATGTCACAACATCTGAATAGTTGCGCGATGCTCTATCCTTGAGCAATGCTCCTGAAAGGGCATTAAGATATTCAATTACCTCTTCGGCAAACGGTTGCCTAGGTTTTGCTTTCTTAAATACATCCCAATCGACACTCGCTGGATATAATAATGTATATTCTGGCATAAATATTAAAATTTTGCGGCGTATGTATCGCTACAGCCTCGAATCTCGGCATTTTTTATTCTGCCTTCAATCTTAAAATATTTGCCGCTCATCCCACAAGGGCAGTCATCCTCTCCTAGAATTATACCTTCGTCTTCAGTTAGTAAGATATGACCCGGGTAGCTCTTTGGCAATACACTCACGACTTCAATCAGGCCTTTTTCTCCGGCCTTGCAAAGTGACCAATCCTTTGGATTACGAACCAACACATCGCTGAAACATGATGTATGCAGATGCCCGCACTTACATTCCATATAGATTGTGCCAGTCTGTTCGACCATACCATAATAGTCGTGTACATTTTCTGGAGATATGCCACAAACATTGTTCAAACAATCCTTGAATTTTGAAGGCGATACTTGTTCAGACACGAGCTTTTTCCAGCCTCCTCCATGAATAAGCACCCCTTTCGACAAATCTGGTTTGTAGCCGCACTCTAGCAGTTTCTTATAAAAATGCTGCCATACCATGAAAGTGAAGCCAAACATAAATATTGGTTCTCCTTTATGTTCATCGAGGAAAGTCTTCATTCCTTCAATATCAAGCTCCATATCTTCATTCAGAGCATACTGTCTCTTACTTCCAAACATTGAAAAGCCCAGAATTCCAGCTCCTCGAGCAGAGAACATTGCTCTGTTCTTAACAACCGCACTTGAATCAAGTATCAACATTGGCACTCGTTTTGTACCGAGAAAATGAGAAACAATCTTAGTCAAACACTTTGTCTGATTTGATGATGCTTCGCGATCGAGGAAGATTCGTGAAACCTGCTGACCTGTAGTACCAGAAGAAGTAAGAGTCTTTACTATGTCTTCTTTCTTGCAACTACGTAACTCAAACTCTTTGAATAAACGTACTGTCAAAAAAGGCAAATCTTCATATCCCAGCAAATTATCTATATCCAATCCAATAGCGTCCATCATACGCCTATATTCTGGGCACTCTGCATAATGATGTCGAGTTAACTCCTGTAATCTTTCGTTGAGCATTTGTTGTTTCTCTTCCTTGCTCAATGAATATGGATTGATATTTAGTATCTCATCTAATGTCATAGGGGTCTATTATCTTCTTCAAATGAGACATGAATTATTCTCTTGTTACAACATTTTTTGCAATTCTGCATATTGCACTTTACCGCTTGAATTTTTAGGAATCTCAGAAATAATTCTCACTTCAAACGCACGAGTATTTAATCCCATCTTTTCTGCGAGTAACGTTTTAATATCACCATCAAGACCTTCTGTAGTCACAAAGATCGTTATCTTATCATCTACGCCGACACACGCACAGTTTGTTGTTATGCCTTTCAACAATTGTTCTGTAGCATCAAGATTACAGCGATTGCCCCAAACTTTTACGAATCGTTTCAAGCGACCTGTAATATAGTAAAAACCATCTGCATCCATACGAGCAATATCGCCTGTATGCAATATGCCATGATTTTCGTCATCTTTGGCAAGATCATTTATGCTTTCTGCATAGCCCATCGAGACATTTGCGCCTTCGTAAATCAACTCGCCATCGACATTTGGCTCTGTAATGACACGACCATCAGCGTCAATCAAAGAAAACTTTCCACCAGGAATTGCAATACCAATACTTGAATATTTCTCTATAGCCCACTTTTCTGGCAAGTAACTCATACGAGCAGTTGCTTCGGTCTGACCATACATCACAATGAACCGCTTACCAACCGCATTAGCATTTTTTATATACTCTTCTACTATACCTGCGTTCAATTTTCCTCCAGCTTGTGTCATTGTTTTTAGCTTTGGAAGATCCATACGGAATATCCGAAGCCGACGCAGCATTTCATATGTATAAGGAACACCAGAAATGCTTGTCGCTTCTGCTTCTTTTGCGAATGACCAAAACTCCTTCTGGATAACGGTTCTATCTGTAAGAAGTAATGTGGCTCCTTTCAAAAGATGACTATTAATAACAGAAAGACCATAACTATAATACATCGGCAACGACGTGATAGGTCGTTCATCTTCATCAATCTGTAAAAATTCTGCTATGGATTCTGCGTTACTTAATAAATTCTTTGTTGTAAGCCTAACTAATTTGGGAGAACCTGTCGAACCAGATGTTGTAAGAAGTAAGGCAACAGAAGGTTCAATATCATAAGAAGGGAAATTACACTCTATCATAGAATACCCTTCAATTTCTTCAATCACGTTCCCCGAGAAATCTTGTTTCCGTTCGGTTGGCAACCAAATGTAATGAGGATGGTAAACATTTATCAAAGAATCTATCAAATCCTTTGATTTGTCACCATCCAGCATTACCGTAGGAATGCCAAATTCGAGGAATGCCAAATATCCGACAAGAGAACCTATACTATTATGACATAAGCAAAAAGAAAGAGTATTTTTTCGCAATCCTGCACCTATTTGGTCTACCAATGAGAGCAATTCTTTATAGCTAAGTTTTTGACCTTGCTCTGTAACAACTGCTATATTAGTGCCGAATTGGGATAGGTTGAATACCATTTGCTTCAGAGAACTTAATCTAACGGAGTTATTATCATCTCTTTGAAGAATACATCTCGCTCAAGAAATGGAGCCTGGTCTTCAATAGGACGCATAACAATCCTTCGTTTACTATTCATAGCAGTCGAAACCTGAAGGAACTCTTGTTCTGGTTCACACATAACCTCACAAACAACAGAACCTTCCATTTTGAGCACCTCGTCAATCTTTGCCGGCAAATTTTCCGAGCCTACAAGACGCTTGAATTGCAATCCAAAGGCTTCTGCTACTCTACCGAAATCAGGCATTCCTAAACCGCTACCTGGATCACAACCAATCAAACGTCCTCTAAATGCTGTGTTCTGCAACTGTCGAATACTTGAATATCCATTATTATTCATAATAAATAACTTGATATTCCTATTGTTATAAGCCAGAGTCGCCATATCTTGAATATTCATCATGACGGATCCGTCTCCACTTATACCAACGACAATTCCTTCAATAGCATAAGATGCACCAATTGTTGCTGGCAAAGAATAACCCATTTCTGCTTGTGCTCCAGATGTGATTGAACGTTGTCCCCTAGATGGTTTTACATGAATAGCTGAAGTTGTGATGAAATATGAATTTCCAGCATCGCTTAATACAACACAATTATCTGGCATTACTTGCGACAAAGCTTCCATAAACCAAAACATGTCAATGTGTTCACCATGTTTTCGCTTTTCCTCACAAGCTGGGAATGTTTGTTTCCAATGCAAACATTTTTCTCGCCAAGAATCAATTGGCAACAATGAAGAAACTTCAGTCATTTTTTCCAAAAACACTTTTGCATCGCTCTCAATGAACGTATCAATCTTAACAGTGTCCTTCAGATGTTCTGTTTTATCTATGTCAATAACTATCAATTTGGCTTCACGTGCGAATTTCTCGTATTCATAGCTTGTTGTATTTATGGATAATCTACAACCCAAGCATATAACCAAATCTGAATTCTGAACAGCGAAATTACCAGATCGATTAGCTCCCAACATACCAATCATGCCAATATAAAGAGGATTATCATAATCCATTAGGTCATGACCAAGTCTAGAATATACAACAGGTAAACCGACTTTTTCAACAAAAGTTTTAAGCGCAGGAATACCTTTTGAAAGACGGACACCATTGCCGACCAAAAGCACAGGGCGTTTTGCGGTCGAAAGAGCATTCCATACCTCATTAACTTGATCTTCCATTATTTCAGGAATACAAATCTCTGGCTTTTTGAATTGTAGCATCAAATCTGTTTCAACTATTGCACTTTGTACATCCATAGGTACATCTATCCAAACTGGACCTTTTCTTCCGGTTTGTGCAATATGAATAGCTTTATCAATCTCAAAGGCAGATTCATTCGGATCGTTAATCATTACCGCATATTTGGTAATCGAAGATACTATTGCAATAATATCTGCTTCTTGACGCCCTTTCTGCCGTAATGGCACATTGCTATTACGAATTGTTTGATGACGAGCAGCCTGTCCTGAAATAAAAACACAAGGAACATTATCTTGCCAAGCATGCAAACAAGCTGTTATAGCGTTAGTGCCACCACACCCTGTAGTAACAACACATGCGCCTAAAACTTCATTACATTTCGCGTAAGTGATAGCCGCCATACCCGCAGATTGTTCGTGGTGAACAGAAACTGGAACAATATCCTTGCAACGAGCCAAAGCGTCGGTAAGATGCATATCACCTGTTCCTGGGACGAAGAACACATGTCCAACACCAGCCTTAGCCAAACGATCCATCAGGAAATCTACCATTCTTTGTTTCATGCCATCCAATATTTAGATTGTTTTACATCAGCGAGCTGTTCTTCCTTAATAGGATATGTATATTCTTCACTTGGGAACTGACGGCTCTTTACCTCTTCAATATATTTGGCAATTGCCATCTCTGCTATAGCAAACAATCCGTCCTTACGATGCTCGCGGCCAAATTGCTTCATATCATCAACTTCTTTAAGCTGACTTGCAAATTTATCAATAACTTCTGGCACATAACACTTTGCGAACCAAGGACGGAATGACTGATAGAACCCTAACATATCATGCATAATAATTAACTGACCATCCATCATATTTCCTGTACCAATTCCAAAAACAGGAATATCTAACCGTTGTGCAATCTGTGCAGCTGGTTCTGCCGGCATAGCTTCAAGCAATAATGCCATTACTCCTGCCTCTTGTAATGCTAATGCATCTTCCATTGTTTCATCGAAACTTTTAAGAGTTTTACCTTGCACATTATATCCCCCGAAAGAACTTGTTGATTGTGGAGTTAGTCCTAAATGTCCAATAACCAAAATACCAGCATCGACTATTGCCTTAACTTTATCAATGACTCTCCTTCCACCTTCGAGTTTAATGGCATCACTTCCTGCCTCTTTAACAAATCGCATTGCATTTTCAACAGCCTTTTCTGCGCTGATTTCATACGATCCTTGTGGCATATCGCCAACGATGAAGGTGTTTGGAGCACCTCTACGAGCAGATTTGGCCATCAATAACATTTCATCCATTGTAACAGGATTCGTTGTTTCGTAACCCAACTGAACCATACCACCAGAATCACCTACCAGAATCATATCAATTCCGGCATTCTCGGCAGCACTTGCAAATGGCAAATCATATGCAGTAATCCATGAAAGAGGCACCTTGTCCTGTTTCATCTTTTGGATACTCTTTAAATTTAATTTCTTTTTCATATTGCTTTTATATTATTATTTCAAATGTAATTTATAACCTCCGCCATCAATGCGGATTACTTGAGAGGTAATATAAGAAGCCTGATCGCTTGATAAAAAACAAATGCAATCGGCAATCTCTGCTGGAATTGCTTGACGTCGAAGGGGATTATTCTCGACCATAAACTCGACATCAGATTGAGCCATTCCATCCAGCATTTTAGTTCCAGTTAATCCTGGAGCAACAGCGTTAACACGAATGCCATATTGTCCCCATTCGTATGCCATCTTTTTGGTGGCACAAATCAAAGCTGCCTTACTGGCAGCATACTCCATTTGGGCCAAGTCTCCATCTAATCCCGCTATTGAACCGACATTGACTATAGAACCCGACTTTTGCTTACACATCATTCGGGACACCAATTGACATATTTGAACAACTGAGAAGAAATTCATGTCCATTACTTTATGCATCACATCCAAACTAGTCATTTGAATGAGATTGTTAGGCGAAACTACGCCAGCTGCATTAACAAGAATATCAATTGAGAGTTTTTCTTTTACAATAGCTTGAATACCTGTTTTTATGGCTTCTCTATCTGACAAATCAATGTATACCGGCTTAATCCAAGTATTATATTTTGAAGCTAAATCAACAATTTCCTGCAAAAAAGCTTGATCTTCTCTATGAATAATGGCCCAAATATTTGCTCCTTCTTCAGAGAATCGTCGGACACAAGCCAAGCCAATACCTGTTCTTGCTCCAGTAATAATTGCGTTCTTGCCTTGAAACAACATCTTAAAATGCTATCTTGTAGTTTTTTGTCAATATCTCCATACCCTTCTCATAAGAAGAAAGGTCAATAATATCGTCTGTCTCAAACATGATATCAAACTCCTCTTCCAAGTTTGCTATGAGAGTCATATGACCCACGGAATCCCACAATTCAACGTCTTGATACTGCAAGTTTGCAAGTTTCTCTTCACTAATTTCCAAGGTTTCACAAAAAACCTTTGCGTACTTTTCTAAATTTGTCATATCTATTATTTTGTATTGTTATATTCTACAAGTGATGGGACAATTATTTTATCTGTTTCCAAATAACATGCACCCAAAGACAGTCCAACACCAAGTGCACATCCAACAATTCTCATGCGTGTAGACACAAGCAGGTCTCTTCTTTCGGTGACTAAGGTCAAAGGAATTGAAGCTGCACTTGTATTAGAAAAATTTTCCAATGAATACGGCACTTTCTCTGGGGCCAACTTCAAAATCTTCCTTACTCTCTCACTTAAAAATTTATTGGTTTGATGAAATGCGAAACAATCGACATCGTCAATAGAAATATTGGCTTTTTCCAACACTGTTCTTATGCTTACTGGATCCAATTTTGTAGATAATGCAAAAACATCCACGCCATCTATATGAGTATTCAAATTGCAACGTTTTACTCCAGATTCAAATTCTTTTACAACCAAACTGTCTTCTGTCACCGGATTTCTCATACCCCCATCTGGCATTATTATTTTATCGTAGCCAGAACCGATCGTACCTAATTCCGCGCGTAAACCGAATGCACCTGGTTCATATTCAATTGCCGTTGCTGAGCCTGCGTCTCCGAAAAATGGATATACAGACTTATCTTCTTTTGAAGCTGCTCTTGAAGGAGTATCTCCGACTAAAAGGAGTCCTCGTTTTATCGTTCCTGAAGACAGCAAATTACAAATAACAGTCAATCCATATATCCACCCAGAGCATCCAAATGGAATGTCAAAAGCGGCACAATCCTGTTTTAATCCTAATCGGTCGTGTAAAACACAGCAGGTTGAAGGAAAAATATAGTCTGGAGTAGAAGATACATATACAAGAATATCAATTGACTCTTTACTCCACTTACACTCTTCCAATAGTTTTTCTGCCGCTGCATAGCACAAATCAGAAGGTGTAGTTTTTTCATCAACCACACGATGTTTCGACAACCCGAAAAATGGTAACATTCGTTGCTTTTCTACCTCGTTAAATAAAGGATAATCTTCAATATTTTCAATTTTTGAAGGTACGCAAGCAGAAATGCCTATTACCTTTACATTATTTATACAAAAAAATGCCATTTGCCAAATCTATAAAATTGATCCAATACCAATCTTAACTATCTCACCATTCTTATCAGTCTGAGTACATTGTAAAATATTCTTTTTTACCAGTGATTCAATTACAATATCAAAGTATTCATCTTCAATCAGTCCTTCATCTCTCAATTCTGACAATTTGAGAGAATTTCGTCCTTGTAAATAATTTACAATTGAAGATTCAAAACACTCTATCTTAGTCAATTCATCAATCGATTTATTATATCGGTTGACAATTATTAATCGATAATCTTCAAATGCATGACGATCTAAATATCTCTGGTAACGTAGCCACCATTTTTTATGACCGAAATGAGTGCTTGGTGCTATCGCTTTTAATGATAAATAAAAACTGGTTCGTTTTCGTGAATGATACAATAAACAACAATATGTACCCCATACAAAAATCATTGAAGATAATATTGTTATATATAACTGATTATCGACAGACATACCTAATTTGTAGGTGCCATACCAGATAATAATAATTACAATATTTATAAAGATTTCGCTAATTGTTGTGAATAAATGACTAAAACCATAAGCAATAAAGATATGATGCAAATGCGTTTTATCTCCGACAAACGGGCTCTTTCCACGAATTATTCTGAAAGACATGACTCGAATTGCGTCGGCGACAGGAACAGATGCAATGCTAAGTACCAAAGCCACAACTCCTACACCCGTATTTAACGAATCGTTGACCATTAAATATTCACGATTGGTTGATGATAAGAATTGAATAGAAAACCATGTAACAAAGAGACCCATAACCATTGTGCCACTATCTCCTATATACATTCTGCTTCGATTTCCGAACACATTATGAAGGAAAAACGGGAACAAAGCGGAGCCAAAACATATAGCCAAAGCACATGCAGAATAATCCGATTGGTTCAAAAAGATAATTGCATAAAAGAAACTGCAACATATACATATACCAGAAGACAATCCATTAACGCCATCTATCATATTATAAGCATTAATAATGCCCACTCCTGCAAATACGGTCAAAGGAACAGCGATCCACCAAGAGAAATTATAAATTCCCCATAATCCATATAATGAATCAATACACATTCCACTTCCAAATATTAAGCCAAGTATAGTTACAATTTCTATTATGATTCTTGACTTTGGAGTGAGATTGAGTATGTCATCCATAGCTCCAAAGAACAGCAACACACCAGCTCCAATTATCAATGTACTCGAAATTGTATATTCTCCTGATGTTAATGCATAGAACAACATCAATCCCATCAGCAAACCAAAAAATACTACTAAACCTCCCAATACCGGCATTGGAGTTTTCTGTAGCTTCCTTACATTGGGATTATCAACAATATCTTTGATTTTTGCAATTTTCAAAATCTTAAGATATATCCATTTTACCGAATATAATGTAAATAACGCTGATAATATGAGCTCAATTAAAATAATCATCTTATTGCTTTTTTATTCTAAATATTGCGAGACTCCACACCTTACATATATAGCGGCATAATTCAAAACAATAATTGGAATATACATTATTCTTTTTGTATGCACGCATGTGGTCTTTGAATATTCGTTTATGACTTGAGAATCCAGATGTCGAAACACCTCCGGTTCTCATTGTAACAAAATCTTTCGGTATATACTTTGTCTGAATATTATTGACAAAAATCAATCGTAATAAATGTTCGAAATCTGCACTAATTCTAAAATCCGTATCGAAAGAACCGTATTTTTCATAGCAAGATCTTTTACAATAAAAAGATGGATGGGCAGGCATAAATCCGAATCTCATCTTCCATTTACTAAACGAACTTGATGAGTAGTATCTTACAGGAGTCTTAAGGTCATCGCCATTCACATAATGAATATCTCCATATACCGCATCTACGTTATATCTATCTATAGTATTTACAATAGTTGAAATAATATCTGTACTTGTATAGAAATCATCACTGTTTAGTATTCCGATATAATCTCCCGTTGCCAAAGCAATACCTTTATTCATTGCATAATACAGACCTTTGTCCGGTTCGCTAATCCAACGCATCTTACCATTGAACTTAGGCTCATATTCTTTTATAATATATAATGTGTCATCAGTAGAAGAACCATCCACAATGATATACTCTATATCCTTATAATCCTGACTTAGAATACTCTCTATTGTATCTCGCAGGGTTAAGGCGCTATTATAAGTTGAAGTAATGATTGAGATTTTCATCAAGTTCAATATTCTCTAATCAAATGCAACCAAAGATAAAGTTTTGGCATGTATAAATTGATCCATCGACCAATCTTAACAATCCATACTCTAGATGGAGTTGTACGTTTACGGAATACTTCGAAATCTTTATTGGAATACAACGGATTAGAAAAATGCTTTTTTCGCTCTGCCAAAGTCATATTGCATATTTGTTTAAGGTATTCAACCTTAGACAAATGGTCATAAGGGCATTCTCCGCAAATATTGGCCGTTACAACAACTGGGAATCCATTTCTCTTTGCCACAATAGAATAATCAAAGTCCGCATTTGCATGAACATATTTATCATAGAAAATACCGATCGATTCTACAACACTATTATGAACCAATAATATATTGGCATTTGCCATGTCACATTCCTGGACTTTTCCGGAGTTCTGAACCAAATCTATTGTAGCTTTTGCACGATTTCTCCACTTAAAACCTCCATAAGTGACCGTGTTTATTTCGCTTGGTGCACAAGTTATTCCCGAATACAGTCCTTCCCTATTGAAATTTGCTTTGCAATAATCTATAGCTTTGAATAACTCATCGAAAACATTCAGTTTTAATTCTGTATCATCATTTAGCAAAAGGAAATAATCCCAATTATATTCAAGCGCTTTTTTCCAAGCAACGCGCATACCTCCTGCCCAAAAAAGATTTCCGTTACCTTCAATTACAGTAACTGGCATGACAGGTTTAATCTCCTTTTCTATTTCTACAAAAGTATTATCGGTACAGCCATCATTGGTAATGAACAGTTCCAAATACAAACTAGGGTTAGGAAATTTATTATAATGAGTAATTGCATTAATCAAAGACTTAAGACAAACTAAAGTCTTTTCACATCGATTAAAACAAGTTAATAATACTGCTATGCGGATAACGCTATTTTGCATAAAAAATCAATCTGCAGTTTCTATAATTGTATTATAGATGTTCATTAAATCTCCACAAACAACATCTGGACTGTGTCGTTTTTTAGCTAATGTCTTTGCATTCAAAGAGTAGAATTCTGAAATTTCTTGAGTTGTTATTTCAAGAATTTTTGATGCCATAACATATGGGTCATTCGGTGTAACCAATATGCCGGATTTATCACGCAACATTGTTGGTGTTCCTCCAACATTTTGTGCAATTACAGGTACGCCTAGCAATTGTGCTTCTGCAATTGCATTACTGCTGTTTTCTATATATGAAGTGTGCACATAACAATCACAGGACAATAACCCCTTCTTTATTTCTGAGCCGTCAACACATCCCTTCAAATACACGCCAACATCATTTGGATTAATTCCTAAAGTCTTTGTAAAAACTCCGATTTTTTTGTTTTCTTTCTCCCATCCGTAAATATTCCAGCAAACACTAACTCCGATTTCCTTTAGTACTAATGCTGTTTTAAGTATGATATCCATTCCCTTATACCAATCATAACTTATTGTTGATTGGATATTCAAAATTTTACCGTTGTAATGATATTCCCAATTATTTTCCGTAAAAGAAGAACGTAATAATTCATCACAATGGAAATACCTTGAACCTGGACTCAATAACTGGGAAACTGTCCTATCCCACTCTGTTCGACCAATCCAATTTTTCACTTTAGGTGCCAACTTGGTTTCTCGCTCAGCTCTATTAACAAAGCTTCGATATTCGAAAGTTTCGCCACGCTTTAAAACAACCCTATCAACAAATTTATCTGCAGACTTAAGCGATTCCACAGAGAACCCTGGCGCAAAATATGAGAACAGACATGCTGAAGCAAAGCCTTGAATATGTACAACAGAAGGGATATCTATCAAATAACTAATTAATTGTGCGTGCTTGTCTTCTACACCCCAAATATGAACAATATCCGGATGAAATGAAACAACTTTATCTCGCATTGCCAAGACTCTTTCATTCAAATATTGCTCTTCATTTCTAGAATGTCTATATATCCATTTCTTCAACAGAGTCTTACCATAATCGTATTCAACTGGCAAATAAGAAACACCATCATTTGAGACATCCTCATTATCAAACGGATGGAAAAAGGTAATTCCTAACTCAACTTCAGGATTTCTTTTGCAAAAAGCCTCTTGCATTGCACCAATCCATCCACCAGTACCTGTTACTGTTGGATTCTTATAATTACCTCCATTTTGAGTTACCCAAAGGATTCGCATATTATCCGACATTTAACTTTAAATGATACCTAACGAAAACAAAGTAACACATTATATATAATATATAGAGATGCAAGCCTAAGAATAATACAGAAAGACGGCTTATATTTGATACACTTATTTCAGAGTGCTTATACATTGCCATTAATTCTTTTTCGAACGTCTTAACCTGTTTCACACGATAAGAAAAGCTCAATTGTCTGTCTGCGAACAAAGACAAAACATATAAATTCAACATGGCAGGAAGCGGGCTATTAATCCACACCCGGGAATCTTCAATTGGAAGTCCTATGAAAGATAACCATGTATCTTTCAATCTTGAATAATTGTTTTGAGACTTTTTTTCTGAAAGGCACTTATTCGAGAGTGAACCTGCAACATATCTATAGACATAGTTTCTCGATTCAAAAACAGAGAGGACATTGACTTTGGAAAGATAGTCAAAAACAAAGATTGTATCTTCTCCATTGCTAACATCTTTCGGAAATCGTATATGCGATTCATTTAGTATTGCTCTATTGAACAACTTAACACATGGTCCCAAATGACTTGCAATTGAATTGTTCCAAATATACTCTCGTATCTCATCGATTCCTACACATTCTGCATCTATATAATCTGGAACAATAATACCTTGACCATATTCCATATTCGACATTACCAAACAAGACTCAGATGTAATATGGTCAACTAAATCTGACAAATAATTGCTTTTTACGAAATCATCTGCATCGATAAAACTACACCATTTTCCTTGCGCAATATCAATTCCATAATTTCTTGCCGCACTTGCGCCCGCATTTTCTTGATGATAGACTTTAACAGATGAATTAAGTTCTGCATATTTTTGGCAAATTGATAATGATTCATCGGTTGATCCGTCATCAATTAATATCAGTTCGAAATCCTTGTAGGTCTGAGACAATACACTCTCTATACAACAAACAAGGAATTGCGCTTTATTGAAAACTGGTATTATTACTGAAACTGTAGGCATTACAAAATATGATCAACGGAATTTTATTTACCATTGGTTGGAATAGTTATTGGCACCGACTTGTCTTTTTTTGAAAAATAATGGCCGACAAGAAGTTGCAATACTGCGAAAAGATGCCTTGATCCCATAAATTTTTGATAATTTACAAGAGTCAAATCTTTATTTCCTAGCTTAAATGGTTTATAGTTATAGTCAATAAACTTATATTTAGCGGTTTCATCTCTATGCATCTTAAAATATCCAAACTGAAGAGAAAATAGATTATCCAAAGGTTCAATCTTATCAAGCAATAATGCTTTCAACTCCTCAAGATTCTTTGGCATATAACAAATGCCAGATGTTGCATAACCACATCCAGCCAAATTAATAACAGGCTTTTTCCAAAACGACGATTCTAACCCCATACTTGATCCAAAAACAATAACCTTTTCGGACTTTTCCATTAATTCGTATGTAGAAATCTCAGCACTTCCTGGTATGACCGTAACACAAGAGAATTCTCTCTCTAACTTATACAAATCTGTATGATAAGAATATTTGATATTTGAAAGATTTGGGTGAATTCTTAGATAAACATGGATATTAGAACAGTCTTTTACCATTGACAAGATTGTCTTTATTCCGACCAACTGAGATGGGAAGAAATCCAAGCTACTATACTCATCTCCCACTGCGAGATGTTCGTCTTCAGAACTATTAAAAATAACAAAGTTCCTTTTTGAATCATCCCACCCTTCTGGCAATAAACCAGCTTCCTGCTTGCCAATATAAACCCTATCCCCCGCAGGGATTCCGACTCTTCTGTTCTTATAGAAAGATGAACCAATTTCGATTTTCTTTTCAAAAGGCACATCTGGGTTATTCCACAATTCTACAACCTTACCATTGTATTTCTTAATATTATGAGGCAAGCAATTTTCGAAACTTTCTTTATAATATTCTTCGTGATATCCTCCCAAGACTTCATAATTCTTGACGTTGATGCCTTTGCTCATAGGCAATTCCAACATTGGTCTGTGTTCAAATAAACGACCGTTGAATATACAAACTAAATCAGGATTGATTGTATCGACAATTGATTCAATAGCATCTGTAAGTAAAGAAGATCTATACAGCATACCATTAATATAAGAATTGAAAGCTTTATCAAAAACTGGTTCGTTATTTCTTGTAACAGATAAATAAGTGGACAAAACTCCATATCCGATTTTGACACCCTTATACTCAACAGCTTTTATCTCATCCATAGAACAATAATCCTTAACGAACTCATTGCGTTTATTGGGGATAAATTCTTTAATCTTTATTCGCTTGACTTCTTTAGGCAAGTTTTCCAAAGCATGTTTTGTATTCCATGTACACAAATCACAAAAAGATTTCTTTCCATGCATATTCATTGTACAACACTTGACTGTGTTATTACAATATCCAAAAAATACCTCATGACCTTCTTTATACATCATCTTAGCCTCATCCATCAACACTCCAAATTGAAGTGGCAACAAGGCCGTTGTATGTAGAAACAGAACCTTCATATAATCGTATTAAACTTATATTTTCTATAAACCATCAATGTCGCGGCAGAAACAATAATGGAAATTGCAATCTTTTGCCAAACTGTCATATACATAATAACGTTTCCTGCTACAACGGCAGATACCAAAATAAATGTAAGATAAATAATATTCCGCTTGTGTTGTATCCACTCTTTCACGCTTTGCGAATAATATGAAACAAAGAATGGCACCGTCAATTGGCTCCAATAAGAAACGATTGTTGTATATATAGCAGCCTTATAACCAAATACAGGAATGAATATCAAACAAAGAATTACATTCAGAATACCTGGCAAGAAAACCAACCATAAAAGTTGTAGCGTTTTCTTTTGAATAAAAGCTGGAGTCGATGCGAATGAATAAAATGAAAAAACAATATTAGCGAAGCACATCATACTTGCAATCCCAACAGATTGTTTCAATTCCACATTCTTTATAAGCAAGTCATAAACCTGAGGCAACCAAATACAAAAGAGGAAAGTGCAAGCCAACGCAACACCTTGGCATAAGGCATATAATTTTCTATATTTTGAAAAATCTCTGTTTCTATAAGCAACCTGAATTTGAGGAGCAAGCGCAAGGATGAGAGCGTTTGTTATCACCATCACATAATCGCCAATGGTATTTCCATGACTGAAAAGTCCAATCTCACTGATTGAGACATCATAAAAATTCATCACAATACGAGCAGAGCTTGTCAAAAGCACGAATCCCAATGTATGTGGAATAATCGGCAATGCTATTTTGAAATACTCTCTAAGTCTTTTTTTATTTTTTTCAACAATAGGGTATATTCGACGCTGCACCCAAATTGGATAAATAAACATTGCAAATGCGAGAATTGCAGATATAGCAGGAGATGCAATGAGTCCCCAATAACCCATATCGAAGAACACGATCATCACAAACGATACGATTATTCCTACGACAGATGCAAACAAATTTGTAAAGACCAGAGGTTTCGGATTTGACAGTAACGGGAATAGATGTTGTGCTAATATTGCATTTGCAAACAAGAACACCTGAACAGATCCGAACAACGCCAAAAGAATACCTTTATACGATTTTATCGGCAATGCCAAATATAAAATACCAATGTTCAAAAGTCCAAGCAGAAATCCTGAGACTAAGAAGACAAACAGTATTCTGCCCCAATTCAAATTATAGTGATTTGGATTTTCATAGAACGAATTTGTCAAGTGGACATTCATACCCAATGGAGCAACAGAAGACAATATCGCAGTATATGAAGTAATGATACCAACAATGCCATAATCAAAAGGAGACAAATACCTCGTTGTTATAGGAAGCGTAAATACACTTATCAACAACGTAATCTTTGGGATTACGCCGTAATATAAAGTATTTGCTACAATCTTCTTAGTCGACATGATTATATATCATCAAATATACGGCACAGCTTCGCCATAGGATGTCACATTGTGAAATCCGATAATACGCCTATAAACGCGCAAAAATAATTAATACCTACGCTATCTCCAAATTAATGATTAAAAAAAATTAAATTCAAGAGTTTTTTTTATAAAAAAAAGGGGTATGATACCTCCAAATAAAATTTTGAAGGCCCAAATTCACATAAAGTGCACTAATCAATTTACCGAAATTTGGTTTTGAGCGCCACTTTGAAGCGTTTTTTCAAGTCTGATCTTCCTAATAGGAACCTCGCCAGAAACGAGTTCTGGAAGATTATAACAGACCATTTCAAGATCGTAATAGTTTTTGGCATCTAATTGTGGCAACAAAAAAGGTTTTGAAGCTCTTCCTTCTTCATCAATATGCACAAAATAAGGCTTAGTATAAATTGCATCATCTCGCTTACTACTGAACACCAGCCAACGGGAATTACGACTCCAACTATGATAGCTTTCTACCTGTTCACTATTAGCAATTTCCAACTTCTCATAATAGCAAGCAAAAGAATCTAAACTTTGATTACCAGCAACAGACTCGTCGTTTTGGACCGAAGAATGAGAAAATTTATTTAGATACAAAGAAAGATCTATCAAACAAAGATCCGCATCACGATGACAAATACTGAAATTGCCATAAGAAGAACGAGTAAAGCAAAGCCATCTACCATCAGGCGAAATACGAGGAAAAGATGCACTACCCCCATCTTTTTTTGCATTAAACAAAGTATCAACGACGTTTCCAAAAGATCGTGTTTCAGCATCGAATGCTATTCGACAGATATTATACTGAACACTATCATATTCGTTAATCAAATTATTTTTCGCTTCCGCTGAAGTAAAATACAAGAACTTTCCGTTTGGCGAGAAACATGGAAATGTTTCATAATTGTTTTTTGACGAAATAAACTCACAGCGGTATTGCTCTCCTGTTTTAATATCTGCAACAAAGACATCAGAACCATCATCCATAACTTCCCATCTATTAGTTTTAACGGTGTGTATCAGGAAGAAAGTATTATTGTTGGAATATGCAACAAGTTCTCCATCAGGATGCCAATTTGCATACACAGGATTACCATTCGATTTATCTTTCAAACTTAGCAACGACTGATCTTGTCCCTCAAAAAGATAAGTTCCGCCATTCTTTGTTCTTATATGCATCTGCCATTTTTCTGGATTACCATTACAAAAAGAATGGCAGTTTATACAATTACCCTTACCCTCTTCATTACGGTAAATTTCTTTTTCTTCGTAGTTTTGCAAACATCGTTGACAAAGGCTCATTCTGTTCCAAAGGCCATACCCCGGAGTGATTTTGCGATATACTAAATGCGAGTCTATCTCATCTTCCGAGACATACACCCAAAATGGTTTAAGTGATTTCCATCCGCACTGAGCAGCGACACAAATTGTAAATTGTATCGAATCGTTTATTGCATTATTCAAGAAGCCGCGCCATTCTTTTTGCGGCAGATTAAAACAACCATCATCTCCAAAAAAGATAATTGAATCCGAATTTGTCTTAATAATAAGCGCTACTTTCTGGTCTATGTTGTCAACACTAAAACTTAATGGAGCTATATTATATGGTATTGTCACACCTTTATAATCTGGCCAAATAGAAATCTCTTCATCTGTATATTCCACAATATCTATTCTTTTATCTATACATGAAGACAAAAGAACAAATATCGACGCTATCATTAACAAAAGATTTCTCATAGCAAATATAAATGTTACAGACTTTGATTGTACTCTTTCCAATGCCTATAGGCTGTTGTATCCCGAGATTGAATCAGATACGCTTCATAGAACTGCGTTGCAATCTTATTATCAGGTGTCTGATAAGCAATATCACGCAACATCCTTCCAATTTGTGTCTTCATATAGAAAGAATCGTCGGCTGGCAATGTTCGTTTCAACACATCCTCCAGTTCTTCCAATTGTTCTCCAGAAGGATATGCATCTTTATAGAATGTGGTCCTCGCCAACCGATTCGCATATTTCAGTGCAGTTCTGTCTGTATCAAACAAACTATTTGTAACTATCAATCTCTGCAACTCCGTTGGATCCGTATGTCCTGGAGTCAGCAAATTAGCTTCAAACGCTGCCTTTTGAGCATTAGCTAGAGCGCTTCCGCCCCACCGCATAAAAATACAACTCTGCAACTTCAAAGACTCTCTTGAATTCTCATCATTAGTCATAAAGACAGGAGAAAACATATTTGCATCTTCCGACCACACAATATACGGATTGAAATCTCCCATCCTTTGCACTAATAGTCCTTCTTCAGCCAATGCAAGATTCAAATAACTGATAAACGGAGTAGGTTCTTTCTTCCCTTTGTGAGCCTCTATTATGCCTCTCCAGTCCATATTCCTGGCCATCCATTCATCTTTTCGCAGTTGGTATACTCTTTCATTATGCACTGCGCCATACATATTAACAAATGAAAGTGCTGAGACAACAATTCCTCCGACAAATATGAAATTTCTAACTTTGGCAGAATAATCTTTATTCAACAAATATCCTAAAACCAGAAGGAGTGGAACAGAAATCCAAGCGTATAATGGGAAGAAATAAGTTGAAGGCCATTCATAATACTGCGCAGGTGTAATCGCTTCTTCCATATCCACGAAATATTTCATCCGCACAGAGATTCCTGCACAAAAAATAAATGACAGAACAGGAGCAATAATACCCATCCAATTCTTTTTCTTCAGCAATTCATATAGCCCAACAACAACTGCTGTGACCAAAGCGACAGACCCAGACAATACATAAGTTATAACGATAATTATCGGACTAAGTATCAGGTTTATCTTTAATGCCAAAGCACTTGCCACACGTATTCTTATGTATATCAAAACAAAAGCTAAGGACAATGCAAAAGCGAAATGTCCGGTCAGGTTAAAATATGAATTCTCATTGCAAAGAAACATGAACACTAATGGTAGCAGCCAGAATGAAATCAAACTGTCACTTATTCCAAATTGTTTCCCTATATTCCTGCAAATCAAAAAGACAAAACCAAAGAGTAAGCTCAATACTATAGGTCCTATAAGAGCGAACTGGAAAAACTGCGTCAGGAAAGAGGTACAAACCTGTGCAAAAGTACCAGGACGATTCAACTGCTGTTTTATCCAAAGCCAATCATTCAACCAGAGATGTTCCGCCTCTTTTGCATAAAGCCTGTACTCTTGCAAAAAATACAAAAGCAAAGCTGTAACGATCACGACAGCAGATACACTCCAATATATCCGGTCCTTTGCCAAAGTCATCTTTTACTCTTTTACGACATTTGCAAATTCCTTAACAGAAACCTTCACAGCCTCTTTCATAAACTCTGGCCGGTTATAACTGTTCAATCGCAACATATTATGCCGAGGATCCTCTTGAGGCAATTCAAACGCTTTATATACACTATCTCCATCAAAATAGGAAATATACACACGGCTATAATTTCCATCATCCCTACGACTTGCGCACATCAGCCATTTGCCGTTGCTCGACCAAGACGGATAACTTTCCGCATATCCGACGCTATTGATTCCAGAAGCATCTACACCAAGCACCTTAATATCTGCATCATGATGCCAGATATTAAAATAACCATACCCGCCTTCTGCCATAGCAATATGTTTTCCATCCGGACTAACACGAGGCAAACTCACACTTCGACCTAAACTATCAGCAGCATAAACGAGTTCTTCTTCGCCAAAAGTCAAAGACTTGATATCGAAACTTTTCCTATACAGATTATAACGCAATTTATCATAATCTACACGAAAATCTGCGCTGTCGTTCTCCCAAGAGTCAGCAGAACAATAATAAAGATAATCTCCAGAAGGAGTCCACGTTGGAAAAACTTCCAGACGAGACGGATCGTTAGCAATGATCATCACAGAATCCTTTTCTACAGAATAAAGTATCAGATCGCTGGCACTGTCAAAAACCTCAACCTTATTCACATCCGAAATATGAAACCACTGAGCGGTCTTATCTGTTGAAAATGCAATCAGTTTTTCTGTCGGATGCCAAGACGGATATACTCCTGCACTGATTGTATTTGGTCTTTTCAAGTCAACCTTACGAGGTTTTCCGTCAACAACGATAACCGTTCCGCCGTCAGTAACACGAACATGAAACAGCATATTTTCCGTGCCATAGTTCTGATAACTGTGACAATTAATACATTGTCCTTTACCTCCTGCGCCCGATACCTGGTTGTTATAGATCTCCGTCTCCTCAAACGAAGTCATCGTCCTTTGTGCTATACACATCTTATTGTATAACATATATCCAGGAGCAATCAGTCGATAAGAAATATACGGATCAATGTCATCAGGAGCCACATGAATCTTGAATGTCTTGAACTGAGCCCATTGCCCGGTTTTTCTATGGATACTATATACAGTCACATCAATATCCTTCCCAATCGAAGCATTCCGCATTTCTTCCCATTCATCTTGAGGAATCTGCACAATCTTATCCTTGCCATATGTATAATGCTTGCCATTCGCTGAAACGAATTCTGCCACAATTCCTCCGCTAACACTATCGCTCGACATAAAGTTCAGTGGTGCAATATTTGAAGGAATTGTCACATCAGTATAATCCGGGAATATAAAAGGGTATGCTTCCAGTTGCACATACTCTTTCGGCAGATCCGGACGAGTCGTGCACGACAGTAATAATATCGACAACAATATGTATATAATATGTTTCATCTATCAAGACATTTTCTTTCCAAAGAAATAGTGCCACCAATATGATCCTCCCCAATTAACCTGTAGAGCTTTTGCCATCATTTCTTTGTTATAACCTAATTGACTTAATGAGTCATACTGTCTGCGGAACGAAGTATAGGCTTCTGCCATACCATTTGAAACACTGACATGTACCGGCAATTCAACAGGAGCAGCTTCCATAAACAAGAAATAAGCTTCCTGATAATGCTGAGGCAATACCTTTCCCGGAATGGTCTGAGCATAGCCGACAAAAGCATTCCAGAATCGTTCCGGATCTCTAATGAGCATTGCGTTAAACAGACTTAATTCAAGCACAATCTCATTGTCCGAGCCGTAAGACTGGCTGAATGTATCCATCAGATAATACTCCATATTATTATTATCCGAATCTATCACATTTCCATAAGTTCTCTCTATCTCTTTTGCCAATGGAGAATACGCTGCAGGCAACCAATTTTCGTAGTACTTATGGCTATGCAAAAGTGTCAGATATTTATTTTCAACAGATCTCTCACCTTTTGCCTTAGCAGTTCTTGCAAGATGCATCAGATAATAAGGCGAATAACCATAGCAGACGGCAAATTCCTGAGACCATCGTGTTGCATAGTTAATCTTACCATAATTCGCATAAACTATCGGGCCGGCAATCTGTATCGGACCGATATTCAATCCGTCTGGATTCTTTATATCTGTTCCGTTACTTGTAAACTTAAATCCATATTCTCCAAGTCCTCCAGTATTCACCAATGCCAGATTCTTTAGCAATACCATACTATGACTTGGCGACTGCTGTTTCTGGGCTTCCTGCAACACGCCTGTCCAATCTTCATTCATCGCGCATTGCGACATTCGCATCTCCGCAAGATAGTTGTAGTCCTTGAACATCATCTGCCAAACACCGACAAAGACAAGCAAGGATGTTATGAAAGTAGCAATAATGCTGTGAATAGTGACTTTCCTTACATCTTCTTCCTTCTGACGGTCTTTGTAAAAAGAAGAAACAACGGCAAGCAACAACGAAGAAACAGCCAATACATAGAATGGTATTGAGACCCTGTCGCATATCTTTCCGCCATCTTCGAATATCGGGAAACCGCTCAACCAAAGATCTCGAGTCGATATCGTGTCATAAGCGACAAACGACCACAACATTGGCGCCAGACATACCAATAACCAATATTTCTGCGTCTGCCATTCCATTATTGTCATCAACAAAGCAAGAAGAATGCAGTACCAGCCAAGAACAGGATAAAGCAATAGGATAAATGCCAAGGAACTTACTCCTGCAATATTTCCATATCTCTTGATTGCACGTTTAATGACAAATAGTAATAAAAACATCAAAAGGCAACCTAATGAATGAGAAAACCAATAGCCATATTCTGTCATGCAATAGATCCAGTAACCAAGATCCACAATGCTAAGAAGCAGACAGCCTAATGGTATTATCTGCAAAGACACCCATTTGACAGGCAACGCAAAACTTTTGTCTGCAAAGAAATATGTTGCAAGCCAAATTCCAACATAGATGGCAATTGCAAGCAATGGATGGTAACAGAATTGAGTAAGCCAACAGCCGACCCATTGCATCATACCGAAAGGAGACGACATCAATTCATTGAAGAAAAGACTTCCTCCAATGAACGGCGTGCGCAAATGTGCTGTATAGATCATATCCTGGTAATATGTCACCAAGATATACAAAGCGATTGCCAGGCAAAAGATTATTGCCGGCAACCATCTCAAATATATAGTCCTTACCGGTTTCATTCTTATGGATTAACCATAATATGATACTTGCCCGCTGGCATATCGACAGGCTTTTCAATGTATGGGACATTGATTCGTGCCTGGATCTTGCCTGTTCCTTCGACTTGTGCGACCTGAGCCTTATCCTGATTTCTCTGCAGATCAAGCTCTCGTGGAAGCATATCCTTTACTTCGATCGTGTAGTGATTTGTCTTGCAACGCTTTGGTGCCTGCAGATCAGCGCCCTCTTGTGGCAAGAACAACAGACCTTCCTCTACCTTTGACTTTACGAAAGGATGTTTTGGAACCTGCATATTGAACTGCAAGAACAATGGAATATCCATATCGCACAATGAATACATCACAGGAATCTTATCTTCCTGAACCTGCCAGTCATACAGGAATGTCACGCGCTTGCTGTAGAGATCGTACTGGTATTCGATGATATCACCTGCCTTAACATCCGGCACAACAACATGTCTCACCTTGTAGTTCTCGTTCAATCTCTCATCCTTGAAGATTTCCTTACCTTGCTTGATTTTCTTTACCTTGCCATTTTCGTTCTTGAAAACCACAACGCTGAAGTTCTTGAATTCGTCATAGGCGGCCTTTACCTTCTCGTCATCAAAATAAACGATGTCGATATTGGCATAACCAGTACCACTATCCTTGAGGATTTTTGTACGCATCTTGACCTCATAGGTCATTGTGGTGTTTCCCTCATTGATAAATTTATTCATTCCGCTGTTGGCATAGTTATCCATGCTTAACTCTGAAGTAGAATTGTCATAAGCGGAGTAGCTTCCTACAAGTTCATAAGTAGTCTTGAGAGTTTTGCAAAGCACTACAGCCTCTGCATCGGGAGCCTCGCTCCATCCTACCATAGTCCAATCCATCTGCGATGGTTTTCCGAATTTCAGATTCTGTGCAGAAGAAAGACTAACTGAACAGATTGCCACCAAAACTAAAAACAGGTTCTTCATATTCGTTGTATTCAGTAAAGTAATGATAATTTCCAAACGCACAAAATTACTCTTTTTTTATCAAAATTACAAATAATATCGTCGGAAAGAACAAAGGGAATGCCGAAATACCATTTTCTCTCTCCGATTAGTCTCCACGAACCTTATTGTTGAAATATCTTTTCGTCGATATTAGCACTACAAATCTTTTGGTGTTTTCGACGAGCTACGACATCAACATTTATTTACAGATGTTGACGCAAACGATTGGCGACATCAACAAATATTTACAAATGTTGATGTCAACGGTCGGCAACATCAACACTTTGCGCATTGTGTTGATGCCAACGATCGTAGCCGAGTGCAAGAAAAGTGTCGAAACAAAAACGGACGTCTCCGAAGAAACGTCCGTTTTTGATTTATTATCGTCGACAGAATAGGATTACTTTGTCAAACCTTCTGTCCAACCACGGTAAACATACTTACGGTACCAGTTAGTATCCCAGATACCTACAGGGCTGTCAGCACGCCATCCTGAACCAGCTGGGCTGTCAGTCAAACACCACTGAGTGATGCCGTACTTCTGTGGTTCTGGAATGATAGTCATATACTGCTCAATGATCCATTTGTAGAAGCTTTCCATCTGCTTCTCCATTTCAGGAGTCATTTCTGCGAGAGTAGCAGAAGAACCATCAGCCTTGACATAACCCATATCGAGCTCGGAGATACGGCAGAGCTTACCAGACTTAGCCATCATTTCAAGCATCTTAACGATATGCTTCTCAAGATCAGCCTGAGTAGTAGCATTCTCGTAGTAGCTAACGTGCATCTGAGAACCGATACCATCGATCTTAGTCTCACCATCAGACTCCCAAACCTTGATCCAGCCGATAAGAGATTCAAGTTTCTTGTTGTCATCCCACCAAGACTCAAGGTTGTAGTCGTTGATGAAGAGTTTCAAGTCACCAGCCTTGTTCTCCTGACGTTCGAAGTGCTTGCGAGCAAGACCAACTACGATACGGACATAATCCTCATTACCGAGGTAATCCTGCCAGTAGAAATTGTTCTTAGCGTCATCTGGATTTGAAGGATCAGCATGCTGCAAGTCATAACGACCATCAACATTACCGCCACCAGAGATTGCTTCATTGACAACATCCCAAGCTGTTACATAACCCTGAGTAGCATCCATCATACCACCGATCCACTGATCAAGAACATTTGTAAGGATCATCTTCTTCTCTTCTGGAGACATTGGAGTTTCCTCTTCATATGTTGTCTCAGTGATTTCCTTGATTGTTGATGGGCTCTGACCCTTTCCGTATGTTGCAGTTACGAAGTTTGTGGCATCGTCGGTAGCAAGGTTACCATTGACTACATATTCCTTACCATCGCATACCCATGAGAGATCACGGAAATAATATGTATTCTCATCAGCGTAATCATTCAAGTTGAATGCGATTGTGTGCATACCCTTGCCTGCGCACTCTGCTGGAACTGTGCCTGTCCACTCAAAGTCTGTCCACTTAGTTGTGAACTGAGGATTACCGATAGCTGCCCAGTGAATGTACTCACCAGGACCTGCGTGAGCCTGTGTGCCAGGACTTGCAGGCTTATCTGCCTTGATAGTCATCTTGACAGTGAACTCCTTGCCAGCCTCGAATGTCTCACCTGGGATTGTAAGGAAGAACTGGTGATCCCATGGATTCTCAACCATTGCACCAGCCTTAACCTCAATAACACGATACGTCTTTGTTACCTCAATAACACTTCCGCCGCCCTGCTGTTCAACAACCTCTTCGATTGCAGAGTTAGTTACACTACCCTGACTGATTTTTGTGAAGAAGCTTGAAGTGTCATCAGAGTTCAAATCGCCGTTTACAAGGAGATTCTCATCACCACAAGTCCACTTGAAGTTGCAGAAGTAATAATCGTTGGCATCAGCATAATCGTTCAAGTTGAATGCGATTGTCTGCATATCCTTTCCATCACACTCTGCAGGAATAGTGAAGCTTGTTTCAAAATCAGTCCACTCTGTAGAGAAGTTCACATTGCCGATTGCTGCCCAATGGAGGTATGCGCCTGGACCTGCATGGCTCTGTGTTCCGATAGAAGCAGCATTTTTCGCCTTGCAAGTAAATGAGATATTAGTAACCTCACCAGCCTGGAGCACACGGTTTGCACCAATCCAGAACTGATTATCCCATGGATCAGAAACCATATCGGTTGCATGAACTGCAATTGCACGAACTACAGTTGAACCGCCTCCGCCTTCTGTAAACTCTTCGATTGGGCAAGGACCAGGAGCGCCCTGACTAACTTTAGAGAAGAAGCTAGACTTATCGTCTGTTGATGCATCGCCATTGCTTACAAGCTGTTCGTCACCGCAAGTCCATGACACATCGTCAATGTAATAGTCATTAGCATCAGCATAGTCATTGAGGTTGAATGCAATTGACTGCATGTTCTTACCATCGCACTCTGCAGGAATAGTGAAATCCCACTCGAAATCCTGCCATTCTGTCGAGAAGTTCACACTACCCATAGCTGCCCAGTGAATATATTCACCAGCACCTGCATGGCTCTGTGTTCCGATAGAAGCAGCTTCTGCAGCTTTAGCACGGAATGAGAGTTTTGTCTTCTCACCTGCCTGAAGAACGCGGTTTGACATAATCCAGAACTGATTGTCCCATGGATCTGCAACCATGTCTGTCGCATGAACAACATAGCAACGAACCTTGCTAGCAGGAGCAGAACCTCCGCCGCCACCAGAACCTCCACCAGATGTATAAGTCTCGATTGTTGCTGGATTTGGACCATTCTTACCAACTGTCGAGAAGTAGCAAGAAACATCGTCTCCTTCACAGTCTCCATTTACGACAAGAGATTCTCCATTGATTGTCCACTTGAAATCGTCGAAATAGTAGTTATTAGCCGAAGCATAATCGTTGAGGTTGAATGCGATAGTCTGCATGTTCTTGCCATCACATTCTGCTGGGATTGTGAAGTCAGCTTCAAACTCTTGCCATTCTGTTGTGAAATTAAAGCTTCCGATAGCTGCCCAGTGGATATACTCACTTGGGTTAGTGTGACACTGAGTACCAGCTGAAGTACAAGCAACATCTGCACGATAACGGAAAGAAATCTTTGTCACATCACCTGCGTTCAATGACTTGGTAGCCTTAAGGAAGAACTGATTGTCCCATGGATTCTCAACCATATCGGTTGCTCTTACAACTACGCATTTTGTAGTCTCAGCAACGCCACCGCCACCAGATCCTCCGGAACCGCCAGGAACCAATGAGCTGAGCCACTTAGGCTGCTGTTGCGAGTGCCATGCCAATGTATGACCGAAAATTGTAAGACCTGCTTCTTTTGCATCATCAACAAATGTCTCGACTGCAGAGAAGTCCATTTTACCCTTAGAATCCACACAAGAAGCGAACTTCATTGCATTGCCTGCAACAACTTCGTCGAAGTTTGTTACTGCAACATTATAAACAGTAAGTTTCTTGTTGAATTCCTTGACGTCGAGTGCAGCGCCCAACTTCATCGTCGGGTGAGCACTACGATCGATATACTCCTTTAGAGGCTTGAACTCTGCCAATTCTGCAATCTTCGCAACATCGACAGGCTGTTCTACCTCATATTCAGGATTGAATTCGTCGGCACATGAAGCCATCAGGAAGATGGCCATTGTGCCTGGAAGGAAATATTTCATATTCATAATATATACGATAATAATTACTTCTTGAGAGTTACGTTGAACTCTTCTACTGTATTACCTGAACCACGACGCTGAAGAGCCATGTCATAGTCAACATCTACAACAACACCCTTGCCTTCTGCCTTGAACTGAATCTTCAAGCCATCACGATCCTTCTGTCCCCAATTGTATGAAGGAGATTTCTCTGTATAAGTACCAGTACCTGTAATCTTGAAATCCGGATCATTGCTTGTAATAGTACAAGTATTACCGTTAAATGTAAGAAGTGCACTGATATTATAAGACTCTGCGCCAAGAGTAGCAACAAGGTCAAGAGCTACAGTATTCTCTCCGCGAGTATAGAGATAAACGACATTCTCCGATGGAACGCTCTCCCAGTTAGGATACTTATAAATCTTGCTATTCATCTTTACGCCACCCTCTGCTGAAGTTGTAACAGTACCCTGTGGAAGATAATATCCGTGATACTTAGAGATGTAACGTACACAGTAAAGCACATAATCCTGAGGTTTGACAAACCAGGATGAAAGATCAAAACGATTAGCAGAAGAAACACCTTCCTGCAACTCTCCAGACAAAATTCTTGTAGCTCCTGTCTGCGATTTCATCACAACAGGAATTACATACTGTGCCTGATAAGACTTTGGATCTGCAAAGAATGCATCTGTAAGCTGCACATCAACATATCCCTTTTCTCCCTGATACTCGATAACCGAACCGCCGAGCTGATAGTGAGAAGATGGCATAGGCAATACAGGATTTGTACATGCCTGATCAAAATAGAGATTATCACAAAGAGAGTTATCTACAGCGATATCTACTTTGATATTGTATTTACCGCCATTGTAAGTACCACCCATTGTAGAGTAAATCTTGCAGGCACGAGTATCATTGTCGGCAGTAGATCCAAGATCATCCATACCCAATACTATTGTACGGACTGGAGTCTGGTATGCGAAATATACAGTCTGCTCTGTATAATCAGGAAATTCAATGTCGGAACTTTTACAAGAGCTCATTCCATAAACAATGACACCTGCAGCAAGTACTTTGAAAATATTAATTTTTCTCATATTATTTCAAATAAATATATTTAGCAATTACCAACCTTGATTCTGCTGAAGATTGCTCCACTTCATTGTCTCACCGTAAGGCATAGGACCATAATACATATAATCCTTGTAACTACGAGACTCAACATCCTTCATTGTATAAACGAGAGAACCGTCTGCATTCTTCTGAGAAATCACAATACCCTTGACAGTCTCGTTGAGGTCTGCCTTCCAACGACGGAGATCATAGAAACGCTGGTTCTCGAAACAAAGTTCAAGACGACGTTCATTGCGGATAAGGTCACGCAAAGCCTCCTTTGATGAACAAGATTCGAGGTATGGGTCATTCTGACCACCTACACCTGCACGCTTACGGATTGCGCGGATAACATCCTTAGCCGAGAAGTCTGCACCACCGAATTTAGCATCTGGACCGCCAGCTTCATTTGCTGCCTCAGCATATGCAAGGAAGATTTCTGTGAAACGGATACGAGCAGTATAGTGCTGCTGATCTGTCTCTTTACCTGTAGCAAGGTTGATATCATCGCGAAGCAACTTATGGAGATAATAACCTGTACGAGTAGAACGCTCCTTTTCAAAGTCGATACCGCTTGAGTTATCTGTTACATAAGTACCTGTGACAATTTCTGAATTGTCCACACCAATTTTCTGACCATTGTAAAGAATGTAAGCTGCGAGACGTGGGTCACGACCATCGTATGGTTTGCTTGCATTGTAGCCAGAAGCAGCATTGCTGATAGGGTAACCGTTAGCCATAGGGAACGCATCTACAAGATTTTGCGATGGGTTGATACGACCATTACCAAAAATTGAAGGAGGATAGTTGTCTGCTTCACGGCTATGATTCTTCTCAACATTGTCACGCCAGATAATTTCAGCTGGATTATCACCTGTACCTAAGTTTGCGATTTCGGTATTGTTATTATACCAAGTCCAGCCATCTTGCTGCATTGCAGAAAGTCCATGATTCTTTACCAAAAGCTGTGCTGCAAATTCAGCTGCCTGCTGCCAAGAGCTTGCACCAGCACTTTCGTATGCTGGAGAAGCAGCGAAGAGTGCTACCTGAGCACGGATAGCTTCAATGATACGACCATCGATCTTGCCACGTTCATGATCACCGAAAGCACGATTGTACTGTGAGTTTGTTGCACCTGCATACTTGCTGAGAGCTGCATCATTCTCACTTACATTTCCATACTGATATGGAAGAAGCTTTTCTGCCTCATCGAGATCGTTGAAAATTTGTTTAATGCACTCTGCGAATGAAGCACGAGCCTGATTAAAGTCAGAGCCACCATCTTCCGACTGGAGATGGATCTGACCACCTAACAACTCTCCGCTTGCAGAAACGCCGGCATGGGCACGCAGCACATAGAAGAACTGAAGAGCGCGCATTGCATATGAATTACCCTTGAAATGATCGATATACATCTGGTTGAGAATAGGGTCAGATGTTGACCATTCAACCTGTTCGACATTTTCAAGCATGAGGTTACAATACTGAATTGCATTGTAACGATCGCGCCATTGGCTCATTGGGTCATTCTGTGAAGACCAAGCGCCTGTAGCCATTTGACGATAGCTGTTAGAGTTATCGTTTGAAACGGCATCGTCTGTAGCGACATCACTATTGGAAGTACCAGAGTAAGGCAACAGCATAAAAGCATTGGCGATGATACCGCGCGCAAACTCCTTGTCCTTGTACATCTGCGTAATGTCCTGCTGATTCTCAATTGCTGGATCGAACAAGTCGTCGCAAGAAGAGAATGCCAAAATTGCAGATGACAAAATAAAAATATTCTTAAGTTTCATAATGCTTATCCTTTATTAGAACTGTACCTTAACACCGAGATTATAGAAACGAGACTGTGGTGCAGAACCGACATTCATTTCAAGGATGTCTTTGTTAGGTGCGATAGTTAGCAGATCTGAACCGCTAACATAAACTGACACACCCTTAACAACCTTGTTATTCTCAAAGAGACTGTCTGCAAAGTCATAAGTAAGCTGAACCTTTGCAAGATTGAAACGGCTTGTGCTGTATGTCCAGAAGTCTGAAGTCTGGAAGTTGTTAGCACCGTTTGAAGTTGTCAACGCTGGATAGCTTGCTGTGTTCAAGTTAGTAATCTGACCATCCTTAACAATGGCACGGTCACGAACGGCTGCAGTATATTTATTCTCGCCTGCACCGCTCCACCAGTAGCTGTTGTTCTTGACGCCGGTGCCTCCGAATCCGCCAACACCGAGGACGAACAACGTAAAGCCTTTGTACTTAGCAGTGAGATTTACACCCAATGTGAAAGGTGCTCCATACCAGCCGCCCTTGGCAAGTTCAACCTGGTCTCGATTATCGATAACACCATCGCCATTCTGATCCTTATACTTAAGATCACCTACACGTGGAGTTGTACCGAGGACCTGTTCTGGAGATGCCTTAATATCTGCCTCATCCTTGAAGAAGCCAAGACATTCATAACCCCATACACCATCAAGATACTTTCCTTCACGCTTCTGATAGTCGTCAGCGACAGTAGTATCATCTCGCTTTGTAGCCTTGGTTGTATAGTAAGTCATGTTTACACCTGCCTGAAGATCCCATTCTCCGAATTTCTTCTTACCGTTGATTGAAAGGTCGAAACCTGTGCTACGGTCATTGTTGAAGTTAACACGTGATATGAATGAAGTCTCCGGATAATAAGTCATGAAATAGCTTGGAACAGTGCTTGAACCATCGATCAGCTGACCTTCAATATTATTAATAAAGAATGAAGCATCAAACCAAAGCTGTTTCTTGAAGAAAGATCCCTGGAGAGTTGCAGAAATCTCCTTACGGTCAATGAATGTCAACGAACTGTTAGCACCCTTCTTAGACTGTGTACCTGTAACGCCAGATCCACCCCAGTCCCACCAGCCACCTGTGCTGTAGTAACCAAGATATTCATAGTAGTCAATGCCAAGATCTGTCTTCAGATCACTATAGCTTGCAGAAAGCTTCAAATAATCAAGATTGTCATTATCGAGATCCTTTGCGATATTCCAGCCAAGAGTATAAGACTGTGAAAGTCCCTTACGACCGCCTTCTGGAAGACGTGAAGAATGATTCAAAGAAAGAGCAGCCTCTGCATAGTACTTGTGAGCAAAGTTATATGCAACATCAAGTGCCATATTTACATTAGCAGTCTTATGATACTCGCCAGATTTAGTCTGTGTAAAACCACTTACCAGATAGATTGCATTCACATTGTGAACATCATTGAATGTACGGTTATAATCCAAATGTGCATTGAATGCAATTGTCTGATTAGAAGTAGAACCGTTGATATTCTGAGTACCAGACTTCTTGTCTTCATCATACTTTGTTACACCGATCACTGCACCATAGCCATTTGCACTACTCCATGCTGGATTGAATGTAGCATAAGTATTATTGTACGACTGACTATATGAAGTAGCATAGTCGATAGACATCTGTGTAGAGAACTTGAGCCCCTTCAGAACCTTTTCGAGATCGATGTTAACACCGGCATCGAACTGGAACTGACGTGATGTCCAAGTGCTGTTACCTGCTGCATAGTAGTCGGCAAATACATTCTTCTGATCGACATTTGCCTCATTACCACCGAGGAAATAGAGACCATCAATAATATTCTGCGATGTACCGAGCTGCTTTATTGCAGGAAGTGCACTTGCATCGACCATTGAAAGAGGAATAAGCGGACTGAATCGGTTTGGACGGAATGTTGTAGACTCTTCCCAGAAATTACCGATATAAGTATTGTCTGTACCAGGAACCTTAGAATTAACCGGAGACTTTGAGTTGTAGTATGTCGCAGTTGCATTTACATAACCACTCACATAGTCACTGATATGCAAGTCAACATTACCACGAACATCAAGACGATCTGTATAGTTATTCTTTGATTCGCCGAAATTCATATAATCGCCTACACGATAGTAGCTGACATTTGAATAGAACTGAGCCAAACGGTTACCGCCAGTGATTTCCGCAACAACATCAGTACGGTTATAAGCCTTCTTGATGTAATCGCTTGAATAGAAATTCACATCTGGATAGCGATATGGATTTGTTCCAGAAGCATGATTATAGATATCCATCTGAGAATACTTTGGAGTTCCGCCATCATTAACAAGAGCCTCATTGTAGAGTGTCATGTATTCTGCGGAATGAAGATACTCAGGATATACCTTTGCCACATGGAATCCTGTATTTGCCTTCACATTGATTCTCAAGTCGTCTTCCTTACCACGCTTTGTAGTAATGAGGATTGCACCCTTAGCGGCACGGCTACCATAGAGGATAACTGCCTGAGCGCCCTTCATGAAAGTAATGTCCTTGATTTCATCAGGCTTCACATTGTTTCTGTCGCGTGGTACACCATCAATGAGATAGAGAATATCATCTCCAGATATACCCCACAAACCTGCGCCATTCCATCCTCCAACATATCCCTGCATATTGTCGAGGGAATATGTGAAGTTGTTCTTCTTCATGAGTTCTTCAACATCGACTGTTGCGTAACCACCCATGAGGTCTTCGGTTGCAATCTGATGGAAAGCGGCATTGACCTTCTGTCCTGCCTCCTCCTCTGCCTCAGTCTGTGCCATCACAGGGAAGGCAGAAACCGCAGCAATTGCAACTGTCAGAATTGGTTTATATATTGATTTCATTGTCATTTGCAATAAAGATTAGTAATATTACCATCCTGGATTCTGACCAAACTCTGCATAGAGAGTTACATCTTCATCCTTGAAAGGAAGCAAATAGTGCTTAACCTGGAAGTCTCTCTCCAAGATCTTACGCTCAGACCAACCTGCTATAGGTGCATCCTTTGGATCTTTCTTAACGTAATCATAATTTACATCAGCACGAGAAAATTCTGCAGATGTCTTGATAGTATAAGGCTTCTCTGTGAGTAGCAACCAACGCTGAAGGTCATTCCAACGGAAACCTTCAAATGCAAGTTCACATGCACGTTCACGGCGAACTTCATCCATGAACTTCTTGGCGTCAGATGTCCAAGCACTTGAAACATGGCCTGCACCTACACGATCACGGAGTATATTAATTGCAGCCTCTGCTGTATGACTACAAGTACTTGCCTTATAACCAGCACCACCAGCAGCAGCACAAGCCTCAGCATACATCAAATATACGTCAGCAACTCGCATATATGGAAGATATGTCTGAAGAGCGCCACCCCAGTTGTACATACCATCAAGTTTGTTACACTGGTGAGGAACAAGTTTCTGGCAATAATAACCTGTACGGGAAGCCTGTTGCTCATCGCGGATATTTCCGCCTGTAAACAACTGGCAATACTGATATGGAGCTTCTGCATCATTAGCGCCAGGTGCAGTATTCAAATAACGGAAACCGTCAAATACGATATCATGGTAGAAACGTGGATCACGATCCTTGAAAGGATGTGTAGGATCAAAGCCTGAAGCTGGATTAATCTTATATTCACCGTTCTCAATGATATATGCAGGCTCACCATTTGCCATACCGTATGCATAGTTCACATAGTTGGCAGTTGGCATGTGGATCACAGCATCGTGCTCAACGATAGATGCAATCTTTGTTCCCCAAAGCTTAGCAAAGTTCCAGTTTGAACCATTAAGATCAGGAATAGATCCGCGCATCATAGCTTCAACAGTACCTGGCATCTTCCAATTCTGACCTGTAGTGTAGAAGATATCCGAGTAGTTGTTTGAAGAACCCTTTGCAGCTGTGTGATCATAAATACCACGATCCTTCTGGAAATCCTCAACTTCAGCATACTGATATTGAGCGAGGTCATAAGGAGTATCACCACTCTCGATGAGTGTGATAGCCTGACCGAGTGCTTCTGCGGCCTTCTTGGCATTTTCCACATTATAGTTATATGTATTCTTACCGCCAAGCTCGCCGTGACCGATATTATTCAAAGGAGAAGCTGCCCAAAGCATAACCTTACCTGCGTAAGCATAAGCAACTGCCTTTGTGACACGAAGATCATTATGACCCTTTGTATCCTTACCAGCGCCATTTGTATCCCAGTTCTTAGGAAGATACTTGCCAGCCTCCATAAAGTCAGCATAAGCTTTTTCTGCATCTTCTACGAAAGTAAGTCGAGGAAGTGTATAGTCCTTGCTTGCATCGAGAGCCTCATCTATATAAGGGATACCGCCGAACCATACCATCTGCTCATTATGCCACCAAGCACGGAAGAAATATAGCTGACCTTTGATTGCATTGCGCTGGTCGTTGTTTGCATCTTTCAATTCGTCGAAATGGGCAAGACCCATATTTGCCTTATTGATGCAATACCATGCATGCTCAAGAGAATGTGCATATTTATCACTGTTCTTTGGATCCGGGTTATCGCCATGCAAGAAACTCTGATTGTTCTGATACCAGTTACGATAGTTTCCGAGGTCGAACTGTGCAGTGACATGAGAGTCGCCGAGACCGACATTCATAATCTCATCTTCACCCCAGTTGAATGTGCAACACCACATATTACTTTCCTTATTAGGAATGCAATTGTAGATTTCCTCAACGAATCCCTGGAAATTTGTAAAGTTCTTGAAAGCCTGATCAGGACTTACATTCGAATCAGCCTCCTTGTCCAGATAGTCTTTGCAGGATGTCATAGAAAACAGACAAAGAGCTCCGACTGTGAGATATCTTAAGATTGATTTTTTCATACTATAATATATATAATGTATTAGAGACTGAACTTAAGACCGAAATTAATACGTCTCATTGTTGGATAAGCACCAGTTGCGCCTCCCTGTGACGAGAAGTTTGACTCACGGTCATCCGGCATTCGGCTCCATACCCAGAGGTTATTACCACTTACGAAGAGCTTAACATTCGAAACTCCAAGTTTCTTTGTCCACTCGTTCTTGAATGTATATGCGATTTCAGCATTCTTGAGACGGATATAGCTACCATCACAAAGGAACTGAGTACCATTGAAGTAAGTTGGAGTAGAGAGCAAACGCGGAGTCACGATATCATAATTATTGTGATCCTGTGCCCACCATGTTCCCTGATCATATACATTTGCCTGGTTAACATCAGAAAGGGATGTCATTGTCACGTTACGTGTTACATTTGTTACACCATACCATTGAGTGCTGACAGACCAGCCTTTCCATTCCCATCCAATGATGGCATTATAAGTATTCTGTGGAATACCATCCTGATATCCGTAAGGTGCCTGATCATTGACATCGACTACGCCATCACCGTTGAAGTCAACGATATAATAGTCTCCGACAAGTTTCTGATTGTCATTAGTATCATGCTTTGGAGATGCATAGAGTTCATCCTGATTCTGGATTACACCACGATCAATGTATGAGTGAGTCTGTCCAATTGCATAACCAGCTTCCTTTCGATAGTCTGGAAGCATAGGAGCGTCATCCTTTATTATGACTTTATTCTCTGAATGAGTCATGTTGAGATTAGCCCAAATACGCATCTGGTTTGCAAGGACCTTGTTGAAACGAAGTTCAATTTCAAAACCTTGGGAATCTACCTTACCTTTGTTGATTGTAGAAGGAACAATACCAAGATAAGAAGGTACTGCACGATCTACACCTCTGACAAGGATATCCTTACGCTTGTCTTTGAAGAATTCTACAGAACCTGCTAACATACCATCGAGGAACGAATAGTCAACGCCGACATTGAACTTTGTCACAACTTCCCAATGTACATCAGGATTACCGACAGAGCTCTGGCTGTACCAAGTATATGGGCTCTTTCCCTGAGTTACATCAAGATAAGATGCGCCATTTGCGCCACCACCGTACTGCCAAGTATCCATATACAACCAACGGTCGTTGATACCATCATCACCGATCTGACCATAAGAAGCGCGAATCTTCATCATATCAAGGATACGCTTATCCTTAAGATACTTCATAAACTTCTCTTCAGAGATCATCCAACCAAGCGCTCCCGACTGGAAGAATGCGAAACGATTGTCTGCCGAGAACTTTTCTGAACCGTTATACGCACCATTATACTCAACGAAATAGCGAGAAGCCCAGTCGTAAGTGGCACGGAATGCCCAGTCCTCACGATAGTTAGGGATCATAGAACCCATCGCAAACTCTTCATGTTTGAAGAGACCCATTGCGCTGACATTGTGCTTCTTAAATGAACGAACCCAGTTGATTTGTCCCTGATAGTTAAGACGGCGCTGAGTGTTCCAATTCTGTACTTCACCGTTACGAGTTTGCCACTTGAGACCTACAGAATAATCGAACTTATCATATTGCTCGAAACTCTGCTTGTAAACCTCTTCACCAGTTTCAGGATTAATCCACTTATGCTGGATTGGAGTATAAAGGTCATCAATACCGCGTCTTGCTTCAACGAATGTATTATCCCAAGAGATAGAAGCACGAGCGCTAAGACCCTTAGTGATGAAGTCAAGTTTCTGTTCGAGAGAGAAGTCGGTTGTAATCTGTGTAGTTGTTGAATAATGTACACCACCAGTTGCAACGCCCTCCGCAGAGTTTGATACATTTGTACCATGAGGCAAGAAACCCCATGAACCATCACTATATTGAGGCAAGAACACATCAGGACCGATGTTATAGATACCTGCCCACTTCTGAGACTGCTGCCAGTCATTTTCTGCAGTGTTCGACCAAGGAGTCTTGCGAATACCATTCGAACCTGCTATATTGATCTTAAAGAGTGTAGTCTTTGTAAGAGTAAAGTCAAGATTTGAACGCACATTAAAACGCTTGTAATCATAACCTGTCTCATAACCACGAGAAGCGGAGAAGTCTTTATAGATATCACCTTCGTTTACAAAGTCGACAGAAGCGAAGTAACGCACGAACTTGTTACCACCGGCAACATTGACATTTGCATTATAAGACATTGCAAATTTATCGAAGAGAGCATCCTGCCAGTCAACATTAGGATAGCGTTCCTGCTGTTCAACTGTTGTCTGGTTACGATACATGTCAATAAACGACTGTGGCTTAACATAAGACCATGCACCAGGATTGATGTTCATTTCATTCTCAGCAGCGATATTTCTCATCAGCATGGCATCATAAGAATCGAACTTACCAGGCAACTTTGAAGGGATCTTCATGATTGCATTGGCAGAAACATTGATCTGAGCACGACCTTCCTGACCACGCTTTGTTGTGATAAGGATTACACCGTTAGCACCCTTTACACCATAGACAGCTGTTGCAGACGCATCCTTTAATACAGAGATGTTCTGAACAGAAGACATATCCACTGTACTCATTTTACGTTCAACACCATCTACGAGCACGAGAGGATCCGAACCATTCCATGAGCTTGAACCACGAATGATGATTTGTGGTTCTTCGTCACCAGGCATACCTGATGATGACATTGTAACGACACCAGGGAGATTACCTGTGAGGGCTTGACCGATATCATTGATACCGGCAGCACGCTGCAGAGTTTCACCTGTAGCCTGAGTAATGGCACCGACGACAGAAGCTTTTTTCTGCTGACCGTAACCAACTACAACGACGTCTTCAATAACCTCAGCATTCTCCAGAAGAGTAATCTTGAGGGTCTTGGCGCCATTTACCTGAACTTCCTGAGTCTGCATACCGACGAAAGAAATCACGAGAACGGCTTTCTTTGCATCAGGAACCTGCAGTGTGAAGTTACCGTCAATGTCTGTAGCGACGCCGACAGTACGATCACTTTTCAGGATTACGGCAGCTCCGGTGATAGGATCACCAAAGTTGTCGACAACCGTACCTTTCACAGCTGCACTCTGAGCAAAAGCCGAAGCTGTGCTGATCACAAGTGCGACAAGCAATGCGAAGAAGATACGAATCTGTTTTCCTTTGTTCTTCATTTGTTTTAATTAGTTATTTGGTAATAAATTCACAATATTCTATATAATAGAAAAAATATACGCGCAAAGATAGCCAATATTTTTAACATTTACTTATGAAAAAGTATCTTTTTCTATCAAAACCGTTAAGAATTGTCACAAAATCTATTTTATTGCAAATATTTTATGTTACATTTTTAATATTTCTTACCATCAATGTTACATAAATGATATTTTTCACTATTTTTGCAACATAAAAAGCATCTAAACACTATTAACAGTTAACAATACAAATGTCCGCCGTCTTCTTTTCAAAACGCCATCAGAGATTAGGGCTTTTTCTTGCCGCTCTCTTTTGTTTGTTCTCAACCAACGTTCCCATTTCTGCACAGACAAGATCACAACACATCTTGTCATCCGACCGAGGATTATCAAGCACCCTCATAGGAGACGTCCTGCAAGACAAGGACGGCAACTTGTGGATTGCGACAGAAAATGGTCTTAACAAATATAATGGTGTAACATTAAAGACCTACTTTCACAACGACAACGACCCTCATTCGATAAACAGCAATTACATCCGAAGAATCTTTGAAGACAAAGACGGGAATCTTTTGATTGGCACATATGCAGGATTACAGATATACGATCCGGCAAGCGATTCTTTTTCACTTTCAGCAACATTAGGAGACAATGGAGGAGACTACAATCTTATCAATCATATCATACAACGAAAGAACGGAGAAATCTGGGCTACCGGAAATCTTATCGTAAAAATCACTATCAATAATGGCAATCCCATTGTTCATCCAATAGATCTTCCAATTCCAACCTATGTAACAGAAGAAATATTTGAAGACAGCAAGGAACGCATCTGGATCACTAAAGATGGCTCCGGAGTTTTTAGAATTGATCCAGACAAAAGCATTCACAAATACCTCACAGAAGGAAACCTCATTCCATTTGTTCTTTGTATGACAGAAGACAGGAAAGGGAACATCCTGGCTGGATCAAACGGTGACGGAGTACTCTTTTATGACGAAATAAACGACAAGTTCATTCCTCTGGAAGGCGACAAATGTATTGTCGGAGATGCAATGGTTCTCAACGATACAGAAACATTGTTCTGCACCGACGGATACGGCATGAAATGCTACAATAATATCACGAATGAACTGACGGATTACAATTTCGACACGTTTTTCCCGGAATCCTCAAGGACAAAACTTCATGCTATTACAAAAGACCGCAACGGCAATCTATGGCTAGGTGTCTACCAGCATGGCACGCTAATGCTTCCAGAACAAAAGAATGCATTCAATTATCTTGGATCACATTCCATCACGAACAATGTTATTGGCTCTTGCTGTGTTACCGCCGTCGTAAATGGCTCGAATGGAGATTACTATATCGGAACAGACAATGACGGTCTTTATATTGTGTCAAACGACAAGAAAAGATCAAGGCACCTCTCACACGAAGAATACCCGAACATTCCATCTGTAATCATAGGTCTTTTTGAAGATTCAGAACACCAGTTATGGATGGGATCTTACGGATCCGGCGCCTCAGTACTTGACTTGAAGACTATGACTTGTAAAAAAGTAGAAGGCGTATTAGGCAATGACAATGAAATAATTTACAACATATACGATTTCGAAGAAGACCAGCAGAAAAGAGTTTGGCTTGCCACTATGGGCGGCGGATTGCACTACTATGACCTTAAGACCAAAACAATGTATCCATGCATTGAAATCAACTCAATGGTCAATAATTGGATCAGCTGTATTGACTATTCTGCGAAAACCAACTCGTTGCTTCTCGGCACTTATGACGGTCTTTGGAGAATAGGGCTTGACAATCTTGGCACAGACAATCATCAGACGTTACAAGGAAGCATCATCCATGACATATGCGAAAGCCAATCCGGGATAATATGGGCCGCAACATCCGACGGATTAGGCTTTTGGGACGAGAAAAGTAAAGGTTCAGACACCTCAAGAATGTTCACATACGACGACGGGCTTCCAAGCAACATCTGCTATGCTGTTGAAGAAGACCAAAAGGGAAACATATGGATAAGCACAGGTCTTGGACTTGCAAAAATAGATATTGACAAAGAACAATTCATTTTATATTATGCGGAAGATGGCATTCAAGGAAACGAGTTCAGCAAAAATGCCAGCGCAATTGACAGTAATACAGGCGAATTATATTTTGGAGGCGTCAACGGGCTGACATGGTTCAACCCTGCTGATGTTGTAAACAATGACCACAAATGGGAAGTTTTCATCTCAGACTTTTACATTGGCGGAAATCCTATAACTATTAACACTGAATCCGGAGGAAAGAAAATCATAGATACTCAAGTCAAAAACGCAAAACATTTCTATTTAAGCCATAAAGATAATAGTTTCTCGATTGAGATTGGCTCTAATGACCTTAGCGCTTCACACAAAAAAAGAGTCCAGTACTCAATGGACAAAAAAGAATGGATTTCACTGCCTAAAGACGTCAACAGAATTTCTTTCAGCAGCCTTCCACCTGGCAAGTATTCTTTCAGCATGAAGATTATTGAAGGTGAGGAAGAAAGTGACATCCAAACAGTTGAGATACATATTCGCTCTGCCTGGTATCAAACTTGGTGGGCAATGCTGCTTCTTGCCGCAATAATAATATACATTATTTATTATTTAGCAGAACAGTCTCGACACAGACGCATCTTACGCCTGCGAATGTTCCATCATATCCAATCAGAACGACAGAGCGAATCAAAACTTCAGTTCCTGACAAACGTATCTCACGAGATACGCACACCTATGACATTGATCATCAATCCGCTTCAACAGCTCATAAACACAGATGATGATCCGACTCGTCAACACAGTTATCAGTTGATGCAACGCAACGCCAATCGTATCATGTCCCTTGTAAACCAGCTCATGGATGTTCGAAAGATTGACCATGGTCAGTTGAAATTAAAGATGCATGAGACAGAAATGTGCGGTTATATCGAGACACTCACCAACACTTTCGAAGAAGCAGCAAGCAACCAAGGATTGACATTGTCTTTTGTAAAAGATGGTATCGACACTCTCAAAGCTTGGATTGACGAAGAACAATTTGACAAAGTCCTGATGAATCTGCTTTCCAACGCCCTAAAATATACACCATCCGGTGGTTCAATAACAGTCCATTTGGCAGAAAAAGAAAACCCTCATGCTGACAACTTGCTTAAGCATTGCGCAGAGATTATCGTAGAAGACTCAGGTTCTGGCATTCCTGAAAGAGATCTTGATAAAGTATTCAAACGCTTTTTCCAGGCTGGAAATAAGAAGAGCGGTAATGGTACAGGTGTAGGATTGCATCTCACAAAATCTATCGTCAATCTGCATCATGGTGCAATAAAAGTCGAGAACAACCCAGATGGTGCTCCAGGTTGTCGTTTCATCGTACAGATTCCTCTTGGCAACTCTCATTTGAAGAAGGAAGAAATGGAAGAGAAGATCGAGACGAATGTTTCAGGCTCTGAAACTCCAGTTCAATCAACGGCCAACGGATCGAAATCTCGCAG
This sequence comes from Bacteroidales bacterium, assembly GCA_045627785.1. GTDB lineage: Bacteria > Bacteroidota > Bacteroidia > Bacteroidales > UBA3663 > Liminaster. The sequence continues at coordinate 93,440 of JAZQOF010000036.1, read as the reverse complement.
CATCAAAGACAGCGAAAACCTCGCGAAAAAGCCTACAGCAGAAGACAAGTGCATTATGATTGTTGAAGACGATGACGAGATTCGCACATTCTTAAAGTCGGAATTCGAAGATATTTATTCTGAAATAATCACTTGCGAGAATGGCGTTCAAGCATTGGAGCATATTTACAACAAGATGCCAAATATCATTATCAGCGATGTCATGATGCCTGAGATGGATGGATTCACTCTTGTCAAGAAGATCCGTCAGAACATCCAGTTCAACGACATTCCTATCATACTGCTCACTGCGAAATCCCTAACAGAGGATTATGTCAAAGGTCTTGAAATAGGAGCTGACGCATATCTTACAAAGCCATTTGACATGCGAGTGCTCAAACAGAATGTTGCTAGTCTTTTGAAGAGCAGACAAACTCTCAAAAATATCTATTCAGGACATCAGGCACAAGAAGGCAAGGTAGAAAACCTACAAGCAAAAACGCCTGACGAGATTTTGATGGAAAAAGTTATGAAGGTAATCAATGATAATATCAGCAATCCTGAACTCAGCGTAGAGATGATTTCTGACATTGTAGGTATTTCCCGAATACATCTCCATAGGAAACTGCGTCAGCTCACAAACCAAACTACGCGAGACTTAATACGCAACCAACGCATTACCATTGCTGCTAAACTGCTTCGCGAAAAGAAAATGCCTATTGCCGAAGTTGCTTACGCAGCCGGGTTCTCAACGCCTGCTTATTTCACAGCTACATTCAAACAGATGTATGGCATGTCTCCATCGAAGTATATGAATAAGGGAGAAGAATAGTCTTCAAACACCAATTCTCTTAAGACTATTCAGCGCATCATAATCGCAGAAATAATACGACCAGATTTGATTCCCAATTTACGAGCAGAAAACAGTACGTCACTATTATTAAATGTACATAGTGGCGTACAATCTATACTATCTTCCGCAACACCTGCCCGTAAAAGTTGCTTCTTATTTGCCCTCCAAAGATCAATATGTGGCTTAGAATAACCAGAGACGACACAATCTTCATCGCCTATTGCCAAGAATTGAGCCACGACTTCATCGCCTACTTCAAAAGCTTCAGGAGAAATAGAAGGTCCAATCATCGCCTTAACATTGCACGCCAAACATCCGAAATCGTTCTTTAGTTTGGTCATAGTTTTGGACACAATTCCAGCTACAGTTCCTCGCCAACCCGCATGAATTGCAGCGACAATCTGCTTTTCCGAATCATAAAGTAGGATTGGAACACAGTCAGCGGTTGACACACCAATCAAAAGGTTCTTCTCCGCTGTAATAACCGCATCTGCTTCCTGATTATCTGGCATGGACGAATCGACTACAAGGATTTCTGTACCATGTACTTGTCTCGGAAACCACATCCGGTCAACATCGATTCCTAACGCTTCTGCATAAGCCTTTCGTGATTCTAAGACATGCTCTGCAGAATCTCCTGAATAAGAACACAAATTATATTTCGCAAAAGGATTCCTCGAATCTACCTCATCGTCAAAGTCAGAATCAACAGGATTCCCTCGCAATGTGCAAAAATGAATAATCCCAGCTTCATTTGAAAGAAGCTGAGATTTTAAGACTGGAACACTACTATTTAATAATGTAGTAAACATAACAACATATTGCTTACCAATCCTCTTCTATGAGATCCTGAGGAGCAACGCCCTCGATTGTATAATCTTCGTGACCAAATGGATCCGACTCATCATAATCATCCTCAAGTGGACGAGAAATGTCGAGGTTACGATGTGTAAATGTATGCACACGATTTGACTCATCGTTGAGCATCATCCAAAGCAGATCCTTCAATTCGTCGAGGCCAAGACCTGATACAGAAGAAATGAATACCGCTGGAATGCCATCCGGCAATTCTGCACGCATCTGATCAATAAGTTCATCATCGAGCATATCGCACTTTGTGATAGCCAAAAGACGCTGTTTGTCAAGCATCTCAGGATTGTAAGTACGAAGTTCGTTCAAAAGTATTTCAAAGTCCTTTGCAACATTATTGCTGTCGGCAGGAATCATAAAGAGAAGCAATGAGTTGCGTTCGATATGACGAAGGAAACGCAATCCGATACCCTTTCCCTGTGATGCTCCTTCAATGATACCAGGAATATCTGCCATGACAAACGAACGATTGTCACGGTAAGGGACAATACCAAGATTTGGTTCGAGAGTTGTAAAAGGATAATCTGCAATCTTTGGACGAGCAGCAGATATACTACTCAAAAGTGTTGATTTTCCCGCATTTGGGAAACCTACAAGACCGACATCAGCCAAAACCTTAAGTTCAAGGATAATGCTTCGTTCCTGACATGGTTCGCCAGGTTGTGCATAACGAGGAGCCTGATTGGTAGATGTGCGGAAATGCCAGTTTCCTAAACCTCCACGTCCGCCTTTCAACAAGACGAGACTCTGGTCATGTTCTGTAATTTCAGCAAGATATTCGCCAGTCTCCGCATCGTATGCAACAGTTCCGCAAGGCACTTCGATCGTAACGTCATTACCAGCCTTACCAAAGCTCTTGTTTTCTGAGCCGGACTGTCCGTCTCCAGCGAAGATATGACGCTGATAACGAAGGTGAAGAAGTGTCCAATAATTACGATTACCATGAAGGATCACATCTCCTCCACGACCACCATCTCCTCCATCAGGTCCTCCTTTAGGAATATATTTGGCTGTATGAAGATGCGAGCATCCTCTACCTCCTTTGCCAGAACGGCAATAAATCTTTACGTAATCAACGAAATTACTTTCTGCCATAATGATAATCTTTTAGAGTTAAACTTATAGACGGAAATGGTTTGGCAAGCGCAAAGGTAGCAATATTTTTTGTATTAACAAAAACAAAGACCAAAAAACTACGTGATGCAGTCTTTTAGTCTTTATTTATATGTAATTAACCTGATTACTTTACAGCGTCAATTGCCTTCTTGATCTGAGCGAAGATATCGTCGATAGCACCTACACCTTCGATCTTAGCATACTTACCCTCATTGATATAGAAATCCTTGAGAGGAAGAGTCTGGCTATAATAAGTATCAAGACGCTTCTTTGCAGTCTCTGCATTGTCATCAGCACGACCAGAAGTTGCTCCACGAGCTACGATTCGCTTGATGAGCTCTTCGTCGTCAACTTCAAGACCGATAACTGTAGAAACCGACTGACCACGTTCTGCGAGCATATCATTGAGTGCTTCTGCCTGAGCAATTGTGCGTGGGAAACCGTCGAAGATTACGCCCTTGATATCCTTGCCCTTTGCATCGAGTGTAGAAGCAAGAATGTCGATGATCAAAGAATCTGGAACAAGCTTACCATCGTTGATGTAAGCAGCAGCAGTTTTTCCGAGCTCTGTTCCGCCCTTGATCTCTGCACGAAGCACATCACCTGTCGAGATGTGTTCTACGCCATACTCTGCGATAATCTTATCGCTCTGTGTGCCCTTGCCTGAACCAGGAGCACCAAAAATTACAATGTTTAACATAACACAACCTGTTTATTTTTATTAATAGATACCTTAAATGTTGATGTGATTACGAAACCACATAAATATCCGGAAGGTTTCTGCCTTCCTCGTTATAATCCAATCCGTAACCGACGATGAAGTCATTAGGGATTTCGAAACAGCAATAATCTACTTTGAGATCTTGAACCTTCAGTGCATTCGGCTTTTGAAGAAGAACTGCAATACGCACATCTTCTGCGCCCAATCCTGTAAGTTTCTCGCGCAAAGCCTGCATTGTGTAGCCACTTTCTACAATATCCTCAATGACTACTACCGTGCGACCTTCTACTGCCTCATAAAGATTGTAAAGGATATTAACCTTGCCTGATGTTTCTGTTCCTACATACGACTTCAATCGCATGAAAGTGATTTCTGACGGATATTCAAAACGACGATAAAGATCTGCAGCAAAGACAAAGGCGCCATTCAGGATAACCAAGAATAACGGGTTCTTGTCCTTGAGGTCTTTATTCAACTGTGCAGCAACTTCATCTACCCTAGCCAGAATCTGCTCCTGGCTAAGGTATGGTTTGAACATTCTGTCTAAAACCTGAATCTGCTCTTTCATTATGCGACCTTATTAAGACGCTTGAGAATTGCAAAGATAAATGCTGCTGCAAGCAAGCAGATACCCATCAAAGTACCCCAAACGACTGGAAGTGGCATATCCCACATGTGACCTGGAATAGAAACAAGCTTGTTACCAAGTGCTGTGGCAACAAACCATCCACCCATCATCATACCTTTGTACTTAGCAGGAGCAACCTTTGACACGAATGAGATTCCGATTGGCGAAAGAAGAAGCTCTGCGAATGTGAGCACGAGATATGTGTTGACCAAAAGGTTTGGCGAAACATCAGCTACATGATTTGGGTGATCTGCCAAAGGAAGGCCGATTGAGCTCAAAGTCATCATGAGATAAGCAGCAGCAGCGACGAGCATACCAAGACCGATCTTGAATGGAGCCTTAGGTTCTTTGCCCTTGCTTGCCAACCAACCGAAGAGTGCAATTGAAACTGGAGTCAACATTACAACGAAGCCAGCATTGAACTGCTGGAAGATTGGAGCATCAACAGCTGTTACCTCGCCTTCTGCAGGAACCATCATTACAAGGAATGCTGCACTAAGCACAAGCATTGCGATTGCAAGCGAACGAGTAACGCCCTTGTTCTGGAACACACCGAAAATACCATAAACGATGAAGATACAAGCCAAGAGATTACGAACGTCAAACATCATGCTCTGAATGCCTGTAGAAGATGTTGCAGTAAACTCATCGGCAAACCATGTAAGAGTAAGACCATTCTGGTGGAATGCCATCCAGAAGAAGATTACTACAGCAAATACAAGGCAGAGACAGATGATACGTTCCTTTGTCTCCTTTGGATCTTCCTCGACGATTGTCTGAGCAGCTTCCTGACCTTTCTTCTTAACAGCACCAAGAACATGACGGAACATAGGCATTCCGACATAATAGATGATGATAGAGAGGATTACAGAAGCACATGCTACGGCAAATGCAAAGTGATAAGAATCTGCCTTTGAGTAGCCAAGCGACTGCTGTGCCCAATCCATAACCTTAATTGCTGCTGTTGGAGCGAAAAGTGCACCAACGTTGATTGCCATATAGAAGAGCGAGAAGCCAGAATCACGCTTATCTGCAAATTCCGGAGAGTTATAAAGGTCACCAACCATTACCTGAAGATTACCCTTGAAGAGACCTGTTCCTGCACTTACGAGAGCAAGAGCAGCAATCATTGCAACAACTGCCATTGTGTCGCCGCCAAGAGGCAAAGAAAGTAAGAGATAACCAACAAACATGATCACAATACCAATCACAACCATCTTGCTGTAACCAAACTTATCGGCAAGCATACCACCGAAAAGCGGCAAGAAATAAACCATTGTGAGGAACCATGTGTAGATTTCTGAAGCTGTACCTGCCTCAAAACCGAAGTTCTCGCCCAAGAACAAGGCAAAAACTGCCAACATTGTGTAGTAACCAAATCGTTCTCCAGTATTAGCTAATGCCAAAACCCAGAGCCCTTTTGGCTGTCCTTTATACGAGAGAAAAAGGAAGCATGCCCAAATTGCGAACAACGCCACAATCCAAGGTGTTGAAATTAATTCCATTGTATAAATTGTAAGTTATAAATTAAAATTGATAGTTCTTAGGATTATATTAAATAAGAAACAATCGGCATCATTTATTAAAACAAAAAACGATCGAACCTGATTATTTAATATTTAGTATTTATTTTTTTGAAGTAATCTTACTTCCTGATATTTGCCTCTTCAAGACCATATCCCTTCTTCTTATCTTCTACCTTGAGGAGATAAGCAAGGCCCAATGCAATCACGCCGAATCCTGCGAAGATATACATCGGAAGTGTGTAGTCATATTGGAACACTTCGTTTCCGTCACGAACAACGGTTCCGACGATGCAGTACTTTTCGAGCACCATGCCAATGAGCAAAGGCACACCGCCAAGACCGATATTCTGAATCCAGAATGTCACAGCGTAAGAAGAACCGAGCAAGCGCATTGGAACGATTTTTGGCATGCTTGGCCACATTGCTGAAGGAACAAGCGAGAATGCAACACCAAGAATAACCATAACCAAGGCGGCAAACCACCAATAGTTTAGGATCGGCAAAGCGAACAATACATGAACAAGAATCAAAAGGCAAGATCCGATGATCATAATTGTTGCACCCTTTCCGTGTTTGTCGTAGATGCCGCCAAAGATTGGTGTCATAAGAAGGTTTCCGAAAGGAATCAACGATGGCAACCAACCTGCCCAAACCGGATCAACGCCGTATTTATTGATCATAAGAGAAGTTGCATACTTCATGAATGGGAACACTGCCGAATAGAAGCAGAGGCAAAGCAATGCGATAAGCCAGAAGCCTTTGTTCATGATGATGAGCTTGAGGTCAGAAACCTTGAATGCCTCCTCACTGTTATCCTCAGCTACAGCATCCTGCTGTTTGTCGAGCTTGATATCCATTACGCAGAAACTCATATAAGCGAGCAAGCCGATTACGAGCATCACAAATGCCATCAACAATGGTGTTGACATCGAGAAGTTGCGTGCAAGTGCTGGACTCACAATCATTGCCAAAGCTTGTCCGAGACGAGCAACAGCAACCTGAACGCCCATTGCCAAAGCTGTTTCGTAGCCAGTGAACCACTTAACGATAACCTTTGAGACTGTTACGCCACAGTTTTCTGTACCAACGGCAAAAATAGCATAACCGAGACAAGCCATAATCACCTGATTGCTCAATCCGAGAACCATAGGTTCGCCGCCCGGTTCGATAAATTCAACAGAATAGTACTTCAATCCTGCACCTACAACCATGAAAATACAAGAAACAAGACCTGTAAGACGAACACCCATCTTGTCGAGCATGATACCGCCGAAGATGAGCATGAAGCAATAAACATTAAAGAGCGAATAAGACCAGTTGAACCAACCGAAATCGCCTGCGCTCCAACCCATTCCTCCTTGATCGATCGAAATGCCGAGCATATCCATGAGTGGAGACATCGCATCTGTGAGGAAGTAACCCCACATCATTGTGAACGAGACAATGATCAACGCCGTCCAACGGGCAGCCTTTGAGTCTCTCAATGTTTGTTGAATTTGTTTTGTCATAATATTTTTACTTTTTGAACTTTCTTCTCAAATAAATATCGTCCACACGCGCTTATACGCACGCAAAACCTCGCAAAGTTACAACAAAAAACTTTTTTTTGCAAATTCTTGAGTCGAAAATATAATTTCTCTCAGAGTTTTGTGTGTTTTAATATCAAAAAGCCTGATAAAAGCGAATCGCTCGAACATTTTAAAAGCAAAAAGTCCAATCTACAAGCGCAGATCAGACTTTTTAGAACTAAAAATTATTATTCACACGCTTCAATTGGACTTCTTAATTCCAAGAAACACAATCTGCGCAAGTAAAATCAAATATCTTTCTTGCGGAACCAATCCCGGAGATTGAAATCCGCTTCTACGACATCTTCGATATCGTCTGGGAGAACGGAGAAGAAATCTATGCCCGTAAGATTCTCCAAACTATCGATGGAAATTGCAAAAGAAGAAATCTTTTCGTATCTCTGCTCGTTTGGCATGACGAAAGCAATTGCTCGTGGTTCCTTTCCGAAAGGTGCGAAAACAGCTTTGTAGAAATAATCCGGAATCAGAACTTTGCTGCGAGGAAGTTTTCGATAATCATCTTTCTTCGACTTTGGGAGGATCGGACCTGTGACAACACAAATGGCACTATCACGTTTCGCCCAATAACGAATCTGATGTTCGAGATCGAGCCAGATTCCTGAATTGAAATCATGTCCTTGCGGACACATATTACTGAGATAATACGACTCGTCAAGCACATCTGCATTCCAGTTCATATCCATCGAAGGAGCCATGTGTCCTCTATCCCAACCCGAATGTTTGTAGTCTTCGAGCTGTGCAGCATCTTCTCGTTTGATTTCCGGATCAGGCTGGAAGTTATTCGAGCGTTCAAGACGACCTTCGAGTTCATCGCGTGTCAATTCGTAAAAAACCCAATTAGGAACACGGAAATCCTTGTTGTAAGAAAGGCTATAAGCTTTGTGTTCGATCCTTTTGTCCGAGCAACCTTTTCCCACTTTTGGCTGAGCCTGGCGTTCATAATCCAGTGAAAATATGTCGACTGTCTGAAGCAAAGCATCCTTCTGTGAATTGTTTCCTTCTACGTTTTCAGCATACGTTGGCGACGTCAATTCCTTGATTTCAGGTGCTTCTTCTATAGTTTCTTCACTTGAGAAATGGTCATTAATAGCCCAAACACAAACCAAAATAGCTAAAATAGCTATTAAATTCTTCCGATTAAGTGTTTTTTTCTTTGCCATATCAAAAAAATCGTGTATCTTTGTTTGCTGCAAATATAAGCAAAAAAACAATTAAACACAAAAATATATGAATTTAGTTGACAGATTTCTTTCTTACGTCAAAGTAGAGACAACAAGTAATGAAAATTCTGAGGTAACTCCAAGTACTCCAACCCAAATGGTGTTCGCGAAACAGCTTCGCGACGAATTGGAGAGCATTGGCCTTGCCGATGTTGTTCTTGATGAGTATGGCTATGTCTATGCTACTCTTCCTGCAAACACAGACAAGCCAATTCCTACAATCGGATTCATTGCTCACATGGATACTGCGCCTGATGCATCGGGCAAGAATGTGAAACCTCGCATTGTCGAAAACTATGACGGCAAGGATATTGTGCTCAACGAGAAAGAGAATATCGTATTGACAACTTCCTATTATCCAGAGATTCTCAACCACAAGGGCGAAGATATAATCGTGACAGACGGAACAACTCTTCTTGGCGCTGACGACAAAGCAGGTATTGCTGAAATCATCACTGCTATGGAATATCTGATGGCTCATCCTGAAATCAAGCACGGCAAGATTCGCGTTGGTTTCAATCCGGATGAGGAAATCGGACTTGGCGCTCACAAGTTTAATGTCGAACTCTTTGGTTGCGAATGGGGTTACACAATGGATGGTGGCGAAGTTGGCGAACTCGAATACGAGAACTTCAATGCTGCTTCAGCTAAACTCACTTTCAAGGGTGTGAATGTTCATCCAGGCACAGCAAAAGACAAGATGATCAATGCCGCAATCCTTGCTACGGAATTCGCTGCAACTCTTCCAAGTGAGGAACGTCCGGAGAATACTGAAGGCTATGAAGGTTTCTATCATCTTATCGCAATGGATGGAAGCGTCGAATCGGCTCATCTTGCTTACATCATCCGTGATCACAATCGTGAGATCTTCGAACTTCGTAAGGCAACAATTCAGAATCTTGCCGATCAGTTCAACGAGAAGAATCCAGGTTGCTGCGAATGCGTAATCAAAGATCAATACTACAATATGCTTGAGAAGATCGAACCTTGCATGCAAGTAATCGACATTGCAAAGAAAGCAATGCTCGATGCTGGCGTTACTCCAAAGGTTCAGCCGATCAGAGGCGGAACAGACGGTGCTCAGCTTTCATTCAAAGGTCTTCCTTGTCCAAACATCTTCGCTGGCGGCATGAACATGCACGGCAGATTTGAGTATGTGCCAATCCAAAGCTTGGAGAAGGCAATGATGACAGTTGTAAACATCTGTAAGATCGTTGCAGAACAATAAATGTTAATAATTAGATTTTGACAAGTTTTTTATTTGTCAAGAAACAATTAATTTTTTAACTTTTAACTTTTAATTTGTAATTCATTAAGTGGTTTATAAAGTATCCAAAAAGCAACTTCGCGACAATATTCTGATCGACCTGCCAGCAAGCAAAAGCCTTTCGAACAGAGCTTTGATCCTGAAAGGACTTTGTGAAAGCGACAACAGCAATGAAGGTGACTGCGAATTGTCTCACATTTCTGATTGCGACGACACAAAGGTGATGTTGGCAGCTCATAGCAAAGATAAGGATTCTTATGTCTTCGACGGAGATTATCGAATCGTCGACATAGGCGCGGCTGGCACTTCAATGCGCTTTCTCACAGCATATTTTGCTGCACAGGAAGGTGCGAAAGTGATAATGACAGGAAGCGAGAGAATGCGTCAGCGCCCGATTTCTGTTCTGGTCGATGCTTTGCGTAAGCTTGGCGCTGATGTTGAATATGTCGACAACGAAGGCTTTCCTCCACTTCGCATCAACGGCAAGAAACTCAAAGGCGGAAAACTCGAGATTGACGGAAGCATTTCTTCACAATACATCTCTGCTCTTCTGATGATTGCTCCTACTCTGCAGCAAGGTCTCGAACTGCATCTTCTTGGCAATGTCACTTCTGTTCCTTACATCAGGATGACTCTCTCGATGATGCAGGAATTCGGCGTTTCTTCCGCTTTTGACGATTGCATAATAAAGATCGCGCCATCGCATTATAAGAACATTCCTTATTCTGTGGAATCTGATTGGAGCGCAGCAAGTTATTGGTATGAAGTACTTGCAACAACTCCCAAGCTTCATTCGATCCGACTTAAAGGATTGCGATTGGACAGCACACAAGGTGACATGCATGTGGCAGATTATTTCCACGAACTTGGCATCGACACAGAACCTTGTGCTGAAGGCGTTCTGATTAAAAGAAGCAATCGTCCGTTGCCGGAACAGGTTGAATGGGACATGTCGAGTCAGCCGGATCTCGCACAGACAATGATCTGTACTCTCTGTTGGCTTGGAGTGCCGTTCGACATCAAAGGTCTTCACACTTTGCGCATCAAGGAAACAGATCGCATTGCCGCACTTGAAAACGAACTCGCGAACCTTGGATACATAGTCGAAGATTCCGACAACGATCGGATGTATTGGGACGGATATACTGCAATCGACGATGAAGTAGCAATACAATTGGCTGAGACACAAACCTTCGGACCTATTGCGACATACAAGGATCATAGAATGGCTATGGCGTTTGCTTCTCTTTGTAACGAAGCTTGCAGTATCAAGATCAATGAACCTGAGGTTGTTAGCAAGTCATATCCTTCGTTCTGGAACGACATGAAAGCTATCGGATATATCATTAATAAAGTTAAGTAAATGTTGATTTTTTTATATCTTGCAGTTTCGCTCATCTGCCTCGTTCTGCTCGTCTTTGGACTTTCTTTGATCGGACATAAACGCTACGAGAAAAGAGTTGAGAACGGAACAGCAAAACCTGATGAGACTTCGCCTTTTGAAGTGACAAAGGAAGTTCCAGACGAATGTTGCGGACAACATGCCACATGCGAAAGAGATTCGCTTCTTGCTGCCGTTTCAAAAGATATCATCTATTATGATGACGAAGAACTCGACGAATACAAAGGCAGACAATCAGACGAATACACAGACGAAGAAACTGAGGATTTCGCAACTGTCTTCTACGAACTGAAAGAGGTGGAAGTTGCCGGATGGGTTCGTTCGTTGCAGCTTCGTAATATCGAATTGCCTGACCAACTCAAAGACGAAGTGCTGCTTGTCGTTCGCGAACGTCGATTCCAACCTGCTTCGTCGGGCGATCATAGTAATGACAAAGTAAAGCATTAGTTTTGAGAAAGATTCTGACATACTATACTTCCATACTTGTTGCTTTTGCAATCTTATCGGCTTGCAAGAGCAATACGGCTATGAACAGAGGAATGTCGGGATTGACCACAAAATACAACATTCACTTTAATGGTGAGGAAGCATACAAAGAAGGGCTTTCCTACATCGAGCAGAACTTCGAAGACGACTATTCGCGGCAACTTATCCTGCATCCTGTTTACAAATTCGTCGGACAGGAACAGCCAGATGCGAATGCCTCATTAGACAGAGCAATAGACAAATGTAAAAAGGCACTGCAAACAAAAAGCATCTCCGATAAACCTAAGCGCAAGCAGACGAAATCGAAGGAATACAAGGAATGGCTGAATCATGGAGAATGGAATCCTTACATCCATCATTCATGGGTATTGAGTGGAAAGGCAATGTTCTACAAAGGCGACTTTGACGGTGCTCAAGCTACGTTTTCATATACTGCAAGACATTTCTATTGGTTGCCGCAAACGGTAGCAGAATGTCACATCTGGTCGGCTCGTTGCTTTGCCGTACAAGGTTATTATTTCGATGCAGAAGCAACTCTTTCCCGCGTCATAGATCCTTCTTCGCTGAAATCTCAGCTCAAATATGAATATGCGTTGGCTCAAGCTGAAATCCTAATGGCAAAAGATGGCGACAAGAAAGAGATAATCAGGAATCTGCTCGTTGCCAAAAACGCTTGGCTGACCAAAGAACAGAAAACACGAACACAATTCCTGATTGCCCAACTCTATGAACAAGATGGAAATCTCGCAGAAGCATACAAAGCTTATGGAAAGGTAATTGGAAGTGCAAGCAACTACAAGACTCAGTTCAATGCGCGCATTTCACAAACTCGTGTGATGCCTTCTTCCGACCTTAAGAAGATTGAAAACAAACTGAATTCTTATCGCCGACAGAAGCGCAATAACGAATATCTTGACCAGATATACTATGCGTTGGGCAACGTTGCACTGCAACGGAAAGACACAGCAAAAGCCATCGCTCAATACGAACTTGCCTTGGAGAAAAGCACCCGAAACGGAATGGACAAAGCTATTGCGGCTCTTCGTTTGGGAGAAGTGACTTTTGCCCAAGCAGATTATGTCAAGGCTCAAAAGGCATATTCGACTGCAATGAGCATCATCCAGAAAGACTATCCTAATTATGCTGAGATAGAACGACTTTCAAGTGTGCTCGACGAATTGCAGACTCACGCCGAGACGGTTCAGCTTCAGGACAGCCTGCTTCATCTTGCCTCTTTGCCTGAGAAAGAACTCGACAAGACAATCGAGAAGATCATCAAAGATCTCATTAAGGCAGAGAAAGAAGCAGAAGACAAAGAAAGACTTGCCGAATATTCAGAGAAAGCATCGCTGAATACAGATCCGCTTCAACAATCCACAGCACAACCAATAGTCGGACAGAAAGACGACTCATGGTATTTCTACAACAAAGCGGTTGTAAATGCCGGAAAGACTGAGTTCCAGCGCATTTGGGGTGCTCGTAAGCCGGAAGACAACTGGAGAAGAAAGAATAAGACAGAAACTTATCTGGCAGAAGAACAAGCAGACGACGAGCTATCTGATAACGAGGAATCATCAGACAAGACAGAAGTGAACGCGACCGATTCAATTCCTCCATCCAAGAAAAAGCAGGAAGAGGATCTTCAAAAGTCAACCGATCCTCATGAGAAAGCATATTATCTCGCACAGATTCCTTTCAGCGACGAGGCTAAGGAAAACTCGAACAGCTTGATCGAAGAAGGCCTTTTCAATATGGGTAATATCATTAATGAGAAACTGGAGAACTTCCCTGTTTCCATTACGACGTTCGAGAATCTCGATCAACGTTACCCGGAATCTTCTCATCGCATCGATTACTATTACTCTATATATTTAATGTATATGCGTATGGGACAGCCTTCGAAAGCGGAGATTTATCGCCAGAAGCTGATGAATGCTTTCCCTCAATCGGCTTATGCAGTTGCACTCAAAGATCCGAACTACATCGAGACTTTGCGACACATGGAGATTGCTCAGGACTCTATGTATATCGAGTCGTACAAGCACTATCTTGCAAGTGAAACAGAAAAGGTTCACGCTAACTACGAATGGGTTAAGGAGAATTGGCCTTTGTGTAAACTGATGCCTAAATTCCTATTCCTTCATGCTTTGAGTTTCGTGCAGGAAGGTGATGCAAAGGCATTTAGTGATGCACTCGAACAACTCACTGCTGTCTATCCGAACAGCGACGTTTCGCCTCTTGCCGGACAGATGGTTAAGGGAATACATGAAGGTCGTCACGTACAGACAGGCGAGACGACACAAGGTATGAAGTGGAAGAATCCGTTTGAGATGACCGCCGAAGAAATGGCAGAAGACAGTACAATCCAGCTTGTCGATGACGTCGATATTCCACACCTTTTACTCATTGCCTATTCTCCTGACAGTATCTCTCAGAATGATCTTCTGTTCGAGATTGCCAAATTCAACTTCGAGAATTATCTCGTCAAGGATTTCGACCTTGAGATTATTCAGGCAGAAGGATATTCCGTACTTGTAATCAGCAAGTTTGACGATCTCGACGACCTCAAAGATTATCACCAACGAATGGATGCTTCGAAGACATTAAATCTTCCTGAAGGCATCAAGATGATAGATATTTCCGAACAAAACTTCCGAACAATATGCAATTCCTCTGGGCTGACGACGAAATTGATTTACTGAAACCACATCTCCTTTTCTTGAAGAATAAAGGTTATGAAGTTATGACTGTAACCAACGGACAAGACGCAATCGAACTTGTTCGGCAACAGTCGTTCGATCTTATCTTCCTTGACGAAAACATGCCAGGCTTAACAGGCCTTGAGACTTTGACCAAGATCAAGGAAATCTCGCCTTCTACGCCTGTGATTATGATCACAAAGAGCGAAGAGGAGAACATTATGGACCAAGCTATTGGCGGAAAGATTGCCGACTATCTAATCAAGCCTGTATTGCCTAATCAGATGCTAATGAGCATCAAGAAAAACCTTCATGCTCGTGAGATAACCCAACAGCAACAGACTTCAGGCTACCAACAGGAATTCGGCAAACTATCTATGGCGATCAACGATGCCCGCACTTTCGACGAATGGGTAGATATCTACAAGCGTCTTGTGCATTGGGAGATTGAACTGTCGGAAAGCAGCGATCCAAGTCTCGGTTCGATGTTGCTGATGCAGAAGCAGGAAGCCAATTCGACTTTTGCAAAGTTCATCCGTAAGAACTATCAGGACTGGATCCGACAACTCATGCACCTTGAGAACAAAGACGGTCGTCCGATGATGAGTACAGAGCTCTTCAAATCGCGGGTTTTTCCAGAACTTGACAAAGGCGAAAAACTGTTCTTCATTGTCATCGACAACTTCCGTCTCGACCAATGGCGCTCTATCCAGCCTATTCTCTCGCAATATTTCAACTGTCAGGAAGACATCTATTGCTCGATACTTCCGACAGCAACACAATACGCACGAAATGCAATCTTCTCTGGATTGCTTCCCGATAAGATTGCAAAGATGTTTCCAGACCTTTGGGTGGATGAAGATGAGGAAGAAGGCAAGAACCTGAACGAAGCTCCACTTGTCCAGACACAGATTGAACGATTCCGCAAGAACTATACATTCTCATATCACAAAGTCTTTGAAACAAGCTTTGGCGAACGTCTTGTATCGCAACTTAAGACATTGACACAGAACCAGCTCAATGTGATAGTTCTTGACTTCATCGACATGCTCTCTCATGCCCGAACAGAGTCAAAAACCGTGCGTGAACTTGCCAAAGATGAAGCTGCTTATCGTGCTCTGACCAAGACATGGCTCGAACACAGTTCAACCATCGATCTCTTCCGAACAATTGCAGAAATGGGCTATAAGGTGATCCTTACAACCGATCATGGAACAATCCGCGTTGAAAATCCTATAAAGATCATCGGTGACAAGAATGTGAATACCAACCTACGCTATAAACTTGGCAAGAACCTCAACTGCCAGTCGAAACAGATATTCGAGATCAACAAACCTCTCGAGTTCGGACTTCCGGCACTCAACCTCTCGACCTCGTATGTATTCTGTACCAATCGCGACTTCTTCGCCTATCCCAACAACTACAACTATTACGTTTCTTACTACAAAGACACTTTCCAACACGGAGGAATCTCGATGGAAGAGATGCTCATTCCTATCGTAACTCTAACTCCGAAGAAATAAGATGACATAAAAAGCGCATCAGATACACAAGGTATTCTGATGCGCTTTCCATTATTTAACTACACAATTACTATTTTCTTATTTCATTACCTTCTTACCATCCTTAATGAATAAGCCCTGAGAAGGTTCACTACGCAGAATGTTGCCATTTAAATCGAAGAGGTTATGCTGTACCGATTCGGAATCAAGCTTCTCAATACCGCTCCATTCCTGCAAGTCTTCGAGTGTGATGATTCGAGCATCGCCCATTACCTTCTGCCACTCTTCCTTGCTTGTCTTGTTTACATAATTTCCACCCCATGTCTGATACCAAGGCATCCACCACGACCAAACAGCTTCTTCGTCAAATGTCTTGTCTACATCTGGGATTGGGCCATTCTCAGAGAGTGCAATGAGTTTCTTGCCTTCTGAAAGCTTCTTGAGTTTGTCAAAATCTGAAGCATTGCTTGAATAATCGAAATCTTTGTTGTAGATATCTACGGCAATGACATCATAATATTCTGCGCCAGGATTCCAAGCTGCATCATCTACAGTTGCAGGATTCCAAACCCAAAGAACATTGTGGACACCCTTTACATTCACCATCTCTTCGTGGATCAAACGATAGAGCTTTGCACAATCTTCAGCTTTCTTATCGCGGCCCCACCAGAACCAGCCACCGCTAGCTTCGTGTAATGGGCGGAAGATACATGCCATATTCTCAGCTTGCATCTCAAGGAAGAAGTCGGCAATATAGTCTATATCCTTAATTATATATTTATATAGCTCAGATTCAGTATTCCAAGAGCCGTCAGCGTTCATTGCTTGTGCAATGCTAACTTTATTATCCGCACTATAGAACTCACCTGTCTCACGACTTGGATCTCTCCAATGCCATGTGAAAGCAGGAAAACCGCCACGACGATAAAGGTCCTTTGCGAGTTCCATACCCTTACGCTGATAATCCTGGAACCAGCTATTGTTTTCGTCCTTACCGGTTGCATTCATAAAGTCGAAGCCCACAAGCGCAGGATATTTTCCAGAAGCTTGATAAACCGCCTTGACATCTTCGTGCTGAGTCACATCGCCATTAGCAGAATCCATATCACCGGTCATTATACCGGAGATAGTCTTCTTGCCGAAGTTGTCATAGAGGAATGAATACATCTTTATTGCAGCTTCTGTAGCATTAGCATCAACTGGAGCTGTAGCGATGTCAAACGGAATCTCATCCTGTGCGGCATCGATGCGAATATAATCGATGTCAAACCAAGTCCAGTTTGGAGTAATCTCAATTGTGTTCACACCTTCCTGCATAAGGAAAGTACCAACCTCGACCTCAGTGTAATCATTAAGTTTGAACTGACCTTTTCCGCCATTTACCTTGATGTCGATAGTTTTCTCACCGCCAATGCCGTTACCAGCAACATAAAGAGCATATTTACTCTTCTGTTCGATGTTGACCTCAAAAGTGATCTTTGCATTAGTTTCAGTAAGTCTCAAAGCCTTTCCGCCAGAATACCTACTATCACTATCCACAGTACAAGTACTATAAGAGGCATCCTCCGCCTCGAGTTTGATATCGGCAAAAGCCTGCGAACAAGTTGCACAGCTTAAAGCCAATGCCATCAGGAATGATTTTGTCTTCATGTTTTATAAGAAATAGATGGATACTATTGATGTTACCTTTTTTGTTTTGCAAATTTATATTTTATTTTTTTACTATGAAACACTTTTTTTACGTTTTGACATAAAAGTGTATCAAATAGATAAATGAGTATCAATCACTTCGTCACATCTTTGCCGATAACACATTTTTGAACAAAAAAAAGACCATGCCACACTGTGACACGGTCCCATATATTATTACTATAATGTATATAGCGTTTATGCCTCGTCAGATGCGTAGAGAGCAACCTGAGTAGGGAGAGTATATTCGAAGATCTCGCCTTCCTTGAAGAAACGCTTGAGCTCGGCAGCTGCTGTCTCTGGGCCATCGCTTGCATGAACAATATTCTGCTGACCTGACATGCTGTAATCGCCACGGATTGTGCCAGGAAGAGCCTTACGACCATTTGTAGGACCTGCCATCTGACGAACAACCTCGATTGCATCTACACCTTCAACGGCAAGAGCAACGACAGGAGTTGCCATCATAGACTTCTTGAGACCTGGGAAGAACGGGCGATCAACGAGATGTGCATAGTGTTCTGCAAGAATTGCATCGTCGAGCTGCATCATCTTAAGACCTGCAATACGAAGACCTTTCTTTTCGAAAATACTGAGGATTTCACCAATCAAAGAACGCTGAACTGTACATGGTTTCAGCAAAACGAGTGTTTTCTGGAGCATAGTATTTGTAATTTAAAAATTGTTATTTGTCTGTGGCAAATATAAAACTATTTTTTTATTGTTCAAAATTTCAGTCAAATATATTTAATATATTTTGTATTTTGGTCGAAAATGACTATTTTTGCGGATATTTAATACAATAAAGGTCAGTCTTTTCAGACTTTTCTCTAAAGAAAATATTTAAGGTATGCAACAAAATGTACGTAACATCGCTATCATAGCACACGTTGACCACGGCAAAACTACTCTCGTGGACAAGATGCTTTATGCAGGAAACCTGTTTCGTGAGAACCAGGCTACTTCCGACCTTATGCTCGACAACAATGAACTAGAGCGTGAGCGTGGTATAACAATCCTATCGAAAAATGTTTCAATCAATTATAAGGGCACAAAGATCAACATTATCGACACTCCGGGTCACTCGGACTTCGGTGGTGAGGTAGAACGTGTGCTCAATATGGCCGACGGATGTCTCTTGCTTGTAGATGCGTTCGAAGGTCCAATGCCTCAGACACGTTTCGTGCTTCAGAAGGCAATCCAGATCGGCTTGAAGCCTATCCTCGTGGTAAACAAGGTTGATAAGCCGAACTGTACTCCAGATCTTGCTGTTGACAAGGTATTCGACCTTATGTTCAATCTTGGTGCAACAGAAGAACAGCTTGACTTCCCTGTGATCTTCGGTTCGGCTAAGCAAGGCTGGATGGGCACAGACTGGAAGACTCCAACCGACAATGTATTCGCATTGCTCGACTGCATTCTTGAGAATATCCCGGCACCAGAGTTGATTGAAGGTCCAAGCCAGATGCTCATCACTTCGCTTGAATACAGCTCATTCGTTGGACGTATCGCAGTAGGTCGTGTTCATCGCGGATCTATCAAGGCTGGTCAGGATGTGCTTCTCATGCACCACACCGACAATGGCATTGAGAGCAAGAAGGTCCGTGTCAAGGAGCTCTTTACATTTGAAGGCATGGGCAAGAAGAAGGCTGACGAGGTATTCAGCGGTGAAGTTTGTGCAATGACTGGTATCGAAGGCTTTGAGATCGGTGATACCATCAGCGACATCGAAGCAGCAGAAGCAATGCCACGCATCACTGTTGACGAACCTACAATGTCGATGACATTCTGCATCAACGACTCGCCATTCTTCGGCAAGGAAGGCAAGTTTGTGACTTCCCGTCAGATTCAGGACCGTCTCTACAAGGAACTTGAGAAAGACGTTGCCCTCCGAGTTCAGAAGAACGAAGAACGCGATGGCAGCTGGACAGTATTCGGACGAGGCGTGCTCCACCTTTCTATCCTCATCGAGACAATGCGTCGTGAGGGTTACGAATTACAGGTTGGACAGCCTCAGGTTATCGTCAAGGAAATCAACGGACAGAAGTGTGAGCCTATCGAACAGATGACTATCAACTGTCCTGAGGAATACAGTTCAAAGATGATCGATATGGTAACCCGTCGTAAGGGCGAGATGACTGCAATGGATACTCAAGGAGACCGTCAGCATCTCGAATTCAAGATTCCTTCACGCGGTATCATCGGTCTTCGTACCAATGTTCTCACTGCATCTGCAGGTGAAGCTATCATGGCACATCAGTTCCTCGATTATGAACCTTGGAAGGGCGAAATCACTCGCCGTGTAAACGGTTCTATCATCGCAATGGAAGGCGGTACAGCATTCGCCTATGCTCTCGACAAGCTTCAGGATCGCGGTAAGTTCTTCATCTTCCCACAGGATGAGGTTTATGGCGGACAGGTTGTCGGCGAACATGCAAAGGACAAAGACCTCACAGTTAATGTAACAAAGTCGAAGAAGCTTACAAACATGCGTAGTAAGTCTTCCGACGAAAAGGCAGCGCTCATCCCACCAAAGGTATTCTCCCTCGAAGAGGCTCTCGAATATATCAAGGAGGACGAGTACGTAGAGGTAACTCCTCAGTCACTCCGTATGCGCAAGATCGTGCTTGACGAACTTGAGCGCAAACGCCTCAAGCGTGCTGCTGGTATCGCAGACGATGACGAAAGCGAAGACTAATAATTGAGTTAAAAGTTAAAAATTAAAACTTATAAATTATCTACCAGTTCTACTTGCACTTGATTTGTCATTTTTAATTTTTAACTTATCATTTTTAACTACTTTGAAAAAGTTAGACTGGTACATAATCAAAAAGTTCTTGGGCACGTATTTCTTTACAATCGTGCTCATTCTTTCTATTGCCGTCATTCTTGACTATCAGCAGAAAGTGGAACACTTCAACAACCATGACACTCCGTTTTGGTTGATTTGCAAGTACTATTTTGATTTTGTACCATATTTTGCCAATCTTTTCAGCGCGCTCTTCGTTTTCATTGCCTGTATCTTCTTTACAAGCAAACTTGCCGGAGACAGTGAGATTATTGCAATCCTTTCGAGCGGAGTAAGCTTCAATCGACTGTTACGCCCGTATATGATATCGGCAGCATTCCTTGGAGTCTTCAATTATGTACTGCAGAGTTATATCATTCCAGATGCAAACATCAGGCGATATGACTTCCTGAACAAATACTACAAAGACAAAGCGGTCAAAATAGCCCGAAACAATCAGCTGATGATTGAGCCGGGCGTTGTCGCATATATATATTATTATGAGGCAGAAAGAAAGATCGGCACACGCTTTGCCCTCGAGAGATATGAAAACAAGAAGCTCGTTTCTCGACTCACTGCACCTCGCGCAGAATATCTCGGAGACATGAAATGGCACATGGACGAATATAAGATCCGTACCATCACAGACAAAGGCGAGAATCTTCTGATCGGCGAGAATCTGGATACAATAGTAAATATCCTGCCAGAAGATATTCTAATCCAACAGAACGAGTTCGAGACAATGACCACGCCAGCATTGAACGAATACATCGACAAACAAAAAAGTCGTGGTGTAGGAAATATTCAGGCATTTGAAATTGAATATCACAAACGATATGCGGCACTCGCAACGGCATTTATCATGACCATAATCGGGGTGTCGCTTTCATCAAAGAAGATTCGCGGAGGCATGGGTATTAATCTCGGAATAGGACTTGTTCTCGCATTCCTCTACATTCTCTTCCAAACCATTTCTTCCTCATTTGCCGTCAGTGGCGAGATGCCAGTGATTCAGGCCGTCTGGCTGCCTAACATTATATTTGCAGTCATTGCTGTATATTTATATATGTTTAAAGCTCCAAGATAAACGCTGAGTAATACAACATTCTTAACATACAAAGGAAGACCGATTGTGTCTTCCTTTTTCACGTTACATTATTAATACCTTTGTCTGTACAAAACTATATGTGCATATTTTAGAATATTTATAATTATTATTTGGAAGAATCAAAAACTTTCCCTATCTTTGCATCGTAATCATTATTATCTCACTTTGAAACCATAAGTCAGATAGTAATCGTTCAAAAGTTATCAATCTTAATAATTATTTCATGGTTCAACAAAATCAAAACAGCGCGAATAGTGCTGAATCTGTAAGTTTTCCAGAAGAAAATTTGCAAGTGACAGAAAATGGTGGTACATTTGCACCAGCAGTAGACGAATACGACCCAGCAGGTAAAGGACGATATGTCAGTCCGATGGTCGATTACGGATTCAAGATGATCTTCGAGAAAGAAGATATTCTCCGGGAATTCCTCAATGATCTGCTGAGTCCTCCTACTCCTATCAAGGAAGTGCATTATCTGATGCGAGGAATGACACCTCCGAGCAGGAAGGAACGCAAGGCTGAATATGACCTGCGCTGTGTCACAGAAGACGGTACAGAGTTTATCGTTGAGATGCAGAATGCTCCACAGGAATTCTTTGCAGACCGCATCATCTACTACTTGTCAAAGACCATAGCGCCACAGGCGAAGGTCGGACAGAAGTCGGAGAACAAATACGGTAACGAGATTGACTGGAATTACGAACTGCATCCAGTGTTTGGAATCTTCTTCGCCAACTTCCATCTCCAGGGACTCGAACCTCTTGTGATACGCACAGTAAGGTTCAAGGTTGAAGAGACCGGAGAAGTGTTCAACGACAAAGTGAGAGCCTACACCATCGAACTTCCCTGCTTCAAGGGAAAGACAAAGGAAGACAGTAGGACGAGAATTGAGAAATGGGTATATAATTTACTAAACATGAAGGATATGACCACGCCATTAGCTTTCCAGGACGAGATGCCTGTATTCAAGCGACTTGCTACAGTTGCTGAGATTGCCAATATGACACCAGAGGAATATCGAGATTATATTGATGACATCGACCGTCAGCGCACCAAGAATGCACAGATGGCCTATGCAAAGAAACTCGCTCGCGAAGAAGGCTTGGCCGAAGGTCGTGCTAAAGGTTTAGCAGAAGGTCGTGCGGAGGGTGAAAGAGCTGCAACTATCAAGAATGCCATTGCAATGAAAAAGAATGGAGCACCTATTGATTTCATCGTCAAATGTCTCGGGATGACACCTGAAGAGATCGAAGCACTTCCTGTTGAATAAATCAATCTGAAATTAACAGACTAAAGTAAAAGCTAAAAAGAAAAGATATAGAATAAATCTTACATAGTTAACAACGAAGCGTTTGCTTAATCCGACAGGAAACCTGAGAAATTTCACGACACGGATTACGTAATTGCCATCGCTTATAATATATATGCGTATACTATCATTGTATTCGTATATTAAAATATGCGTAGGGATTAGTAGTGTATTTGTGTCAAGGCTTTCTCAGGGCCCCCTGTCAGATGCGCGAAAGTTCCTGCGCTTTTTTATTTAAACGGTATGATTGGGAACTGCATACCACAAAAAAGTATCATATGGGAAGATATTTATGTGTCGGCATTGCGACAGCAGCATTGCTAAGAGGAAAAGATGTAGAAAAACATGGAGGAGCAGAGAAATGCATAAATGAACTAAGGTGCATATTTCCAGAATCCATCTATTATGTTGCCAAAAGAGATGATGGAAACTACATCTTCGGATTGAGGGGTGATTTGTTCAAGTCAAAACTTGTTTCATTTCTACATGATTTCTATGAAATCTGCTTCCAAGAAGGCCGTATAGATTTAAGAAACGAAGCTTTTGAGATAATTGCAAAAGCTGAGAGCTGGGATGATTTATTTGGGAAATGCGAATATGACGGAAATGAAATACTGCATTTCGACCGGTATTGGGACAAAGAGTGCATTTATCTTGATTATGAGTCCGTATATTTACCTCAAAACGGACTTACTCTTGCAACATCAGGCAAGATTTCCATGGAATGGTATGGTGCAATGTTTGACTTCTTTCAACGCAGTATAGCCAAGAACCTTGAGAAACATGAACTTTCTAAGGCAATTAGGGTTGTAATCTCAGGATAATCAGTCTCGACTATGGCATCGTTACGGTGAGAAATCAGTCATGGACAGGCACGTCTGTTTGTACCTGTTTCCTAATCTTCCGATTTAACATCAACGACTAAAGGAAGATGATCGCTTAAAGAAAGCCATTCTGCTTTTACAAGAATCTTCATAGATTTAATCATATCCGGATTTGCCAAACAATGGTCGATATGATCCGGTCTATCAAGATGACGATACAAGAAGAAAGTTGGGGTTGTTTCTTTCCCTTCATCTTCTCCTTTAATACTATTGTATATATCGACTAACCCTTTTTCTCTCGCTATAGAAAGGCAACTTGACCATGTCTTTCCAGATTTCTTTTGAGCCTTGTCGAATTTGATATTGCTATTGAAATCTCCTATAAAGATTGTATCCTTTGTGATATATTCTTTTATCTGCTGAAGATAATCATAGAACATGGCGCAATAAGGATCACAAGCCCAAACACCTACAAGTGTAAATACATCATTCACCCTGACTGGAATAAAATGTTCACATTCTTTTCCAGGCCAATCAATCAACTCCAATTTTACATTTGGATCAGGCGAGAAAATGGCAAGTCCTTTATGATTGAGTGTTCCTTTCCAGAAGCCATTTTTCAACAATTTCTTGTATTCAGAATCAGAAGATTTTTCTGGGTTCTCGCACTCCATAATGACATAAATATCCGACTTTGCTTGACCTTTGTCAAACTTTGTCAAACCTTTATATTTATTTCTTAGAACCTGGCAGCAGTTCCAACTCGTAATTTTCATATTAGCTTACGGTATTTAATCAAATTACATGTACAAAGATAACATTATAAATCATTCTGACCTCGAATCGAACAACAAAGATACAAAGTAAATGTGATTTTACTTATATTTGCCAAAATAAAAGTTATGACAGAAGAAGAATACACAATAGCATTGCAGAATCTTGACAATTCAAATATCGAGGATCATCGCAAAGACTACGATCTTTACGTATGCGACAAATGCAGAGAATTTAAGATTACAACCTGTGACAACAAAGGATATGCCCTAATGTTATTTCAATGCGATCATTGCAGCTTCGGAATTATGCGCTACAAGCGAACCTCAAAACACGTAAAACCTTCTGTTGTTTTGTCTCATTGGCGAAGACCAACTTACAAAGAGTTCTGTGAAATGTCACCACGATTACAGCAGCAGGTGCTTGAAGGGTTGCTGATTAATGACATTCTATGTTAGTGACTGTAGTTTATATACTGATGGGATATAGCTAAATTAATAACTTGACTAGACTCGTTTTTGGAGCAACAAAACCACTGACAATCGGCATTTACAGAGATTCCAATTTTAAATCAAGACTATTCTTGATGAGTATCTAACAATAAATTCAATTGAGCTTGCAGTTCCTCTCGGTTAGGCAAATACAATTGATAGCGCGCTGCGAAAAGTTGGTTGTCAATTCCTTGTAGAGCATACTCCATGAGAATTTCATCTTTCTTTGCACCTAAAACAATTCCAATTGGAGGATTGTCATCTGGCTGACACACTTCATTCTTGAAATAGTTCAGATATAGGTTCATCTGACCTATATCTCCATGTTTTATCTCAGCACGTTTCAAATCAATCAGCACATAGCATTTGAGAATGGCATGATAAAACACCAAGTCAACCTTAAAGCGTCTTGCACCAATAGGCACAACATACTGACGACCAATAAAAGCAGTACATATGGGTCACGGATAATATCCGTAGGGGTAATCACCTGATGTCCCTCGTTTGCAAGGGCAAGAACACCTTCTTTATCCGTACTGAGAGCCAGTCTTTGGAATAAAGATGAGTTAATCTGGCGTTTAAGTTCTCTAACATTCCATCCCTCCTTGATGCACTCTTTCATGTAAAACTGCATCTCCAACTTGTCTTCACATTTGAGCAATTCAAAGTAATGGCTCCAGGTCAATTGATGAGACAGCGTCTCACATTTTGGAAATACCAAATACAATTTGCGAATATACGTAAGGTTTATCAACAATTTGTCTCCATATTTGGCTTTGGCATTGCCTCCTTGTTCAAACTCTACGATATATTGTCCTGTCTGCCAATTAGCATCGAGCAACTCTGAGTTTACTGAGATAATAACTTTACTGAATCAAGTTGTGACTTTTTCAAGCAAATTGTGAATAGCTTTCCACTACGCTGATACACCGCATTTGTCTCGATACTTTCTGGCAGTTGTAAATTGTATCTTTGCACTTGCAACAACAACTAATAATAAACAAAAAGCGGTACAAGTCCGAAACCTGTACCGCTTAGGAAGTCTTATAAAATACTACTGAAATATCATTGGTTGTCGATGTCGAGCTTTACGCAAATAGCCTTTCCACAACAAGGGCAGAACACAGTAGCGCGAGGAACTGCTTCCCTATATCGACGTTGGCGTTCTGCCATGAGATTTTCTTTAGTAATAAAAAGCTCATAAGGTTCTACGCCAATTACCTGAGCTATGCGTTCGATAGTAGGTAATGTCAAATTACTGCGAATCATCACAGATAATGATCCTTGGGATATATTCATTTCCTGAGCCAAACGAGTCAATGTCAATCCGTGAGCTTTGAGCTGTTCTTTAATAATTAATTCTGTCATATCAAAGAGTTTTTACAGAAAGTGCCAATTCAAGTTTTTGATTACATTTAGGACATGTGACTAACATGGTGTTACGCGCAACACCAGATGTCTGTTCCGGTTCTTCAAATTCACCACCAGACACCAACAATTCCCAAGTAGGAATGTTGAGCGCCTGAGCATAACTGTCAAGCAACGACAATGAAATGTTTCCACGAGACAAGGCACAGGAAATGGATGATGGTGTGACTCCGATCTTTTCTGCCAACTGAGCTTGTGTCAAACCTTGCTTGTCAAGAATTTCTTTCAATCTAATCTGCATAATTGTTTCATTTGGAATTAAAATTTTTCGTGATGCAAAGATACAAAAAAATCCGTGAAAATATTTGTTTTGCGTAAACAATAATTTAGTTGTGAATTGCTGAAAAAATTGTATCTTTGCACTTGCAATAACAACTGTGCTTTTCAAGATCGAGAACCTCGACAAGTTGTGAATTGCTGAAAAAAATTGTATCTTTGCACTTGCAATAACAACGTTGAATACGATGCGGCTCATCATCTCGTTGTTGTGAATTGCTGAAAAAATTGTATCTTTGCACTTGCAATAACAACCGCACACCCTTCAAGTTGCGCATAGAAGAAGTTGTGAATTGCTGAAAAAAATTGTATCTTTGCACTTGCAATAACAACTGTGTTACTGACTGGCAAGGCAGACGATTAGTTGTGAATTGCTGAAAAAAATTGTATCTTTGCACTTGCAATAACAACCACGAAGTAGGAATAAACCCCGTAAGATGGTTGTGAATTGCTGAAAAAAATTGTATCTTTGCACTTGCAATAACAACCGACGTTACTGAACAACTAAAGAACGCCGAGTTGTGAATTGCTGAAAAAATTATATCTTTGCACTTGCAATAACAACTGTTTAACCATTTATACAAATTCTTATGCGTTGTGAATTGCTGAAAAAATTATATCTTTGCACTTGCAATAACAACTTCTGTAATGCCGTTATCGTAGTCAGTCAAGTTGTGAATTGCTGAAAAAATTATATCTTTGCACTTGCAATAACAACGACAATTTAGTAGACCTATATTTCGTGGTCGTTGTGAATTGCTGAAAAAATTATATCTTTGCACTTGCAATAACAACTGCCCCATTTTGCAAAAGTGCTCGACAATAGTTGTGAATTGCTGAAAAAATTATATCTTTGCACTTGCAATAACAACTTTACCATTTTCATATAAAATACCGAACATGTTGTGAATTGCTGAAAAAATTATATCTTTGCACTTGCAATAACAACTCCGCCCCTTATCTTCCCTCTAATCAAATAGTTGTGAATTGCTGAAAAAATTATATCTTTGCACTTGCAATAACAACTGAGAGCGATTTCGGAAAGGAGAGCTGATTGTTGTGAATTGCTGAAAAAATTATATCTTTGCACTTGCAATAACAACTATACTTAGATATATAACGCGATGCACCTGTTGTGAATTGCTGAAAAAATTATATCTTTGCACTTGCAATAACAACCAAGCAAGAGCACAGCAAGAACGAGAAAGAGTTGTGAATTGCTGAAAAAATTATATCTTTGCACTTGCAATAACAACCTTATCAAGGATAGGTTTATAAAGCGGTTGTTGTGAATTGCTGAAAAAATTATATCTTTGCACTTGCAATAACAACTGAATGTGTACATTCTACTGGCATTCAACTTATTGCAAAGCAAATTAGAAAAGAAAAAAAATCCATGCTATTTCGGCATGGATTTACTTTTTATAACGGTTTCTTAATTCAGAATAATTCTAGTTGTACGCCTTCATGTACTGGTGGAGTTTGTTCTTGCTCAAAAAAGATTTCAATCTGAGAGAATTGTTTATCTGTTATTGTCATCATACCTACATATCCATTTTGTGGCAAGAATGTACGTACTCTTTTTGCATGAACATCTGCATTTTCTTTGCTTGCACAATAACGAATATAAAAGGAAAACTGAAACATATTAAAGCCATCTTCTATAAGATTTTTGCGAAATTTTGCATATTCTTTTCGCTCACTCTTAGTTTCTGTTGGAAGATCGAAAAATACAAACAACCACATTGCTCTATATTGACTTAAACGGTCCATACTATATTATCATTTCTGGATATACAATCTTTCTCATTTCGCCTGTAAAGCATTTTGCCAACGATGCAGTTGTTGTAGTTGCGGCTATCATCAACGGACTTCGTTGTCCTCCAATGTTAACATCTATAGTTGGTATTTTCAGAAGTTCTTTCTTCAAGTCTGTAGATAACGTCTTATAATCCCTTCCACTCTCAATTATTTTTATCACTATTTCATCGACATACGGTCTATATGGCTCCATTATATCATCGGCTAAACAATATGCATTATATTTATTATGGTGATGAATCCCCAATGTCGGCAATAAGCCACTACCAACAAGAGATCGTGCTATTACGCCCCTTAGTATTGCATATCCATAGTTCAAAAGATTGTTAGGAGGATCTTCCTCTCTGCCTCTTATAAAATATGGTAGTGATGGAAAAACATTCCTCCAATAATATACAGCGGCACGAGCTTCAAGATTATCAGCGTCTCCGCTTTTAACCTTATCTACCCAAGCAAACATATTACCAGTCTCACTTTGTGTGTGTGATTTTAGTGTTACTGCTTGATTATAAATTTTACTTTGAACTGTTTGTTGCCATAATTGCTTTCGTAAAGGTAAGGAAGAACTTAATTGATCTTGAAACCGTTCAGATTGAACCGTGTTCCCTGACAATGGAAGAAGAAGACCCGTTGGCATTCGAGACGAATCGCAAGTTATTACGGCAGTATTATTTTTCAAAAGTGCCTCTATAAGAGCATTCGTAATTGTTATCTGATGATTCTCCAGAACAACTACACCAATATCTTCAATTGGTACACTATGATAATTGTCGTCAAAAATCTTGTATTTAGTCTTTGGCAACTGAGATTCCGGTAATCGAATCTCCATCTGTTTATTCTTTAATGAAAGAACCGCAGGATTACTGAAACAAAGAGTTTTTTTAATCATAGGCTTTTGGGAATTAAAAAAGGGCGCAAGATAACTTGCACCCTTAGGTTAGTTTTATTCTCCGACTTGAACTATCTTTCCTATATGGTTAATTCGAACCTTTACCACTTGGTCTAACAACTGAATTTTTGTAACTCGTTTCCAAGTAACATCTCGAAGTTCTTTTTTATCATCCAGTGTTGTTTCTAGATGATTTCTAAAGAAGTAATCCTTTGAAGTTAATTTCTGAACTCTATAAAGATTCTTACTTATCTCACTCAAATATCTTTCATCCATCAAATCAATCTCCTTAGGATAGAAATTCGTTTCAGGATTAGGGAATACAAAGTATTCATTGATCTTCATCGTGAACACAAACTGCCAACCTAATTCGTGATTATATGTTTTGTCAATGACGTTAAGACCTTGATTCTTTCTGGTCACAGCTTCGAAAAGCGACACTATATGCTCTTGATACTTGCCATCTTGGTCAATGAATATCGCTACATGATGATTATTGCTTGTGCTGACATAATCAGACGCAATTATATTACCTCTCCTATCTGTCAATGTATTGCCCTTGTTGTCATGTTTCTCGTGAAGAGGTACTGCGACATTAACACCCTTGACCTTAACTTTCTTAATAGCAATTCCTTTCTCGCGATTCTGCCAGATAGGATTTTCGTCAAGATTTACGAAAGCTTTCTTTGGATCATTTCCGAATTCTGCAAGTCTTTGAATCAAAATCTCACGTATCTTATCATCAATAACTTTATCGACCTTCAAGTCTGGTCCTACTGCCTTACGGATAGTAAATACATCTTCAAACTCCTTCTTCCCTCTCTTGACTGTAGGTTGAAGAATCTTTCCATACACAGTCTCATTATGCAACTGACCTCTTGGGGTAATAGTCTTCTGCTTTCCCGACGGATTAATACTTATTGTTGCCACTTTGCCCTTAGGCTTCAGTGAAACGAATATTGCAGATAGCTGTTTCTTTGCTTCCTGGCGGAACTGCTTAAGATCCATCGGACACTTGAAACGGAGTTTGCCTCCACGAACTTCAAGTTCCTTCTGCTGGATACCATAAATTGCACCTTCCTTGTTGCTTCTTGCATTCAGGTTGTTGAGATACTGAATGTATGAAGGTTTCGTGAATGCAATAGTCAGAGCATCCATAGCGTGGTGGCGATGGTCGTTTCTCTTGGTCCAGTCCTTAATCTTACCTATCTTCCGTCCTTCACTGTCTGTATAGGTCTCTGTGAGTCCGAGCTTCTCATACTTATCCCATGACAAATCTTTCATAACATCGACAAGCTCCCAATCCTCACGTAAACGATCGGTAATAGAACCTGTGGTAGATGTTACAGTTCTTACTATAGTGAGAAGCATCTCACGAGCCTGTCGTGCTATATATTGAGATTCCGCAAGATCCCTGTTCAAGAAATCTGAAGGAATTTCAGCTTCTGACATTAGAAGCATATCGCGCTTTGATTTGCTTATCGCGTGATCCTTATATAATGCTTCAACTCTTGCCTTATAATTATTCAATCCGTCCTCTCCATACGCATCCTTTACATAGTCAAAAGCTGTTTTATCTCTTTTGTCTATATTTACATCGCGCGCTTCAATTGTCTTGTTCGAGAAAGAATCATTGAAGAGACGTGCCTTTGGTATGATATGCTCTATATCAAAATTCTTTGAGAAAAGTTCCTCTGCAGGAATGTATGTATTCGAATAGAGTGTCTTATATCCATTCTTAGCTAATTCGAGATAAAGCTTATAGCGGATAATGTCATTTCTTGTAGGATTTGGAATACGGAAATCCTCGATCAATATGGTGCGAATCTTCTCGTGTTCCTTGGTCTGCTTGTTGATGGCATCAGTCATCTGCTGTCTCTGCTTCGCTGTCTTCTTCAGTTCTCGGGCAAGTTCAATACGCACCTCATCTGGCTTTCCATATTCCAGGATTAGCGCGTTGACGACATTGACCATCTGATTGAGAATCTTCTCAACTACAGGATTGCGCAAAGATGCACGAGGTATCGCAGTAAGGAATTCATCCAACTCTCTATTTTCAATCTCTTCTTTGGTAAGAGATCCCGAATGATTGTATCCTGCAAGAGCGCAAGCTTCATCATAGCGATAACCGTCCTTTAGATGAGGCATAATCTTCTTAATTGCCTTGCTACTTAATCCGCAGTAATCTGGTTCGAAAGTTGCATTTGCAAAGATCTCTCCATATTCTTTCTTTATACCGAAAGTCTCTTCTAGTTTTTGCAACAGTTTATCGTTACCAGTACGAGAATCGTCTGATACATAGGAATACAACAGATGCCAAAGTGCAAATGAAGGCTGTCTCTCAAAATCCTTGCCTTGAACTGATGAGTCAAAATAAAGTATATCGGTCTTTATTCCTAGTTTTCCCATAAATGGTTCGAGAACGGAAAGTTTGTTGGTAGCGTCCAGCTTGGCGAATTTCTCAACTTCATTTCCGCTATTGATCATCACTTTATGGAGCGCCTTTACTAAGGCAGCCTGCGTTCGGTTGCCTTGTAGTTCCTCAAAGTTCAGGTCATATTCCTTCGGTTTGAGTTTCAAGATCTTCAAAGCCTCATTCTTGGACATCTTGTCTTTATAAGACAACTCCCTGAAAAGAGCATTGATCTCTTCAATCTTCAGGACTCTTTCTGTGTGATTTACAAAATCAGTTACCTTGACATTATTCAGATTTTGATAGATTCTGAATTCCTGGAACAATGGAGAAGACTTTGGAGCAACGCGACATCCGAAAGTGCGCAGGCATTTCTTGCCCGCAATTTCTGTCTCTTTCTGTTGGCTTTCAAATGGACAGAAAGAAATGGCAGACTTCTGGGATTTCAAACTTCGCTGATAGAAGATTATTACATCTCGGATAATCTCCTTCAGTTCTGCTGACAATTCTTTATGATATTGCTTTTGAACAGACCATATCTTTTCAAATTCATCAAGATAATCCTGACGATAGAAAACAACATCTTTCAAAGATTTATGTCTATCTTCCGACAGTACACGATATTTCCATTGTCCGACAGTAAGACCTTCATCCACTAGCATCTTGCTTCTGGAACTGATGGCACCAAGATATGATTGTTCGTCGACTTTCTCATCTGCTGCCGTTTCTTTTCGACTGCTCTTATAGCCACGCTTCTTGTTTATCATAAGCAGCACACGAGCGAATTCTTCAAGAGAAATCTCTTCAGTGGCAGCTTTTGCTCTTAAGAAATAAGTCTGGAGAGTTGTCTGCTTTCCATCTTCGCACAAGAGAGTACTATCATCAATCAAATGATAGTCTTTCAAGACCTTAATGAGATGCTTTCTACGCAGTTTATATCTTTGAAGGCGTATACGCATTCCATGAGCCTTAGTGCGTCCTGCATTCGGAGATAGTCCCTTTCCTGCATTGAAATCTTTCACTGCATCGTATGGACTTGCCCCTGTATCAGACTTAACAAAGTTGTCGAAATGGATTATTCTTGTACCTAGCTTTACTATACTCGATTGTTCCTTGGATGATTCCGCTTCATTGACCAACGCCCAACCAATACTATTTGTTCCTAAGTCCAGACCTAATATCTTTTTCATGTTATTATCTTTAAATACTCCGACAAATATACAAAATTAGACATAAATTCCTTCTTTTTCGATAAAAAAACGTGTAAAATTTGCTTATAATAATAATAATTCCTACTTTTGCAGTACAATTTTTTCAGCAATTCACAATAAGGACTTCGGTCCGTTGTGAAAACATTAGGTCCTGAAGCCATCGTCCTCAACGGTGGCTTTTTTTGCTGGACGAAAAGGAAAAATTTTTTCTCTTTGTTTTCGCCTTTTATATTTTTTACTTGTTGACTTTCAAAGAAACGGTTAGCACTCATAGGAGAAACGACCGATCTTCCGGTTTTTGCTTCAAGTTCCTCCCGGGCAACGCGTGCAGCATTTCCTCCATCGGCTGCACATTGCATGTTTTCTTCCAATGTCTGTGGATCTTTTGATTTGGTAATGCTGGTAGTCGAAAGTTCTGCCAGCATGTTGAGGACCAATTCCTCGTTGGTCATATTATCGCGTAGATTCTCTTTCTTCAGACCATTCAACTGCTTATATTCTTTGGCTGTTCTGCCTGCCCAAGTTTGATGCTATTTGCCCAACGACGAAATTGAGTAGCATTTTTGCTGTTTACTCTATAACCTACAGAAAGAATAGCATCAAGATTGTAGAAATTTGTTTTATAGATTTTGCCATCACTCGCAGTATATTCCAAAATGGAATGAACTGAACTCGGATCTAATTCTTCTTCCTTAAAGATATTATTTAGATGTTTTGATATTGCAGGTTGCCTTACCCCAAATAACTCAGCAATCTGCTGCTGCGTCAGCCACACAGTCTCGTTTTCAAGTCGTACCTCCAACTTGATGGTCTCACTCGGGTGATACAGTATCACCTCGCCTTTCTTCTGGATCTCTTGTTTCATTAATGTTCTGAAATTTGGTTTTTATAAGTTACAATGATCATTACACTTTGCGTGAATGATTTATGGTGCAAAGATAGAGATTATATTTATCAACTCCAAATGTATATGATGTAAAATTTAGGGGTTGGTGAGGACATTTCCTACTTTCTGTCGTCAAACTGCTCCGATCGGGCTCCCCAGAATACCGAAATGTCATCGGAGCAGATGGGTTGGGCTACGAGAAAACAGGAAGTGTCATCGACATTTGGCGACATCAACACAATGTTCAAAGTGTTGATGTCGACGCATGGAGATTGGGCTTCGGAGTTTTAAAAAGTCTAATCTCCAAACGGAGAACGGACTTCCGGGAAGTCGGAAATGTCTTCGTAAAGGTACGATGACAACTCTTGGCGACAAGAGTGCTGATCGTATCAGTTTGCCGACAACTCCAGAAAAGTTGAGTGCTCATCGACGCGCGTCGATGAGTCCACGGGAAGTCCGGAGAGATCATCGACGATCGGCAATTTGTTCTCGGGAATTCCCGAGAAGTCTTTGACGGTCGTCAATCGGACGTCGGGAGTTCCGGAGAGACGATCGACGAGCGTCGATTCAATATCCCTTCTTGCCCCACATCAATTTCTCGCGTAGGGTATCATAAAAAGAATGGTTTGGACGACGGACAACGCCGATTGTGTGAGATGCACGACGCAACTGCAGTTTATACTGAGTTGTGAGATGAAGAGGAAGACCATCGGTAGCAACAAGGAAGAGATTGTTGCGACTCGACACCTCAATATCAAGAACGCTTGTGTCTTTGATGACAAGAGGACGAGCCGTGAGTGAATGTGCCGCAATAGGAACGATCTCGAAGCAATGTGACTGTGGCTGAAGAATAGGTCCGCCTGCACTCATAGCATAAGCCGTCGAACCTGTTGGAGTAGCAATGACAAGTCCGTCGGCATCATACTGGTTGAGAAGAACACCATCAACATATACCGAAACCGAAACCATGGAAGAGGCATCGCGTTTCAGGATCGAAACTTCATTCAAGGCAAATCGCTGATATTTCTGACTGCATTCAGGAATATTCAGCTCCAAGAGATTTCGACGTTCGACTTCATATTTATTATCCAGAACAATCTCAGGGATAGCAACACCGATTTCGTTCAGCTGAATATCGGCGAGGAATCCGAGTCGGCCAGCATTGATACCAAGAATAGGAATATCGGATGTTCCGATTTTGGCTGCAGTGCGCAGGAATGTTCCGTCACCGCCAATACTAAATGCCATATCTGCCCCTTCGAACGACACATCACCATCCAATATTTCGACGCCCTCCAAAGGTTCGAGAATGTCTTTTATCTGTGCACATGCTTCAGGCTTTGCAGCTCCAAAAAGGGCTATTTTCATGTAATTTAGTATTTTTATTATTTGAAATAGTTTGCTTTCGAAAAATATTACTATTTTTGCATCGAAATATCAATAGAATCGCCGCAAAGATGCCAAGAAAATACGATATTTCCAAATATTCGTACACCAAAATGTATTTTTAACCGCAGAATGCGTCAAATAACGCACATGCAATAATTAACGATAAATTAATGAACAGTTTTCTTCAAATCACAATGCCTGTCAACGATGCTTCAGCAGTAGAAGACACTCTTAATGTTGTTACAGATCCAAATGCAGTAGAAAAAGGTCTTTCTTTCTGGGAGATGGCTATCAATGGCGGATGGCTCATGATTCCGCTTGCAATCCTTTCGATACTTGCAATATACATTTTTATTGAGAGATATATTGTCATCCGCAAGGCTTCGAAAGATGCTCCG
The DNA here is from genome assembly GCA_045627785.1 of Bacteroidales bacterium. Lineage (GTDB taxonomy): Bacteria > Bacteroidota > Bacteroidia > Bacteroidales > UBA3663 > Liminaster. The sequence continues at coordinate 57,888 of JAZQOF010000036.1, read as the reverse complement.
TATTTCATGGATCGTATTCGTGAATATCTCGCAGATGGCAAGAAAGATGCTGCTATCAAAGTGTGCAAACAGACACGCGCACCTTATGCCGCAATGATCGAGAAAGGTATCATGCGCATTGGTCGTCCGACTGCCGACATACAAAGTGCCATCGAAAACGTAGGTAACCTTCAGGTTGCTCAGATGGAGAAAGGCTTCACCATGCTCGCTACAATCTCTTCCGGTGCTCCAATGATCGGATTCCTCGGAACCGTAACCGGTATGATCCGCGCATTCTACGATATGGCAAGTGCTGGCAGCAATGCCGACATCACTCTCCTCTCAAGTGGTATCTATCAGGCGCTCACAACTACTGTTGCAGGCCTTATCGTTGGTATCATCGCAATGTTTGCCTATAACTACCTTGTGGGTAAGCTCGACAAGGTGGTAAACGAGATGGAAGCAAAGACTCTCGAATTCATGGATTTGATCTCAACAGATCTCCCTGCAAAGAACTAAGCCTATGGCACTGAAACGCAGAAACAAATCAATGGCCACTTTCAGCATGTCGTCGATGACAGACGTCATCTTTCTTCTGCTGATATTCTTTATGGTCACTTCGACTGTGGTATTCCCTAATGCCATCAAGGTGCTTCTGCCACAAAGCAAGAAGCAGACCTCTGCTACACCTTTAGCTCGTGTGACCATCGACAAAGAGATCAATTATTATGTCGCATTCGGCAATGAGAGAGAACATTCGGTGAACTTCGAGGATATCACCCCTTGGTTACAGAACATGCAACTCGAAGCGCCAGACATGTACGTAGCACTATATGCCGATGAGACTGTACCTTATAGCGAAGTTGTCAAGATCCTGGATATCGCCAATCGTGAGAACTTCAGAATGGTACTTGCAACAAGACCTGTGAAATAAGGATGATAGAATACAACGATAATAAGAAAGACAAGCTGATCAGTCTCGGCATCTCGCTTGGACTTCACGCCTTGCTCATACTACTGCTCATCTTCCTTGGATTCAGCTATAAAGCACCCGAAGAAGAAAGCGGAGTTTTGCTTATGGTGGGTGAAGTTGAGCTATCATCGGGCAATGACCATTCGGCATCCAATGCTGTTGTGACTTCCGAACCTGCTTCGGTCGAAGAACCTGCAGCACAGCCGGAATCGGCAGAAGCTCCTACAGAACCGGTTCCATCTGTTCCTCAGCAGCCACAACCAAAAGAACCTTTGATTGCCCAGAATAACGACGATGCGCCAAACCTTGCTGCAGAAAAAGAAAAGAAACGCAAGGAGGAAGCTGCAAAGAAAGCTGAAGCTGAGGCAAAGGCTAAAGCCAAAGCAGAAGCTGACGCGAAAAAGGCTGAAGAAGCAAGAAAGAAAGCAGAAGCCGACGCTAAAGCGAAGGCAGAGGCGGAAGCTAAACGTAAAGCTGAAGAAGAAGCGGCTCGTCGCAAGGCTGAAGAGGACGCTAAGAGAAAGGCTGCCCAGAACCTTGTTACCGGAGCATTCGGCAACAATAGCGGCACAGGCGACAAGAACAACGGTATACAAGGAAGCGTAAATGGAAACAGCGCTAATGGTGCAAGCCGAGGTAATGCTGGATACGGCAAATACGATTTAGGAGGACGTGGCATATCCGGATCATTGCCAAGACCATCTTTCAATGTCAACCAATCTGGCACAGTCGTAGTAAAGATCACCGTTAATGCTGCTGGTAATGTCATTTCAGCAGAACCGACTTCGGGCACAACCACTGCAAGTCAGGAACTTCGAAAAGCTGCAACAGAAGCTGCTCTCCGAGCTAAGTTCAAGACAGCGGACGGCGCAGGAAACGTAACTGGTACTATCACATATTTCTTCGACAGCAACAACTAATAGTATATGAAACTCATATCATGGAATGTCAACGGTTTGCGTGCCGTATGCGAAAAAGGCTTCAGGGATATTTTCAATTCGCTTGATGCAGATTTCTTCTGTCTTCAAGAGACGAAACTTCAAGCCGGGCAGATCGATCTCTCTTTTGACGGATATAAGTCTTACTGGAACTATGCCGACAAGAAAGGATATTCCGGTACGGCAATCTTCTCCAAGCATGATCCGTTGAGCGTTTCCTACGGTATTGGCGTCGACGAACACGACCATGAAGGCAGAGTTATCACGTTGGAAATGCCGAACTTCTTCCTCGTCACATGCTACACGCCAAACTCACAGGACGAACTGAAGCGTTTGGAATATCGAATGACATGGGAAGATGATTTCCGCAGTTACCTGCTTTCACTCGAAGCGAAAGGCAAACCTGTGATTGTATGCGGAGACCTGAATGTTGCACATCAGGAAATCGACCTCAAGAATCCGAAGACAAACCACATGAACGCAGGATTCACCGACGAAGAAAGAGCAAAGATGACGACATTGCTTGACGGCGGCTTCATTGATACCTGGAGATATTTCAACCCAGACGTTAAGGATGTCTATTCATGGTGGTCATATCGATTCCAGGCTCGTGCCAAGAATACAGGTTGGCGCATCGACTATTTCCTCGCATCAGCAAGTCTCGCACCAAGTTTAGTTTCCGCAGGCATTCATACAGAGATTTTCGGGTCTGATCACTGCCCGATCGAATTAATCATCAAAGACTGAAAAGTCAAAAATCAAACTAGTAAAATGGAAAGAATAATAAGAATTAATAAATACCTCAGCGAATCAGGAGTCTGCTCCCGCAGAGATGTAGATACTTTGATTGAAGACGGACGTGTTGAAGTCAATGGTACTCCAGCTCGTATCGGCATGCAGATAGATTCGCAACGAGACAAAGTAACTGTTGACGGACAACTCGTCAACCCTAACAACCCACTTGCAAATGCAATCAGCGAGGAGGTTTTGATAAAACAAGCAGAACACACGCCTTGGTGGGTAGAACATAATGCCGAGAAGGAAGCTCGCCTTGAAGAATTGAAGTTGAATCCAAAGAGTAAGCTTTTACGCAAAGGCAGAAAAAATGTCAACAAGAAATCGACAAGCGTAAAAAGTCTTTCTCAACTCAAGGCTGAAGCAGCTCGCGCAGCAGCTATTAAGACTCGCGGACATAGTGCAGCAGACAAACAAGCAAAAAACATTGCCGTTCAGGCTGCCAATAAAGAAGTTGCAAAGAAACAGGCTATCAGAGACGAAAACCGCAAGGCAAAAAGCTTCGATGAAGCCGTAGCAAAACTACGCAATCCAGCCCACGATCTTAAGGAGCGTCGTGTTGAAGGAGTAAATCCTAAGGCAGCCGCTTTAAGAGGTAAAAAGGCATCTCCTTCGAGAAGACCAAGACGAAGATAATCGACAGTCTTCACTTACTGTTCCATTATGTACTTATTTACCATAAATTCAAATCCCATATTACAATAATGAATAATTCCCGTTCGTAGGTTATCAAAAAACTTGCGAACAGGAACTTATTTATACATTATTAATAATATTATTACACCCATAATGTTTATCAGAACATTGCTACCAAAAATTCATAATCATTTATCTGTATGGGTAAAAAAAGTATCAGCACTTATGAAACTGTTGCCGAAATAGCATTCGCGCTGTCTCATCCTGCAAGAGTGAAAATTATCGAGTTATTAAGTTCTAACAGGTTAAGGCTTAAGGATATCAGCGAAAGTCTGAATTTAACGCCAGCAACGACGACTCAACATCTGTTGGTGTTGAGACGGGCGAACCTTATTCACGAAATAAAAGAAGGGAAATGGGGCAAAACGAAATATTACATTATTTCAGAGGCAAATAAAGACCGTTTCATTTTGTACCACTTCATGGCTGGCAATATATTTGCCAAAGATTAGTCTTTATCTTCTTTCTTTTCCTCTTCAGTAGGCTTATCTCCTTCTTTCATGCCATCTTTGAAACTCTTGACACCGCTTCCGAGTCCACGCATGAGTTCAGGAATCTTTTTACCGCCGAAAAGAAGTAAAACCACGACTACGATAGCAACGAGCTCTGTAGTTCCAATCATTAAAAAATGTGACATATTAATTCGAATTTGATTTTTTCAACTTTGTTTAATATCATTCATTATCATTCCGGCAAGTGACAGGCCAAAGATGGAAGTAACATAAGATACAGAACCTTTCTCGCCGTTGACCGACTCCACTGGAGTCTCTTCACTATACACGCATTTGAACTTGTGTGAAGGGAAGGTTTTATTCTTCTTGAACCTGTTTCTCAATGCTCTTGCCAATCCGTCTCCCTTTATGTTCCAGAATTCCGCACAGGTAACGGCAAATGGATTTAAACGAAGAGCTGCTCCCATTGAGCTGTAGAATTTCAGACCTCGCTCCTTGGATAGTCGTGTTGCGTTGAGAATAAGATGCGCCTTGCATTCCACACTATCAATAGCATCGACTACATAATCATAGTCTTCGAGATGGAAACTCCCGGCATTTGTCTCTTCATATTTCTCAAAACGAGCTTCAATCTCAGCTTCTGGATTGATGTCCAACAAGCGTTGCTTGAGAGCCTCAACCTTAATTTCTCCGATGGTCTTTGTTGTAGCCATAAGCTGGCGGTTAACATTGCTTTCCACAACGACGTCGTTGTCAACAATTGTCAAATGTTTTACGCCAGAGCGTACAAGACTTTCTGCACACCAGCTACCTACACCTCCTACACCAAAGATCAAAACCTTTACCGAGGCTGCGCGTCTCATTCCCTCTTCGCCCATCAAGGCTGCGCTTCGAGCAAAGATCTCACTCATCTTCGTGTCTTGCTTTTCGACCGAGATAACCTCCGTGATGACGTTTTGCGTATTCTTCGATAGTGAATCCTATTTTGGTCATTGTTCCCACAACAAGCATATCTCCGATCACGGTCATCATTGTTGTCGAAGTCGTAGGCGTCATACCCAACGGACAAACTTCTGCAGGATTACCTGTAGAGAGACAGATATCGGCTGACTTACCCAAAGGACTATCCGGATTTCCTGTAATGACAATCAATGGCAAACGACCATGAAGATTGTCGGCAAGATCGATAAGTTCAAGTATTTCGCGAGTCTTTCCTGAATTTGATATAAGCAAAAGGACATCATTAGGCTGAATAATACCTAAATCTCCATGCTGAGCTTCACTTGGATGCAAGAAGAAGGCTGTTGTGCCAGTCGATGAAAATGTAGTTGCAATATTAGCTCCAATCTGACCTGCTTTACCCATGCCACTCACTACGAGTTTACCCTTCTGGTTATGCACTTTCTCGACAATGAGATCGACAGCCTTTTCATATTGGTCATCAATAGGAATCTTTGTCAGAGCTTCTGCCTCTCGGTTTATTATTGATTGGAATAATTCGTTCATGAAATAATGTATTACGACACAAAAGCGGCATCGCCTTTGTCGATTTTTGGCAAAAATAATCAATTATTTTTATATGCGATATCTTTTTTGGCAATATTTATATAAATTTGCAATAATTCTCAACAAATATGGAGTTTTTGACATTACCTAACGGGTTACGAATAGTACATCAATACAGGGATTCTGCAGTAGGCTACTGCGGTTTTATGGTCGATTGCGGATCTCGTAATGAGACCTCATCGGATTATTACGGCATAGCCCATTTCATAGAACATATATTATTTAAAGGAACGAAGAAACGTGACAGCTGGCACATCAACAACCGTATGGAATCGGTTGGTGGCGAACTGAATGCTTTTACCACAAAGGAAGAAACCACATTCTACACTTCGTTTCTTGATCAGGACTTTCCACGTGCCTGCGAGTTGCTTTGCGACCTCGTTTGCAATCCGACTGCACCTCAACACGAATTGGAAAAAGAACAGGAAGTTGTGGTTGAAGAGATTGAGAGCTATAGAGACACTCCTTCAGAACTGATATACGACGAATTTGAGAACCGATTGTTTGCCGGGCATTCTCTCGGTCATAATATTCTTGGCAGCGAAGAAACCGTACGTAGTTTTGATAGCAAGAAATGCCTTGACTTTATTGCCCAGCACTACAATGCCAATTCCATGGTATTCTTCTACTACGGAAAGACATCTTTCAAGAAAGTAGTGAGAAATGTAGAGAGACATGCCGTCTTTTCCAACATTAATGACCAAAGCATTACAATTATTTCTCCAGAATCTGGAAGCTCCATAACTAATGACGAATCTGGCGAGGTAGAAATTATCTCCCAATCGACACATCAGTCTCATGTAATCTTAGGCACACGCACATATTATTTAGGTAGTCCGAAGTCTCCTGCATTAGCAATCATCAATAATATCTTAGGAGGACCTGGAATGAACAGCCGTTTGAATATTGAGCTTCGAGAGAAACGAGGTCTTGTATATACTGTCGAAGGCAATATTTCGAACTTTACCGATACTGGATATCAAAGCATATATTTCGGATGTGACCACAACGACGTTGAGAAATGTATCGCCATCTGCAAGAAGCAGCTGCAAAAAATGTATGATACAAAAATGACAGCACGACAACTGCTGGCTGCAAAAAAACAACTTAAGGGACAACTTGGAATTGCAACAGCCAACTTGGAGAACAACGCTATAGCTTTGGCAAAAAATATGCTGAGACTTGGAAAAACAGAGACATTGGAAGAGACTTGTGCCCTCGTTGATGCCGTTTCTGCCGAACAAATCCAAGATGTCGCATACGAGGTTTTCGCACCGGAAAAGCTCCGTTGCATCATCATTCAGTGAGACTTTTCTCCAATTGATTGAGAAGTCGGCATACCCCCTAAACCACAATCATACTTCATAGTCTAAAAGGCAAAGAACGGGATGAAGGAACAACCGAATCCCAGACTTAGACAAAAGATTATTTACTAACATCTAATACAATACGACTATGAAGAAGTTCTTTATCACACTCGTTCTCGCAGCAGTTGCAGTAGTTAACGTAAATGCAATGAGCGTATCTCGCTCAAGCCGTGAAGCACGCTTCCTCACAGACAAGATGGCTTGGGAGCTCAACCTCAACACTTATCAGATCGAAGACATCTACGAGATCAACTACGACTATTTCCGCTCTCTCGCAAGCGTATATGACAACAATATCTTTGCTTATGAGATGCGTAATCAGGAGATCCAGTATGTACTCACTCCATCTCAGTGGATCCGTTACAAGAGCATCGAGTACTTCTTCACTCCTGTACATGTAGTCAACAGCGCTTGGGTAATTGGTGTACACAATCACTATGCACACAACCACTTCTACTACAGCGCACCTGCTGGTTATCGTCACTACGATGGCGGACACGCACATAACAAGAACCACTACATGGCTCGCGTTGATCACTATCGCAAAGAATCAAAGCCTGTTCCACACAACAACGCTCACGTAACTCCAGCTCCTCATAAGAATGGAAATGTTGCACCTAACAAAAACAATAATGTAAACCACAGCAACAACCGTAACAACAGCAATGTTGCAATGAACAAAGGCGGCAACAATCGCACTGGCAATACTCGAGTTGGTAACACTCGTGCTCAGGTCAACAACAACATTGGAGGTGGAACAAGAAGCGCAAGCGTAGGACGCCGCTAAAAACGGATACTCAAAGTTAAGTTAGTTAATGGTAATAAAAGAAATAAGGTGATCGTCAAACGATCACCTTATTTTTATAGTAATTGTCTCGGAATAGCGATGGCGAGCAACCTTTCTTCTTCTTGAAGATTCGGTTGAAGTTACTGATATTGTTGAATCCACAATCAATACAGATCTCTGCAATAGACTTCGATGTATCGACTAGCTGTCGTGCAGCATGTCCGATTCGCACATCAATGATATATTCCTGAACAGTCTTTCCCGTACGCAGTTTGAAGAAACGGCTGAAAGCAGATGCTGTCATTCCTGCTAAATCAGAAAGAGTCTGAAGTCTCACCTCCTGTTTGTAGTTCAGATCAATGTATTCCTCGACTTTTCTGACTCGTCTGCTTTCAGTGCTGACCGAAACATTAGCGAATGAACTGCTGGCAAGCTTATGGAAATCATCGTCCATTGACAACTCATAGAGAATCTCCAGCAACTTGATTACTCGATAGAATCCAGGCTGTGTCTCTGTTATTTCCTCAAGACGCGAATAAATCTTCATAATTGCCGACATGCCAAACGCTACACCATTCTTTGCATTGTCGAGCAATTGCTGAATAGAACGCATCTGGCTCTTGCTTAGCAGCGTGTCGCCAAAAAGATTCGGATCAAACTGTATTGTAATCTCTCTTACCTTAAGAGAGTCACAGATATTCTGTTCCCAAGTATGTTCAAGATTACTACCTACAAGCGCGAGGTCATACTGACCAAGCACCTCAATTGAATCTCCGACAATACGACGTGCGCCACTGCAGTTTTCGACGAAATTAAGTTCAATTTCTTCATGTTTGTGCAATGGATATGTAAAGCCGTCCTTATTTCGGTCAACGAGATAAAAACAGTCTTTTTCCTCAAGCGGAGTGATTTCGGTAATAATCTTGTCCATCGTTTAATAATTACAATTTATAGCATCAGAGAGTTACAAGGTTAACACCTGTCATCTCCTTTGGCTGCTCAAGACCCATGATAGAAAGGATAGTTGGAGCAACGTCACAAAGCTTACCATCAGCTACCTTAGCACCTGCGTTCTTGCTGATATAAACACAAGGAACGGCGTTGAGTGAGTGTGCTGTATTTGGAGTGCCATCAGCATTGATTGCGAAGTCTGCGTTACCGTGGTCTGCGATGATGATTACCTCATAGTCACATTCCTTAGCAGCCTCACAAACATCATGACAGCAGATATCGATAGTCTTAACAGCCTTCTCGATTGCTGGATAGATACCTGTGTGACCTACCATATCACCATTAGCGAAGTTACATGCGATGAAATCGTACTGCTCAGACTTGATTGCCTCAACGAGCTTATCCTTTACGATGAGCGCGCTCATCTCAGGCTGAAGATCGTATGTTGCAACCTTTGGAGAAGGAACGAGGCAACGGCTCTCTCCCTCATACTCTGCCTCACGACCGCCGTTGAAGAAGAATGTTACGTGAGCATACTTCTCTGTCTCTGCAATACGGAGCTGCTTCTTTCCATTGAGAGAAACGATCTCACCAAGTGTCTTCTCAACATTCTCTTTAGGGAAAAGGATGTGAAGACCTGTGAACTTAGCATCGTATGGAGTCATTGTGCAGTAGTAGAGTGGCAATGTCTTCATACCCTCTGCTGGCATATCCTCCTGTGTGAGTACAGAAGTGATTTCCTTTGCACGGTCGTTACGATAGTTGAAGAAGATAACTGTATCGTTTGGCTGGATTGTACCAACAGCCTTACCGTCCTTAGCAAGTACACATGGCTCAACGAACTCATCAGTTACACCTGCATCGTAGCTATCCTGCATAGCCTGAACCGGGCAAGCATACTGCGAACCAACGCCAGCAGTGAGCTGATCGTAAGCCTTCTTGATACGATCCCAACGCTTATCACGGTCCATTGCATAGAAACGACCTGTGATAGATGCGATCTCACCGCAGCCAACTTCCTTACAGTGATTGGCAACTGTCTCGATAAAGCCCTTACCAGAACGTGGATCTGTGTCACGACCATCCATAAAGCAGTGGAGGAATGTGCGACCTTCAAGACCATAAGCCTTAGCGAGGTCAACAAGCTTCAAAAGGTGAGCAAGCGAAGAGTGAACACCACCAGTTGAAGTAAGACCCATGAAATGGATTGAACCGCCCTTCTTTGCATTCTCAAATGCTCCTACGATTTCTGGATTCTTAGCAATAGAACCATCCTCGCAAGCCATGTTGATCTTTACGAGATCCTGGTAAACGATACGGCCGCCACCGATATTCATGTGACCTACCTCTGAGTTACCCATCTGACCTTCTGGAAGACCTACATTAAGACCGTCTGTGCGGAGCTTTGAATGAGGATAGTTAGCGAGAAGAGAATCCCAATATGGAGTTGGAGTTGATGCGATTACATCTGACTTTGATCCGTCGCCACATCCCCAACCATCGAGGATGAGCAAAAGTGCTTTCTTTGACATATTATTTTAATTTTTAATTGATTTCAACTTACCGATTTAAGTCGGATTATATTTAACACGCAAATATAGGCAGATTTTTTCTAATTATAAAGAAAAATATATATTTTAGAAAAACTTTGTGCGGTACGTCCTATATTTTATTAAATATGAATAACAAAAGATGGCAAGGAAAGAACAATATGAGCCTTAAAATAAGTTCTGTTCCTTATTGTCAGAATTCTACCAGAATACGGAACACCTTGCCTGGATTCTCACTCCACCAACGCATTGTGTCGAGTGCCTCTTCCGGCTTGATGACCTTTGTGATAAGCTCTTCTGTAGGACAAGTTCCTCGTTCGAGATAATTGATCACAGCACGGAAATCATCCGGCATTGCATTACGTGAACCTCGGATATCCAATTCTTTCTGAACGAAATATTTAGTCTGGAAACTAACCTCCGACTTAGCATAGCCTATACATACCACACGACCTGTGAAAGCCACTTCGCTGACAGCCATCTGATATGTAGGGACACTTCCCACAGCCTCGATAACGACATCCGGACCGAAGCCGTTAGTCAATTCTGCAAGACGTTCATGCGCATCCTGTGTCTTTGTGTTGATTACATATTTTGCACCAAGTCGCTTTGCAAGTTCAAGTTTCTCGTCGTCGATATCTGCAGCTATTACAGTAGCGCCACGCAAAGACGCACGAACCACAGCACCTAAGCCGACCATACCACAACCGATAACCATAACGATATCGATATCTGTTACCTGTGCACGATTTACTGCATGGAAACCTACCGACATAGGTTCTACAATAGCAGTAGTCTTCGCGTCAAGCGTACCTGCAGGTATAACCTTCTGCCAAGGAATAGTGATGTATTCCTTCATTGCGCCATTGCGCTGTACGCCAAGAGTCTCGTTGTGCTGACAAGCATTTACCCGACCGTTACGGCACGAGGCACAATTTCCGCAATTGGTATATGGGTTGCATGTAACAACCATTCCTGGCTTAAGATTCTCCGGAACACCAGTTCCTGTCTCTACAATAGTCGCACCTATCTCATGACCTGGAATCACCGGATTGAGTGCCATTGTGTTGCGACCCATGAATGTATTGATATCAGATCCGCAGAATCCGACATATTCCATCTTCAGCAAGACTTCTCCTGCTCCTACTACAGGTTTTTCAACATCAATGATATTGAGTTCCTGATTATGTGATATCTGTATCGCTTTCATTTTTATAAAGTATAACAAAGGGTGTAACCCTTCTTTTTATTCAGACATATTTTTTATATACGGCAATTCCGGCAGTTCTTTGAATCCGTAGAACTGCATTGCATTCTCACCGAGGAAAAGTGCTTTCTCTTCATGAGTGAGTTCGTCTGACTTCAGTACAAAGTCGTAGCTCATCTTATAAGTGATGGCAGTAATTGTACGTGGATAGTCAGAACCCCACATCAGACGATCCATACCTACGAGATCAGCAGCCTCCCGTATGCTCTTTATTGCCGATGGATAAGGATAGAACTCCGAGTTATAGAGCCATGTGATTCCACCCGACTCTACCATTACATTCGGTCCAAGTGCGGCAAGCTTTACCTGAGACTGAAAGAACGGGGTAGTCACCATTCCGAAATGCCCAATTGCGACTTTCAAGTTTTGGCACTCCCTGATCACCTCTGCCATCTCTGCAATCTGCTTATCATCCTCAGCCAGACACATCGAGAGAATCATGCCGTTTTCTTCCATGAACTTGAACATCGGCATTGCCTTGAGCAAAGAACCCTTAATGCGATGACCTGGAATAGCTATACCCTTGAATCCTTGAGCATGTAGCGCGGCAACTTGTATTAAGAGGTTATCGGTCGAAAAGTCATTATCTTTGAAATCGACCATTCCCATACAAAAGAAACGATCCGGGAAACGCTTCTGAACATCGAGGAGATATTCGTTCTGGTTTCCGTCGATGATTTCCTGAACTACCACAGCAGCGCCGACCTGCGCATAGTTCATATTCGACAGGAATACTTCAGCCGAATTCACTCCGTCGATCATAAACGGAGGTATCATCTGCACTTCCTGATCGAAGAAAATGCTTCTACCATTCTTAAGCGAACGGATTACCTTGCCGTCGATCTTTGTATCTTGTTTCAGCCACAAATGAGAGTGGGCATCAATGATTTTCACCCTATTTATTTTTTTTCTTTTAATTCTTATGTGTTACTCCAGGAAACACGTTTCTGATCTCCAATAATCTCCTGAACCTTCTTAATGAGATCCCAATCAGGCTCTTCGTTAGCCCAATCGATATTACGCTGCACATTTACAGGATTGGCCGACGAGAACAAAGTGCTGGCAATACGAGGGTTGCTCACCGAATATTGAACCGCAAGCTTCTCTATAGGATAATTCTGTTCCGAGCAATACTGAGCTGCCTTTGTACAAGCTTCTGCCAACGCCTTTGGGGCTGGATGCCAATCAGGCGCACCTCGTGAAGAAAGCAAGCCCATAGAAAGTGGAGATGCATTGATTACACCGATATTCTTACTCTCGAAATAATCGAGGAAGTCTGTGAGTTTATCGTCATTCAAACAGTAATGACAGAAATTCAAAACGCTTTCGACTGTTCCTTCCGGGCAATGGTCGATCACCCATTTTAGATTCTCAAGCTGAAGATCTGTGATACCGACATGTCCCACTACGCCTTTCTCACGCAGAGCTACAAGTGCAGGCAATGTCTCATCGACCACCTTCTGCAGTCCTCCAGGCAATGCAGCCTGGAATTCGATATCGTGCACGTTGATAATATCGATATAGTCAACATTGAGGCGTTCCATACTCTCATACACACTATCCGTAACACGCTTTGCCGAATAGTCCCAAGTATTCACGCCATCCTTACCATAACGACCCACCTTAGTGCTGAGATAATACTTATTGCGAGGGATAATCTTGAGAGCCTTGCCCAATACAGTCTCAGCCTTATAATGTCCATAGTATGGCGACACATCAATGAAGTTTATACCACCTTCGATAGCCGTTTCTGTTGCCTTGATACTCTCAGCTTCCTTTGTCTCGTGAAAGACACTGCCAAGCGAAGATGCTCCGAAGCTGATATTCGAAACCTTCAGACCTGTTTTTCCAATTTCTGTGTATCTCATATTAATAAAAGGTAATTTGTTTATTTCGTATTGAAATCAATCTTCAGCTGAGTCTTGTCATCTATCTTCTTATAGAGTTCCGGATAAGCGATTCTGGAATGGTATATTCCCATCAGATCCTTGATAAAACTCTGCTTCACAATATTTATCTCCTGAAGAGTGATCTTCGAGTTGTTCAAACGTCCGCTTGCGACAATGCCGGAAATAATCTTTGTTACGATATCTGTTATCGTTTCCTCTGTCGTCTCTTTCAGACTCTTGCTTGCAGCTTCCACACCATCGGCCAACATCAGGATAGCCTGTTCTCTTGTCTTTGGATCTTCACCCGAATATGAGAAGAATTCCACATCCGGCTCATCATTCGGATGCTGATTGCACCAAGTGTTGTAGAAATACTTTATCAAGCCATGCCCGTGATGCGTAGTGATAAACGCCATAATCTCAGGCGGAAGTTTTGCTTTCTCTGCCAAAGCCAGTCCCTCTGAGACATGTTTCTTTATTATTGTCACACTTTCTTCAATCGAAAGAGAGTCGTGCGGATTTGCACCCATCTGGTTCTCTGTGTAATATACAGGATTCCAAAGCTTACCGATATCGTGATAGAGCGCACCTGTACGAACAAGCTGAGCCTGTGCCTTAATTGCCTTAGCTGCATTGGCTGCGATATTGCTCACATGCAATGAGTGTTCGAATGTTCCTGGAGCCTCACGAGAAAGCCTGTCAAGCAAACCCTTATTCAGATTACAGAGTTCGACCAATGTCACACCACTCACAAAGTGGAATATCTTCTCCAACACATAGATGATGATATATGACATCAGGAGCAGAAGTGCATTACCGACCATCATCAAGATAGTCCTTACCGACACATTGGCAAGTGTTCCCTCACTTGCTAGAAGATACAGGTAGTAAAGACCGATGTATGATATTCCTGTGAGAACGCTCACCCTAAGCAGCTGACTTCTCTCCGTCAAACCATCGGTAAGGTTAAAGATGATTATCATACCGATGACACTCTGAACAACAAGGTATTCGACATTCGACTGTACCATGAACGAACAAAGCAGAGTCATCGCAATGTGACAGAAAAAGGCAGAACGCGATCCATGGAAAGTAGCTATGACTATTGTTGTGATGCCTATCGGCACAAGCCAAACTCCCGAAGATATCTCATTGCGGGCAAGAGCTGTCAGCACAGTCATGAATGTCACACTGCCCACAGCCACAAGAGCTTCATTCTGGTTGTAGAATACCCAAGGACGATACAGAAAGAAGAAAAGGTAGATGCTGCACAGGATAAGAGATACAAGCAAGACACGTCCCACAAGCATTAGCGTATCGTCACTTGTCGTGTCTCGGCGCAGTTCGTGTTCCTTACGGTACGAATCAAGCTTCTCGGCAATCTCTTCATTCACAATCTCGCCCTGATCCACAATTCGGCTATCCATCAACACAATGCCGGTTGTTGCCGACACTTCCTCGCGCAAACGGGAATATTCATAGTGCATTGCTGCCGTGTCGGGTTCGAGATTGACCATAATATAGTCGCGCACCTTCGCTCTCTGATACTGACGGGAATAAAGACTGTCGTTGACGATCTTCATGTAAAGATCCTTCTCGCTCAGTATCGACGTAATATCTACAGGTTTCGAACGGTTATCCGCCCTTACCTGAGCTATGTTACTGGACGTTGAGTCAAGGTAATGTTTGTCAGCATCGCTAATCACACCAACGGCATAACATTCCTGAAGTGTGTTTTTCAGGCGGAGGAACGCATCATGCGAAAGCACATCCTGCACTTTATTCAGATTGGTCATTGCCTCTCTCTGTACATCAACGTCGAGCACAAAGCGAGGAGTCACCTGCCTATGAAGGCTGTCTTCCATTTCCTGAATATCAGCATCGCTTCGATATATCGGGAAATCATAAGGTGCAGTAAGGCGACCGTATCTCCAAGGCTTGTTTATCTCATACTCATAGTAAAAGCTATCGCCATGCGGGAACAAATAAGACACGATAGCGATTGCAGCAACCGTGAATAAGATGCGATATATGATTTGCTGTAGAGAAAGTTTCTTCTTTTCCATAGTATCTTATTATCGCGCAAATATAAATATTTATATGAGCAAATCAAAGAAAATGCATAAAAAAAGGTAGCTCTTCGTGAGAAGAAGCTACCGATGTAGTGTTTGGTTGTAATTTCCTGATGAAATTAAGCCTGCTTAACCTTACGGTCACGGATACGAGCTGCCTTACCAGTGAGGGCACGGAGATAGTACAACTTAGCACGACGAACACGACCGTTCTTGTTGATTTCTACCTTCTCGATGAATGGTGACTCCATAGGGAAAATACGCTCAACGCCAACACCGTCAGACATCTTGCGTACAGTGAAGCGCTTCTTTGTGCCGTGACCAGAGATGCGGATAACCACACCACGGTACTGCTGGATACGCTCCTTGTTACCTTCCTTAATCTTGTAAGATACTGTTATAGTATCACCGCTCTGGAATGCTGGAAGCTCCTTGCCTGTTGCAAATGCCTCTTCAGCGATCTTCATTAAATCTGCCATAATAACAAATTTGTTTAATTGTGATTAATTTTGAAAGTTAATTTTGATGCTGTCGCATTTATAGGTAGCGTCCCTATCAGAGGCGGCAATATCTTTTTTGGTGCTACGCCCAGCGTTACTTCATTTCTTCCGTAAAGCCGAATTTGGCCGAAAGCGGGTGCAAAGATAATCGTTTTTAATTAAAAAACGCCATTTATCGAGTCTGTTTCATGGAACAATCGGTCTTTTGCAATCATTTTTGGCACATCCACATTGTATTTCTGCCCCAACGAGAGGTAGTAACCTCGCGCCACAAGCTGCTGTGCCATCTGCACATTCTTTCTGTATCCGTGTATTATTACCGGAACATTTTCCACATCTCCATATTGATCGACAAGCTGGAACAATCTGTCCCAAGCCTTAACAATATGCACAATCACAGGCTTATGCAATTTTCTTGCAGTTGTCAATGCTTCGATAAATCCCTTCTGTTGTAGTTCGATAGGAGTCTCACAGTTACTGTCCAATCCACATTCTCCAATAGCAATGAAGTTGGGATCATCCTTGCAAAATTGTACAGCTTCAACGAATTCTTCTATTAATTTTTGGTCGATATACCAAGGATGAAGCATAATAGAATACGGCTGATTGCTATTGCTACGACACATTTCAATCGCTTCTTTTGGAGGAAGCGAGCATATGGCTTTAGGATTGCCTGAAACATGTGTATGAATATCTTCGAATGCGCGTAAAGTTTCTGATATCATACTGCAAAGGTAGCAATTTTAATAAAATTAAAGTATAAAAAACATAATATTTATGAAATCGCTCCTTATTTTCAAAGAAATATATTATCTTTGCCCTTTGTAAATTCAAATAAAATTATATATTATGGCAACTCAGGAAGATGTATTCAAAAAGCTTGTTTCTCACTGTAAGGAATATGGCTTTGTTTTCCCTTCAAGCGAAATCTATGACGGTCTCGGTGCCGTTTATGACTACGGTCAGAATGGTGTAGAGCTCAAGAACAATATCAAGCGTTACTGGTGGGAGGCTATGACTAAGCTCCACGAGAATATTGTGGGTATCGACGCTGCAATTTTCATGCATCCAACTACTTGGAAGGCTTCTGGTCACGTTGATGCATTCAACGATCCTTTGATCGACAACAAGGACTCGAAGAAGCGTTATCGTGCCGACGTGCTCATCGAAGAGCAGATGGCTAAGTACGAGGATAAGATGAACAAGGAAGTTGAGAAGGCTCGCAAGAAGTTCGGCGAGGCATTCGACGAGGCTCAGTTCCGCGCTACTAATGCTCGTGTACTCGAGAATCAGGCTAAGATGGACGCTCTCCACAAGCGTTTCCAGGAAGTAATGAACGCTCCTGGCGGTATTGATCTCGAAGGCATGAAGCAGATCATCATCGATGAAGAAATCGTTGATCCAATCAGCGGCACAAAGAACTGGACAGATGTTCGTCAGTTCAACCTCATGTTCTCTACAGAGATGGGTTCAACAGCCGACAACAACATGAAGATCTACCTCCGTCCAGAAACAGCACAGGGTATCTTCGTTAACTACCTCAACGTACAGAAGACTGGTCGTATGAAGCTTCCTTTCGGTATCGCACAGATCGGTAAGGCTTTCCGTAACGAGATCGTTGCCCGTCAGTTCATCTTCCGTATGCGTGAGTTCGAACAGATGGAGATGCAGTTCTTCATCAAGCCTGGTACAGAGCTTGACTGGTTCGCTAAGTGGAAGAAGACTCGTCGTTCATGGCACGAGGCTCTCGGCTTCGGTAGCCACATGTACCGTTTCCACGATCACGACAAGCTTGCTCACTATGCAAATGCAGCTACAGACATCGAGTTCAACATGCCATTCGGCTTCAAGGAAGTTGAAGGTATCCACTCTCGTACAAACTTCGACCTCTCACAGCACGCTAAGTACAGCGGAAAGAAGATCGAGTACTTCGATCCAGAGTCGAACGAGAGCTACACTCCATACGTAATCGAGACTTCTATCGGTGTTGACCGTATGTTCCTCAGCGTTATGGCTGCTTCTTACAAGGAAGAGGTTGTAAACGAGAAGGGCGAGACTCGTGTTGTTCTTTCTCTTCCACCTGCACTTGCTCCAGTCAAGGTTGCTATCCTTCCACTCGTCAACAAGGATGGTCTTCCAGAGAAGGCAGAGGAAATCCTCAAGGAACTCCGTTATGACTACAACTGCCAGATCGAGGTTAAGGATTCTATCGGTAAGCGCTACCGTCGTCAGGACGCTATCGGTACTCCATACTGTATCACTGTCGATGGCCAGACTATCGAAGACAACACTGTTACTCTCCGTTACCGCGATACAATGGCTCAGGAACGTGTTGCTATCGCTGACCTCCACAAGATCATCGGTGACAGTGTGAATATCTCATCTTTGCTTCGTAAGATTGAAAACGACTAATGAAGAAACTTCTATATATACTATTTGCACTTGGCGCAGGTCTCTTTATTGCGGCCTGCTCCAATGTCGATGAAGACAAAGTAGATTACAGCAAATACTACGAGTGGCGAGACAAGAACAATGAGATCATGTACCGCATCACTCAGTACCAGAAGTCTATGGGTCAGAACGCATATTTCGGCGATTCGATCCGAAGCTTGTCCGAACCATTGTCGTACAAGTGCTTCTATCGCGTGATCTCATCGGCCAACAAAGACAGTCTTGAAAAGATTGGCAAGTGGTATACTCCATTCTACACAAGCACGCTGAAGATGCATTACACTCTTTATGACCCTAAGTCGGTGATGAAGAAACTTCCAATCGACGATGCATCGTTCAACGATCCTGCTGTGATGGACAGAATATTCTTTGACGGTAACAATAAGGCCGACACTATTGAGTCTAAGCAGGTAGAGTTCTTCGAGGATTTCACTTGTGCAAGCGTGATTACCGGATGGGGCGACGTGCTTCAGCACATGCACATCGGCGATTCCTGGCTCGTGTGCATTCCTTGGTATCTCGCTTACGGCCAAGCTGGAAACTCAAACATCGATCCTTATTCGAATCTCTATTTCCGCATGCAGCTCGTCGATATCAAGAATCTTGGTATGAATATTCCAATTGATAATTGATAATTCATATGAATTAATTATTTTCTGAACAGTCTGTAGATTTCAGAAACTAACAATACAGGGCTGGTTGCAACTATTGCGATCAGCCATTTTTCTGTTGGGAGGTCTGCTACGCCGAACGCATCGCCAAAGAACTCGACAATGAAGATCTGACCGATAAGGATGATCACAAACATTGCACAGAAGGCAAAGCTGAAGACATCTGCGCCCTTGATCCTACCCTTTGCCAAAAGCATGAGATCGCCGAAGAAACTGCGTTTCGAGTCGAAATAACGGGTATTAGGAAGGTTCCACAGCTGGAGGAACACGAAGATCGAGAAGAAGAATCCAAGTTCGTGCGCATCGAGATGTGGCTGTCCTTCATTATTGAACAACAGATGCATCCATAGTGCAGCAAGCACAATGAAGAACGAAAGACCATAGGCAAAGATATAGGTTCCTGTCTTGCGCGAGATGATATGAGCCTTCCACGAACGAGGTTTCTCGTCCATCACACTCGCATCTGGCGGTATTGTGGAAAGAGCGAGCGCCGCAAAGGTATCCATAATGAGATTCACCCAAAGCATCTGCATGACATTGAGAGGCGAGTCGAGACCGACAAACGCACCGAAAAGCACAATGAAACACGCACTGACATTGACGATGGTCTGGAACACTATGAATCGGCGGATATTCTTATAGATCGAGCGGCCCCAAAGGATTGCCTTGTTGATCGAAGCAAAGGAATTGTCGATGATAGTGATATCCGATGCATCTTTCGCACGAGCTGTGCCATCGCCCATCGAAAGACCGACATGTGCCTTGCTCAAGGCTGGCGCATCGTTGGTACCATCGCCTGTAACGGCAACCACTTCCTTGTTCTTCTGAAGCAGACGCACGAGCCGGGCCTTATCATCAGGTTTAGCGCGGGCAATGATCTTGATCCTATTCTCCTTGAGCAGTTCGCGTATTGTCTTGTCATCCATAGCAGCGAACTCTGTTCCTGTGAGAGTCTTGTCGGTCTCATCTTCTGCCAACAGACCTATCTGTCGTCCTATCTCGTTGGCTGTGCCTGGATTGTCGCCAGTGACGATAATAACCTTGACATGAGCTTGTTCCTTGCACACTCTTATCGCCTCAGGCACGTCGATGCGTATTGGATCGGCAATACCCACAATGCCCAGGAAGACACCATCAGCAGCAAATGCCAATGTACGATATGCCTTCGCCATATAGCTCTTCAATGTCGTCTCGACTGCCTCCTGAGAAAGACCTTCAGCAAACGATTCACACTGAGCCATAACAACTTCAGGCGCACCCTTTACGAAGACCATAGGATTGTTGCTATCAGGTTGTTCGGAAGCCGGAAGATGATTCAGGGTAGTAATCATGCACTTCGTCTCGGTCGAGAACGGAATCTGTTCGGTGACATTGACTTCGTTACGTGTCACCTGATAACGGAAGGTATTGTCCTCGCCAGGATTCTTCTCCTCAAGCCAGCGTAGCAGAGCTCCTTCGGTAGGATTTCCCAATGACGTAAGAACTCCGTTTGCATCTATATTGAGCGTTGCTGTCGAGTTGACTGCCATATTCATCAGAACCTTGTCAAGCACCCGTGACGGAATGAGACTCTCGACCACAGTCATCTTATTCTGAGTGAGAGTTCCTGTCTTGTCGGTACAGATTACTGTTGCTGCGCCCATCGTCTCGCAGGCATGGAGCTTGCGCACAAGGTTGTTTTCCTGCAACATACGACGCATACTAAGGGCAAGACTCATTGTGATACTCATCGGCAATCCCTCAGGAACTGCAGCAACGACAAGTGTCACGGCAATCATCACGCTCTCAAGCACGTATGCTATGTTGTTAACCATCGAATAGTCGAGACTATCGTAGTCGGCAATGAAGAAATAATACACGACACGAGCCACAAGAACGAGCACACCAAGAATCATGCTGAGCACCGAAATCCACTTTCCGAGTCCATCAAGCTGCTTGTCCAAAGGTGTCTTAACCTCTTTGCCGCTCTGAACATTAAGTGCACCCTTGCCTTCTTCTGTGTCGATACCCACGGCTTTGACCTGGTAGATTCCATTGCCTTCGATCACAGTTGAACCTCGCAGTACTACATTTCTTGCATAAGCAGCACCTTTGTCGTTGGTAGAATCGAGTTTTGTATGTTTGTTGGCAAAAGGCTCGCCTGTAAATGCGCTCTCATCGACCGACAGACGGTTGGACGTAAGCAGTTCACCGTCGGCAGGAATAGCATCGCCTGCCTCAACACGGATCACATCGCCCACAACCACATCTTTCTTCTGCACCTCAATCAGACGCACTATAAAATTGCTATCGTCGATTCTTATCTTTCGATACACCTTGACCGTCTCGTCGTCGTTGACCTGATTCAGGATCTCGAATTCCTTCTCTGCCTTCAGTTCGACAACAAAGCCTATGCCTGTCGAGAGAAGGATAGCAACAAGGATTCCTATAGGCTCGATGATGAGTTTCCATGAGCCGTTCGCCCAGCCGATCTCATAGGTCACCAATGCGCATGAAAGCACAAGGGCTGCAAAGAGAATTAGTATGAGAGGATCGTCGAACTTCTCGAAATATCTCTTCCAAAGCGGATCCTTTTCTGCCTGTGGTATGATGTTCCTGCCTCGACCGTCGGCAACTTGCTGACCGTCGTTCTGTAATGCCAGTTCTTTATAATCGTTCTGCATAATGTTATTGTTTTTGGGATGAACGATGCGCTTCACGCCACTGATGTGGTGAAAGTCCGTATTTATCCTTGAATGAAGCCGAGAAGTTCGAGATCTTTGTGAAACCTACCTTTTCGGCAATCTCTCCTATTGAATAGTTATCTTCGAGCAGAAGATTCTCTGCATATTTCAGTCGTATGTTCTTAATGAAGTCTCGTCCGCTCTGGTTTGTCAGCTCCTTCAGCTTGCGGTAGATATGAGCACGACTGATGCCTACCTCATCGCAAAGCATATCGATCGAGAGTTCCGGATTGTCGATATTGGCATTGACCACTCGCATTATTCGGTCGAGCAGCTTCTGGTTAGGACTTTCCATATCGATGTGTACCTGTCGGTCTTCCTGCGTCTGCTGTCCTGTATAGATATTATGGAGTGTCGAACGCAGATTGACGAGGTTAAGCGCCGTGCGACGCAGTACTTCTGTGTAGAACGGCTTTGTGATATAGGCATCAGCACCATATTTCAGACCCTGAAGGTTTGTCTCTTCATCCGATTTGGCAGAGAGCAGGATCACAGGAATATGGTTGAAGTTAACGTTCTGCTTGATCTTCTTACAGAATGTGATACCGTCCATCTCAGGCATCATAACATCGCTGATGATAATGTCTGGCTGCTTGGCAAACACCTGTTGCATAGCGTCTTTACCATTACTGCAAGTGATGATATGGAAATCCTGCGACAATTCCTTGCGCAAGTAATTCAGGATCTCCTGCTCGTCATCGACGATGAGCATCGTACGGCTTGTCTGCGCCTTTCCGTTCTCGGCATTCTCATCCTCAGGCAACACATTATATTGCAGAAGTTCGTTGTTCTCAGGAATCTCTTTTTCGAGGAGGACCTCATCGTCGCGGAAATGATCCTTGCCCAATGGGAGTTCGACAATGAAGCACGCACCTGGTCCGTCGGTATTGTTCTGCGCGACAATAGTTCCATGATGCAGAGATACGAGCGATCTTGTCAAGTGTAAACCGATACCGTTGCTCGAGCCATTGCCGACATTGTTCTGAGCAATGTAGAAACGATCGAAGATGCGGTCGAGATCTCCTTCGGCTATACCCTTTCCTGTATCTTTCACCTCGATATGTGCAAGCTGCTTATCTCCATCTAGGACAGTGCTGACCGACACAATGACCTTTCCGCCTGGAGGTGTGAACTTAAATGCGTTTGACAGCAGGTTCATGATGATCTTGTCGAAATAGCTCACGTCGATCCACATACGCAGCTGGTCGAGGTTCTCGTGAATAAACGAAAGTGTGATGTTCTTCGACTCTGAAACCACATTGAAATACGAACACACATCGTTCACTTTTGCGATGATATCTGAATTGCTGAAAGTGAGTTTCAGTCGGCCGTTATCGATCTTACGCAAGTCGAGAAGCTCATTGATGAGCTGCATCAGTTTCATCGAGTTGCGCTGCATCGTCTTGTAGGTTGCCTGACGCTTTGGATCTATGTCGGTTGAAATCAGTTTTTGCAACGGACTGACTATAAGCGTGAGCGGAGTACGGATCTCGTGTGAGATATTGGTGAAGAACTGAAGCTTCGCCTCGTTGATCTCAGTCGTACGACGATATTGAGCATCGCGTTTCTGAACACGGATCTGGTAACGGATCTGCCTGAATATATAATACAGAAGCGCTATAAATATAATAATGTACGCGAGAAGCGCCCACCCTGTCATCCACCAATGCGGACGGATTATTACCTGAATCTCCTGAGTATCCGACTCGACAAGATTATCGACGAGCTTGAACCGGATAGTGTGAGTACCCGACGACAGATTGTTGAAGAATGCCTTCTGACTGCCTGACTGTATCTTCTTCCAGGCACCATTATCGACAGAATAATGATACTCGGCAAACTTAGGAGTCTCAAATTCGTATGTGCCGAACTCAACCGCAAAAGAGTTGTTGGCACTTGACAGATTGAATGTCTTGGAACGCCATACAGGTTCTTCGACAATAGGTTTTCCGCCTGAAAGTGTATTTGTGGTCACACTCTCATCGTTGATCAGGAAGTCTATCAGGCGCACATGTCTTCTGTTTTTTGAAGTCTCTAGTTCCTGCGGATGGAAAGAGGTGATACCATAGTCGCCGGCAAACCATATTGCACCAGAATCGTCGGTGAATGATCCCGTCTTGGCAAAGTCGATATTCTGAAGACCTTCGTTGGTCGTATATCTGTAGTATTGATTGTCTTCAGGGAAGAAGTTGATAAGGCCTTTTTCCGTCGCGAGCCAAAGGCTTCCGTTGTTTCCTTCGTTGATACTATTGACCGCCCCTTTGAATATACCCTGCTCACTGGAATATTGCTTCACTATACCCGAAGTGTCGAAGCGCATAAGTCCGTTATTGTCGCCTGCCCAGAGTTGCCCTTTGGAATCCTCGAAAATGGTATTGATAACGGTTCGGTATGAGATACGTGCCGGCATGATAGAGTCGGACTTGAGATCCAGGTAGAACAAACCGTCGAACGAACCTATTATCAACAGGTTATCCGAAGTATGATACAGAACCGTAAGCCATTTGTTCATCTCCTCGAAAAACGACAGTTCCTCGATCATCTTACCTTTCTCAAGATCATAGCAATAGAGACCGTCGCCCAAGGTAGCAACCCAAAGACGTTTGTTGAAATCCTCGACAATCGAATAGATTCGCGTACTGCTTCGGCCGTTGCGCTTGAAGTCTTTCTCGTATGAGACATACTTGTTTCCCTTGGCTGCAATCTTTCCGATTCCGTTTCCATAGGTTCCGAGCCACACGTCGCCCTTGGAGTCGGGACAGATGCTCTTGATGATGGATGGAGTCGTACCGCCATCGGCAAACGATTCGAAATGTACGGAAGCTGTTCCCTGTTTGTTGGTCTTATATACGCCGTCTCCGTCTGTTCCCACCCAGATGTTACCGTTCTGATCCTTTGCGATTGCCGAAACAGGACTGTTACCTATTATATTATTAAGAAGCGACTTGTAACCCACATACCTGAATCCGTTATGCTGGTTTGAGATTACAGCAACGCCTTTCTGATACAGATTTATATAAAGGTTGCCATTACGGTCAAAGACCGCATTATGAGGTTTGAGGTGATTTGACGTCAGCAGCGGTATGTTCAGATAGTAATCCTCGACCTCGCCGGTGACGGTATTGAGCAACTTGAAGCCGTTACCATCGGTACAGACCAGAAGCTCATTCTTGCCGTATTTCACAAGATATCTGATCGACGCTTTCGATATCGGCTGTGTATTAACCTTCGATATCGTCTCCTGTCCGATATTGTATTTATACACATCGCTGGCTGTAGTGACAAAATATATGATTCCATCGATCATGTGGAAATCATAGATTGTCATATCATCCTGATGTATCTTTGCAATAAGTTTTGCCTGGCCGCTCCTGACCTTATACATACCGTCATCACGTCTCAATATCCAGAGATTGGTCTGCTTATCGACGCCGATGCGGAACACGCTGCTCGATTCCATGCCCCATTCCGGACTCTCGACTACCGGACGTCCGTCCTTTATCGTGACTTTCCAACCGTTATCGCCGAATGAATAAAGAGTTCCGTCTGGCATTTCACAGAAACCCTGTACTGTCTCAACGAAATCCCGTCCGTCGGTATATATTGCGCCACGCGAGAAAGTATTTGTATTTTTATCGAGAAGCTGGATTCCCTTATAAGTACCCACATAGAAATTTCCACGACTGTCTTCTATCGTAGAATTGGTCAGGTCGCTTACCAAAGACAACGAGTCCATCTCATCATGCACATAACTCTTGACCTTATTTCCGTCGAATCGGTTTATGCCCTTATCAGTAGAAATCCAGATAAAACCGTCACGATCCTGATAAATATCTGAAATCTGCTTAGACGAAAGCTGTTCGTCGAGCATAAATTTGAATTCCTGTGCGTGATTTTGAGCAAAAAACAGCACAAAAAAGGTCAATAATAATACAAATCGGTGCATGATGTAATATTTTTTCGACAAAGATAATGCAAATATGGCATAAATGAACGGTTTTATGGTTTTATTTCAAATTTTACCCCAAAATGAGACATAAATATAAATTTCTACCGAATTTCAACACAAAATAAGCAAAGAAATTGTAAAATAACGCAAAATGTCTCAAATTTGAAACATGTAAATAAAACCATGAGACACGGAAATTTTGCATTGTATTAACATTAATTTACCTTTGCACCGTCAAAATAGACCAAAAAACACAGAGTTGAATCTATTTCACATTATTAAATTATAAACACAACTAATTCTTTTATGGAAAATGCTATTCAAAGAATGAAATCCTTGTGGATTCTCATGATGCTGTGCCTCCTCCCAGTAGTGGCATATGCACAAAGCATTTCGGTATCAGGTACAGTAGTTGACGAAATGGGTGATCCTATTCCGGGCGCTAACGTACTTCAGAAAGGCACCACAAATGGTGTTCTCACTGATATCGACGGTAATTTCTCCCTTAAGGCTCCAAGTGGCGCAACTCTCGTAGTTTCGTACATCGGCTACCTCTCAAAGGAGGTTCCTGCAGCTGCTAAGGTTAATGTTGTTCTTCAGGAAGACAACAAGATGCTCGACGACGTCGTAGTTATCGGTTACGGTACTGCTCGCCGTTCAGACTTGACAGGTTCTATCGCATCAATGAGCAGCGACGCTCTCCGCGAGGTTCCTTCTTCCGACATCACTCAGTCTCTCCAAGGTCGTGTAGCTGGTGTGGATCTCACTACTACCAACTCACAGCCAGGTGCATCAATGCAGATCCGTATTCGTGGTCAGCGTTCTTTGACTGCATCTAACGACCCTCTCATCGTCCTCGACGGTATTCCATTCATGGGTGACCTCAACGATATCTCTCCTTCTTCTATCAAGAGCATGGATATCCTCAAGGATGCTGCATCAACAGCTATCTACGGTGCCCGCGGTGCTAACGGTGTAATCATGATTACAACATTCAAGGGTGCTATCGAACAGCCTGCAACAATCAAGTACTCTGGTTATGTAGGTTTCCAGAACGCTGTTAAGTATCCTATGATGACAGGTGCTCAGCTCGAGGAAGTTCGCCGCATCGCTAATATCTATACTGATGGTGAGAAGCCAAAGTATGGTCTTGATGAAAAGGCTGGTTTGAACACTGACTGGCAGGATCTCTTCTACAAGACAGGTATCATTACTAACCACGACCTTCAGGTTGCTGGTGGTACAAAGGGCGGTAGCTACAACATCGGTCTCGGTTATCACACAAACAAGGGTGTAGTTCCAACTCAGGAATTTACTCGTTATAACCTCAGCGCAAACTTCGACCAGAAGGTTGGCAAGTTTGTTCGTATCGGTATCACTACCAATACTAACTACAGCGTAACAGAAGGTAGCCAGATCGGTCTTTATGGTGTTATCTCTGCTTCTCCACTCGTAAATCCTTACAATGAGGACGGCACATTCAAGCGTGCATTCCAGAGCGTTGACGACCAGTCATGGACAATGACTAAGCAGACTCTCGAAGGTGTTGAGGAAAGCTGGTTGAGCCACACTACAAACCTCGGTTCATACAACAGCGCATTCGCTGAGATCTCACAGCCATGGATCGAAGGTCTTACTTACCGTGTTAACGTAGGTGCTAACTACAAGATGAACAAGAACGGTAGCTTCACTGGTACTGGTGTAAACGCATTCCTTGATACAAACCCTAACGGTGCTTCGCTCCGTCACACAGAGACTCTCAACTGGACAGTTGAAAACCTCCTCACATACGACAACACATTTGCTGAAAAGCACCACTTGAACGTTGTAGGTATGTACTCTGCTGAACAGACTACATTCCAGCAGTCATACATCAGCGGTCAGAAGATTCCAGCTGACTACTTCCAGTATTTCAACATCGGTTATGCTGAATTGAACCTCGCTGTTCCAACAGGTTCACAGCTTTACAACCAGAGCGGTTTGATGTCATGGATGGGTCGTGCAATGTACACATACGATGACAAGTACATGCTCTCTGTTGCTCTTCGTTCAGATGCTTCTTCACGTCTTGCTGCTGGTCACAAGTGGCACACATATCCTGCTGTTTCTGCAGGTTGGAACATCAACAAGGAGAAGTTCATGGAAGATGTTGAATGGCTAGATCAGTTGAAGGTTCGTGTTGGTTACGGTGAGACTTCTAACCAGTCTATCTCTCCATACTCTACACTCGGTCGTCTCTCTACACGTTACTACAACTTCGGTGATGACTACCAGAAGGGTTACTATGTAACACAGTTGCCTAACCCAGACCTCGGATGGGAGTACTCACAGACTTGGAACTACGGTCTCGACTTCTCTCTCTTCAACGGTCGTCTCTCAGGTACATTTGAATACTATACTCAGTCAACACGCGACCTTCTTCTTGGTGTAAACCTCCCTTCAACTTCGGGTGTAAGCTCATATACAGCTAACGTAGGTGAGACTTCAAACAAAGGTTTCGAGTTGAGCATCAACGGTACAATCATCGAGAACAAGGATTGGAAGTGGACAGCAGGCATCAACCTCTATCACAACCACAATGAACTCGTTGCTCTTGCTTCTGGTAACAAGGAAGATATCGGTAACGGTTGGTTCGTAGGTCACCCAATCGATGTTATCTACGACTACAAGAAAGTTGGTATTTGGCAGCAGGGTGAAGAGGAACTCATGAAGATCCTCCAGCCGGATGCAAAGGTAGGTTCTATCCGTGTAGAATACACTGGTGAATACGATGCTAACGGCAAGCCAACACGCGCTATCAGCGAGGATGACCGTCAGGTTATGGAACTCGAACCAACTCTCATGGGTGGTTTCAATACTAACCTCTCTTGGAAGGGTCTCGACCTCTCGGTAGTAGGTAGCTTCAAGATAGGTGGTAAGATGGTTTCTACACTCTACGGTAGCTCAGGTTACTTGAACATGCTCAACGGTCGTCGTGGCAACGTAGATGTTGACTACTGGACACCACAGAACACAGGTGCAGACTTCCCTTCTCCAGACTGTGTACGTTCAGACCAGAACCCTAAGTACGGTACAACTCTTGGTTACTTCGATGCAGGTTACTTCAAGATCCGTTCTATCACTCTCGGTTACACAGTTGCTCCTAAGGCAATCAAGAAGGCTGGTTTCAAGAGCCTCCGTGCTTATGCAACAATCCAGAATCCATTTACATTCTCTAAGTACACAAGCATGAGTGGTCAGGATCCTGAGCCAAATGCAATGTCTGGTAACGGTCAGTTCAATGCAACAACATTCGGTAATGCAGGTCACGGTATCCCAGTTGTAGGTACAAATGCTCCTTTCACTCGCAACTTCATCTTTGGTGTTGACTTGTCATTCTAATCAACCTATTAAATTCAGAAACAATGAAAAAGTTCATTAAATATACACTTATGGGTTTGATGGCTACTGGAATGTTGGCAACAACATCTTGTAGCGACATCCTCGAAGAGCAGCCACGTGCTACATTCGACCCTTCATTCTTCACAACAAAGGGAGGTATTGAAGGTGGTCTTACATCTCTCTATGCCCACACACGTTATTTCTATGGCCAGTACTTCTATGCTTACATGGAGAATGGTACTGACGAATACACTTGGGGACAGTCTGCCGACGGTAACTTCAAGAACAACGACTTTGACCCTTCAGGTGTCATGACTCCATCTGACAGCCGTGCTGATGCTATCTGGGGCGTTTGCTTCTCAAACATCAATACTGCCAGTGGTATCATCGAGAATGCCGAGTCGGTAAACCTCGCTCCTGAACTCGTTGCAGAAGCTTATTTCTTCCGTGCATTCGACTACTTCATGCTCGTACAGGCTTACGGTGGTGTGCCACTCGATCTCGGTGCTGGTGAGTTGAAGTTCAACACAAAGGCTATCCGCTCTTCTGTACGTAACACAGTTGCAGAAGTTTACGAGAAGTGTATCATCCCTGACTTTAAAAAGGCTGTTGAAGATCTTCCAGACACACAGCGTAAGACTGGTGCTCTCTGCAAGCAGACAGCTCGTCTCTTCCTCGCAAAGGCATATTTGACTTATGCATGGTGGCTCGAGAATCCAAAGAACATCGCTACTTACCCAGCTTGTGACCGTAACAGCGGTGCTGCTCAGTCATACTTCCAGGAAGCATACAAAGTTGCAAACTATGCTATCGAGCACAAGGCTGAAGGCCCATTCGACCTCTGCCCTACATTCTATGCTGCTCACGCTGGTATGAACGACCACAACATGGAGCAGATGCTCTATGCTGACCACACTGAGTTCAACGAAGAGTACGATGCTCAGAACCATGGTTATGCTGGTGGTTCAGCTCCTGATAACTTCTGCGTATGGTTTGCAACATGTAACTACCCTAACGCTCGTTCGGTTGAAGGTCAGCCTACATTGAACCGTGAAGCTGCTCAGTCATACGGCCGTCCTTGGACTCGTATGTCTCCAGTTCACGAAGTATTCTCAAAGGTATTCAACGATCCTAACGATGCTCGTCGCGACGTTACATTCGTGCTCAACTACCTTGGCAACTGGAACCGTGCAGGTATCGCTAACGCAACTCTTACAAATGCCAACGGCATGCAGGTTAAGCAGGGCGACCCAGTTCTCTCGTTCGAAGAGTTCCCAGTCGGCACAGTTAAATACGACAACACAAGCAACAACGGTGTAGGTGCTGGTTCAGTTCCTGGTCGTGCTGACTACGTTATCAGCCTCAACGAATACAACCGTAAGTACTATCCAGGTCTCTGGAAGCTCGGTACATACCGTACAGACAACAACGGTGGTATGGGTCAGCCAAACGGTGCTGTCACTCGTCCATTCGTTATCGCTAAGTTCTCTGAGTTCTATCTCGTAGCTGCTGAAGCTGCTGTGAAGTTGGGCAATAACGCTGATGCCGTTAACGCACTCATTCCACTCCGTCAGCGTGCAGGCCGTCACTCTTACAGCGCTAACAAGAACAACGATGCTACAAGCATTGCAGACATGATGTCTTCCGCAAACATCTTCGAAAACAAGGAAGACGAAATGCTCTCTTCAATGCCTAAGGAGATCACTATCGACTACGTTCTTGACGAGCGTATGCGTGAGCTCTTCGGTGAGTGCACACGTCGTTTCGACCTCATCCGTACACAGACTTGGACAGATCGTGCTTCTACATACACAATGTGTGACGCTAACGACTGGGATCACACTCCTAAGACATTTACACGTCAGATCCAGGCACATCACTGGCTCTCACCTATCCCACAGGGACAGATCAACTCACTCGAGTTGAGCGATGCAGAGAAGGATGCTTACCAGAATCCTGGCTACGTAACTAAGTAAAAATAATACTCGGTTTTAGACTTAAAGTTAAGTTTTTATAAGTAATTATTGGTGGAAAGGGCGAGTCTGAGTGATCAGGCTCACCTTTTCCATTTTAAATAATAATAATGCAAAGTTCACTTTATTTTTCGGTCTTTAACGCCCTCAGACACGGGAATTCCGGTCATAAAAGCGCAAAAGTGTTTGACAAATAATAAAATACAATATCTTTGCAGCTCGAAATCCATCGGATACCTTACCCACGACGGCAAGAGGCTGATAAAAAATGCCGTGACGGCATAGCTTATCGGAAACCGCTTCGTCCAAAACAAGGCTGGTGGAGGAGTTAGGGATTATCAAATAATTTTTAACTTTTAATTTTTAATTTTTAATTCAGTTATGGGAAATTTAGTAGCAATCGTAGGTCGCCCAAATGTGGGTAAATCTACACTTTTCAACAGGCTCACCGAGACAAGGACTGCCATCGTGAGCGACATTGCAGGCACTACACGTGACCGACAGTATGGACATGTGATGTGGGGTGGACGAGAATTCTCACTTGTTGACACAGGAGGCTGGGTCGTAAACAGTGAAGACATTTTCGAAGGAGAAATCAACAAACAGGTTGACATCGCCATCGAGGAGGCAGACGTGATTCTCTTCGTGGTAGATATCATGAATGGCGTCACCGATCTCGACGACAGCGTAGCAGCAATCCTGCGCAAGAGCAAGAAAGAGGTAATAGTTGTGGCAAACAAAGCCGACAACTACGACCAGCACGTCTATGCAGCCGAGTTCTATTCACTCGGTCTCGGCGATCCGTTCGTCATCTCATCAGCCAACGGTTCAGGTACAGGCGATCTTCTCGACGAATGTATCAAGCGTTTCAAGAAAGACGACTCAGACGATCTGGAGGATATTCCTAAGTTCGCCATCGTAGGCCGTCCGAATGCCGGCAAGTCATCGATCCTCAACGCTTTCATGGGCGAGGAACGTCACATCGTGACCGACATCGCAGGCACTACACGCGACTCCATCTATTCCAAGTACGACAAGTTCGGCTTCGACTTCTATCTCGTCGATACAGCAGGTATCCGCAAGAAGAACAAGGTCTCAGAGGACATCGAGTACTACTCGGTATTGCGCTCGATCCGTGCTATCGAGAACAGCGACGTCTGCATCCTCATGATCGATGCGACACGAGGCGTAGAGGCACAGGACATGAACATCTTCTCACTCATCGAGAAGAACCGCAAGGGCCTTGTGGTCTGTGTCAACAAATGGGATATCATGGCAGACAAGAGCAAGGAGAGTGTACGTTGCATGGAAGAAGCCATCCGCAGCCGTTTCGCTCCATTTACCGACTTCCCTATCATCTTCGCGTCGGCAACAACCAAGCAGCGCATCTACAAGGTGATCGAGACAGCCGTCAAGGTTTATGAGAACCGCAAGCGAGTGATCAAGACAAGCGAGCTCAACGAGTACATGCTCGACTGCATCAGCGCATATCCACCGCCAAACAACAAGGGCAAGTTCGTAAAGATCAAGTATGTCACACAGCTCAAGGCAACAGTCTCAGTCACTGCCGACAAGCAGCACGAGGAGGTAGTCTCAGCTCCTAACGTGCCGAGCTTTGCATTCTTCTGCAACCTTCCGCAGTGGGTCAAAGACCCTTATCGCCGCTATCTTGAAAACAAGATCCGCGAGAAGTGGGATTTCACAGGAACTCCTATCAACATCTTTATGCGCGAGAAGTAAGAGTTGTCATTGACGCGCGTCGATCAGTCCACGGGAAGTCCGGAAGTCTCATCGACGGTCGTCAATCAGTTCTCGGGAATTCCCGAGAAGTCTTCGTAGGTCGAAGATTGGAACTCCATAAATATGAAAGTAGTCATCAACACACGTCGATGACTACTTTTCTTTTCTGGTGTAATCGTCATCTTGCTACGCTCCCAACTTTCATTAACAAGAGTTGTCTTTGTAAGCCTACGATCGGAACTTCCAGAGTCAGGAGTTGTCTTCGACGCGCGTGGATGAAAGGAAATGATTTTTATTTTTCTTTCATAAAAAGAACTCTCCTGCATTCGGCAATGCATTCCTTTGCATACTCGATGGTCTCTGGGTCTTCATCTTCTGGTGCAAGTTCGATGTATTTCTGGTAACTTGCCATCTCGTTCTTGTAATCCTTAAGGCGATGGTAATTGACTGCCATTTGGTAATAGAGATTAAAACGATTTGAGAATACACCTTTTGCACGGTTATAGTAGTAGATAGCATCGTTTGGCCTATACATCTCCGTCATTCTGTTACCAACATGGTTGTATAGATAAAAAAGCATATCCTTGTTAGGCTGCATCAGTTCGATTGCCTCTTCAAGATCTGCAACTCCCTGCCTGTTGATATTCTCGGCTATTTTATTTACTTTCAAGTAATCAGACTCTTCTCCGACCATCAGTCCTGTAAATGGATTCGGAACTGGATGATGGCTCTGGTTACTGTATGCCTTGTTCAAAATGTGGCCGTCGTATGGAAAGAATGAAAGCTCTGCCACAGCAAAACGTGCAAGAATAGCAGCATTCTTACGTTGAGTCTGTTCAACAGCTCGGCTCAGAAGGTCAATGGCATACACATTACTGTAACTGACGTTCTTGCTCAGATAATATGACAAGCCAAGATAGTAGTTGGTGCTGCTTCGGTCATCTCCCTCAGCACGAAGCTTTTCATAGACCTTGATTGCCTCCTTGTGCTTTCCTGCCTTATGAAGGGCAAATGCCTTGACGGTATTGATAGTCGAATTGGTCGAGTCGATAGCGCAATATGCATCGATCCACTGAAGTGCATCATTATGAAGACCGGCATTGATAAGTGTATTACAGAGCGTAGCAAGATTGTTGTAATTCTCAATATTCCTTTCTGCCACCATAAGCTGATAATTGAGAGCGGAATCTGCCTTCTCCATCTTCTCGAAACTACGAGCTATGAGATAAAGATCGGAATCAAGAGTATCCGGGTATAGCACCGAACGACAGAGGTCTATACACTTCTGGAAACGTCCCCGATTATAATATGTGAGAGCAAGTTCCCTGCGTATGGTATCACTCGAATGCAGTTTCTCTGCCTCTTCAAGGTATTGCATCGACCGGAAACTATTGGAATGTTCGCGGTAATACTTTCCCTTCTGGTAGAGTTCCTCCCATGACAAAGACTCGGTATCTTCTATTACCTTGCTTTGAGCATAGGACAGCATGGATACAAAGAGAAAAAAAAGTAGAAATAGATGTTTCATATTAATCGCTGTACGTTACAACCATAACTCCATTGACTGTTGTTGTGCTATACTTATCACCCACATTTCGATTTGACTTCACCTTGCTCAGATTCCATTTCAGGTTGAAACTGATATAACGGCCGAAGTTCTCACGGTAGGACAAGCGCGAATAATTCTCGGAAACCGACCACTTTCTGCCGCTGTCACTATTGAGCAGGTCGTAGGCAGTCATGCTCAGTTCAATGCCATGCTTGAGGTTCACACCTGCATAGATATTCAGCATCTGATCGGCATCGTTGGCATGGCGAGTGATGAAGTGATTCTGATTATACACGTATTCAAACTTTAGGAATCCGACCTTCAGGATATTCTTCACATTGCCGGTGAATGCCAGTCGATTGGTCATGATCTCATTGTCACGATCGGACATCTGATAATCAGATTTCGAATAATTGCCCTTCCACGCCAATTCAAGATGAGTGTTCTTGATGCGATCTGTATAAATACTTGCTGTGCCTGCAACCTCGCTTCCATTGATAGCATCCATTACATTATAATAATATGGAGTATGAGAAGCTCTAAGGTTCATAGAAAGTTTATATCCGCTCTTAATAGCCGACAGTGGCTGTGACCACGAAGCATATAAACTGAGGGAACGCCTGTTGCTGACATTAGCAAAAGTCGAGAGCGAACTACCTGCATTTGCCCAATAGTTATATTCGTCGAGGTAGGTGTCCTTGCCGAAATAAGTAGTTTTGGAGATAATATAGTTGTCAGTAAGATTTGCCTGCATGAAAATATTCAGATGACTGCCAGAGATACCTCCTTTCCATTTGGTGTATGACAGTAAAACGGAGTGCGTTGCTGCTTGCTTCAAATCCTGATTACCAACCCTAAGATATAGAGGATTCTGATTGTCGAGCACACGACGTATCTGTGGCACTTCCGGTACAGAACCCTCGAGTGTATAGTTTAGATAAAAACCACCTAATCCTAACTGCTGGACTGTCACATCAACATCAGGCATCAGGAAATTCTTGTTATAGTCGAACAAAGAATAGTCTCGACGTTTGTCGGTAAGCACAGCATTGTTCACACCTGCTTTAATACTGGTCATGAACTTTCTCTTATTGTTCATATACCTCCACTTCAATGCGAAGAGATTTTCGGTAAGCTGATTGCGGAAACTATAGGTATTTACCTCATCCAAAAGACCAGTTGAGAGATCTTCAGCCACACGAGTAAGATGTCGATTATCTGAGCGGAAGTTATAGATTGCGGCAAGGCTGTTTGAAGAACCGAGCTCACGCTTGCCATCTTCGTTGACCTTATACGAAAGGGTATCGAACGTCATGTGAAGCTGAAGATCCCATTTTCCACCTCGGTTATCTTCAGGGATAAAAAGCTCGGAGACACGATTGTCGAGATTGGTAAAACGATTTTCAGTATTGTCTTCGTTCTTGCTTGAATAATTACCTTTGACCATGTATTGCCACTTACGGCCTAGATTGCGTTTGAAAGAGAAATCCGCCTCATGCTCCTGAGCCTTACGCGAGTTATTAATACGACGCACGTCGCTCATCTTTACTCCATCGAGGATATTGAGATCTTCAGATTCGTTCATATCGCGATGATGGCGCACATTCATACTATAGTTGGCCGTGATGTTGCCATACTTATCGGTCTTGCTCGAAAAGTTGATTTTTGCAACATGTCGGTTATCTTGACTTGTGGTGAGATCTTGTGAGATATACTGACGTTCAGTGTATGACATTCCTGGCAACGGGGTATAGTTTGTCTCACTGTATGACATTGATTCAGGAGCAATACGACTGAAGTTGTATTCGCCGGAAAGGCTGGTATCCTTGCCCTTTTTCTTTCCTTGCCACTTACGTTCAAGCTTCGCGCCCAGAATTGAATTCTCAGAGTATGTTGAAGCAGGACTCTCGGTAGTAAAGTAACGCGATGGTGAAGTGGAATTACTGTTCTGATTGTTCTGCATGGCATCAAGTTTCAACAGCCACTTGTCGCTGAAGAAATTGAACGAACCGCCACCAGCATAACGCAAGTCATTTCCACTGAGAGTTTCGCCCAACGTAGGGCCTACTCCGCCAAAAAGTACTCCATCATAAGAATTTAGCATCTTGCTCTTGGTCACGATATTCAAGACACGATGACGGCCACCCTTATGATTAGGATTTTCCTCCTCTGGATGTTCGTCTTCGTCGTAGGCATAGATATGAGCCACATCGGTGGCCTTGATGTGATCGATTGCCGTCATAGGATTGTCTCCGAAGAGAGAGGTACGACCATCGACGTATGTCTTCATGATTGGCTTGCCACCCACCTTAATCTGCCCTTCGGAAAACTCGACACCTGGCATACGGCGTAACACCTCGCGAGCAGCATCGTCGTCAGCAAAGTTCATTCCGTCAGGAGTAAACTTCAGTGTGTCATTTCGATAAACAAGAGCCGGAATTGTGCCGTTGACCACAACCATCTGAAGATCGACAATACGATCGGTCATAGTGATAAATCTCTCATTGTCGGCACCCTGCACAACCACCAAAGAATCAATGACAGGTATGAATCCCTCTGCCTCGGCCAAAATCATGACCTTACCGACAGGGACTTTTCTAAAGGTATGTGTACCATTATCCTTTATAGAGTCGCCATTGCAAATCAGCGTTGCATGTGGTTCGAATTTGACCGACGCCGAATTTGAATAAGGGCTCAACAATACTACAGTTACAGTAGCGGTCTTAGCCTTGCTTTCCTTTTTCGATTGGGCTAAAGCTGAAATCGAAATTAGAGTGATGAGCAAAAATGCTAAATATCTCTTCATTTTATCTTACTGAAGTCTGAATGTAATTGGAATTACATATTTAACGCGGACTGCCTCTCCACCTTGACGTCCTGGTTTCCACTTTGGCATTGATTCAACGATGCGGATAGCTTCGGCAGTTAGACGATCATCTGGCGAACGCATTGGTTCTGCCTCGACAACAGAACCATCTGTGTCTATAATAAATGAAAGAGTGACACGACCCTGAATGCCTTCATCGGCACAATCCCTCGGATATTTGAGGGTGCTCTTTATGTAGCTCATGAGTTCTCTTTCTCCTCCAGGGAATTCCGGCTGTTCTTCTACCACAGTGAAGACGTCGCCATTTTCAGTAGCAACAGGTTTGTTTTGAGTGCTTAATTGTTCATTTACGACAGACTTGGTCGAATAACTCACCTTCGAAACACCAATGTTTCTCAATATATTCTTTACATTAGTCACAACCTCCATTGGAGTTTCCTTATCGGCATTAATATGAATAGCAGCGCTCTTGTCGGTAATTTTTGAGGTGAGGAAACTGTTGAGGTCGGCATCTGCAACATATACAGGACTGTTGGTACCATCGGTAACCAAAATCTGTCCCTTTGCATTAATTAAGAGAGAAATCTCCGAATAATCTTGCACATCTGAAAAAATGTCACTAACTTTGCCCTCGGAAACCTGATCAGTGATTTCGGATGCCTCTGGCGATGAAAGACACGACACGCAGAAAACTGCGAGAGGAAGGGCAACAAGGAGCTTTGCCTTTGCCCAAGGGTTTGATTTTTGTTTTAGCATCATAGTGATACGTTTTTTGATAGAACTTTGATGAAGGCTGTTGGTAATTGATTGGAGTCGGCTACCTGCAGCCTTTTTTATTATTAGTAATTGATATTGTTTTGCATTCACACCATAATCAAGAACAGCTTCATCTGCTTCATACTCGTGTATCGCCTGTAGTTCCTGACGCATGAGCCACATTGCAGGGTTGAACCATTGGAAGATAAGGCACAACTCGGTGAATATCAAATCGAGTGTATGGTGATTGCTGACATGTCCCATCTCGTGTGCAAGGATAGAATCAGAAGCTTCTTCGAGATCTTTTCCGCTTACAACGATATAGTTCATCCATGAGAATGGCGACATCGGCTTATTGTGTACGATGAGTCTGACATTCTTCGGAAGACCATACTTGCTGTTGTCTTCCACCTTCCCTATCTTCAAGACCTTGGCAAGACTGACGTATATGACAAGAGAACGCACTGCCATCAAGGCCACTCCGACAAAATACAGAATCATTGCCCACGCGATGATTTGCATAGTAAATGGTATTTGTGCTTCAGTGTTGACAACATTGCCAGTAGCCGAATAAGCCACCACAAGAACCTCCTCGACCTGCAAAGTGCCCGCCGTTCCTTGTGTTGTGCTGTAATGGACAAAAGGAAGAACAAGCGAGAGCAGCATCAGCGACACTAATGCTATTCGGTTGAAACGATGGAATGTCTCCTTGCTGAACAGGAGTTTATAGAACAGATAATATGCTATCAGGCAAAGAGCTGCCTTAAGAATGTAGGCGAAGAATGCTCCCATGTGCGTGTATTATTTTATAATGTATTATTTCTTGTCACTGTTTTCAATCTCATCGATCAACTGACGCAATTCATCTATCGAGATATGTTCCTCTTTTGCCAAAGCAGAAATTGCACTGATATACGAACCGCTGAAATATCGTCCGATGATATTTCTCAGAGTCTTCTTGTGATACTGTTCGGCAGAGATGACTGCAAAATACTGATAAGACTGTCCTGTTTGCTTGTGTGAGACAAACCCCTTGTCTTCCAGAGTACGTACGACTGTCGAAAGAGTATTGAAGTGCGGTTTTGGATCCGGATAGAATTCCAGCATCTCGCGAACAATCTGTGGACCTTTCTCCCAGAAAATGTTCATTGCCTCTTCTTCTTTTTCTGTCAAATCCTGTTTCATAATATAATAATAGTATCTGTAACTAAAACTTTTCGTTGCAAAGGTAACGAAAGATTCTAGTTACAACTATTTTTTCTCGTTAAAAGAAGTTAATCCAACTAAATTTTATAGTTTATATACTTTTTGCTGGGTATTTCAACGGCATTAGAACGACTGAGAAGTATATTTATTTGCCGATTTCGTCGAAATACAGTGGTTGTTTCGTCGAAATCTGTTTTTATATTCAGTAAAGATGTTGTTATTTTGCAGCGTAAAGCAAATCACTCGATTATTAATTCATAAATAAAATACTATATGAGAAAGTCATTTATCCTAAGTATCGTAATCGCTGCATTGTCATTCATCTCTTCTTATGCAGCAAATCCTGCTCCGAGTATTGACATTATCGGATGTGTAGTTGACTCTTTGACTCAAGAAGGTGAGCCAATGGCCACATTACGCATTTGGAAGGAAGGTGTCAAACAAGATAACGATAAAGCTTCTGCTATGGGCACGACTGACATTGATGGCAAGTTCAGTCTTACTTTGAAAAGTCAGGGACAATACATATTGCTGATTACATCCATCGGCCGAACTCCTATCACAAAACACTTTACTGTAGCGCGTGGTCAGAATCGTCTTGATCTTGGCCGATTTGAGATAAGCGAATCAGCACAAAGCCTTGCCGATGTCGTCATTGCTGTACAGAAGCCTCTCGTGAAGGTAGAAGGTGATATGATTGCCTATAGTGTCAAGGATGATCCTGATGCAAAGACAAACACTCTCCTTGAGATGCTCCGCAAGGTTCCTATGGTGACCGTCGATGGTGATGACAACATCCAGGTCAACGGCAGTTCGAATTTTCAGATATACATGAATGGAAAGCCAAGTCCGATGTTGAGTGGTAGCCCTAAGGATGTATTGAAAGCTATTCCTGCACAGAGTATCAAGAATATTGAGGTCATTGCCAATCCAGGAGCTAAATACGATGCAGAAGGAGTCGGCGGCATTCTCAATTTTGTCACAGACCAGAAAGAAGGTATGGAAGGATACACAGGCAACGTGTCTATACAAGGCGGCAACCGTGTGACAGGCGGCAATGCTTATATCATGATTCAGAAGAACAAGCTGACTATGTCGGTCAATGCCAACGAGATGTATCTCAGAATTCCAGCAATTGATATGACCAGCGTACGACGCAATCTCGACGAGGGTTCTACCATAACTTCTGCCACTTCTACCGAGGGCGGTTCTAACATCACCTTTGCTACAGTCGATGCCAGCTATCAGATAGACGAGCAGAATACAGTCTCTGCCTCAGTCAACCTTATGAACATGAATTCAAAGAACGACATGGACATGAAGACAAGTACAGTCCCAGGTAGCGACTATTCGCAGATCAACCGCAATAAGACAAACAATACATCGATCAATGCCAGCATTGACTATACACATACATACAAAGACAATCCGCGTCACACTCTTACTACAGCCTATCGCTTCAGTGCTGCACCACGAAAGAACGATTTGCTTACAGAGTACACAGGCATCGAAATGCCCGACTATGACCGTGTTGACAGAAACAACATGCTGGAACACACATTACAACTCGACTATGCTCATCCGATAACAGAACGGAATATGTTTGAGGCAGGCGGAAAGTATGTCTATCGTCAGAGTACAAGTAACTCGGATATAATGGACTATGAGCATCAGAACTCAATAGGTGCACTCTATGGAACATTCTCACAGACACTGGGCAAGATGACGCTCAAGGGTGGTCTCCGCTATGAATTCACTTCTCAGGATGTGAACTACAACAAGGGCAACGGCGACGATTTCTCTCTCACCTATCACAATTGGGTTCCTAACTTCACGCTTTCATATGCTCCGACTTACGGCAGCAACCTCTCGCTGAACTATAACATGCGAATCAGCCGTCCAGGTATCTCTGTGCTTAACCCATATCGCAATACACAGGACCTTCACAACATCAGTTTCGGTAATCCGGACCTCGAAGTCGAAAAGTCGCACAATTTACAGCTCACATACAACTATACATCGCTAAAGGCAATGTTCAGCGCCAGCCTGCGCTATACTTACCTTGACAATGGTATTGAATCGTTCAGCTTCCTCGACGACAATGTGCTCTACAGTACCTATGGCAATATCGGACAGCGACAGAATACAGCTCTGAGCCTTTTCGCATCGCTGAGTCTCACTCCAAAAACCCGTTTGACGCTCAACAGTACTACATCATACGTTGACCTGCGTGCATCTGAGATGGGTTACCGCAACAACGGCTTCACACAGATGGCAATGATTAATCTTCAGCAGACACTTCCTTGGGACCTCAGGCTCTCGGCTATGTACATGCTTAATACCCCATCGTATTCCCTTCAGGGCAAGACTGCCGGAATCAATATGCACATGCTCGGTCTCACCAAGACTTTCCTCGACGATCGTCTTAGCATCGGAATCAATATTGTAAATCCGTTCCAAAGAACCATGAAGATGAAGACCACATCAGAAGGCGCGGGCTTTACGAGCGAAAGCGAGACAAAGGTTTCCATGGCTACAATCCTTGCCAATGTCTCTTATCGTTTCGGAGATCTTAAACTCAAGCAGCAAGCACATCGCACAGAGATTGACAATGATGTGCTCGATGTCAAGAACAGCAACGATCAGATCAATGGTGTTTTCACTCAGGGCATGTAAATCAGCAGTTTTCCTGCAGAATTCCTAAAAACATAAGTTCCATCATCACATTATCTTATTAAAATTAGGAAATCTGCAGGAAGATTTATATTTTTGCAATATAATTTTCTCACTACCGTGTCACAACGCTTGAAACAAAATATCGTTCTGCTGATCATACAGCTTGCAGTCTGGATCATCATGATGCTTGCACCGTCATGTGTCTCCTATCTGATTAATCCTTCGTCACAACGTCATTGGATTTTCCTTTGGCAGTCAATGCAGATTTTGAGTCCGATGTTTGTGATCTACATGATCAGCTTTTATGTTCTGGTGCCTTATATCTTCTTCAAGGGGCATCGGTTTCTTTATTGCGTGGCGACACTCGCGTTGTTACTACTGGTTGACTATCGGTTCTTCTTCAACGATGTCTCAATGCTGCCGAAATCTTGGCAAGACGGATTCTATTCGCTGATTGGTTCCTCTTTATTCATTCATCTGATTGTAGCATTCGCAGCCTTTGCCTTGCGTAGCTATCTTCGCTCCCTCAGCGTCCAGCACAAGCTTGAGGAAGAACAGCGCAAGAGCACCGAAGCCGAACTTAATTGGCTCAAGAACCAACTGAATCCTCATTTCCTTTTCAATTCATTGAACAACATCTCGTCATTGACACAGATCGACCCGGATCAGGCGCAGGATGCCATAGCACAGCTTTCAGACCTCCTTCGATATGCTTTGTACGAAAGTAACAAGCCTCGAGTGCCACTTATGTCCGAACTGGAGTTCATGCAGAACTACATCAGCATGATGAAACTGCGCTGTTCGGCACTCACTACAGTCAATGTCGATTTTCCTACAACCTGTCCTGCAACCATAACAGTCGCACCGTTGATTTTTATCTCATTCATAGAGAATGCCTTCAAGCATGGCGTCAGCAACACGACAGCTACTGAGATTAACATCTCTTTGATCCAGGGAACAGGCAATATGGTTTTTGAATGCCGTAACACCAATCTTCCAAAGAGCATGGCTGACCAAAGCGGATCGGGAATAGGGCTTGAGAACACACACCGTCGCCTGGAACTTCTCTATCCGGGCAAATATGAATGGCAGCAACAGATTGTAGATAATGAGTTCAGGATTCGCATTACAATCAATGCCTGATATCCGAGTTTCTTCGTCCAACCATCTCTTTGAATCATAGTTATGACTTGTATAATCGTCGATGATGAACCACTTGCGGTAAAGTTGCTTGAGACATTTGTCGAACGCACACCTGATTTGCAATTGCTGGGATCGTTTACCGATAGTATAGCCGCCTTGGATGCCTTGCGCTCCAAGCCGGCCGATCTGCTCTTCCTTGACATTCAGATGCCTGACATGAATGGAATGGAGCTGGCTCATGCTATTGATACACACCGCACGCGAGTTATCTTCACAACAGCCTTCAAGGACTACGCCTTCGAAAGCTACGAAGTCAATGCTTTGGACTTCCTGCTCAAGCCTATCCGCTATGTGAAGTTCCAGACAGCAATCGATAAGGCGCGCAAGCTGTTCTCCGCTGGACACGCAACAACTCCACAACAGATGTCAACAGGACCTTTGTCGCCACAAGAGAAGTCTGTTTTCCTTAAAGTGGATGGCGAGCTTCGACGCATTGATCTCTCGAAGATAGTGTATGTGGAAGGAATGAAAGACTATCTTAAGTTTTCCATTGAAGGAGAGAAAGCTCCGTTGGTCACACACTTGACACTCTCTTCAGCAGAAGAAATGCTTCCATCCTCGCAGTTTATGCGCATCAACAGATCTTACATCATTTCTTTACAGCACATCCGCAGTATTGATCGTAACGATTGCGTTTATATTGGGGATCAGATTATTCGCGTCACAGAGTCATATCGTGATCGTTTTATGGCTTTTGTGACAAATCATCTGCCTGGATAATCTTATTAGTGGTAATTATTCAAGGCATAGTGGCGCAAAAAATAGTTTTTTGACATAAAACCCCAAATTTTGCAAGCCTAAAATACAGCTGTTTGAAGATTATTTGCGATATTT
Source organism: Bacteroidales bacterium (assembly GCA_045627785.1). GTDB lineage: Bacteria > Bacteroidota > Bacteroidia > Bacteroidales > UBA3663 > Liminaster. The sequence continues at coordinate 14,167 of JAZQOF010000036.1, read as the reverse complement.
GCCAAAACATAAATTTATGAATATATGAAAAAGACATTATCGATGGTCGCTCTTTGTATTGCGGCTATGTTTACTGCCAATGCACAGATTGTACGCACAACTGTGACACAGGGCGAGATTGAAGGTGAGGAACACGATGGCTACACTTTGTTCAAGGCTATCCCATATGCTGAGGCTCCTGTAGGAAACCTGCGTTGGAAGAAGCCTGTGGCAAAGGCTCCTTGGCAGGGCGTATATAAGGCTGAGCGTTGGGGCAACCGTCCTTGGCAGACTACCGACCCTAATCAGGGCGGCGGTGAGATCCCAATGAGCGAGGACTGTCTCTATCTCGGTATCCAGACTCCGGCAAAGAGCACTGCAGATCGTCTTCCTGTATTCGTAAACATCCATGGCGGCGGATTCTCGACAGGCTCATATAGCGGCACTCAGGACAGCTTCATCAAGGAGGGTATCGTATATGTAAGTATCGAATACCGTCTTGGTGCTCTCGGCTTCATGGCTCATCCTGAATTGACAAAGGAGTCGCCTGAAGGCATCTCGGGCAACTATGGTATCTACGACCAGATCATGGCACTCAACTGGATCCACGACAATATCGCTGCCTTCGGCGGTGATCCTGAGAAGGTGACTATCTGCGGCGAGTCGGCTGGTGGTATCTCTGTTGCCATTCTCTGTGCTTCGCCTTTGTGCAAGGGTTTGTTCCGTGCTGCAATCAGCGAGAGCGGCAGTTCGCACACACCTGTCTCAGACCTCGGTCAGCGTGTTGCAGGAAACAACAAGACCGTTGCTGCTGCAGAGGTGCTCGGCTCTGAGTTCCAGAAGAAGTTTGCAAAGGTAAAGAACCTGAAGCAGCTGCGTAAGGTTTCTGCTGAGGATATCATCAAAAATACTGGCTTCGCTCAGTTCTGGCCAGTTGTCGATGGCGTTGCCATCATCGACGACCAGTACCGTCAGTACGAAGAGGGCAACTACAACGATGTGCCTGTTATCGTAGGTTACAACAGCGACGAAGGAAGCCTCTTCATGCAGGGCGGAAACCTTGCGATGTACAACGGCATGATAGGCGCTCAGTTCAGCGAGTTTGCCGATAAGCTTAAGGCTGCATATCCTGCAACTACCGATCAGGAAGCAAACTGGGCTCTTCAGGATCTCATGCGCGACACAATGTTCGGATGGGGCACTTGGGCTTGGGCTAACCTCCAGGCTAAGACCAGCAAGAACAATGTATATTTCTACTACTTCGACCAGCACTCACAGAACAGCCTTTTGAAGGACTGCCGAGGCGCTACTCACGTGGCTGAGATGCCTTTCATCTACGGATGGAACTGGGGTCCGATGACAAAGTCTGAGGAACACATGGCACAGATCCTACCACAGTACTGGATCAACTTCATCAAGAACTGCGATCCTAATGCCGATGGTCTTCCATACTGGAGCACATACAAGCCAGGCGAGGCTTCTGTGATGTACATGAAGGAAGGCTTCCACCTCACTACCGATCCTAATGCAAAGCAGATGGAGACTCTCGAGGAGGCTATGAAGGCCGTTCGTGAAATGAACAAGAAATGACATCAGAAACCAAACGTCTATTAATCGCGCACCTGTCAATGGCAGGTGCGTGTGCTTTCTGGGGATTGATGGCTCCCCTCGGAAAAGATGCGATGACACACGGCATGGACGGTCTCGACATGGTGTCGTTCCGCGTGCTCGGTGGCGCAATCCTTTTCTGGCTCACATCACTCTTTACAAAGAAGGAACATGTGCCGATGCGCGACAAACTGCGTTTTGCCGGTGCTGGTCTGTTCGGACTTTGCTGCAACCAGTGCTGCTATACCATTGGTCTCAGTCTCACGTCGCCTGTCAATGCGAGCATTGTCACCACGTCGATGCCTATCTTTGCGATGGTGCTCTCTGCCATCATCCTGAAGGAGAAGCTTACCGGAATGAAGGTCGGCGGTGTGCTGATAGGATGCGTCGGTGCAGTGACTCTTGTGCTTGCAAGCGCGTCGGCTGTCAGCGACAAGGAAGGTAACATCAGCGGAGACCTTCTATGTCTTGCCGCACAGGTATCCTTCGCCCTGTATCTTGCGCTCTTCAATCCGCTCATCAAGCGCTATAGCGTCTTCACCGTCAACAAATGGATGTTCCTCTGGGCATCACTATTCATCGTTCCTTTCACATGTCAGCACGTGATAAGCGATGTGTGTCAGGGCATCCCTACAAAGACTTGGCTCGAAGCCGGATATGTGGTCTTCTTCGGCACATACCTGGGATACATACTAACAATGATCGGGCAACACTCTCTCAAGCCTACCGTAGTCAGTGTTTATAACTATGTGCAGCCTATCGTTTCGGTGTCTGTCTCTCTCGTACTCGGTCTTGCCGTGCTGCGTTTCTCCCATCTCCTTGCAATCGTCCTTGTATTCACAGGCGTGGGAATGGTGATCTATTCACAGAAGCGACACAAAAAGTAATTGATAATTCATAATTGATAATTGATAATTTTTGATGAAATATTTTCTTTTCTCTCTTCTCTTTATATTCTGTGCCTGCAACAAGGGATCGGGCACACAAGACAAACTGCTGGACGAAGGCGTGAGCTGGGAACTTGCAGAATACCGTAAGGCTTCGATGAAAGACCTGCGCTATGACCTGCATTTCTCTATTCCTGCCGACAAAGACAAGGATATCGAAGCACGTGAGACCATCAGCTTCTGTCTAGATAAGGTTCAGGATGTGATCCTGGATTTCAGGGAAGATGCAGAGAAGATTCTTGGCATCAGCGCCAATGGCTCACAATGCCCGGTAAACTACAGGAACGAACACCTGGTCATCGATGCCGGAATGCTCAAAGTAGGCATCAACGAGATAAAGATAGAGTTTATTGCAGGCAATCAGTCGCTGAACCGTCGCGACGACTATATCTACACGCTCTTCGTTCCGGATCGTGCGCGTACCGTGTTCCCATGTATCGAACAGCCGAATATGAAGGCCCTCTTCAGGCTCAGCCTTGAAGTGCCAAGCGAATGGAAGGCTGTGTCGAATGCCGTGCTTGAGAATACCGTTGAAGCATCGGAAGGACGCAGCATGCTCACCTTTGCCGAGACAGAGCCTCTTCCGACCTATCTCTTCGCATTCTGTGCCGGCAGGTTCGACTACAAGAGATATGAGGAAGACGACCGTAGCATCGGCATCTACTATCGTGAGACCGACCCTGCACGTCTTGCCCAACTGGACGACATCGGACGACAGGTCGTCTTCTCGCTCAAATGGCTCGAGGATTTCACTGCCGTTCCATTCCCGTTCCAGAAATACGATCTCATCATCCTTCCGGGCTTCCAGTTCGGCGGCATGGAACACACAGGTGCAACTTTCTACAATGACAACACCTTGTTCCTGTCGGCCAACCCTACTCCCGACGAACAGCTCAGACGCACGGAACTCATCAGCCACGAGACGGCGCACATGTGGTTTGGCGATGCCGTGACCATGAACTGGTTTGACGATGTATGGACCAAGGAGGTGTTTGCCAACTATTTCGCTGCACAGATCACTGCACCTCTCTTCCCTGAGATCAATCACGACCTCAACTTCCTGAAGACCTATGTTGCTGCTGCAATGAGCGAGGACCGCACCGAGGGCGCTACTCCAATACGTCAGGCTCTCGACAACATGCGCTATGCCGGACTCGTCTATAACAACATTATATATAATAAGGCACCCGTCATGATGAGCAAGCTCGTCGAGGTGATGGGCAAGGATGCTTTCCAGCGCGGCATACGGAAATATGTCAGGACCTATCTCTATGGCAATGCAACCTGGGACGATCTCGTAGCTATCCTCGATGCCGAGACTCCTGAAGACCTCAACGAGTTCTCACAGACCTGGGTATATGGCAAAGGCATGCCGACCTACACTCTCACTGCCGACAATGCCTTTAAGGAATACGGATATTATACGACCGAATATGACGTCGAACTGCATTCATATCTCGACGGCTGGTCGTCGATGCCGAACGGAACCGCTGCCGAGAAGACTGCACGTCAGGCAATGCTCATGACGCTTCACGAGAACTATCTCAACCGTCGTCTTTCCGACCGCGAATGGCTCTCATCGCTCGTCGCATGGCTCTGCACCGAGACGGATGCGCTCACAGCATCGACCATCATCGGATATCTCTCGGAGCCTGTGCTTCTGATGCCTGTCGAAGAGACGGAAGTCTTTGAAGGCACACTCATGGACCTGTCTCAGTCGCACGTCCTGCCATCAGTCCGCACTCAGCTTCTGCGTTTCCTCTATGCTTCGGGCAAGTCAAAGGCTACGACCGGCTATATCAAAGAGCTGTGGACAAATGCCAATCACCAGATGCTGTCGGAACGCGACTATATGTCTATGGCCTACGAACTGGCAATGCGTCTTCCTGAAGAAAGCGAAGAGATCATCAGGACACAGCAGGCACGACTCACAAATGCCGACCGACGCACAGAGTTCGACTACATCTCACGTGCCGTAGTTGCCGATCAGGCAGCATGCGACTCAGTGTTCGAGTTCCTCAAGAAGCCTGAGAACCGTCGCATCGAGCCTTGGGCATTGAAGGTTCTTTATTACCTCAACCATCCGATGAGACAGGACTATGCCGTGAAGTATATCTATCCGGCACTCGAACTTCTGCCTGAGATCCAGCGCACAGGCGACATCTTCTTCCCGGGCAACTGGTGCAGGACTCTCCTTTCGGGTCATCGCAGCGCTGAAGCCCTGCGCGAGGTTGACCGATTCCTCGACTCACACAAAGACTACCCACAGCTTCTCACCAATAAGATTCTGCTGGGCAAGTACTATGTAAGCAGATAATTGTATCTTTTTTTTATTGATATGTCACAAAGGGTAATAATTGCAGATTATTATCCTTTTATTTTTTTGAATTCTCTGCAAAATATCATATCTTTGCTCCACAATCAAAAACACATCAATAACAATCTATACAATGAAGAAAATTCTCTTAACCTCACTCCTCCTGTCGGCTGTCGGCGTGATGAATGCTGACAACGGACACGAACTTTGGCTTAAGCAGCTCACTGGGCAGAAGGCCGAAGTGACAGTCAAGACTCAGTCTTCACCTTCTATCGACGTTGCAAGCCAGGAACTGAAGGACGGTTGGAAAGGCGGTGCTGTGACTCTATCGAAGATCGCAAGCGACGACACTGCATCCGAATCGTTCATGATCGAGATCAAAGGCGGCAAGCCAACCATCGCTGCCAAGTCTGATATGGGCTTACTCTATGGTGCCTATCACCTGCTGCGCCTCCAGAACACCGGCGCTAACGTACAGGACACTATCCTTGCCGAGGCTCCTTGCTTCGACCTGCGTATCCTGAACCACTGGGATAACCTCGATGCAAGCTGCGAACGCGGTTATGCCGGAAAGAGTATCTTCTGGGACGAATATGACAACCAACCACAGCGCATCAAGGAATATGCACGCGCCAACGCTTCGATCGGTATCAATGCCACAGTTATCGACAATGTCAATGCTTCGGTCAAGATCCTCAACACAGACTATCTCCAGAAGATCAAAGGCTTTGCCGACATCATGCGTCCTTATGGCGTGAAGATCTATCTCGCCGTCAACTTCGCATCACCTGTGCTCAAGTCACATCTCCGTTACGACAAGGATGCCAAGAAGACTCGCAAGGACCTCCTCGACACTGCCGATCCTCTCGATCCACGCGTTCAGGAATGGTGGGCCAACAAGTGCAACGAGATCTACTCGCTCATTCCGGACTTCGGCGGATTCCTTGTAAAGGCAAACAGTGAAGGACAGCCTGGTCCTAACGACTATAACCGCACTCATGCCGAAGGCGCAAACATGCTTGCCCGTGCCCTCAAGCCTCACAACGGTATTGTGATGTGGCGTTCGTTTGTCTATGCTGCCAACGATCCTGACCGCGCTAAGCTCGCCTATGCCGAGTTCAAGCCATTCGAAGGACAGTTTGACGACAATGTGATCATCCAGATCAAGAACGGCCCAGTCGATTTCCAGCCTCGTGAGCCTCATACATCGCTCTTCGGTGCAATGCCTAAGACAAAGCAGATGGTAGAGTTCCAGATCACACAGGAATATCTCGGTCACTCAAACCACGTCGCTTATCTCGGCACAATGTGGGAAGAGTTCTACGGATATGTAAAGCCATCGACACTCGTTGCAGCTTCAGGCGTTGCCAATATCGGTATGGACGAGAACTGGTGCGGCAATGTGATGGCACAGTCGAACTGGTATGTGTTCGGACGTCAGTCATGGAACCCTGCAATCCCTGCTGAGGTCATCGCACGCGAATGGACAAAGCAGACACTTGCTCCAAAGACTGTTGCTTCAGAGAATGCCATCGTCGATATCATGATGAGAAGCCGTGAGGCAATCGTTGACTATATGATGCCTATGGGCTTGCACCATCAGTTTGCCGACAACCATCACTATGGTCCAGGCGCATGGATCAGCCACAAGAACGTACGTCTCGACTGGCAACCACCATACTATCACAAGGCTGATGCAGAAGGTCTCGGCTTCAACCGCACTACTACTGGTACCGACAATGTCTCACAGTATGCTGCCGACTATGCACAGCTCGTCAACAATATCGAGACCTGTCCTGAGAAGTTCCTCCTCTGGTTCCATCATGTGCCTTGGAACTATCCTGTTGCCGGCGAACCTATGTGGGACCGTCTCTGCCATCACTATCAGAATGGTGTGAACGAAGTACGCGCTATGCAGGCTCAGTGGAACTCGGTAAAGAACGATATCGACTCGGAGATCTTCGACGCTATCGCCTATAAGCTCTCTGTTCAGCTCAAGGACGCTATCTGGTGGAAAGACGGTATGCTCGACTACTTCCAGACTTGGTCTAAGATGCCTTATCCTGCCGACGTCGAACCATCACAGCACAATCTCGAAGACCTCAAGAAGGTTCTCCTTCCTTACGGCATCTGCGGTAATGTTCAGCCTGAGGAACTCGATAAGTGGAGATAACTTAATTGATAATTGATAATTAATAATTGATAATTAATACAAAAAAAGTCATCCGGGAAACCCCGAATGACTTTTTGTTTTATTGTTACAGGCAACTGTATTATTCTACGATTGCCTTGTTGTTTGCAGTTTCTACAGTTGGGATTGGCCAAGTGTAGCCTGATGAATTAGGATCGCAAGAGAACTCTGCTGCTGTACCCTTCTTCTTAACGAATGTCTCACAACGACGCTTGATATCAGTTGCGCGGATAGCCTCACCTACGAGCTCTGCACGACGCTCAAGGTAAATAGCCTCCTTAAGAGCATCACCGCTGAGAGCATCGATGTCGATTGGATCTGCATCAGCTGAGATTGAACGACGGCGAACCTCCTTAAGAGCAGCGATAGCCTTACCTGGCTGGTTAGTGTTGTAATAGCACTCAGAGAGGTTGAGGAGAGTCTCTGCATAACGGTAGATTGGCACCCAGTCGAGATAAGTTGTCTTATCAGTGAACTTTGTAAGTACATCCTGACCTGAGTTTGCAGTAGCGATAAGGCCACTTACACGAGCATCAGCTGCGAGGTTGTAGTTAGGATACAAAGCACTGTGGATACCGCTTGTACGGTCGAGAACGAGTGAGTTACCTGTTGCATAGAAGTAACATGCTGCGCTCTGTGAACCACCACCCTTGTTTGAAGAAGCGAATGGGAACGAGAAGATTGACTCAGAGCAGAGAGCGTTTGACTGGAATGGGCCGACAACCTCTGCAGTAAGAGCGAAGCCTGTTACAGCCTCACCTTCAGTGATAGCGCTGCTCCAATCGTTCATTGCCATGAAGATACGCATACGGAGCATGTGAACAGCAGGAACATTAGCACGGTTGATGCTGAAGTTAGCATCGCCAGCCTTTGGAAGTGCTGAATAGTCCTGAGTATCTTCGAGGATCTGCTTGTAAACCTCAGCGACAGTGCTCTGCTTCAAGTCGTTGTTTGCAGTTGAAGCCTCGGCAGTAAGACGCAAAGGCACTGCAAGAGAAGCACCGTTATCGAGAGCGTATGGCTTACCATAGAGGAAAGCGAGGTAGTAGTAGCTGAGTGCGCGGCAGAACTTGATCTCCTGAACGTACTTCTTGTGGTTGGCACCACCAGCTTCAGGAGCAGCATCGAGGTTAGCGAGCACTGTGTTAGCGCTGTTGATCACCTGGTAAGCACCGTTCCAAGTCTGGTAGTTATCCTGAGTCTCCTTACCTACTTCCATGTTGTAAGAGTAAGTAGCCTCGATACCGTTACCTGAGACATTGTCCATATCATCGCCCATGTTCTCGACACAAGCATATGCCTTAGAACCGATGAAGCTATTTTCTTTCATCTGGGTATAAACACCCATTACAGCGCCGTCGATACGAGCTTCCGAACCAAAGACATCCGAATCAGTCAATTGGAGTTCAGGCGCCTTCTCAAGAAAATCATCACAACTGCAGAAGATAGCTGCAGAAGCGAAAAGTATAATTGAAATCTTTTTCATAGAATACAAATTTTTAGAATGAGATGTTAGCACCGAAAGTATATGTTCTTGCCTGTGGCATTGTATTCTTATCTACACCAGCCTGGAGGTTAGCATATGAAGCAGTTGAGCTGTTACCATAGAGGTTAGCTTCTGGGTCAAGACCTGAATAGCCTGTGATAGTGAAGAGGTTCTGTGCCTGTGCATATACACGGATAGAACTGATGCCGATATTGAACTTCTTGGTGTTGAATGTGTAACCGAGAGAAACCTGCTTCAAACGGATGTAGTCTGCCTTTTCAACGAAGTCGCTGATTGGCTTAGAAGAACCGTTAGAGTAGTTATCGCCATAGATTGGATATGCATAGGTTGCATTGTCCTTGTTGCTCTCAGACCAGTGGTTGTTGAGCACGTCGATAGTGTTGTTCCAGTAACGCATATCACTGCAAGTAGCCTTAGTACCGTTGTAGAGGTAGTTACCGCCAGAGAACTGGAACATCAAAGTGAGGTCGATTCCCTTATAGTCGAAGTTGTTTGTCCAACCACCGTAGAATGTAGCCTGTGTGTTACCGCAGAGAGTTGGAGTGAGGTTAGACTCTGGGCAGACAGAACCGTCACGATAGTAGAACTTGTTGGCTCCCTTCTCGTACATACAGAGAGCTTCCTTGCCGTTCTTGTCGATGAAGATACGACGACCAGTCTCACGATCGATACCGTTTGTTGGGTAGAGGAACAACTGACCGATAGAATAGCCAGGGAGAGTCTTGTTGTAAGAACCTGAAGTCAATTCAGTTACACCGTCAGCAAGAGAGAGTACTTCATTCTTGGTAGTAGTGATGTTGAACGAAGTCTTCCACTTGAATGTCTTGTTGTCGATTACGTTAGCGCTGATGTTGAACTCCCAACCAGTGTTCTGCATTGAACCTGCGTTAGTAGTGATAGCGTGACCAGGAATACCGAGAGAGTGAGCAACTGGAACAGCGAGGATAAGGTCTGTTGACTTGTTTCTGAAGTAGTCAACCTCGAGCTCGATGTTGTTGAAGAGAACAGCATTGAAACCGATGTCGAACTTCTCGCTTGTCTCCCACTTGAGGTTCTGGCTGTCAGCGATCTGACCGAGTACATAAGCACCGTTAGGACCATAGTATGTACTGTTATAGTAAGACCATGCAGCATAGTCGCCTACGTCAGTGTTACCTACGATACCCCAGCTTGACTTGATCTTCAAGTCGTTTACATAGTGACGGATTGGATCCCAGAACTTCTCGGCAGAGATACGCCAAGCAGCAGAAACACCGCCGAATGTACCCCAACGGTTGTCCTTGCTCAAAGCAGAGAAACCATCACGACGCATGTTGAGGGATACGAGATACTTAGCATCGTAGTCGTAGTTCAAACGACCGAAGAATGAGAGGAGTGAGTTCTCAGAGATTGAGTTACCTTCAGCATCTGTAGAACCCCATGAACCCTGATAAGTAGTGAACTTGTCGTCGAGGAGAGTGTTACGACGAGCACCCCAACGGTTCAGGTACTTCTCAGAAGTCTCTTCACCGAGAAGGATATCGAAGTTGTTCTTGTCGCCGATAGAGAATACGTAAGTGGCTGTATTAGTCCAAGTCTTACGTGTACGCTTGGTTGAGTGGTTACCTACCGAACCGTTCTCATAGTCACCGAAGATGATTGAGTTACGGAAGTCAGTATCGTCGATGTGGTTGTAGTCGAGACCGAACTGAGTCTTCAATGTCATTCCAGCGAATGGCTTGATCTCAGCATATACGTTACCGAGCATACGGATGATCTCAGAGTTTACACGGCTCTTGTAGTAGAGAAGACCGGCAGGGTTAGTATAACCGTTGAATGTAGTATTGTTACCCTTACCCATCCAGTGATCCTCCTCATAAGGAGTACCATCCTCGCGCCAAGCAGGGATATTTGTTGGAAGGATAAGACCGAGACGTGGGAAACCTTCAGTAGCATACTGACCACCACGACGTGAACGGTCAACATATTCAGTAGTAGAAACAGAAGTATTTACGCTTGCACCGATCTTGAGGTACTTAGTAGCCTGAACGCTACCGCTTGCATTCAAACCGAAACGGTTGTAGCGGTCGCCCTGTACGATACCCTTCTGGTTAGCGTAGTTAGCCGAGATATAGAACTGACCCTTGTCTGTACCACCATCGAGAGATACCGAGTGAGAGTGCTGGATACCGTTCTGGAAGATCTCGTTCTCCCAGTTTGTATCAACGATCTCGCCGTTTGAACGCTGCATGAGGTTGTAAGCCTTAGAACCATCAGTTGTTACCTTGTTGGTAGTAAGGTTGTAGTTGTCTGTACCGTAACGGTTCTTTACAGCCTGGTTCTTGAAGTCTGTGTACTGCTGAGCGTTCATAACGTCGAAGAACTTAGAACGCTGAGAGAGACCGAAGTAACCGTTGTAAGAAACCTTTACCTTACCCTTGGAACCCTGCTTAGTAGTGATGAGGATGACACCGTTGGCAGCACGCGAACCGTAGAGGGAAGCAGCAGCTGCATCCTTCAACACATCCATAGAGAGGATGTCCGATGGGTTGAGGTCGGCCAATGGGTTAGAGTTACCACTGTATGAACCGTTGGCAGTCTCTACAGGCACACCATCGATCACATAGAGAGGCTGTGTACCTGAAGTGATAGAGGCAACACCACGGATGCGGATCACTGGAGCTTCACCGACACCGGCAGATGGAGTAGTCATGCTTACACCAGTAGCACGACCCTGAAGAGCCTGGTCGATAGAGTTTACAGGAGCATCCTTAAGAGCCTCTGCCTTTACCGAAGACACAGATGTAGTAAGTGTACGCTTAGACTGAGTACCGTAGGCAACAACAACTACGTCGTCGAGATTGACCGAGCTGCTGAGCATGCTTACGTTGATCACCTTGCGTCCATTGACTGCAATTTCCTGAGACTTAAGACCCACAAAGCTGAATACGAGTACATCGTCCTTAGCCACGTTGAGGGAGTACTTACCGTCAACGTCAGTTGATGTACCATTTGTGGTGCCTTTTACTACAACACTGGCGCCAATGATTGGTTCGCCTTCATAGTCGATTACTGTACCAGTAACCGATACTTTCTGTTGCGCAAAGCTGCTGATGCAAGTGAGCATCAACAATAGCAACGAAAAAATTCGATTGCTCATAACACAAATACCTTAAGTTAATAAAAAAATAATTGATTAATATTTCTTATATGCAGTAACGTCGTCAGCCGAAGAGAGGTCAATCAAAGTATATGACATCCAGCGGATAGCGTCGTAGATAAGATCGAAATCACAATAGTCCATTGTGTCACCTGGCACATGGTAAGGAACACGCTCCTTAGAACCGAAAGCATGAGCCGAGATAGTTGGGATACCCTTGAGGAAGAAGTTAGCCTCGTCGCTGCGTGGACGAGTAACGATCTTATCGCGGCCCGGGATACGAGCGAAAGGACGACCCACCTTAGCGCTTGCACGCTCAGCGAAGTCCCAGAGAGAGTTGTTCTTTGAAGCGATCGAAGCGCCGAACACATAACCTGTGCTGAGACAGTCGATGTTGATCAAAGCCTTGCAGTTCTCGTTTGGCATGATAGGGTGGTTAGCGAGCCAGTCACTACCGAAGAGACCAGTCTCCTCACCAGCGAAGAGAACGAATACGACAGTACGCTTTGGCTTGTAGCCAGAAGTAGCGAGAGCCTTGGCAGCACCCATCACGATTACCGAACCAGAAGCATTGTCGGTAGCACCTGGACAAACGTATGGCTGGAAACCGATGTGGTCGAGGTGACCGCCGATAGTAACATATTCTGGAGCGAGCTTCTCGTCTGTACCACGCAGGATACCGATCACGTTGTGACCCTTACCTTCCGGGTGGAACTCACCGTAAGCCTTGATATCACACTTCTTGCCGAGAGCGAAAGAGATAGGCTTGAGAGTGCTCTTCATCTGCTCGAGTACCTGAGCATGATCCTTGCCAGTGCCCATGAACATATCCTGAGCAGCCTGCTCGCCAGCGCAGCAGTAGATGAAGCCCTTGTTGAAGCCAGGATTTGGGTTACCGCCTGTTGAGAGGTAAACCATACCGGCAGCACCGTGCTCGTAAGCATTGCTCATCTTGTGTGAGTGATACTGATAAGGCATCCATGCACGCTGAGTATCCTCGTCCTTGCCAGTATAAGGAACGTCACGTTCGCACACTACAACCTTACCCTTCACGTCAAGACCCTTGTAAGAGTCGTAACCGAGCTCAGGAGCAGTGATACCGTAACCCACATAGATCATCTCGACATTCTCGAGGAGACCAGTATCTGAAGTACCACCTACCATGTAGTTGTCTGGATAGTCATACTCTTTAGTCACCCAACCCTTACCTACAGGCAAATGGAGCTTGAAATAACCCTCAGTGCTTGTAACGATAGTGTAAGGATGATCGAAAGTCTGGAAGTAAGTGCCGTTGTCACCACCTGGCTCCAAGCCCCAAGACTTGAAGAGGTCAGCAGCATAGTTGGCAGCCTTAGTAAAACCGATGTCACCAGTCAAACGACCACGAAGCTCATCAGAACAGAGATAAGACATCCATTCCTTCATGTCGTCTGAAGTTGTAGCCGACATAGCCTTCTGCTCAGCAGTCAACTCTGGCATAACCAGACCTGGGCGCTGTGCATACGAAGAGCTAACAGCAAGCATCATTGATGCAGCAAGAAAAATCTTCTTAACCATAACACAAAAAATTATAAATATATTACCTTTCTTATAACGCAATAATAAACACAACCCTTAGGTTTTATGCCGCAAAGATACAGAAATACATTATTATATATCTTTAACATTTTTTTGTTTTATTTCAAAAAGTATCATTTAAGCAGTCTAAAACGCACATTTTGCTAAATATTCATTGCAAAACAGCAATTATAAATGCAACAATCTATTGCGCAATAGCAAAATGAAATTTCCCATCTTTGCGGCATATTTTCTGTTAAAAATCTTTCTTCACATCAAAGCTCGGACAAGCCTTCTTGGCAAACTCACGATGGCCATGCACGGTAGCTAGCGGATAACGCTTGCGTAGCTGTTCCACAAGCTCGCGCATATAATATTTCTGCGCGTCCGTGCGCGTGTCCTTTGGTATGCCGACACGACTCATTCCGCCTATGTAACAGATTCCTATGGAGTTCTCGTTGTGACCGAGGCAGTGTGCGCCAATTTCCCAGTCCTCGCGACCTTTCTCTATTGTTCCGTCAAGACCTATCACATAGTGATACCCTATCTTACGCCAGCCTTGTGCCTTATGCCAGCGATCGATGTCGCTGGCATGAAAATCCTTACCTTCAGGTGTGGCACTGCAATGTATTATGATTTCTGTAATGATTCGCATATTAAAAAAAGGTGTCTTGTACTGAAATAGGTTGTCATTAAAAACAACTAAAACAGTATAAATATGCGAAAAATTAGAAGCAGATCAAGATTTTCAAAGGAAACAAGAGAATTAATTGTCCTCGAATATTTAAATGGAGAGATGACCCAAAAAGCACTATGTGAAAAATATGGCATACATTGCCGCACGTCATTAACAAATTGGGTTTCTGAATACGAAAAAAAGAATAATTTATTACCTTTGTCGCCAGAACCTGTAAAAAATGAT
>JAZQOF010000035.1:0-15168 GCA_045627785.1 Bacteroidales bacterium | reverse complement strand
TCAAATTTTAAATGTAATGGCTGTTATGAATAATAGAATTAAGAATGCCAGTGAAATCGAGTTGAAGGACCGTTTGGTTGCTATCAACCGTGTTACAAAGGTTACCAAGGGTGGTCGTACCTTTACTTTCGCTGCTATCGTAGTAGTTGGTGATGGTAATGGTGTTATCGGTTACGGTCTTGGTAAGGCAGGCGAAGTTCAGGCTGCCATTGCAAAGGGTGTTGAGGCTGCTAAGAAGAACCTTATTCAGGTTCCTGTTCTTAAGGGCACTATTCCACACGAGCAGTATGCTAAGTTCGGTGGTTCATCTGTATTTATCAAGCCAGCAAGCGCCGGTACAGGTCTTAAGGCCGGTGGTGCTATGCGTGCTGTACTTGAGAGCGTAGGTGTAAAGGATGTGCTCGCTAAGTCTAAGGGTTCTTCAAATCCTCATAATTTGGTTAAGGCTACAATCGCAGCTCTTTCAGAACTTCGTGATGCAAAGACAGTAGCTGAGAACCGTGGTGTTTCACTCGATGTTGTATTTAAAGGTTAAAAAGTTTCGAAATTATGGCAACTATTAAAGTTAAGCAGGTTCGCAGTCGTATTAACTGCCCTAAGACAGAGAAGCTTACCCTTGATGCACTTGGACTTACCCGTATCGGTTTGGTCCGCGAACTTCCTGATAACGAGTGCACTCGTGGTCAGATTCGTAAAGTGAGCCACTTGGTAGCTCTTGTTGACTAATCACTAATGTTTGACTATTAAAAAATTTAAGATATGAACTTAAGTAATTTAAAGCCAGCTGAAGGTGCTGTTAAGTCTCGCAAGCGTATTGGCCGTGGTGCAGGTTCTGGACTCGGTGGAACTTCAACTCGTGGTAACAAGGGTGCTAAGCAGCGTTCTGGTTACAAGAAGAAGATCGGCTTCGAGGGTGGTCAGATGCCTATCCAGCGTCGTATGCCTAAGTACGGTTTTAAGAATATTAACCATGTAGAATATAAGGCTATCAATCTTTCAACTCTCGATGCTCTTGCTCAGGCTAAGTCTTTGAACAAGATCGATCTCGAAGCTTTGAAGAATGCTGGTCTCGTTTCTAAGAATCAGCTTGTAAAGGTTCTTGGTAATGGTTCTATTACAGTTGCAGTTGAGGTTACAGCTCATGCTTTCTCAAAGACAGCAGAAGATGCTATCGTTGCAGCTGGTGGTTCAGTAGTAAAGATCGGAGCTCCTGCTCCTGAAAACGCATAATTCCCATGAGAATCGTTGAGACATTCAAAAACATTTGGAAGATTGAAGAGTTGCGCAAGCGTATCCTTTGGACAGTAGGTCTTTGCGCTATCTATCGTCTCGGTTCTTTCGTCGTTCTGCCTGGCATTGATGCTACTCAGCTCGCTGGTCTCCAGAACCAAACACGTGGCGGTTTGATGGCACTCCTCGATATGTTCTCAGGTGGTGCGTTCTCGAATGCCTCAATCTTCGCTTTGGGCATTATGCCTTATATCTCTGCATCAATCGTTATCCAGCTTCTCACAATGGTTATCCCATCGTTCCAGAAGTTGGCACGTGATGGAGAAAGTGGCCACAACAAGATCAATCAGTATACTCGTTTGCTCACTGTTGTAGTCTTGATTTTCCAGAGTTTCGCTTATCTTACTAACTTGCATTACCAGATTGGTTCTGCAATCCTCTCATCAGGTGCTTGGTTCACAATTTCGAGCATCGTGATGTTGACTGCAGGTAGCATGTTCGTAATGTGGCTTGGTGAGCGTATTACTGATAAGGGTATTGGCAATGGTATTTCATTCCTTATTATGATTGGTATCATTGCGCGTCTTCCACAGTCTCTTTGGCAGGAGGTTATCCTCCGTTCAACTGGTGCAGGTGGTTTCGTAATGCTCCTTCTCGAATTGTTCTTCCTCCTTGTCGTTATCGGTCTCAGCATTTTGTTGGTTCAGGGTACACGTAAGGTGCCAGTACAGTACGCTAAGCAGATTCGTGGTAACCGTCAGTTCGGTGGTGTTCGTCAGTATATTCCTCTCAAGGTTAATGCTGCAGGTGTAATGCCTATCATCTTCGCACAGGCTATCATGTTCATCCCAATCGTTTTGGCAAACTTTGCATCTCAGGATACACAGAGTTTCTGGTCTGCTTTCTTTGATAATACAGGCTTCACATATAACTTTGTATTTGGTCTCTTGATCATTGTATTTACATATTTCTATACTGCAATTACAATGAATCCACAGCAGATGTCAGATGCAATGAAGTCTCAGAATGGATTCATCCCTGGTATTAAGCCAGGTAAGAAGACTGCTGAGTACTTGGAGGAAATTATGTCTCGCATCACATTGCCAGGATCTATCTTCCTTGCAATCGTTGCAATTCTCCCATGTTTTGCACGTATCTTTGGTGTTAGTCAGGAGTTCTCTCAGTTCTTCGGTGGTACATCACTTCTTATCCTTGTAGGTGTTATCCTTGATACACTTCAGCAGGTTGAATCACATTTGATGATGCATCACTACGACGGATTGATGAAGTCTGGCAAAATTAAAGGCCGTACAGGTTCTGTAGCTGCTTATTAATTTTAGAAAAAATGATATTTCTGAAAACTGATGAGGAAATCAGTTTGATGCGAAATGCTAATCAACTGGTTGGACAAACTTTAGGCGAATTGGCCAAGTGGGTCCAGCCAGGTATTTCCACCAAAAGACTTGATCAAATTGCAGAAGAGTTCATAAGAGATCATGGAGGAATCCCTGGATTCAAGGGCTACGAAGGATTTCCTGGAACTTTATGTATAGAAGTAAATGATGAAGTCGTTCATGGTTTCCCTTCTGATTACATCCTTCAGGATGGTGATATTGTAGGTCTTGATTGTGGGGCAGTTCTTAATGGTTTCAATGGTGACAGTTGTTATACTTATCCTGTTGGAAACGTTGATGAATCGGTTCTAAATCTTTTAAAGACTACAAAAAAATCTCTCTACGTTGGTATTGAACAAGCTAAAGCTGGTAACCGTATTGGTCATATAGGTTTTGCCGTTCAAGACTATTGTGAAAGACGAGGATATTCTGTTGTTCGTGAATTAACCGGTCATGGTATAGGTCGAAAGCTTCATGAAGATCCAGATGTCCCTAACTATGGTAGAAGAGGTGTCGGTCCACTTTTGAGAGCTGGAATGTGCATTTGTATCGAACCTATGATTAATATGGGTTCTAAGAATGTGGTCTGCGATCGAAATGGCTGGACAATCAGAACAAGAGATCATAAATGGTCAGCGCACTATGAACATTGCCTTGCTATCAAGGAGGATGAAACCGAAATACTTTCTACTTTCGATTATATCAAAGAGGTTCTTGGTGACAGATTTATCTAAACATTAATTTCAAAACTAATAAATGGCAAAACAGGCTGCTATTGAACAAGACGGAACAATTGTTGAGGCATTATCAAATGCAATGTTTCGTGTAGAACTTGAGAATGGTCATGAGATCACTGCTCACATCTCTGGAAAGATGAGAATGCATTACATTAAGATTCTTCCAGGTGACAAAGTAAGAGTAGAAATGTCTCCTTATGATCTTTCAAAAGGTAGAATCGCATTCAGATACAAATAAATTCTTACAACGATATGAAGGTAAAAGCATCTTTAAAAAAGCGCACCCCAGATTGCAAAATTGTCCGTCGCCACGGCGTTTTGTACGTAATTAATAAGAAAAATCCTAAATTTAAATTACGTCAGGGATAAATTTAGTAAATTTGCAAGCATTTTTCGCAAACATACATTTAATTTAGAATATGGCAGTTAGAATTGTAGGCGTTGATCTTCCGCAGAATAAGCGTGGAGAAATCGCGTTGACTTACATTTATGGTATCGGCCGCAGTGCTGCGAATACCATATTAACGAATGCTGGTGTCGATAAGGACATCAAGGTAAAAGATTGGACTGATGAACAGGCCGCCGCTATTCGTGAGTATATCGGTGCCAACTACAAGGTAGAGGGCGATCTTCGTTCTGAAGTTCAGTTGAACATTAAACGACTCATGGATATCGGTTGTTATCGCGGTATCCGTCACCGTCTTGGTCTTCCATGCCGTGGTCAGAGCACTAAGAACAATGCTCGTACACGTAAGGGTAAGAAGAAGACAGTTGCTAACAAGAAAAAAGCTACTAAGTAATTAAAAGACTAACTATGGCAAAGAAAACAGTTGCAGCTAAAAAGCGTAACGTTAAAGTTGATGCTAATGGACAACTTCATGTTCATTCATCATTTAACAACGTTATTGTTTGTCTCGCTAATAGCGAGGGTCAGGTGATTTCATGGTCATCAGCTGGTAAAATGGGCTTCAGAGGTTCGAAGAAAAATACTCCATATGCTGCTCAGATGGCAGCACAGGATTGCGCAAAAATCGCCTACGATCTCGGTCTTCGTAAAGTGAAGGCTTATGTTAAGGGTCCTGGTAATGGCCGTGAATCTGCTATCCGTACTATCCATGGTGCTGGTATCGAGGTAACAGAGATCATCGACGTAACTCCACTTCCACATAACGGTTGTCGCCCTCCAAAGCGTCGTCGTGTATAATTCAGGGAAGTCGGTTTTTAATTAATTTAATTTTTAAATTGTAAAAAACAATGGCAAGATATACTGGACCTAAAACACGTATTGCCCGTAAATTAGGTGAGGCTATTTACGGACCAGACAAGGTTCTTGCAAAGAAGAACTACGCTCCTGGTCAGCATGGCCAAAATCGTCGTAAGAAAACATCTGAATACGGTATTCAGCTCCGTGAGAAGCAGAAGGCTAAATATACTTACGGTGTGCTCGAAAGTCAGTTCCGTCGTCTCTTTGAGAAGGCTGAGCGTACAAAGGGTATCACTGGTGAGGTGCTTCTTCAGTTGCTTGAGTCTCGTCTTGATAACATCGTTTACCGTCTTGGTATCGCTCCTTCACGTGCTGCAGCTCGTCAGCTCGTACTCCACAAGCACATTGTGGTTGATGGCAAGGTTGTAAATATAGCTTCATACTCTGTAAAACCAGGTCAGATTGTCGGTGTTCGTGAGCGTTCTAAGTCTCTCGAAGTTATCGAAAATGCACTTGCTGGTTTCAATCACAGCAAGTATCCTTGGATTGAGTGGGAGCAGAATTCTCTCAGTGGCAAGTATCTTCACGCTCCAGAGCGCGCTGATATTCCTGAGAACATTCAGGAACAGCTCATTGTCGAATTGTACTCTAAATAATAAATAGTCCTATGGCGATATTAGCATTTCAAAGACCAGAAAAGGTTCTGATGTTGGAAGCTGACCAGTTTGCTGGAAAGTTCGAATTCCGTCCATTGGAGCCAGGCTATGGCATTACAGTTGGTAATGCTTTACGCCGTATCCTGCTTTCTTCACTCGAAGGCTTTGCGTTCACTTCTGTACAAATCAGTGGTGTAGAACACGAATTTGCCACTATTCCGGGTGTGATTGAGGATGTTACAAACATCATCTTAAACCTCAAGCAGGTACGCTTGAAGCAGATCGTCGAAGGAACAGAGAGCGAAACAGTCTCAATTCATGTTAAGAACACAGAACTCCTTAAGGCTTGTGATTTGTCTTCAGGCATGTCTGGGTTCGAAGTTTTGAATCCTGACTTAGTGATTTGTCATATGGATTCAAGTGCAAGCTTTGATATTGCCTTGACTATTAATAAAGGTCGTGGTTATGTCCCTGCAGAAGAGAATCGTAATCCAAATGCAGACCCAACAGTCATTCCAATTGACTCAATCTATACTCCAATCAGAAATGTAAAGTATACTATTGAGAATTATCGTGTCGAGCAGAAGACCGACTACGAAAAATTGGTTTTGGATGTTCAAACAGATGGATCTATTCATCCTAAAGATGCTCTTCGTGAGGCTGCAAAGATCTTGATTTATCATTTCATGCTTTTCTCTGATGAAAAGATTTCTCTCGAATCTACAGATTCAGAAGTTAACGAAGAGTTTGATGAGGAAGTACTTCATATGCGCCAATTGCTTAAGACAAAGCTCACTGATATGGATCTTTCTGTTCGTGCGCTTAATTGTCTTAAGAGTGCAGAAGTTGAAACTTTGGGCGAGTTGGTTGTCTTCAACAAGACAGATTTGCTTAAGTTCCGTAACTTCGGTAAGAAATCTCTCACAGAACTTGAAGAATTGCTCTTGAGCTTAAATCTCTCGTTCGGCATGGACATCTCTAAGTATAAACTTGATAAAGAATAATTAAACAATGAGACATAATAAGAAATTCAATCACCTTGGACGTACAAAGTCACATCGTGAGGCTCTCCTTTCGAATATGACTGTTTCGTTGATTATGCACAAGCGCATTGTCACAACAGTTGCCAAGGCTAAGGCTCTTCGCGTTTATGCTGAGCCAATCATCAACCGCGCTAAGGATGATACAACAAATTCTCGTCGTATCGTATTTAGCTATCTTCAGGATAAGGAAGCTGTTAAGGAACTTTTCGGTAACATCGCAACTAAGATTGCAGACCGTCCTGGTGGATACACTCGTGTTCTTAAGTTGGGTAACCGTCTCGGTGACAATGCTGCTACAGCTATGATCGAGCTCGTTGACTACAATGAGAATATGTTGAAGGACAAGTCGGAGAAGAAGTCTAAGACTCGTCGTTCACGCAGCAAGAAGTCTGAGGTTGTTGCAGAAGCTCCAGTTGCAGAGGCTCCAGCTGCTGAATAATTGAAAAATTGACGGCTAGACCGTCGGTCAATATAAGCCTGTACAATTTTGTATGGGCTTTATTTTTTATATTATGTTTGATGTAAATACAATCAGAAAGGATTTCCCTATTCTTGAAAGTACTGTTTATGGTAAATCACTGATTTATCTGGATAATGGTGCTACTACGCAAAAACCTCTTTCTGTAATAAATAAATTGTCTGATGGATATCTGCATCATAATGCAAATGTTCATAGAGGAGTGCATTTCCTAAGTCAGGAAGCAACAGAACTTCATGAGAATGCCAGAAATAGAGTCATGAGGTTTATTAATGCACGAGAATCGGCTGAGATTATCTTTACTAGAGGAACTACAGAAAGTATTAATCTTGTAGCATCTTCTTTTGGCGATGCGTTCCTTAACGATGGTGATGAGGTAATTGTTTCTGATATGGAACACCACTCAAATATCGTTAGTTGGCAGCTTCTTCAGCGTAGAAAGAATATCATCATCAAACATGTTAGACTCAACGATCGACAAGAGCTTGACCTGGAACATTTCAAGAGCCTTTTTTCTGAAAAGACTAAGATCGTAAGTATTACTCATGTTAGTAATGTTCTTGGAACAATTAATCCGGTAAAATTCATTGTCGATTATTCTCATTCGAGAAATGTCCCAGTTCTTATTGATGGAGCTCAGTCTACTCCGCATATTAAAGTGGATGTGCAAGATCTTGGCTGTGACTTTCTCGTTTTCTCTGGTCATAAAATCTATGGGCCAACGGGTGTTGGTGTCCTTTATGGTAAGAGGGAATGGTTGGATAAGATGCCTCCATATCAGGGCGGTGGAGAAATGATTCAGACAGTCAGCTTCGAGAAAACAACTTTCAACGAATTGCCCTACAAGTTCGAAGCAGGAACGCCAGATTTTATAAGCACGGTTGCTTTTGCAGAAGCATTGGATTATGTGGAAAGTGTCGGCATGGATAATATTTGTGCTTATGAAAAAGAATTGTTAGATTATTGCACAGAACAGTTCGTTAAGATTCCGGGAATGAGAATTTTCGGAAATGCTAAAGAGAAAAGCGCAGTTATGAGTTTCCTTGTTGCTGATATTCATCATTATGATATGGGTATGTTGCTCGACAAGTTAGGAATCGCTGTGCGTACTGGACATCATTGCGCTGAACCATTGATGCATTCTTTGGGAATTCAAGGAACAGTTAGAGCATCTTTCTCTTTCTATAATACGAAGGAAGAAATCGATGCACTGGTTGCTGGAATCAGGAAAGTGTCAAAGATGTTTGGTGTAAGTTAAGGGCTACTTTTTCCGGAAAGAACTTTTTATTTGCAAAAGTGGTTATTTTCCAAGGGATATCTTTTTCGATTTTACAATATCCTTATGCCCAATAAATGCTGAGGCGTGTTTATCAAACTGCTCAATATTTCCCGTTGTATAATATAGTGTATTTTGACCTTTTGTAAGGCGTTGCTCGATTTCCGGGTGACGCCTTAAATAATCTAGTAGACTATATGCAACAGGTTTTCCTTGAGGCATGAGTATTATTTCCGGAACGTCCAATTCTTGCAAGACTCTTTGTATAAGTGATGTGATCAAAGGGTAATGTGTACATCCAAGGATTATTGTATCAATCCATGGGTCTTTGTCTAGCAGAGTGTGGATATCTTCTTTTACAATATCGTGTAATTCTTCAGTGTTCAAGTCGCCTTTTTCTATCATAGGCACCCAGCGAGGACAAGCAAGTGTATTGGCGATTATTTCGGGTGCGAATTTGTTGAGTTCCAGGATATATGATTCGGAACTGATTGTCGCTTGGGTTGCAATTATACCGATGTGCTTGGAATAGGATAAATTGCCTACCTTTTCTATCGTAGGACGGATTACACCTAAAACTCTTTTTGTAGGATCTGAGGATTTAGGTAACTCGTTTTGCTGAATGTTACGGAGAGCCTTTGCTGATGCTGTATTGCATGCGATAATTACCAATGGACAACCCATGTCCCAAAGTTTATTTACAGCTTGGTTTGTATTGACAAACACTTCTTCGAATGATTTGTCACCATAAGGCGCACGAGCATTATCTCCCAGGAATATGTAATCATATTCTGGGAGGAGCTTGTGGATTTCGCGGAAGATACTTAATCCTCCATATCCACTGTCAAAAATACCTATTGCTCCTTTGCTTTTATTCATAAATAAACTTAAATATGCGTGTAAAGTTATTGTTTTTTCTCTTTTCATGGAATCAAAAGTCAAATATTACACAAAAATTTGTAAATTTGCACGCGTAAAATAGTTTAAATATATAATATTTAGTAGAAATGAAGCAATATAAATTGCTGAATAACATCTTCGGATGGATTGCTTTCGCAGTGGCAGCTTTCACATATTTGATGACTGTCGAGCCAACAGCGAGTTTCTGGGATTGCCCAGAGTTTATTACATGTGCAGCCAAAGGAGAGGTAGGACACCCTCCTGGAAATACTTTCTTTAATCTTACTGGCCGATTCTTTGTGAATTTTGCCGGAGGAGATATGTCATTGGCCGCTATATGGGTAAATAGAATGTCTGCATTATTCAGTGCGGGAACAATATTGTTCTTGTTCTGGACCATTACTGCATTGACCAAGAAACTTGTGTGCATGAATAACAAGAAAGATGACGAAATGTCATGGTCACAGATCATTACAATTCTTGCATCTGGTATGGTGGGAGCACTAGTATATACATGGTCTGATACATTCTGGTTCTCTGCTGTCGAAGCTGAGGTATACGCCTTCTCTTCTTTCATGACGGCGTTGGTGTTCTGGCTGATTTTGAAATGGGAAAATAATGCATCTGGTGTAGAAGGTGATCGATATATCATTCTTTTGGCATATATCATTGGCCTTTCTATCGGCGTACACTTGCTGAATCTTCTTTGTATTCCTGCAATCGTTTTGGTATACTATTTCAAGAAGGTGCCAGAAGCAAATCTCAAGGGTACATTAGGCGCTCTACTGTTGTCAATGCTGCTTATTGCTTTTATCCTTTATGGAATGATCCCAGGATTGATCAGATTGGCAAGTGAGATAGAGTTGTTCTTCGTAAATGGACTTGGTTTCGGCTATAATAGTGGAACTATGTTCTATTTCTTCTTCGTAATTGCTGTTTTGATATACGGATTGTGGAAGATATATAAGACAGAGACTTCTGACAAATCTATACGTTTGCTTTTGATCGCGGGTGTTGTACTCTCTGGTATGCCATTTGTGAGCGATAACTGGTTTGTCGATATTCTGGTCGCTGGAGGATTGACTGCATTGATATGGTTCTTCAAGAGTTTGAATGCACGATTGGCTAGCAATATATTGTTCTGTCTTTTGTCTATCATGATTGGCTACTCAACATTCGCACAGATCATCATTCGTTCTTCTGCGCAATTGCCAATGGATCAGAATTCTCCAGATGAGATATTCTCATTCTCAAAGTATCTTGGACGTGAGCAGTATGGAGAAAGTCCATTGTTCTTCGGACAGACGTTTGCGTCTGATGTGGCTAGAGACGAGAGCGGCGCTGCGATTGTCAAGGAAGGAGCTCCTCTTTATACAAAGATTGTAAAGAAAGATCCATCGGAACCTGATCGTTATGAAGTAACGGGCCATAAAGAGAAATATTCATATAACTACAATGTGCTTTTCCCTCGAATGTACAGTAAGCAGGGAAATCATGTTGAAGGATACAAAGAATGGTGCGGTTTCAAGGGCGAGAAGGTTCGCGTTGATGGAAAGACTATTACAGTGCCTACATTTGGGGAGAACCTTACCTTTTTCCTTCGATATCAGCTTAACTTCATGTATTGGCGCTACTTTATGTGGAATTTCTCAGGTCGCCAGAGTGATGTTCAGTGTTACGGAGAAATAGACAGAGGAAACTGGATTACAGGTATTCCGTTCATCGATGAGATTCTTGTCGGTGACCAGGATATGCCATCAGCTATTGCCGACAATAAGGGACATAATGTGTTCTATATGCTTCCGTTGTTGTTAGGCCTCATTGGTCTTCTTTGGCAAGCTTATGCAGGCAATAAGGGCATTCAGGAGTTCTGGGTAGTTTTCTTCCTGTTCTTTATGACTGGTATTGCGATTGTAATCTATTTGAATCAGACTCCTTATCAGCCTCGAGAGCGAGATTATGCGTATGCAGGTTCATTCTATGCATTTGCCATTTGGGTAGGTATGGGTGTTGCCGGCATAATGCATCTCTTGAACAAATATCTTCAAAAGGAAAATGCAGTAATCGCAGCTTTGGTAGCTGTTGTTTGCCTTGGCGTGCCATTCCAGATGGTTGGCCAGACTTGGGATGATCACGATCGTTCAGGAAGATATGCAGCTAGAGACTTCGGTCGCAATTATCTCAGTTCGTTGGAAGAGAATGCGATAATCTTTACAAATGGAGATAATGATACATTCCCTCTTTGGTATGCCCAGGATGTAGAGAATTATCGTACTGATGTTCGAGTATGTAATCTTTCTTATCTCCAGACTGATTGGTATATTAATCAGATGAAGTCACAGGCATATGATTCAAAGCCACTCCCTATTGCTTTCCGTCGTGATCAGTATAATGCAGATAAGTTGAATTATGCGCATATTCTTCCTGTCGTAGAAGGAGAGAAACCGCTCGGAGCTGTTTTGAATTATTTGTATTCAGATGATCCTAAGTATAAGCAGTTGCCAAACTATGGCCGACTTGATTACATCCCTACAGGAAAGATGTATTTGGATATAGACTCAGCTGCGGTTATGAATTCTCCTGTCATCTCTGTCAAAGATCCTTCAATGATCAGTAAGAAAATGCATATCGATTTGAGTGGAAAGAATTACATCACCAAGAATGAGATTGCAATGCTTTCTATGATAGATGAGATTAATAAAGATGGATGGAAGCGACCAATATATATTGCTACTACAGTCGGTTCGGATATGTATCTTAGTCTGAATAGATATTTCCGTTTGTGCGGTCTTGCTTATCAGATCGTTCCGCTTGAAGAAGGCGGAACAAGCACTTGCGATATCGATAAGACTTATGACAATATGATGAATAAGTTCGTTTGGGGAAATGTTCAAGATACGACACTTTATTTGGACGAAAATATTCGTAGAATGTGTCGTACTCAGCGTATGATGTTCTGTACTCTTATCGAGCAACTTCTTTCAATTGATGATACAGAGAGAGCTTTGAAGGCTACTGAATTCTGCGATGCTACAATTCCATATCAGACGGTTCCATATGACTTTACTGCTTTGACATTGGCTCAGGCTTATCTCATTTGTGATAAGAAGGACGAAGGAGAGCGCGTTTTGCGCAGCACAATAGAAGCTGATGTTGACTATCTTGATTGGGCATTCCGTTTAGATCGTAACGAGATGACTTCTATTAGTCGTACAATCCGTGAGCATATTATTACAATGCGAGAAGTCCTTCAGGTGGCAGAAGCATACGAGCTTGATAGTTTTGAGAAAGAGTATTCGTCTTTGTTTAATCTTTATGTTGATAATGCTTATAGCAAATATAAGGTATTAGCAGCATCTAAATGAATTAAGTAGAAAGTAATTTGTTTATTGAGCAGCCACCAACTCTTTTTCGCCGTTTGATGCATGTAGATAGCCTTTGGCGAATTCCTTCGAATCCGAAGTGCGTCTACCTGACATTCGATGATGGTCCAACACCTCAGGTCACTCCTTGGGTGTTGGATGTTTTGGCGCATTATGGAGTGGGGGCTACTTTTTTTTGCGTAGGCGATAATGTAGCACGATATCGTTCGATATTCGAACGGGTAAAATCAGCAGGTCATCAAGTCGGCAACCATACCATGAACCATATTTCTGCCATGATGTATGAGCCTCGTGCTTATCTCGCAAATGTTGAAAAAGCAAATGTCCTTATTCAAAGCCATCTTTTCCGACCACCACACGGTTGGCTTCGCTGGGGACAGTCGGATTTGCTTCAACGTAAGTATAGTATTGTCATGTGGGATCTTGTAACAAGAGATTATTCTTCACGATTAACTCCTGAACAGGTTGTTCAAAATGTCAAGAAATATGCGAGAAACGGCTCGATCATTACTTTCCACGATCAGCCAAAATCTTGGCACAATTTGGAGAAAGCTCTGCCGGAATCTATAGAATGGCTCCTGCGGCAAGGCTATACCTTTAAATTATTATAAGCATGACGATAGAAGAAGCATCGGACCTTATAAAGAAGAAGTGTTTAGAATTAGGATTCTCTGCTTGCGGCATTGCTAGAGCAGAGGCTGTCGATCAGAATGCAGTTCGGGAACATGAGGATTGGCTTCAGAAGGGTTATGCTGCAGATATGGACTATTTGCATAGAAATAAGGCTATGCGTTATGATCCTCGTTTGTTGGAACCCGGAGCAAAGTCCCTAATATGTGTCGCTATGAACTATTACCCAAAGCAGTTTGTAGAGTCTGACGTATCATTCGCTTGTTATTCTTATGGTAAAGACTACCATTATGTGTTGAAATCTTATCTCTCTCTCCTTTTAAAATTTATAAAAGAAGAATTGTCTCCGGAATTGGGGCTGCAGAAAGAGGTTGGGGGGCGCGCTTTTACCGACTCTGCACCACTGATGGAACGTTATTGGGCGAAAAAATGTGGTTTAGGTTTTCAGGGACGAAATTCTTTGATTATTATTCCCAAAGTCGGATCTTTTTGTTTTCTTGGTGTTTTGGCTGTTGATATTGAACTCGCATATGACTCTCCGATTCATATCTCATGCGGTAATTGTCATAGATGCGAGGAAGCTTGTCCTACGCATGCCATCTGTAATGGGGTTGTGGATGCAAACAAATGTATATCTTACCAGACGATTGAAAATAAAAGCGCAGAAATTCCGGCGGATATTTCTTTGAAGATGGGAAAACGTATTTATGGGTGTGACGCATGTCAGAAAGCTTGCCCTTGGAATAGGTTTGCTGTTCCTACATCATTCGAAGAGTTTTCTCCATCAGAGGACTTCCTTAATATTTCATCTCAGACAATTAAAAATATGTCTAATGGAGAATTTAAGAGAGTATTCAAAAATTCAGCTGTGTCTCGTGCGGGGCTAAAAGGACTCAAAAGAAACGTCTCTTCTGTGGACGATTGCAATGCCGAAATTGCGGAATAGTATCGGAAAAGTATAAAAAATACCCCGTTAGATGAAAAAAGTCGTCAAAAAATTTGGATTTGATTTTTTAGACGCCTATCTTTGCACCCGCAAATCTTCCTAATGCGAGTCATTTTGGTGGAAAATTGCGAAAATAGCTCAGTTGGTAGAGCACGACCTTGCCAAGGTCGGGGTCGCGGGTTCGAGCCCCGTTTTTCGCTCAAAATTCAAGTTCGCTTGAAATATGATCTTTGAAATATTGTAGGAAATAATAATTGAGAATATATATTAAGACTCCGTAGCTCAGTTGGTAGAGCAACTGACTCTTAATCAGTGGGTCGAGAGTTCGAGCCTCTCCGGGGTCACATTTACGGAAGCCAGTCTTTATAAACGGGTGTAGCTCAGACGGTAGAGCACTGGACTCCAAAACCAGGTGTCGTGAGTTCGAACCTTACCACCCGTGCTTTAATATATGGTGCGTTAGTTCAGCTGGTTAGAATACATGCCTGTCACGCATGGGGTCACGGGTTCGAGTCCCGTACGCACCGCACTTGCGAAAATAGCTCAGTTGGTAGAGCACGACCTTGCCAAGGTCGGGGTCGCGGGTTCGAGCCCCGTTTTTCGCTCAAAATTCTCAATGCGGAGGTGGTGAAATTGGTAGACACGCTACTTTGAGGGGGTAGTGGCCGTTCGGCTGTGTGAGTTCGAGTCTCATCCTCCGTACTTATTATGATGGTGCCATAGCTCAGTTGGTAGAGCAAAGGACTGAAAATCCTTGTGTCCCCGGTTCGATTCCTGGTGGTACCACAAACATCGTTGGTCCATTCGTCTATCGGTTAGGACGAGAGATTTTCATTCTCTAAAGAGCAGTTCGACTCTGCTATGGACTACTCAAGGTTATACCTTTCGGTCGCTTAGCTCAGCTGGTTCAGAGCGTCTGCCTTACAAGCAGAGGGTCGGCGGTTCGAATCCGTCAGCGACCACATTAAGATTTCCTACATTATTTATAGGATTACGATCTTTGAAAGAATTAGATATTAGACAAGTAGTACAATTCTTGGGTAGAGCAAGTGTAGAAGCTTTACCGTCAATTTGAATTGAAACCTGGCAGCTTGGATCGGAACTGTTATAAGATTGATTATTCTCCCTTTAGAGGGAAAATGAGAGATATTTACAACGAAGAGTTTGATCCTGGCTCAGGATGAACGCTAGCGACAGGCCTAACACATGCAAGTCGAGGGGCAGCACTTCGGGTGGCGACCGGCGCACGGGTGAGTAACGCGTATGTAACCTGCCCATCAGTTTGGGATAG
>JAZQOF010000034.1:0-4113 GCA_045627785.1 Bacteroidales bacterium | reverse complement strand
GGTTGGGGCGACACGTATAAGGGTCAGCAAATCAACTTCGATGTCTATCCTGTGGCGTATAACTTCCTGGATGTGATGGGAATAGAGATTGTCGAGGGTCGCAATTTCTTGAAGTCGGACGAGCAGTCGGAAACGGGTGTCTTGATCTTCAACGAGGAGGCTCGCGACAAGTATGACATCACGCTTGACGAGAAGGCTCGCGATCACAAAGGAAGCCAGTCGGATGTAGTTGGAATCTGCAAGAACTTCCATTTCCGCCCGCTTCAGTACGGAAATGATGCATTCGCCTTTTACCTTTTCGGGCAGGATCATTCGTGGAGGCAACAGGGACTCACGCATCTGTATCTGAGGACGGCAGCAGGAGCAGACCCTCGCAAGGTAATGGATTTTGTCCGGAATACCGCCCTCGAACTCTCGCCAGACGTTGATCCCGACCAGATAGCCTTGCACCCGTTTGACGAGGAACTTGCCCGCAAGTACAAGGCTGAGGACAAGCTCAGCAAGCAGGTGACAGCCTTCACGCTTGTGGCTATCATCCTCTCGCTCATGGGTGTGTTCGGGTTGGTGCTCTTCGAGACTCAGCACAGGCGCAAGGAGATTGCCATTCGCCGAGTGATGGGAGCTGAGGTGAATGACGTCCTGCAGATGTTCAGCCGCAAGTATTCGGTCATCGTGCTCATCTGCTTTGTGATTGCTGCTCCGGTCAGCTATCTGATTATTGATCATTACTTCAGTACCTTCGCCTATCATACCCCCCTCAGCTGGTGGGTATTCGCTTTAGCTCTGCTCATCGTCCTCATTGTGACTCTTGTTATCGTGGTGGTGCGCAGTTTCAGTGCAGCTACGAGTAATCCAGTGGAGTCAATAAAGGCGGAATAGTTTAATCGTAAAATTGCTAAAATTGCAGACTTTTGGGCTAAACCAACAAAAAAAATGGACTTTCCGCCCAAAAGTCTGCAATTTCCTTGGTTTATTAAGAAGAATCTGTTATCTTTGCACCGTCTGAAACTAGTAAAAATTCACGTATAATGGAAAGAGCAGATATTCTCGTTGGAAGAAAATATGAGCAGGAACGCCTTCAGATGATCGTTGAATCTCAAGAAGCGGAATTTGTAGTGGTATATGGCCGCCGTCGTATCGGAAAGACATTTCTCATAAACAATTTCTTTAACGATCAGTATGATTTCAAACTAACAGGCATTGCTAAGAAAGATAAAAAAGCTCAGCTGTCCAACTTTGCAGAAGCATTAAACAGGTATGGCGATGGAACTAAATATTCCAAACCCCGTACCTGGTTTGAGGCGTTTGAAATGTTACGCAGATTGCTTGAGGCAAAGAAGAAAGAAGGCAAGTTCATCGTATTTATTGACGAATTACCTTGGCTCGATACCCGTGGAAGTAATCTTGTTTCTGCACTTGAGCACTTCTGGAATGATTGGGCAGCAACACAGCACGATCTGGTGCTGATAGTTTGTGGTTCTGCGACATCGTGGATTACAAACAAGATTTTGAAGAATAGAGGAGGTCTTCATAACCGCGTCACACAGAAAATATACTTACACCCATTTTGTCTGGCAGAAGTAAAGGAATATCTAATCAGCCGAGACATTCTTCTTGACGAGAGGGAAATTGCAGAATGCTATATGATAATGGGAGGAGTGCCTTTCTATCTGAAGCATTTGCGTCGTGGTCGAAGCTTGGCTCAATGTATTGATGAGATGTTCTTTACAGACAAAGGTAGTCTCGATGGTGAGTTTGAAGCTTTATATGCGTCTTTGTTTGAGAAGTCTGATGCCTACATCAAGGTGGTAGAAGCTTTGAGCACAAAGAACAAGGGATTGTCTCGAGAAGAGATATTGAAAGCAACCAAACTGATAGACAACGGGCATTTCAGCAAAGTGCTAAAAGACCTGATTGACTGTGAATTTATCCGTTCGTACAAAGGATATGGTAACACTACAAAGGTCGGATTGTTCCAGCTTATTGATCCTTTTACATTTTTCCACTTCAAGTTCATCAAGAAGCATGGCACAAGCGATAGTCCTTTCTGGCAGTTCCAGATGGGCACCCATCTTCATGACACGTGGAAGGGATTCGCTTTTGAACAATTATGTCTTAACCATCATCGGCAGATTGAAAAATATTTAGGCATCAACGGCATCGTTACAAATGTATTTTCCTGGACTTCACCTTCGGATGCAGACACCAAGGCACAGATAGATTTGATCATCAAAAGATCGGACAAAGTCGTTAATTTGTTTGAGATGAAATACTATGATGGCATCTATCAGATGAAACGCAAGGATAAGGAAGATATTGAGCGTCGTGTCTTTTCCTTCCGCAACGCCAATGCTGTAAGAGGTGCTATTCATCCTATACTTGTTACATCTGTAGGACTAAAACAGAACGAGTATTCTGGAGTATTTCAGAGTATTATCACTTTGAAAGACTTGTTTGAGACAAGATAAGTTTCTTGTATTTTAGGCAATTATTTATTCGTTTGGTGTTTTATTATGCTTTTGAACCAATAAAAAAATATTATTGAACAACAATGAAAACTATATTATCAGTTGTTATTAGTCTTCTGTTGACTACATCTACATTTGCCGAAACATCGACAGAGAAAACCACCAATGTGAATGTTCCTACAGCTGCCGTCAAGTCAAGCCTCGATGGTAGTATGTATGAAATCATTGGTCGTGCAGATACAGATAATATCGTGCTGCAACTTAATAAGGAGACCGGAGAAGTTAAGTTCCTGAGTTATGACAAGTATATCAATATCAATCGTCAGGAGACTCCCGAAGATGTTGCTCAGCCAGGACAGATCAATTACCAGCTCATCATGTCTTCAAATACTGTCTATCTGCTGAACATCAATACCGGAACTATATGGTATATGAAGGGGAGCATTCTTACTCACGCCAATGACAAATTTGTGTTAGTAGAAGAGAAATGAAGAAGCTTGTTTCTATCCTGGTATTTTTCATGCTTTGTCTGGCTGTCAAAGCACAGTTTGTACAATACGGCATCAAAGCGGGCATGAACCTGTCTGGAGAATCTGATCATGTGTATCCAGCTTCTACATTCGAGGGGTCGG
Organism: Bacteroidales bacterium; assembly: GCA_045627785.1. Classification (GTDB taxonomy): domain Bacteria; phylum Bacteroidota; class Bacteroidia; order Bacteroidales; family UBA3663; genus Liminaster. The sequence continues at coordinate 1,013 of JAZQOF010000034.1, read as the reverse complement.
GATACACCACGGGGTTCGCTCTCGGAGGTGTGTTCAACTATCAGTTGGCACACTCATTTGATGTGGAGGCGGATCTGATGTATTCGATGCAAGGCATGAAGGACAATCTGACCATCCTGGAAGGAAAGGAAGGTGCTGAACGAGAAGTGGACTACAAGATCCGCAGTCACTACATGAACCTTCCTATCGTGCTGAAGTATTATATGATGGATGGACTATACATCGAATGTGGCCCTCAAGTCGGGTATCTGCTTAGTAAAAAAGATGAGGTAGAAACCGGTGACATAACAAATATGTTTGATGCTTCGAATACCAAAAAAGTTGACTTTTCTATACTTGGAGGACTCGGAATGGTATTCAAGAACAATATGTTCATCGATGCTCGCTACATCCATGGAATGACCGATACCTGCGAACTCTATAAAGGAGGAAGGAATCGTACCTTCCAAATCGTTCTGGGATATTATTTCAACTGATATGAAGCACGGTAAAATCCTCGTAGTAGATGACAATCAGGGCATACGCAATGCCTTGAAGCTGCTGCTGACACCTCAGTTCGCCGAGGTGCAGTTCATTGCATCTCCTAAGACGCTGATCAGCACTATGGAGAGCTTCCGGCCCGATGTGGTGTTGCTGGATATGAACTTCTATACGGACATCAACACGGGCAATGAAGGGTTGTTCTGGACGAGCGAGCTCAGGAAGATGTATCCCGATGTGCAGATTGTACTGTTCACTGCTTACGCAGACATCGCATTAGCCGTAGAGGGAATGAAGCGAGGAGCCTTTGACTTCATTGTGAAGCCTTGGGACAATGAGAAGCTGATTGCGACGCTTCGTTCAGCATACGAGGCCACGCCCAAAGCTAAGATGTCCCAGGTTAAGAGCGATTCGATCATGTATTGGGGCAATAGCCAACAGATGCAGGAAATCCGTCACAGCTTGGAGAAGATTGCTCCAACAGATGCCACTGTGCTTATTACCGGAGAGAATGGTACTGGTAAAGATGTGCT
>JAZQOF010000033.1:0-50322 GCA_045627785.1 Bacteroidales bacterium | reverse complement strand
GTAGCGTAGATAGTGTAACCGTTCTTTACGAGGTTCTGTGCAGGCTCGAGGAGCTGAACCTTACCCTTAGCGCCACCTGAAGAAAGGAGGATGTTCTGCTTAGGGATGCTGTAACCTGTAGCGATGAGAGAGTTGAGCATAGCTTCGTTCAAGTCATCACCCATACAACCTACCTCACCTGTTGAGCTCATGTCTACGCCGAGCACTGGGTCTGCGTTAGAGAGACGGTTGAATGAGAACTGTGAAGCCTTAACACCGATGCGGTCGATATCGAACTCGCTCTTGTCTGGACGGCTGTATGGAACGTCGAGCATGATCTTAGTAGCTGTCTCGATGAAGTTACGCTTCAAGATCTTTGAAACGAATGGGAACGAACGAGAAGCACGGAGGTTACACTCGATAACCTTAACCTCACGGTTCTTAGCCAAGAACTGGATATTGAATGGACCAGAGATATTGAGCTCTGCAGCGATGCGACGAGCGATCTTCTTGATCTGACGTACTGTTGAGAAGTAGATGTTCTGTGCTGGGAATACCATTGTAGCATCACCAGAGTGAACACCAGCATACTCAACGTGCTCAGAGATTGCATACTCTACAACCTCACCCTTATCGGCAACTGCGTCGAACTCGATCTCTTTAGTATCCTGCATGAACTGCGATACTACAACTGGGAAATCCTTCGAAACCTCAGTAGCCATGCCGAGGAAGCGCTCGAGCTGTTCGTCATCATAACATACGTTCATTGCAGCACCTGAGAGCACATACGATGGACGTACAAGTACTGGATAGCCAACCTTATCTACGAATGCCTTGATGTCGTCCATGCTTGTGAGAGCCTGCCATGCTGGCTGGTCGATACCGAGCTTATCGAGCATTGCAGAGAACTTATCACGGTTTTCAGCGCGGTCGATATCGAGTGGAGATGTACCGAGAACTGGCACACCCTGACGATGGAGCTTCATTGCGAGGTTGTTAGGTATCTGACCACCTACTGAAACTACTACACCACGTGGAGACTCAAGATCGATTACGTCGAGAACGCGCTCAAGTGAGAGCTCATCGAAGTAAAGACGGTCGCACATATCATAGTCTGTAGAAACTGTCTCAGGGTTGTAGTTGATCATGATTGACTTGTAACCCCGCTTACGAGCTGTGTTGATAGCATTTACCGAGCACCAGTCGAACTCTACTGATGAACCGATACGGTATGCACCAGAACCGAGTACGATAACCGACTTCTCATTCTTGTACCACTCAATAGAGTGTGGCTGCTGCTTGAGTGCAGTCTTCTTCCACTCCTCTGTAGTGAGAGCATCTGCATTTGTTGGCTCAACCTGTCCGAGATATGTGAAGTAGAGATAGTTTGTGAGCTCTGGATGTTCGCCACCTACAGTTTCGATACGACGTACTGTTGGGAGGATACCACGCTGCTTACGATCGCGGCGTACCTCGAGGTTAGCCTTCTCCATGCTGCCCTGTGGCTTCAATACGAAGCGAGCAATCTGGAAGTCAGAGAAACCGCAAGCCTTAACCTCGTGCATCTTCTCATCAGAAATCTCTTCGAGAGAGTTGTATGTGCAAAGTTCGTTCTTGAGGTCTACGATGTGCTTCATACGCTCAAGGAACCACTTGTCAATCTTTGTAAGTTCCTCGATACGGTCGATAGTATAACCCTCTTCCAATGCCTGAGCGATAGCGAAGATACGAAGATCTGTTGGGTTTGCAAGTTCCTCATCGAGGTTATCGAACTTGGTATGATCGTTACCTACGAAACCGTGCATGCCCTGGCCGATCATACGCAAGCCCTTCTGGATCATTTCCTCGAAGCTGCGGCCGATAGCCATGATTTCACCCACCGACTTCATTGACGAACCGATCAAACGGCTTACGCCAGCGAACTTAGTGAGGTCCCAACGTGGGATCTTACAGATCATGTAGTCGATCTGTGGTGCATTGTATGCTGAGTTTGGAGTACCCATCTCACCGATCTGGTCGAGAGTGTAGCCGAGAGCGATCTTAGCTGCAACGAATGCGAGAGGATAACCTGTAGCCTTAGAAGCAAGAGCTGAAGAACGAGAGAGACGAGCGTTGACCTCGATGATACGATAGTCGTTGGTCTCTGCGTTGAAAGCGAACTGGATGTTACACTCACCTACGATATTGAGGTGACGTACACACTTACGACTGATAGCCTGGAGGTACTCAACCTGATCCTTAGTCAAAGAACATGTTGGAGCAACTACAATCGACTCACCAGTGTGGATTCCGAGTGGGTCGAAGTTTTCCATTGAAGCAACGGTGAAGCAGTGATCGTTAGCATCGCGGATTACCTCGAACTCGATCTCCTTCCAACCCTTCAAGCTCTCCTCAACGAGAACCTGTGGAGCGAAAGTAAATGCAGACTCTGCGATCTCAGAGAACTTCTTCTCATCTGGACAAACACCCGAACCGAGACCACCGAGAGCATAAGCCGAACGGATCATGATTGGATAACCGATACGCTTAGCAGCAGCGAGGGCAGTTTCCATAGTCTCACAAGCCTCACTTACCGGAGTCTTGAGATCTGCCTTGTTGAGTTCCTTGACAAAGAGGTCGCGGTCTTCTGTATTCATGATGGCTTCAACGCTAGTACCAAGTACCTGCACGCCATACTCCTTGAGCACACCGCTCTGATAGAGAGCAGTACCTACATTGAGACCTGTCTGACCACCCCAAGCAAGCATGATGCCGTCTGGACGTTCTTTCTTGATAATCTCAGTGATGAAGTGCGGTGTGATTGGCTGGAAATATACCTTATCGGCAATACCTTCACTTGTCTGAATGGTCGCAATGTTTGGGTTGACCAATACAGAACTGATGCCTTCTTCACGCAAAGCCTTCAAAGCTTGCGAACCAGAGTAGTCGAACTCACCAGCCTGGCCAATCTTGAGCGCACCAGAACCGAGAACCAACACTTTCTTTAGATTAAGTTTGTTCTTCATCTTGTGTCTTGTATAATAAAAAATAGTGATTGCAATACTTATTTTGTGCTATCTGGGGTACAAATATAAATATTTTTCATTTTCTTTATACAGTCTTTTTCCAAAATTTCCTAAATTGTTATATATATAATATATGTATGCATAATTTTTTGTATCTTTGCGTTTTCAAAATATCATTTTTACATTCAAATGAAGTTATTTTTTCCATTAGAATATAAATCCATTCTCAAACTCGGCATACCTATTACCATTGGTCAATTAGGTATGACTGCTCAGAATATTGCAGACAATATTATGGTCGGACAACACTCGACCGAAGAGTTGGCTGCCGCAGGATTGGTCAACAATCTTTTTGTGCTCGCCATTCTCCTTGCATTAGGTTATTCTATTGGAGCTATTTCTCAATTAGGCGCATTATATTCGCAGAATAAGAAAGGCAAAATGATGGAGATAATGAAAAGCAGCATCATTGCTGATAGTCTTCAGGGATTGCTGATCATTATCGTTCTTGCCGGATTATATTTTGCTTTGCCTCACATGAATCAACCAGAAGAGCTCGTTCCTTTGATGCAGCCATATCTTCTGATTCAGATTATTTCATTTCCTTTCATGTTCCTTGCCAATCCTTTCAGGCAATGTACAGATAGTATCAATGATACATCTGTCGCAATGATCATTATGCTCATAGGAAACATCTGGAATGTATTCTTCAACTATCTTTTGATATTCGGCAAATTAGGTTTTCCAGAATTAGGAATAATTGGAGCCGGATGGGCAACTGCATCTTCTCGTGTTGTGATGTTTCTGCTTTTCGTTCTCGTCTTTTTCTTCCGTCCGAAATATAAGGAATACAAGGAACATTGGAATACCTCGCCTGCTACCAAGAAAGATGTCCTTCTCCTTAACCGTCTGGGATGGCCGATAGCAATACAGATGGGCATGGAAGTAGCTTCATTCTCTCTTGTGGCAATATTCATCGGCTGGATCGGAACAACACACCTTGCAGCACATCAGGTCATGATCTCCATCTCCAATATTGTATTTATGTCGTTCATGGGATTCTCTAATGCCGTGTCAATCCGCGTGAGCAACTACAATGGGCTCAAGGATATGAGAGGTATTCGTCATGCAACTTTTGCAGGCTACGAATTAGTGATTGTCATTAGTATAATCATGAGTATTCTTGCATATATCTTCCGCTTCCATCTGTCAGGACTCTTCACCGATAGTCCTGAAGTTACAGAAATCGTTGCCTTATGTGTTTATGCACTCATCCTCTACCAGATTGGTGATGGTATGCAATGTACCTTTTCCAACGCATTACGCGGACTCGGTGATGTCAAAAAACTCATGCACTATTCATTCATCGCCTATATCGTCATATCAATTCCTCTCTCCTATCTCTTTGGTGTTGTTTTGCATGGTGGAACATTCGGCATCTGGATGGGCTTTCCATTCGGACTTACCATTGCCGGTGTATTATATCTGAGACGATTCCTGAAAATTACACGAAACGATGTTGCGAAATATTAAATAATAAATAATAAATTACATTGACACTCTAAATACAGAATATTTAATATTTATTATTTAACACTACTTTCACCGGCTTTTTCCAATGCTGGTGAAAGTCGTTTCTTGTACCATGCCATATATGTGCGAATGGCAGTCTCAACCATTCGTATGCAAGGACGTTTCTTGTAATATTCATCAGTACGAGCTTCTGGTGTTGACACGATTACGATTTCCGGAATTGTACCATCTGCACGCTGTTTGTTCAAACCAAGCAGCTCTTTACAGACTATACTACCTGTCTGCTCCTTGAAATCTGCAGCGAGCTGTTGTACGGCTGCATAATTCTGGGCTTTAACTGTCTGATCGGCTTCTTCACAGGCAATCTCCAATCCAGCTAACATAAACATTCCGAGTGCAGAGCCACATGTCTCTCGCATTCTACCTATGCCTCCGCCAAACGAAGCAGAAATCTTTGTCATCATGCCCAAAGGAATATCATACCAATCAGCGAAAGTCATTGCGACCGACTGAGAACAGTTATAACCTTGCTTAAAAAAAGCAATACCCATAGACACGCGGTTCTCCACCTCAGTATCAAAGTTTTCAAGTGTCAGTTCCTGAATTTTCATAAATTAAGTCATTCTAATGTTGCAAAGAAAATAAAAAACAAGATACAAAGAACTTTTTTTACCGATGATTACAGCAGTTGTTTGTATTATCTCTATATTTGCCGATATAAAACACAGTTATTTATACATTCATTACCTATTTTAATACAAAAACATTATGAAAAAGACATTATCGTCTCTTGCAGTTCTTGTATCTTTAGCATTGGCTGGTTGCTGTAACCAGGCAGAACAAAAAGACTGTCCGATACTGGACATCACTGGTGGCAAAGTACAAGGCGTAGCTGCAGAAAATGAAGGTGTGTACGTGTATCGTGGTATTCCTTATGCTGCACCACCTCTCGGAGATCTCCGCTGGAAAGCGCCACAACCAGTACAACCATGGGAAGGAGTTTTCAAAGCAGACAAGTTCGGTCATCCTGGTTATCAGTCAACACATTACCCTGGCGGCTATTTCACAGAATGGGGATATGGCGACGAAGCTCCTTACAGTGAAGACTGCCTCTACCTCAATGTCTGGACCAAGGCTCCAGGTGAAGTCAACAAGAAGCTTCCTGTAGCATTGTGGATTCACGGTGGCGGATATCGTGAAGGCTGGGGTTCTGAACCAGAATTCGACGGACAGGAATGGGCTTCAAAGGATGTCGTTCTCGTGAGCATCAACTATCGACTTGGAGTTTTCGGCTTCCTTACTCACCCTGAGCTAAATGCAGAAAATCCTAATGGCGTTTCAGGTAATTATGGTATCCTTGACCAGATCGAGTCTTTGAAATGGATCAAAGAAAACATCAAACAGTTCGGTGGCGACCCTGACAACGTGACAATATTCGGACAAAGCGCTGGTGGTGGTTCTGTTCGCACAATATGCGAATCGCCTCTCGCTCGTGGTCTTTTCCACAAAGCTGTCATCATGAGTGCTGGCGGTCTTAACACTGCTACCAATACAAATCCTGGTCCTGCTGTCAATGGTCTTGAGGCTTCTGCCAATGCTAACAAGGAATATCTCGACTGGGCTGGCATAGACAATCTTGAGAAAATGCGTCGCACATCTACAGAGGTCATGCACACAGTTGGAACAATCTACGATCAGGTCAAAGGTGATAATAATCCAAGAGCCTTCCGTTTCCGTTATGCTCCAATCGTTGACGGTTACTGCTCTCTTGAAACATTTGATGCAGCCGCTCTTGATGGTACTTTGGCTGATGTTCCTTATATGATGGGTTACACTCTCAATGACCTTGGAAATATGGGTGAAGGCATTGGACTCTTCGCACAGAATCGTGAGGAAAAGGGAAACAAGTGCTGGACATACCAGTTCGCACGTCCTCTTCCTACAGATGGTCGCGAGAATGTTCTCAAGGGCGCATTCCACTCTTCAGATCTCTGGTTTGTATTCAAGTCTCTTAAGTATTGCTGGCGTCCTTGGACTCAGGGAGACTGGGATCTCGCAGAGAAGATGATCACATACTGGACAAACTTCGCCAAATATAGTGATCCAAATGGTCCTGACGGTGGCGAATGGACTCCTTGCACAAAAGAGAACCCTAACTTCATGGTATTCAAGCTGGATGAAAACGACGCTGAATCATCTGCTATGATGGCTCCACTCCAGGGGGAATCTCAGGCTTGGGCTAACGCTGGAAAATAATAAGAATAGACACTACAATAAAAGGCAGATCGAAATGATCTGCCTTTTATTGTAATTATATAATCAACTGCGCGAAGCAATTATCAATTGTCAATTATTAATTATCAATTATCTTAGAATCTGTCCCAAGGATACTTAACGCCCCACTCCTTTCTCAGATCATCCATCTGATGCATTATGCGAAGTGTCTCAGCATGTGGCATGTCTGGACATTCAATCTTTCCGGCACGAATTGCCTCCATAGATGCATATACCTGATATTCATATCCTGTGATCTTCTCTGGACATTCTACAGTCTTTATTACCTGATAATCGTCGTCAACAACAATCATTCTTTCAGGATTGTTGATATTATCGACGATGATATGTCCGTGATCACCAGAAATAAGACCACGACGATCACTCTTAACAAGGTTTGAAGAAGTGAGCACAGCGAATCTGTCGTTAGTATAGTGCAGGTTGATATTATTCTGGGAATCAACACCTGTCTCTGTCATTACGCACGAAGAAACTGACTTGACAATGTCACCACCGAATGCCATAGCAGCAAAATTGAGACAGTAAACACCGAGGTCAAGCAATGCACCGCCAGCGAGCTCTGGAAGATACATGCGAGGACGATCGATATTTGGATAGCAGAGATTTGCAGAAACCATCTTTGGAGTTCCAATGATACCACTGTTCATTGTCTCGATAATAGTCTTCGACAATGGCATATAGCGAGTCCAGATCGCTTCTGTGATAAAGACATTCTCTGCATGAGCCTTAGCAATTACTTCTTCTGCTTGCCATGCTGTAGCTGTGAAAGCCTTCTCACACAACACAGGCTTGTGATGTGACAGACAAAGCATAGCATTGTCATAATGGTGCGAATGAGGTGTTGCTATGTAAATCAGCTCTACCTCAGGATCTTCTACAAGTTCTTCGTATGATCCGAAACTCTTTGTTGCACCATGTTCAACGGCAAATTTCTCGGCAGTCTCTTTATTACGAGATGCAACAGCATACAATTCTACTTCAGGCATTCCTGCAACTGTGATAGCCATCTTATCTGCAATCCAGCCTGTTCCTAAAATTCCTAACTTAAACTTTTCCATAATATTGGTAATGTGGACATATTATTCATTGATGCAAAGATAGTCTTTTTCAAATAAAAAGACCATAAAAGTATAACGAAAAGAACGCTTTGGGCAAAAAACACAGATAAATCATTGAATCTAATTACAAATTTGATTATCTTTGCGGCTCAACAAAAGCGACTTCGGCTTTTATATACATTTAATAAAAAATAATTGCTGTCAAAAAATGAATTTCTTAGGCATCATCATAGCTATCATCACATTTCTTGTAATCGGACTTTTTCATCCGATTGTAATTAAAGCAGAATACTATTTCGGCGTAAAATGCTGGTGGGTATTTGCCCTTGCCGGGGCAGTTTTTCTTGCGCTATCATTATTTATTGAGAATGTCGTAGCATCTTCGGTGCTTGGTGTCATAGGATGCAGTTCCTTCTGGAGCATCCTCGAAATATTCGAACAAAGGGAACGTGTTCGCAAAGGATGGTTTCCAAAGAATCCTAACCGAAAAGATTAAAAACAAAAGGGGCTTGCGAGCCCCTTTTTATTTTAATAGTTCTTCATAATCCAGAAATCAACCGGCTTGATGCGATGGTCACGGGTTATGAGTGTACCATAGTCATAACGACCAACGATTGGCCAGTTGTTTAGCCAGCTGTCATTGTCGCAAACACCCCAAACTGTTACACGCTCAATCTTATCAGCATTATCCTTGAAGAGCTGGAAGAACTGCTGCATACGATAGTTCCAATCATGGAGAGGTTCCTGTGGGAAGTTGCCTTTATATGGGTCAAGAGACTGCTCAAAGTTCTCTGTGTGATCAACAGCAGCAGTGATCTGTCTTTGACGACGTGGGAGAATAGACATGTCAAGCTCAGAAATACTAACCTTTACGCCAATCTCTGCAAACATGTCAATTGACTTCTGAATCTCGCTGATAGCAGGACGTTCCAATCCCCAGTGACCCTGAAGACCCATACCATCGATCTTAATACCCTTTGACTGAAGACGCTTGATGATCTCAACATAACGCTCACGACGACCAGGATCAGTCATGTTATAGTCGTTAAGATAAAGTTCTGCATCCGGATCAGCCTTAGCAGCAGCACTGAAAGCTATCTCATAAAGATCATCACCGAGAATCTTGTACCACATTGACTGACGCTGAATACCGCCTTCGATAACTGATTCATTGATAACATCCCAGCTGTGAATCTTTCCCTTATAATGTCCTACGATTGTAGCGATGTGATCTTCCAGGCGCTGTTTCAACAAGTCATAGCTTGCAGTATCGCCCTTCTCATCAAAGAAGAACCAATCCGGACACTGCGAATGCCATACCAAAGTATGACCGTGAACAAACATGTTATTCTTCTGTCCGAACTCGACATAAGCATCAGGAATTGTCCATTCATATACATTCTCAAACGGATGTACCTCTTCCGGCTTCAAGCAGTTTTCCGGAGAGATTGCTGCGAAGTGCTTCACTGTTGTCTTTACACCCTCCTTGTCTGCTCCAATGATGTGATCTGTGTTAAGTGCAGTTCCAAGGTAGAAATACTTACCAGTATACTCCTTTATACCTGGTTCGTCGTTATCGCTCTGACACTGACATTTGTTCTGACTGCAGCTGCTGAGAAGCGCTGCTCCTAGAACCATAAAAAAAACTTTCTTCATAAGAGAAAAATAATTTAAGGTAATTATAAAAAATCGCTTAGTGGCGTTAAAATTGTCACGCAAATATAAAGAATAATTCTGCAATGACCAAAAAGTAGAATGATTTATTACAAAAAACCTCGCATTTTACAACTATCTATTTCTTTTTCTCCAATCTTCCTACGTTGATAATACATCGAAATTTTTGCCTGACTTATCGACATGCGTCGGCATCAACACTTGTAAACAGTTGTTGATGTCGACGACCGTCGATGAGTCCAACGGAAGTCCGGAGAAGTCATCGACGGTCGTCAATCAGACCTCGGGAATTCCCGAGAACTCTTCGTAGGCCTACAATCAGAGTTCCCAGACTCAGGAGTTGTCATCGTAGCGCGTCGATGACAGTTTCCAATTCTCCGAGGTCAGAACGACAAAAGTAGAAGACAATTACGGATTCTATTATACCTATTTAAAATAATAAAAGCACTTTGGAGGATTTCCAAAGTGCCTTTATTCATATTTCGGTTATTTATGGTACCTGAACTGATACGCCCATCCAACCGCCGATTGTAACGCTTGAACCAGACTGCATACCCTTCATGAAGAGAGTAGACTTCTCTGGATAACCAGCCTTATACTTAGCGATAGCTGACTGATACTGTGCCTTCTTAGCATCGTCTTCAGCATGAGCAACTGCCTGCTGCATTTCGTTAACTGCTGCAACATATACAAGACCTGCAACATTTGAATCGAGACCAGACTCACGAGCAGAAGTTGCATAGAGGTTAGCAATCATTACGTGTGGTTCAGACTGATCTGGGTTGAGAGCGAGAGACTTGCGAAGTGCCTCACGAGCTGCAGACTTGCGGCCACGCTGCTGGTGAATAGCTGCTTCATACTTCAAGATTTCGCACTTATCATCGTTCTGGATAGCAAGACGAAGAGCCTCATCGTAGTACTCCATTGCACGATCCCAATCCTGCTTCTTAAGAGCTGCCTGAGCAAGACCCTTTGCAGCTTCCATAGAAGGTTCGATCTGGTAAGAATAATCAGCACATGTTGTATAGAGTTCTGTCTCGCGACCTTCCTTTGAACGGCCAAGGAGCTTAGAAACATTGTTCAAGAATACCTTATCAGACTTCTTCTCTTCAACCTGTGGAGTGAAGATCTCAACGAGAGTGTTGACATCAGCAGCACCTGAGTTAGCGAACTGGTTGATGAGACCGAGCTTAGCCTTACGAGAGAAGTCGATGAACTGCTTAGCAAGAGTTGTATCCTTTGCAGCCTTAGCAACATCGCCCTGCTTCTCACCTGCTACGATAGCGAAATCGTCATCAAGACGGAGCTGGTAACGGTCGAGAGCATCATCAAGGTATTCAGTACCCTTCATGTAGTTAGCAATGTAGTTAGCCTTGTAAGAAGGTTCTGCCTTGAACTTGTTGAATGAAAGAGATACATACTGTGTCAAAACCTTAGCATCTGCATCACCCTTAAGATTGTTAGCAACTTCTTCGAGCCAACCGAAAGCCAAGTTTTCATCAGCCTTCTTACCCATGATGTTCAAGTAATCGATAGCCTTGTTACCGAGGATTACTGGAGCTGGCTGCTTAGCGTCTTCTCCGAAATACTTGATACGGTTGTCATAGAGAGCCATAAGATCATCGATAGCTGCCTGACGAGCTTCTGGATCTGCCTTGAACTCATTGATACGAGCCTTAAGAATGTTTGTACCATAAACGTAAACATTCTTGTTGAAGTTAGGAACTGCATCGTAGAGAGCCTTCCAGAACTCATAAGCGTCTTTCCAGTTCTTCTGCTTTGCATACTCAGTATAGAGAGAATTGTTCTCACCTACTGTATTACCATTAGCACACTGAATCTCCAACTGCTCAGGAGTCTGAGCGAAGAGAGCTGAAGAAGTCATTGCAAGAACGGCTCCGAAGAGCATTTTTACAGATGTTTTCATTGTGATTTGTGATTTTATTTATTGTTAATTTATGATATTTCGTTTTGTGTTATTTCTGTCATTAAGACTTGACACCATTGACAAAGTTTAAAACCAGAGTTATCTGAGTCGATTGCGGAAGAACATTATCTCGTTGAATGTGAAGCCGAATACGAGGTTGACATAATCTTCTTTCAACATATCAGACTTCGATGGCTGAACATGAGTATATTCAACTGCGAGATTTATGAGACTACGACGACGAGCAGTAAGTCCGATTGGCATACCTAAACCTGCCGAGACAGTGAATTCTGTATTCTGACTGCCATAAGTTTCAATATAAGACTTCTTGACATTAGCTCCCGCACGATAACGGCATGTCTTAAAATAATTCTGATTGAAAACGCTTGGCTGATATTCAACGCCTGCTGCAAATTTATAAATATTTTGATAAATGCCATCTGTTTTCTGCAAATTTGCATCCAATCCAGCGACTTTTGACCAATTATCGAACGTAAATTCGGCACCAACTTGCAATTTTCGATCAACAATGTATGAAACACCGAATCCAAGTTTTGTCGGACTCTTCATCCAGAACTTGTCTGTGACGTTAATAGTGTCGCCGGCACTATACGCAATATTCTCTGAATTGATGCGCAATGGAGACTGCATATAGTATGTCATACCAAACATGAGACTCTTAGTAGCTGAAAGACGGCGGAAATACTGAATACCGAGACCCATCTCAATACCACTCGCAGAGAAAGAACGAGATACAGCAGTACTTTCTGCCTGACCTGAAGAAATGCTGATCAAACCAGCATGATTGACACTACCAAAGATATAACCCAAGTTGAGACCTACGCTGAGAGTTTGGGTCTTAGTATTAATTGGACGCCAACCCACACTCATCATTACACGCTGCAAACCGCCGGTTCCCTTATAATAGTTATCGTAGATCAACGTATCATTTTTGATCAAAGGACTATCAAGACCCTCTTTCTCTTCTGCTCCGTAGTAATAACCTACCATTGAATATGGAGTCAAAGAAAGTGCTCCTGCAAAATTACGCCACAATGGGAAATGAATTGACAAATAATTAAATCCGGCATTGAAATTTGAAGAGCTTTGTCCTTTCTCATGCGAGAACTGCCATTCACCATTCAAACCTGCCTCAACAAGACATGTGAGTGTATCGATGCCGACAAGCGAAGCAGGGTTGTAGAGATTGGTGTAGGAACTTGAATAACCGACAACACCAAGTTCTCCCATTGCCTTTGTTGCCGCATTGCCGACAGATCCAAGTTTTCCGAATCCGTAACGTGTATATGGGCTGTTGGTCAAATTGCTCTGATTCATATTCTGAGCAAAGCCCACGCCAACTGAAAGCAACAGCATGAGGATTGTCAAAACCTGAATCTTAATATTTATATTTTGTTTTTTCATATACATATCTATAATACAAGTCGCAAATATAGTCAGTTTTCGAGACAAAACAAAAGAAACAATACTCTTTTTACATTTTTAACGACTTTTAATTTGGTTTTGCTAAGAATTATCTATAATTTTGGTGGCAATAATAAATGAAACAAGCGATTTTTGACAAGCATGAAGATTGGTTTCGACGCAAAAAGATTATATAATAATTTCACAGGATTGGGCAACCATAGCCGAACAACAATAGACATCCTGACTGACAACTTTGACAATAACGAATATATTCTGTTTACCCCAAAAGTAGCACAGAATAATGAAACTGCGCCTTATCTATCCAAGAAAAACTGCAAGACAGTGATGCCTACAGGAATGATTAAAGGATCGTTGTGGCGCACGTTCTGCCTGGTTGATGAATTGAAGAAGAATGGTGTTGAAGTATTTCATGGGCTCAGTAACGAGTTACCTTTCGGTATCAAAAAATCGGGAATAAAATCGGTTCTTACCATTCACGATGTCGCGTTCAAGACTTTTCCGTTTATGTACAAACAGATAGACCGTTTGATATACGACAAGAAATGGAAATATGCATGCGAATCGGCAGATAGAATTATTGCGATTAGTGAATGTACGAAAAAAGATATAATACGATTCTATGGAGTTCCTGAAGATAAAATAGACGTTGTATATCAGCCTGTCGCACCTATTTATTATAATGAGAACAAGCAGAAAGATCACGAACTATTAGTCTCAATCCTTGGAGAAGAAAGAGCGAATCAGCCATTTATGCTTTATGTTGGTTCCATCAATTCGAGAAAGAACCTTCTGGGAATAGTAAAAGCGATGGAAATGATGCCAAAGGAACTACAGATACCACTTGTTGTCGTAGGTTCTGGTGGTCCTTACAAACAGAAGGTCAAGAACTATATTTATGAACACGATATGGAATCGCTGTTCGTATGGCCGGAAGTCATCGGCAATGAACGACTTATGCAGCTGTACCTTCATGCCACACTATTCGTTTATCCGTCATTTTACGAAGGGTTTGGACTTCCTGTAGTAGAAGCACAATTATGCGGTTGTCCTGTAGTAACTAGTTGTGTCAGTAGCTTGCCGGAAGCCGGCGGACCTTTTGCATTGAAAGCCAATCCTGATAATGTGGAAGATATATGTAAGAATATGGTGAAACTTCTCTCCGACTCGTCTTACAGACAAGAGTTGGGACGTAAGGCTCAGGAATATTGCATGAAAACTTTTCATCCATCTGTATTGGCACAGCAACTGATGGATGTGTATCAAAGATTATAGCTCTCTGTAAGGGCCCTTCACTTGTAGTTTTGCAGTCGAAACCCGAGCAGCAAAAATTGCAGAATCTTCAACAGAAGCACCTTGTGCTCGCTTATATACATATCCCATAACGTAAGTATCCCCACAGCCTGTAGCATCGACAAGCGGGTTTGGTGGGAACGCTGGAATATCATAGAAGGTGTCTGTGTTAGAATCATAGACCAACGAACCAAAGCTACCGAAAGTGAGAAGCACTTCTTTTACGCCCCATTCTGCAAGTTTCAATGCTGCCTGATGTGCGTCAGAACAACCTGTGATAACTTCCATCTCATACTCATTGACTTTGAGGATATCGACGTAACGCAATGCTTCGAGTTTCTCTTCCCAGTCAACAGCATAGACTTTTTCGCCTCGTACTTCTCGCAAGAATCCCTGGACATCGAGAACTAGAGTTCCACGTTTCGACATTTCCTTTATGATTTCAACAGAGAAATCTGATGCAAGGAGGCTTCCAAGGATAATGTATCTGGCGTTCACATCACATAAATCCCGCATTGTAAACGGATCGGCAACAGACAACACTCTTTGCTGGCGATTGTTCATATTTTCTCCATACTTGTTCTCAAAGAAATGCTGAGGACCTTCTTTGGTCACAAGCTGAAAACTCAGTTTGTTGGTTTTGTTGCTTGTTGTTTCGGAAGATTCTTCATTATCCTTAGAGATCAGTGAGGAAACGCCCACACTAATATAATAGGCAGTTCCGCCCGAAGCATAATAGTCGAGCGAAGATGTGATAATATGATCTTGAGTAATGTGTCCGACACAAGCAATATCAACCATAACATACGAAATATATCCACGAATTTGACGAATTATCACGAATATCTTATATTTTAGCTCAAATTTCGTGCAAATTCATATAATTCAACGCGAAATAACTATCTTTGCACATATGAAAGTAGCAATTATTGGTGCTGGCGCAGCTGGTTGTTTCTGTGCTGTTAATATCAAAAGGAATAATCCAGACGCTGTGGTAGAAGTCTTTGAAAGCGGCACGAAAGCGCTTGCAAAGGTTGCAATCACAGGAGGAGGAAGATGCAATCTTACCAATTCGTTTGCAGGAATCAAGAACCTAAAGGAGGCCTATCCTCGAGGTGAGAAACTGATGAAGCGAATGTTTTGCGTGTTCGACCATCAGGCTACGATAGATTGGTTCGAACGCGAAGGCGTGCGTCTTGTCACACAAGATGACAATTGTGTATTCCCAGCATCGCAGGACGCTATGCAGATTGTCCACACATTGCTCTTTCTGATGTCTAAATACAATGTTAAGCTACATTTGAAACAAAAAGTATCAGACATCGAAGAACTCATGCATGTCTTTGATAAAGTAGTAGTAACTACAGGAGGAAGTCCGAAGCTTTCTGGTCTCAACTTTTTAGGTAAGCTTGATCTTGAGATCGCTGATCCCGTTCCTTCGCTTTTCACATTCAACATCATTGACCCGATCACTAACCTTATGGGTGCTGTAGTCGAGAATGTATCGACAAAAATCGCTGGCACGAAATTCAAGGCGAACGGACCTCTTCTGATAACTCATTGGGGAATGAGTGGACCTGCAATACTGAAACTATCCTCTTATGGAGCACGTTTTCTTGCAGAAAATGACTATAAAGCCACTCTTTTGGTTAACTGGCTCGGAGATTCCTTTAATGAAGAATCGGCTATGAGAATGTTGCAGGGAATAATTGAAAGGAATCCGAACAAACAGATTTCATCGGTACACCCGGAAAGCCTCACTTCTCGTATCTGGCAATATATTATTAATAAATGTGGAATTCCTGCAGAAAGGAAGTTGTGCGAACTGAGCAAGAAACATCTTAATGTGCTCTGTGCGACTTTGACCAATGATACATACAAGATTGAAGGACAAAGTCGTTTCAAGGAGGAATTCGTAACATGTGGAGGCATTGCCCTTTCAAATATCGATCTCAATACTCTTGAGGCGAAAAAATATCCAGGACTGTTCTTTGCCGGAGAAGTACTGGATGTCGATGCCATTACCGGCGGTTTCAACCTACAGGCAGCCTGGTCAATGGGATACGTTATTGCAAATGTAATTACAAAATGTAATGATAATAATTAATGCCACAACAATAAAGAATGCAAGTACTATGATTAAGTTAAACAACGGAATAGAAATCCCACAAATCGGAGCAGGAACATGGACGCTCAAAGGCGACACCGCCATCAATAACGTTCGACTTGCACTTCAAGCAGGATTCCGTCACATCGATACTGCTCAAATGTATGAGAACGAGGAAGAAGTTGGAACTGGTATCGTACGAAGTGGAATCGCTCGCGAAGAGATATTTCTAGCTACAAAGGTCAATACCGTAGTCATGCGAAATGGCAAAGAAGCTGTGCGCAAGTCAATCGAAGAGAGTATAAAGAAACTAAAGACTGACTATCTCGACCTACTCCTTATCCATTGGCCCGTGAAAGATTGGGTAAATTATACTTGGGCTATAATGGAGGAAATGGTCAAAGAAGGAAAGATTCGATCTCTTGGAGTAAGTAACTTCAACCGTCATCATCTTGAAGACCTTTTCAAGAACTCGACTATTCGACCTGTTATCAATCAGATAGAAGTTCATCCTCTTATGTCTCAGGTTGAGAACATAGAGTATAACCATTCGCTTGGCATTCAGGTTGAAGCTTGGGGACCTTTCGGTCAAGGAAATATTGACATTACAGGACTTCCTACTCTTAAGGAACTTGCTAAGAAATACGGTAAGACGACTTCACAGATTGTTCTCCGCTGGATAGTTCAACGTGGACTCATTACTATTCCTCGCTGCAAGCCGAATCATTTTGCAGAGAATCTCGAAATACTGAAATTCTCTCTTGAGCAGGAAGATATGGAAGCCATCAACTCATTGAACCAGAATCTTAGATCGAATGTCAAGAACGATCCGGAAAACTTCCCTTGGTAAATGATTTATCTCAAAATAAAGAAGCTGTGTCAAAAGACCCAGCAAATAATAAATTATAAATATTAAATAATATCCACCCCCATTACAGATTATTGTAGTGAGGGTGGGTATAATATTTTTTATTTATCTAACTCTGATATCACCAGATCCACGTTTGTTTCTATTCACATTCTTATATTCACCAGAAATTGTAATATCACCAGAGCCTGAGAGATTAGCATTAATTTCATCGCACTTTGAACAATGGAGATCGATATCACCAGAACCGTAAAGATCTAGAATTGTCTTACGCACATTATGCTGCTTAACCTTTACATCGCCTGAACCTTGAAGTTTAATCTTAGAAGTAACACATTCTACCTTATCAATCTCAATATCACCGGAGCCGACGAGTGATACAATCATATTGTCACAAATAATATCATCGAAATCAATATCACCAGAACCCGTAAGATAAATATCAAGATTATCAGTATCAACCTTTCCCTTAACAATAAAATCGCCAGAACCTGTAAGTTTAACGCATGTAAGATCCGGAGAAGTTACATATATTACCAATTCTTCATCCTTCCTTGTGTTACTGAATGCACGGAATAAGCTCTTCCATCCCAGACCGTTATTTACCGAGGATTTACGACTTACTTCAAGAGTTTTTCCTTCCTGATTGATAATTACAGCATCTACTTGCTCCTTAAGTCCGTGAATCTTTACACTTACCTTATCTCCTTGAGTATAGATGATCTTATCGCTACCCTTCAGAACAACCTTCTCAAAAACACCGACATTAACATCTTTGTCGATACATTTAGGCTTATCATCGGCAAAAACAGAAGTACAAGCCATTAAAGCAATTGCAAACAAACAAAAAATCTTTTTCATATTCTTTTCTCCTTTTTTTATAAACTATATAATTTCTTTCCTCCAGCAAAGACAAGAGCATACATTCCCAAAATGATTATTCCAACAGAATACCACAATGTTGGGTCTCCGACATGCAAAGGAAGGTTATTGATAAACACTTCAATATCTACTTTAAGTCCACTCAAAACATTGGTTTGCCAACAGAATACTGCCAGCAATACAATGAAGATTGTGTTCCAAAGTCGATTCAGACGACGCTTCAGGCTTGCATTTTCAGGCAAGCTCTGCATCACTCTCGCCGAAAATCCATTGTCCTCAACTTCCGTTTTATGCGAGAGCAAGAATTTATCTACACTATTTTCATTCATAACCATTTTGTTTTAAGTATTCTGCCAATTTCTGTTTGCCTCGTAATATATGGCTTCTTACAGTGTTGGCATTTAATGCTGTGACCTTTGCTATAGCGTCAGTCTTCATTCCTTCTATCACCTGGAGTGTCACGCATGTACGTTCTATAGGCTTGAGCTGCATCAATGCATTACGCATATCCATCTGCAGTCCTATGTCCCGATCCGATTGTCCGAGGCTGTATGCTTCGTCGATATCATCGACTTCATGTTGCGATCGGACGTAATCAATCCAAGTGCGGTATCCTATCGAGAAAAGCCAGGTCTGAAACGATGAACCACCTTTGTATTGGTCAATGTGCATCCACGCTTTGATAAAAGTATCTTGCGCGAGATCGTCACTCAACATCGTATCGCCTAACGTGAGATGAAGAAACAGACGTCTCAAGGCTCCCTGATTTTCGCGAACCAGCCTGTCGAATGCCTGGCGGTCGCCAAAGAGTGAGAGCCTTGTGGTCAGTGCTATCTCACTCAGACTTCTCATCTTCCACCGCCTTTTCTATTGTTCTCGTGTATTTTGGTTCTTCTTTCCTAAATTTTCTCTCTCCAGAGAGATAGGCAATAGCAATCTTACCAACGCCAAAGATAACTACCATCCATCCAATACCGACAAGAATATCTAGATCCAAATAACATGCAAATACTACAAGTCCTAAACCTGTGCAAATATTCGTAATGCCTTTATGCATCATTGGATCGTCTGTGACCGTGTTCTTATTTGAGCGTTGATCATCAGAAGTTCCGTTTGTAGAGGTATTACGGGAATAGCTTCCTCCATATCCCTCTGGCACATCTACACCTTTATTGATTGCCGCCATCACTACCATATCGCGTTGTTTCTTGCGCTTATATATGAAGAAAAGGATAATTGCAACTAAAATCACAGGACCGAAGAAAACACCAGCTACCGCAATTACAGCAACTATGATACCTTCATCTACTGCATCTTTAATGAAACCATCACGATCACCAACCGATTCTTTGGAAGTGCTCAATGCATCCTTAACGATTTCATCAACATAACTCCGAATTTCTTCTCCATCAGAATAACCAGAATTATAAGCATCTGAAGTTGCAGACTTTTCATTCTCCTCCAAAATCACATTCTCAGTAGAATCATTGCGCTGTGAATGGCGATGACTCTGAGCCAAAACTGTTGTGCAGAAAGTAATTCCAATCAATGCACAAGCTAAAAAGATTTTAAAACGATTCATATTTAACATTGTAATTAGTTTGTTTTGACTATTAGACGCAAGTGTATTTAGTTTTGTTGCAAAGGTAATGAAAAAAAATATCTTTTTTCCGCAAAAAATGATTTTCTATGATTATTTACATAAAAAGAACCGCATCAAAGTATATTGACACGGTTCTCATTATTAATATATATTAGTTTCTATATTCTTTCGAATACCTACTATTTTAGAGCATATCCTCAACAGGGAGCACAAAAGCTCGGAGTCCAAGCATCGGAGTCTCTTCATCTATGTCACGAAGTCGTTTCATGAGCGGAGCAACGCGATCGTCTTCACAGATTGTGAGGATTGAGCTGTTGATTGAAGGCCAGGCATGGCTACCGAGATGAGGCTCACCTGTCTTTGAACCTCTGCCCCATGTATCCGGGAACATTGTATAACCACGCTGCAAGCTTCGTCCAAGAGCTTCTACAACACTATCGCGATGTGCCTGATCAAAACTTATAAATACTGCTTTCATAATAAATAATCTGATTAATCTTTCTTACGACGCAAGAAACGACGCTTTTCTTTCTTCCAATCTGCATCAAGACCAAGCTTATCTGCCCAAGCATGGTGTTCTGACTTGATCTTAGCTCCCTGGAATATACAATAGATTGAAGGAACAACCACAAGAGTCATCACAGTTGAAACGAGAAGACCACCGATGATGGCAATACCCATAGGCTGCCACATTTCAGAACCCTGACCTGTACCGATAGCCATTGGAAGCATACCAAGGATTGTTGTGAGGGTTGTCATCAATACCGGACGAAGACGGCTCTTACCAGCTTCAACGACAGCTGTGATAACACTCAAACCTCTTTCGCGAAGCAAATGGATATAGTCGATAAGCACAATACCATTCTTTACCACAATACCAATCAACATGATTGCACCGAGCATTGACATGATATTAAGATCGACACCAGTGAGCCAGAGTGCAATGATGATACCTGTGAATGTAAATGGAATAGACACAAGCATGATGATTGTAGGGTCGCTCCAAGACTCAAACTGTGCAGCCATCACAATATATACAATGAGGAGAATCAAAATACCGAGTGTAGCAAGATCACGGAATGATTCCTGCTGATCCTCGTAAGCACCGGATACTATGATAGAAACATCACCCGAAAGGAGACCTTCTGAGCGGAGATCTTCAATGACAGCCTCACCAGCTTCAACGACATCGCTCAAACTTGCCTCATCGTTATCTACTACACATGTTACTGTGTTGACACGCTGACGGTCCTTACGTTCAATTGTTGGAAGAGTGAAACGTTCAACTACCTGACCGACATCCTGGAGACGTACACGAGAACCATTCTGACCATAAAGGAGGATGTTCTCAATAGTTTCAACTTCCTCACGCACTTCTGGAGTATAACGTACAATCACATCGTACTCTTCACCGTCCTCACGGAAATATGTTGCATTTGAACCATTGAAACGGTTACGGATGTACATACCTGCTGTTGTAAGGTTAAGACCATAACGAGCCAACTTTTCACGATCGAAATCCACCTGCATTTCCGGCTGATAGTCCGGACGAGAGATATTGATCTGCGAAACACCAGGATTCAGTGCCATACGCTCCTTGAAGATACGGGCGAGAGAGTCTGTCTGCTGAAGATCATAGCCATAGATCTCGAACGCTGCAGATGTCTGACCACCCATACTACCATTCTGACCACCTTCAGTAACAATATACTTAGCCAACTCAGGATACTTCTTCAAATCCTCACGCATCTGTCTGCCGACATCGTACATAGATACCTTAGACTTACGCTGAGCAACCTTATACATTGCAACATTGAAGTTGATGATGTGATAACCATTATCACTCATTGATGCGAATGTATTGTCGGTATCAGCCTGACCTGTAGAATAGTTACATGCACGCAAGATCATCTTATCTGGTGTACCCCAACGAGACATCCAAAGATTTGCAAGTTCGTCTGCAATTTCATCTGCACGTTGCTGACGTGTACCTGTTGGCAACTGAAGCTTTACAGAGATACGAGCAGAGTCTGACTGTGGGAAGAAACCTGTACCAATCAACTTGAATGCTGCTGGAAGCATAGAAACAACGAAGAAGATGATCATGCTAACCACCATAGTCTTACGGTGACGAACAGCCCAGTTGATACGCTTTGCATACCATACATCGAGCTTATCAAGCACACCGTTTACTACGTACTTATTATACCAGCGGCTAAACCAGTTCTCGCGTTTCTTGAGACGAAGCATCTGAGAGCAAAGCATTGGAGTGAATGTGAGCGCAGATGTTGTTGACACAGTCATGATCACACACATCATCCAGCCGAGCTCCTTGAACAAGATACCTGCCATACCAGAAACCATTGTCAATGGGAAGAACACACCGATCATTGTCAATGTTGAAGCGATAACTGAAATCGCAACTTCATTAGTACCATGGATAGCGGCCTGTTTTGGATCACTACCCTTCTCAATATGGTTGGTGACATTTTCCAAGACTACGATAGCATCATCGACGACATTACCGATGGCGATACTCAAACATGAAAGAGAAATCATATTGAGTGACGAACCAACGACAGCGAGGTAGATGAATGATGCGATGAGTGACAAAGGAATCGTGATACAGATGATCACAACAGCACGCCAACGTCCAAGGAATAGCATACATACAAGAGCAACGAAAATCATCGCATAAACGATTGTCTCTTCGAGGGAACCTACTGTAGCATAGATATTCTCTGATGTATTTACAATCACACCAAGTGTAACATCGGTAGGAAGATTCTTCTGAATCTGAGGAAGCATGTCAAGCACTTTCTCTGAAATAGCAACAGAGTTTGCACCAGACTGCTTCTGCACGATAACCATCGCACCCTTCTCACCAGAGTATCCGCGTGGATCCTCAGGGTTTGTGAAGTATGTGTGAACTTCCTGTGCATGTTCCTGAATAGTATCTTCTACTCTCGCAATATCCTTAATATGGATAATCTGGTTTCCGTAAGTAGTGACAACTACATCTTCGATTTCTTTTGGATCCTTGAATTCACCACTCACACGGAGAGTGAAGGCATTGTTACCTGTATCAAATGAACCACCAGGCACATTACGGTTTTCATAACCGATGATCTGCGAGATAGTCTCGATAGGAATATTATATGCTTCAAGCTTATCAGGATCACAATAAACATATATAGTACGCTTTGGTGCACCTGATACAGATACTGTACCTACACCAGAGATACGCGCCAATGGGTTTGCAACCTGATCGTCAAGAATCTTATAGAGCGCATTTGTACTTTCCTTAGCCTGTGCAGAGAGCACGAGGATAGGAATCATGTCTGTCGAGAACTTGAAGATGATTGGTGTTCCAGCCTCATCAGGCAATGACTGTGAGATCATGTCGAGTTTATCACGGACATCGTTTGTGAGGTCATCAATGTCATAACCGAACTCAAACTGGAGTGTAATCATTGCATAGTTTTCCTTCGACTGCGAAGTGATATGCTTGAGATAATTCACTGAGTTGAGTGTATTCTCGAGAGGACGAGTCACATTGTTCTCGATATCTTCTGCACTTGCACCAGCATACGTCTCCATCACCATAATAGTGTTGGTTTCGATATCCGGCATAAGGTCAATTGGCAACTTCGTCAAAGAGAAGAGACCAAAGATCGCAACTGCCATGAAGACAAGTGTGGTCATAATCGGTCTTCTGACCGAACTTTCATATATACTCATAACTTTTATTAGTTCAAGAGTTCAATTGTGATTATTCGATAATATTAACCGCCTTACCAGCAGCAAGAAGAGTCTGTCCAAATACAACTACTGTTGAACCTGGCTCTACACCACTGATTACTTCATACTCTTTGTCGATGCGACGACCGAGTTCAAGCTTGTTGAGAGATACACGATTGTCCTTTTCTACTACATATACGAAACGGTCACCTGAACCTGTCTGCTTTACAACTGCCTGATCAGGAACACAAACACGATTTGCAGAACCGAAGTTGAGAGTTACACGGGCAAACATACCTGGACGTACACGCTGGTTCTTGTTGTCGATCTTAACCTCAACAGGGAATGTACGAGAAGTAGCGTTGATTGTAGGATATACGATAGAAACCTTTCCTGTAAATACTTCACCAGGATATGCATCGAGAGTAATATTGTCAATAGGCATACCTACCTGCATAGACTTGAAATACTGCTCGTTGACATTGATAAGAAGCTTCACTGGAGAAAGCTGCTGAACAACGAGGATCGGCTGTCCACCAGTAAGGTCACCCTTATCGAAGTTACGTGCAGTTACGATACCATCAATAGGGCTGCGAAGAGTTGTATTCTCAACAAGGTTGTTAAAGTTAGATTCGAAAACATCGAGCTGAGTCTTTGCCTGATCCAAAGAAGACTTGCTGCATCCACCTACCAGATAAAGCTGCTCGACACGACTATATTCAGTGCGGGCATTATCGAGCTGAAGTCTGATCTGATTGAGGTTTGTATCGTCCATAACGACAAGAACCTGTCCCTTTGCCACGCGCTGACCTACTTCTGCACGAATCTCACGAATACGACCAGGAGCCTGAGGAGCAATCGAGTTAACAATATTTGCCTCAACATTGGCAGTATATTCAACCAACTGAGCAACATCACGTGCTTCCACCGTCTGACCCTTCACATTCACTGCTTCATCTGTATCAGCAGTCTTGAATGTAGTAGCAGTCTCTTTATTGTTCATACAAGAAGTGAACATTGTTGCAAGAGCTGCGAAAACAATTAATGACTTTTTCATATTTCTTTTTATTTATTATTTTCTCATCATTACTTTCCCATCACGACCTTACCGAGAGTCTTTTCAAGATCTGCACGGTCATTGAGGAAGTCATATATAGCCTGAACATACTGGAGACGAACTGTAAGAAGCTGACTCTCGCTATTGTTCATTTCAAGCATTGTACCGGAACCTACTTCATAACGCTTCTGGCTAATTGTAAGAGCCTTTTGCGCATTATTCATACTTTCCTTAGTCGAAACAACCTGTTCTGCTGCTGTTTCTATGCCATTAAGACTATTTGTGATAGCCAATTCAAGCTGACGCTGAACATTCTCACGCTGGATGTCAAGACTCTCCAACTGGAGTTTGCTCTGACGAGTTTTTGTAAGACGACCGCCACCGTCCCAAATGTTCCATGAGAAAGCAAGGGTAAGTGCAGAACTTCCAAAATAAGAAGCCTTGAAAGGATTGAATTCATCAGGCATTGCACTGTAACCGCCGGAAAGCTGAAGTGCAAGAGTTGGGATATAACCCAATTTATTGATCTTTTCAGCCAAAACCAACTGACGACGCTGCAAATCCAACTGACGGAGAGTTGAGTTTTCTGCCAAAGAAGTCTCACTCTTCAAAATCATGAGGTCATTGAAGAGATCCTGTTCATAGTCGGAAAGACGTCCTTCAAATTTGAATGGCTCTTCAATATCGACGCCCATCAAAACCTTAAGTTGCATCTCTGCAAGTTTGAGTGAATTCCGCACAGTTACAAGTTGTGGTTTAAGACTGGCAAGCTGAACATCTGCAGTAAGTTTATCATACTCCGAGACCATACCCTGATCGAACATTGCACGAGTATTTACCGCATTCTGCTCTGCCACTCCGTAAGATGCCTGGAATACATCATAGCTATCGCGAGCCAAGAGCAACGAATAGTAAGCCTTCTTGACTGAGGCAATTGTATTAACCTTACTTTCACGAGCCTGTTCACGAGCGAGTTCAATCTGTTCCTCGTTCAACGAAATTGTCTTCCAAAGCTGAGGTGCGACAAGTGGCAATGCAGCAGTTGCCGTAAGAGTTGTATTGTACGGACGACCCATCTTAACCTGGATAACTTGATCGCCCATGGCCATCGACATCGTAGCAACAAGCAAGTTCTTAACTTCTGCTGCTGTCATCGAAATTGTCGGGAAGAGGCCCATGATAGAACCTTGCTTAGCATAATCCTGAATTTTAATAGTCTTATCTGCGACCTTGATATCAGGATTATCGCAGAGTGCAATCTCCAACGCTTTGTCGAGATTGATTGTCACAGAATCTGTCTGCACCTGTGCTTCAACAGGCATCATTGTACCCATTGCACATAAGCTCAAAAAAGCTGTGACGATTTTGTTTAAACACTTCATATTTTACCTTATTTTTGTATTTCTTTCAATTTTCGGAATGCAAATATAATATATTTATAATAAATAATGTGTAGCATTCACTAAACTCACATAGTTTTTCAATCAACTTTTGATCAAAATTTCAATTTTAAGATTTTTTAGCACACGTTTCAATACAGGCATTGCAATGTTTTGAAAAAAAGTCTCTATCTTTGGTCCATGAACAAAGATTATTTTATATCACACATCTCCCGTTACAGACAGATCTATATATGGGTTCTCCTGTACTTTCTGTACTTTGCTTCAGTGGTAATGCGTACAGAAATAGTGCCAGCACTTGTATTCACAGCATTTGCCATAGTGCCGATGTTCCTGCTTACAATGCTTGTAAAGAAAGTTCTGATTCCAAGATTTCTGCATAAACATCGCATTTATTATTATGTTCATGGAGCCTTAGCAGTAATGGCCTTTTCGATAATCGTTCCTGCCCTGGCTAGACCTTATTACAAACATGCTTATCTAAATGGATTAATGACAGTAGGACCAACAGTTAAGCACAATATTGAAGTTATTAATGATAAATCGATAGGGTCTCTTTATTTACACACACTTTACAGCACACTTTTCATCACAACTTTTGCAGTTGCAACAATATCGAGCTTGCTTGACGAACGCAAGCGACTGGAGCAGGAAGCGAAAGAGGAAAAAATGCGTCAGGAGCTCAGATACCTGAGAGCTCAAATCAATCCTCACTTCCTGTTCAATGCACTTAATTGCATTTACTCTTTAGCTCTTACCGAGGACGAAAAGACACCCGATAGTATCTTGAAACTTTCAGAAATGCTAAGATTCGTAATCGATGATTGCCGTGCAGATAAAGTAACTATTGCAAAAGAAGTTGCCTACATCAACAACTACATCGATTTTCAAAAAATCAGGATGGAACGGAATCCTGACATTGTTTTCGAATGTCAGATAGAAGATCCTCAGTTCCAGATTCCTCCAATGGTGATTCAACCTATGATTGAAAACTGTTTTAAGCACAGCAGAATCGTAGACAATCCTAACGCCTGGATAAAAATAAAGCTGAAGGAAAGTAACGGACATATTTTCTTCGAAACAGAAAATACGAAGTACTCAAGTGAATACGAACAGCAGGACGAGGAGAGAACCGGAATCGGTGTAAACAATGTCAAGCACCGCCTGGATCTTATCTTTGGGCAGAACTATTCTTTCAGGATTGACGAAAACGAAAAGATTTATAAAACAAAACTTTATATATGAAATACAATACTTTGGTTGTGGATGATGAGTTTCTCGCCCGCAAACTGATTTCCAGTTATGTTGAGAAGACCGAAAATCTGAATCTGATAGGAACTGCAGCTAACGCATTTGAGGCATACAAGATGGTAAAAGAAAACCAGATAGACATTCTTTTACTCGACATACACATGCCGGATCTCAATGGATTGGATTTTGCCAAAGCCTGTGTCAAAGTACCGGCAATCATTTTCATCACGGCATATTCTGAACATGCTCTCGAAAGCTTTGAGGCAGATGCGGTAGATTATCTGTTAAAACCTGTTGCACTTCCACGTTTCCAGAAAGCTATCGACAAGGCAAAAGCAAAGATTGACGGAATAAGGAAAGAGGAAAATCCAGAGCAGGCATCAAACAGGAATACCAATGACAATGCCGATGATGCCGATAATCAAGAGCCAGGAGTACAGCGTCCTCAAGGATATCTTCTTGTCAAAGCCGATTACCGACAATATAAAATAAAATATGCCGACCTCCTTTATATTGAAGGTCAGCATGAATATGTTTCGTTTTATCTGGCTGATGGCAAACGTATTACTGCTCTCTATTCATTAAAGAATCTTGAACAGGAATTACCTGCCGATTTGTTTGTCCGCATACACAAGAGTTACATAATTTCGATTGACAATGTTTCAGAGTCGAACATGTCGTCGGTTGTGGTAGCAGGAAAGAAATTACCAATTGGAGGCAGCTATCGGGACAATTTTGTCAGCAAGCTCAACCATACCACTTAATACGATATCTGCGCCGGCATCCTTTAAGACTTGAGGATCGAGCGGACCTGTATTAACTGCTATTGTAAATATACCTGCGGCTTTGGCTGCTTGAACACCCATTGGAGCATTCTCGACAACGATAGCCTCCGATGGGTTTATTGTTGGCAGACCATCAGCAAACGGATTCTCACACGAGAAATCCACAGGAACAGTATTTCCGGCAGCTTTTCTCAAACCAATAAGATACGGATCAGGATGAGGCTTTCCATGTCCAATCGGACAATCAAAGCCACTTACGATATGAGGCTCGTCAAAAACACCAGGATAGCTGACAGACAATCTGCTGATAAGATTTGCCTGCGACGAACCTGTAACAAGAACTCTTGTCAGTCCCATCTCTCCTACCCGCTTCAATACATCTGCTGCGCCAGGCATTGGAACAGGAAGACCCAATGACGAAAAATACTCAGACTTTTCTTTATATATCTGCTTCCATTCCTCTTCAGTCGCATGTCGGCCTTTCTGCTTTACAAAAAAAGAGTCGATAGTCTGTACTCCAGTACTTCCCTCGTACATATAAAAAATATTACGATCACAGTCAAACCCATATCTTTTTCCCATGACCTGATACCAAGCTTCCGAATGATTCCTCATCGAATCAAACATTACGCCATCCATATCAAATAATACAGCCTTCAACATATCTTTCTATTATAAATTCGGGCGCAAAGATAAGTTTTTTTTGAATAAAAACCCAGACTTGCCATAGTTTTAATCATGACTTATATCAAATAAAAGAATTTGTCCATATTGATTTGTTATTTTAGCAATTATTATTATCTTTGCAGAAATTATACAAGACTTAAGAAATGAATAAAACAGGTTGTTTATTTGTATTACTGTCTGCCACGCTTCCTCTTTATGCTCAAAATGTAAAAGATCAGGATCTTGTCGATGCTTATCTGGCAGAAGCTAAGGATCACGCAGAATTGTATTATTCTCCTATCGAAAACATCCAATCGTCAGCGTTCTGGATCAATCACCCATATTGGCAAACCGACGATCTTTCTGCCGGTGAAATCTGCTATAACGGCATGTTGTACAAGAATCAGGTTATGCGAATAAATATTGCTACACAGAACCTTGTTGTAGCAACGCCGAAAGCAAAGATTCTTGTGGTTCCAGATATTACCAAGATCGATTATTTCATTCTTTTTGCCAAACGATTTGAATACATTGATGGGAAAATACAATGTA
Source organism: Bacteroidales bacterium (assembly GCA_045627785.1). Lineage (GTDB taxonomy): Bacteria > Bacteroidota > Bacteroidia > Bacteroidales > UBA3663 > Liminaster. The sequence continues at coordinate 21,200 of JAZQOF010000033.1, read as the reverse complement.
TCGAATGGAGCAATGGTCAAATCAGACTTCTGCACGAAAAGACAAAGAAGAAAGGATCGGATGTGGTAAAAGATGGAAGAAGCTATTACTCCTACGACGAGTCCGACAAATTTACGCTTGTCGATGGGAAATCGTCATATAAAGTAAAAAAAGCCAACGATATCATCAAGCTCTATCCGCAATATAAAAAGCAGATAAAAAAGGCTCTTGCACAAGAAAGACAGAACGAAATGTCGAAGAAGGACCGATTGCAGAAGATGATCGTGGTTCTCAATACAGTCTCAACTCTCAAGTAAGCAAAAATGCAGAAATACCTATTAATATTATTATTTGTTCTTTCGCCTCTGATGGCAAAAGCACAAACGCCCAATGACAGCATCGCTATCGGCGAACTGATTGACCTGATGCAGAAAAAATCAGGCATATCGGTTTATAGTATGATGCCGGACAACACTCTTGTTCCATTCAAGGATTTTGGCTATACCGTCAATGATCTTCGTCAGGCAATAAGTAATACATCCTTCAGGGTAAATGAATACGATGGAAAGATATTCATTCTTCAGGATGCTACTCTCAACACAAATATGCCAGCACTTCTTGCGTCAAAACGCAATAAGGCAATGATGAAAGAACTCGAATATATACCTTCAGTCAATGCTTTGGTTGAAAACCAGGTTTACGAACTGGGTAGCGCGATTCATCAGTCGGCTAACAAGAAAGTTAAGCTTTCGGGATCAATCACCAATTTCAAGACAGGTATGCCAATCGAAGGTCTTCAGATATATTGTCAGGAAGCTGGAGTGGGTACTGTTACCGATAAAAACGGTAGTTTCGAACTTGAACTGCCAAAAGGTCTGAATTCCGTTTCGATAAAAGGTATGGACATCGAAGACACATACAGAAACTTCATGATGTACACCGATGGTATAGCACGTATCGACCTGGAGGAAGACGACCATACACTTGAAGAGATTGTCGTAGTTTCTGGATTCATGGCTAATACGGCTTCAACGCAAGTCGGCATGGAGAAGTTCAAGCCTGCATTGCTCAAGAACATCCCTCTTGCTCTTGGAGAACTCGATGTATTGAAGATGGTGCAGACGCTTCCTGGTATAAAAAGCGTTGGCGAAGCTTCGAGTGGTTTCAACGTTCGTGGTGGTGCGAGCGACCAGAACCTCATTCTCTTCAACAATGCTACTCTATACAATCCAAGCCACTTGTTCGGAATCTTTTCGGCATTCAACTCTGATATGATTGATAATGCAGAACTCTTCAAGAGTAGTATTCCGGCGCAATATGGCGGACGAATCTCCTCTGTTCTCAACATTACGCCAAAAGAGGCAGATATGAAGGAATGGCATGGTGCATTCAGTATAGGAATACTCACAAGTAAAGCCAATCTCGAGGTTCCTCTTGTCAAGAACCACGTCTCTCTCCTCTTGAGCGGACGAACTACATATTCCGACTGGATGCTTAAGATGTTGCCGGAAAGCAGTGGATACAAGAACGGAAATGCCGGATTCTATGATTATGGAGGAATCCTGACATATAAGATAAATAAGCTGCACAAGGTAAAGGTCAACGGATACTATAGCAGCGACCGCTTCTCTTTCAACAATTACGACAAGTATCGTTATACCAATATGAATGCATCGATAGACTGGCACGGACTTCTCACTTCGCGCCTTTCTTCCGACATCAGCCTTGGATACGATCACTACGATTACTGTAACGATGAGAAATCGAGCGAATTTGAAGCTGCCCGCCTTTCATTCAATATCGACCAGTACTTCTTCAAAGGTCTGTTCAACTTCAAAGCGACAGACCAGCACAAGATCAAGATGGGATGGAATGCTCAGTTCTATAACATCAAGCCTGGAAAGTATGAACCGTTGGGCGAAATGTCACATGTGTTATTCGATGAGATACAACAGGAGAAGGCTCTTGAATCGGCAATCTTTGCTGAAGACGAATGGGACATCTCGGAAAAACTCTCGGCTAACATCGGTCTGAGACTGTCTATGTTCAACGCTTTAGGTCCTCGCACCTACAATACATACAAGGACGGCACTATGCCATCGCTCAGCAGCATCGAAAGCAAGAAAGAGGCAAAGAGCGGAGAGATAATCAAGACTTACATGGCTCCGGAAGTACGACTTTCCTTGAGATATATGATCAACGAAGACATGTCTCTCAAGGCAAGTTTCAACACTATGCATCAATATATTCATAAGGTGTCGAACTCAACAATAATGTCACCTACCGACATCTGGAAACTCTCTGACGCCAACATCAAGCCTCAAAGTGGCTGGCAGGTCGCAGGTGGCTATTACTATCAGACTCCAGATCGTCAGTACGAAATGTCGGCTGAAGCGTATTACAAGCGTCTTAAGGATTATCTCACATACAAGAGCGCCGGCAGCATCCTGATGAATCATCATCTTGAGACAGATGTCATACCGACAGAAGGTCACGCATACGGTATCGAGTTCCAGATAAAGAAACCTACCGGACGACTCAACGGCTGGATCAGCTACGCTTATTCACGCACATTCCTTCGTCAGAATGATTCACGCACAGCAAATCCCGTAAATGATGGAGCATGGTTCCCGACAGAATATGACCGTCCTCACGAGGTGAAATTTGTTGGTAATTTCAAGTTCACACAGCGATACAGCATATCGTGCAATGCGGATTATAGTTCGGGACGACCAACGACTGTTCCTGCAGGAAAATACTATGATCACGGTTTGCAGAAGGTACAGCCGTACTACACAAGGCGTAACGATTTCCGTTTGCCTTCATATTTCAGAATGGATGCTTCATTCAATATAGAGCCTAGTCATCATTTGACACTTCTCACACATAGCTCATTCTCGATCGGATGTTACAACATCCTTGGTCGCAAGAATGTATATTCCGTATATTATGTAGTAGAGGGAAGAGAAATCAAAGGCTATCAGCTCTCGATATTCGGAGCGCCAATCCCATTTGTATCGTATAATATCAAATTCTAAGGCTTGGATACAATGAAAACAAATATATTTACTAAGGTATTTCTATTCTGCGCATTGTCTTTAGGATTCTCTTCGTGCATCGAAGAATTCAATGCGGATCTGGGCGATGCTGATCATAACATCATTGTGGTCGAAGGTAATCTCTACTCGGATTCACTGTGTGTTATTTATCTCAATCACGGGTCATCAATCAACGACTATATAAACTTCAACAGGACAAGTATCAATGATGCGACTGTTCGCGTAGTCGGATCGGATGGCATGAACTGCGAAGGCAAAAGAGTCGGTGATGGCAAGTATCAGGTCAAGACAGGTCCATTTGCTCCAAATCAGGAATATTCGCTTGAGATAGACTGGGATGGCGCTACATTCAAGTCTGTTCCGGCAACTCCAAACGATGCTCCGGATATTGAGGAGGCAAGATTTTTGCAGCCACGCGAGGATAAGACCATCGATATTCTCGTGTCTGCCAAGCCTGCAGCTTCCAACGAACCAGAATATTACGAATGGTCGTACAAAGAAACGTGGGAACTCAGAGCCTTTTTTCACGCAAAGTATGAATATGATCCTGTAGAAAATGTAATCGTACCAATGGAAATCGATAAGACTCGCGGATGGAAATACGGTAGTTATGACAATATCATTATTGCCAACACCTCGAAATATGAAAATAACAGAATCAAGGATTTCCGTATTTTCCAGATTTATAACAGCGACCAGCGAGTTTCCTGGCTTTACCGATGCGACATCAAGATGCATGCTCTTTCCAGAGCGCAGTATGAGTACGAAGAAGCTCGCCGCGAGATTAGCGACAATATGGGTGGTTTATTCGCACCGATGCCGTCGGAACTCTATTCAAATATCAAGTCATCCGACAACACACACCGTGCAATCGGCTATATAGGAGTCTGCGGAAAGGTTGCATCCTATCGTTTATGGATCAACCGATCATCTATCGACTACAATGATGTCACCAACCGCGATGTCAAGCTTATTACCGACGAAAACATCCTTGCACTTCCCGACAGTGCGAAATATGCAGGTGGATATCGTGTTGCCGATGAGTTTCATTCCGACGGACAGGGCTGGGAATGGACTGTACAGAAAGGTGTTGACGTAACCGTATTTGGAGCAACACTCGAAAAACCTGAAGATTGGCCGAACTAAATTTCTTCTGATATGACACATTATAAATATAATATAGTATTTGCATTCATCTTAACCTTCTTTGCTGCATCTCTCAAGGCGGAGACTAAGGAATACATACATGCATTTATCGATAAGGACTGTTATCTGACTGGCGAACAGATTCTCGTCAATATCAGTATTACAGACAAAGAGATGAATCCATTGGACATCAGCAAAATCGCTTATGTCGAACTTTGCGATACACGACAAAGGCAGACTCAATGCATGGTTCAGCTCACTAACGGCAAAGGCTGGGCAAAGCTCGATTTGCCGGGATCTATGCATAGCGGCAACTATCAGATGACAGTCTATACCCGATATTTGAGGAATTTCGGTAAGGATTCATATTTCAAGCGACTTGTATCTGTCATCAATCTCCTCAATCCTTCCGAGAATGACGATATTGAGTTTGTCGAAGATACAACAGACAACTCTGTTGAATCTGCCAATGCTCAGGGTACAACGGTTTTGACAGACAAGCAAAGCTACAATACCCGAGAGAAGGTGGTTGTTTCTGTTCCTGAAACAAACGGACGACCTGTGACTGTGTCTGTCTCGCGCAAAGACTGTGAAACAGACTTGTCTTCAGAATCAGTTCAACACTCTCCGAAATTCAATAAGTTCAGCGAACTGAAATTTGTTCCGGAATTCGAAGGACATATCGTTACTGCCAAAACTACAGGCACCAGCAAAATTGAAAAATCGATGCTTGCTGCTGTCGGAAAGAAAATAAAAGCCTTTGACGGTCAGTTGCAGGAAGACGGTACAATGCGCTATTACACCAAAGGGTTGAACGGATCATTATCGATGACCATCAACGGTTATACTGAAACAGATGATCCTCTGCGAATGGAGTTTGTTCTTCCATACGAAACCGTTTTGCCGGATTCTCTTCCTTCCCTCAGAATCCTTTACAAAGAAAAAGACTTAAGAGACAGAAGCATCAGTGCTCAGATTGAGAAATCAAAGCGAGATGTCTTATTAGACAAAGCTGAGGTATCCGAAAATGCTTACTTAGGCATCATGCCGGAATATTACTATGATCTTGATGAATACACCAAGTTCATGACTGTACGAGAGATATTGATTGAATTCATAAGCGGAATCCGCACACGAACAGTAAACAAACACAAAGCACTCTATACCTTTGAGGCAGATTCATACGGATACTCTCGTTTCCCTGCCTTGGTACTGTTGGACGGAATGCCTGTATATGACATCGAATCTCTCATGGATTATGATGCCCGCCGACTTAAGTATGTAAAGATTTATCGTGGAAGATTTCAGTTTGGAGAAAACTGTCATCATGGTATTATCGCGTTCGAATCAAAGAAGGGTCTTCTCCAGGACTTCCTGCTTGACAAAGGTACGCAGATGTTCACATACGACTTTCCACAGATACAAACCGCATTCATCTCTCCTATCTACGACGGCATCACATCCCGTCAACCAGATTTCCGACACACTCTCTATTTCAATCCGAATGCGTCCGGAACATGCGAATTCTATACATCCGATCTTCCAGGCACTTATGTAGTCACTATCCAATATCTGGACAAAGAACGAGCAGAGCATAAGGTTCAGACAGAGATAGAAGTTAAGTAGTCATCGTCCAATCTTTCCTCTAAAATCAGAAATAAAAAGTATAAAAATGAAGCGTAAATTCTTTTTGCTCGTACTGATTTTCAGTGCCGTAAACATCTTTGCTCAAGATGCCAAAACATTTACTATTGCGACCTACAACGTACAGGGTCTGCCTACAGAGATTCTGGAAATTGACTTCTCAGAGTTCGGATGGCCGGGAAGTAAATACACGAGGGAAATAGGAGAGCACATAGAATCAGAGAAATGGGACATAGTGGCTTTCAACGAGGACTTCAACTACCATGATGACCTTGTAAGCACCATGCCAAGCTACAACTTCATGACTCACACGGGTAAATTCAAAGAAACGGAAGAGGCTGTAAGAAATCTCTTCGACGGTTTCTTTGGGCTGGGGCTTTATACCGAGCGTTACCGCTTTACCATCGACGGACTTGGCTTCGCAACGAGAAATAACTACACGATTAGCGATGAGACAATCGTTCCATGGAACAAAGATGCGATATATGGATACTTTGACCACGACAACGACAGCATCACATCGAAAGGGTTCCGATACTATAACGTTGCACTTGACAATGACCACACTATTGGAGTCGTAGCGTTGCATGCCGATGCCGGAGAATGGATAGAGGATAGCCGTGCCCGCAGGAACGGATTCAGACAGCTATACGACTTCCTCATGACAAACAACAATGTCAACTTCCCGCTCATCATGCTTGGCGACTTCAACTGCAAAAAGGATTGTGACACATCGAAAGGCGAGACGTGCGATGACCACCTCAGCGAATGGACGGTACAGCTATTCAATGAAAATAATGGATTCTCGGCACATGACCTCACAGAAGATGTCAATGCCGAGCAGACTCTTGACAGGATAATGTACGTCAACAAAAACACTGCAGCATTCTATCTGCAACCAAAGACATTTGAAATAAAGCAGAACTTCAAACGCAGCGACCCAGAGACCGAATCTGGCAAGGTGTACGACGGACAGCTTTCAGACCACAAGCCGCTCGTTGCCACATTTGAAATTGTAGATAATACCTCTAATAATGTTAAGTCGCTGAATGCTAGCCAATGTCAGGACATAACAGCATACGAACTTAGTGGCATTGTAGCTACCCCAGCCACTCCCGACTTCCGGAAGATTCTTGTCAGCAAAAAGTTTAAGAGACTGCAATAATAATTGGATCTTCGACGCGCGTCGATCAGACCAACGGAAGTCCCGAGAAGTCATCGACGGTCGTCAATCGGTCCACGGGAATTCCCGAGAACTCTTCGACGGTCGTCAATCAGTCCATGGGAGTTCCCGAGAACTCTTCGTAGGTTGAAGATTGGAACACAATAAATACGGAAGTAGTCATCGACGCGCGTCGATGACTACTTTCTTTTTCTGCCGTACTCGTCAACTTGATACGCTCACTACTCCAGTTCCCAAGAGTTATCGTCGTAGGCCTACGATCTCAACTCCCAGATTCAAGAGTTGTCTTCGTAGAGCGTGGATGATAGAAACCGAAAGCAGGAGTTATAAGCCGTAGAGTTTTCTCAGAGAAAAGAAAATGGGTCAGAGGGACAGGTACCTGACCCAGTCTAGAATCGCTTCTTTTGACATTGTTTTGTCAAGTGGGTCAGGGACCTATCCCCTTGACCCGATGACTCCTTGTTGGTTTTCCTAAAGTATTTATTTCTTGCACTCATAAATTACATGCATATCTTCTTGATCGATCACACATCCTAATGAGGCTCCTAAGTCTGAGAACATATCATCTGCCAGGCGAAACAAAGTACCTCCATCTTTGACATAGGTCTTACTGAAAAACATTCTTATCCTTGTCTTATACTCACTAGGCTTGCCTTTAGGAATCATATACTGATCATGATTATCAAATACAACAATGAACTCTTCATTTTCTATTTCGACACAGTATTTTCTTAATTTCTTAAGATAAAGACAACCCGCTGGCCAGCATACGTGTTCAATAGCCTTCGATAAAACATCTATTGTAAATGGGGTTCTCACAGGTTCCCAACCGCCATATCTATCAGGCATTAACTCCCCATCATGATATTCTATAAAGAAACGTACGATTTGTTCTGCCTTTTCTGTATGTACAGGCCTTGCCAAACTTTCTATAAACTGATCGTATTCCTTTAACGAGAAGTGTCTGTCAACACCTATGAATTCTAGCACTCTTGGGTCTGTCAAAATCTCTCGCAAATAAAGTTCTATAATCCAATTTTTTCGATCCCAATTACCCATATTTATAGTTTTATATTGTACATGAATTCTAAATCATTATTTTGTAGTTATGACTGTCCTCGATGACCCTCTCAGCAGCATGAATCAGAGGGTCACAGGGACAGGTACTGACCCAGTCGAGAATCGCTTCTTCTGTCGTAGTTTTGTCAAGGTGGGTCAGGTACCTGTCCCTTGACCCGCAAACTAGATCGTCGTACATTCATATCTAATTCTATGATTTTTGCATATATTTTGGAGTATATTATTTAACTCTATATTGTGATAACCTTTTCCTTTGACTGCATATTCCTTGAAAGAAAAAGGTGAAAAAGCATTTAATCTTATTGTTTTGCTCCAAAAAGGCTCCTTGATTCCTATTTTCACTTCCCTCCCCTGAATATATATCTGTTCACTTGAAAAGCGATGGTTATTCATACTAATATAGCAGACACTTTCTATTGATTTCCAAAGGACGCGATGTCGGACAATCTTTCCTTTGCCCTTTTCTAAAATAAGGATTTCATCATTGTTAATGACAAGACACCTTTGAGGAGAAAAGAAGAATATAGAGTACAAAAGTAAAAATATATTGACTGTAAGAACTATCACGTAAGTATAAATGTAATCATTAAACAGAAGCAGCACCATTGAGGTAATAGGCAACAGAAGAAATGTGTTAAAACATACGTATTTTGCAATGTCATATTTTGTCCTTCTTAATTTGAAATAATATTTATTCATTTTTTAGCCAATCTTGTAATTTATAGCTCAACACATTAGCACAAGGATCCATATACCCAAAAGATTTGATTTCTGCTCCTCGTGTTTTGCTCTCTTCTTCTAGTTTTGTTGTTGCTACTGCTTTAGCTTTGTTTTGTATCTGTGCCTGTCCCTTGACCCACAATTTACCTAAAAAGCACCAAACAAACATAGTATCACCAACACATGTGGCACAAAAGGAAGCTGATAAAATAAGCCATCAGATTCCATATTACGCGCTGTGCGATAGGCAAAGATCAATAGCGGAATATAATAAAGCGGATATGTATAGACAATCCAAGCAATGGTTTCCCGGTAAAATTCCTGCATTGCAGACACATGGGGATCATCGAAAAGGAATGCTGTCGCAAATGCGACGTAGGGCCATGTCAATATCAAAAGCACATACACTATTGCAAATGCTTTTTCTATAGAAGACAGCTCACTTCCAAACATTCGTTTCCAGAAGGTTTTCTTTTTCTGCTGATTTGGCATAGTCAGAATGGCTTATTTATTGTTGGAGGGTCACAGGGACAGGTACCTGACCCGATTGAGAATCGTTACTTTTGTCTCCGTTTTGTCAAAGTAGACAATAACACGTGGTAAATATAATGCATTTTTTTGTTATACCGCACAAGAATAGCTAGAAAAAGTGGGATAAGCTGCAGATTTGGCTATATTTATTTGGAAAATACATATATTATTTATAATTTTACCACGATTAACAACTGGTTAGACCAATAGGCAGAGTACTCTCCGAAATCTTCGGGGACAGGTACCGAGATTCTTCAAAACAGTTCAGGAAAGATTATGAAAAATTTATCTTCAATACTCTTTGCTTTTTTCTGGTTTGTCATATTGTTTTTTTGCACGCCAAGTTCCTTTGCCCAGGAAAGAACAAATATCAGTATCCGATATGAAAATGCAGATCCTGCAACTCGTAAGCAGCTGGGCAGGATGGTGTGGGATAAGGATAGTGTGTATGTCGAATATTGCAAGGAACCTCACTATATCAATACCAGTCGATGGCATATGGTGGCGTGTGTGGAAAATGGCGCATATACCCGCCACTATTGGGCGGATGATAGTTGTCTTTATATTTACGATTCTTTTCATCGACTCGAATGGGTAGATTTCTTTCGCCAGCCCTTTGAGATGTTACCTGACTCCATTCTGCTGAATGGCAAGAATCTGATTACGCGTTTTTCTATCGCAAAGCTGGATACCCTTATTAGTTTTGAACGAGTCGAGGGTCAATGTCTGTTGATTAATGATGAGTTTTACATCTCGGCATATCATGGAGTGATGAAGGAAAAGGAATATCAAGAGTATTTGGAGAGAGAAAAAGAACTTCAGGATTACGAGGCTAGGAAAAAGAACTTCCCGGTGAATTGCATCTGGTTCTCTCTGGTTGTTTGGACAATTTTGACATGGCGATACCGTAGGCAAAAGCGTTCTTGGGCGTTCTCCATCATGACACCATCCGTCTATATTCCATCATTGGCAATTATCTATGTCTGCATGTATGAATTTCTCTACGATCCAGGTGCAGAATTAGGCCTTGTAGTTTACTTCCCCTTCTTCATCTTCGGTATAATATCCATTTTTACCATCCGCTCTTCTATAAATAAATAGAGGGTCACTTCAATGACTCGGAATCCCTTGAAACAAATCTATGAGGATATCTGCTTTGGAAGGAATAAAGTCAAGTGCGTTAAGACCTGTAGCTTTATAGAATGAGCGCAATTCTCCGTCATCGACCGCGTGCCATTCTTTGACCTCCATATCACCACTTGATTTCCACTCCAGGATGTGAGAGAAAGGAGAGAGCCTTCTGTCGTAACAAAGCTCAATATAATCGTCTTCTGTATAAAAGACTTTTAGGTTTGAGCAATCACGAAGGGATACACTACCCATGAATCTTTTGTCCCACACCATAGCATGAAGAGTATCCACAGGAAGACCTACAAGAGAATGCAACCAGTCAAGATATTCTTCTGTACTATAGACAGTACCGAAATCACTCCAATGGAAAATATCATTTGCATGGAGCTCTGTTTGGCATTGTGCAATGTCTGATTCTTCCACAACAAATGATGTATATTCTGATTGCATAAGCAGATTAAAGGCAACTAAGAACGCTCGCTCATCTATAATCCATGGTAATTTCCCAAACGTATTATTTGCCACACCTAATAGCGGCCCAGGTTTGATGCCTATAGCATCACCATCGCATTTTCGATAATCTACAGTCACTTTTCGCAATGCATAGCCACCTTCGGTATAATATGAAGCCTCAATGTGATGAATGTTTTTTATTAGGGTCTCTTGCCCCCAAGCGATTGCTGCACCTGACATCATCACCAAGGCAATGAGAAGCTTTGGCGATCTCGAAATAAAGAGAATGTCGATAATGATTTTTGAAGTATGATTCATTCCTATTTATGCATTCAGTAGGTATAAAGGAGGCAGAGGGTCAGAGGGACAGGACTGTCCCTTGACCCTACACTCGAATATCTGCTGTTTGTTTACTCCTCGAAGTATAACATGATATACCTGAATGGAAGATCTCTCTCGTGCAATTCTCGGCATGATTTTTAGCTGTTTTGTTGGGGCAAAGATAGAGCACTTTTTCGATATGTCAAAATTATTGTAAAGGAAAATGAAAAGTAGAATAAAAAAACTTTAGAACTGATACGATGTCACACATAGTGGGTCTGGTGCCTGTCCCTTGACCCTTACTTCCCAATAAACATTTCATGTACCACTTGAGCTGGTAATATCAAGAGGTAATAGAAGAAAAACAGACTCAAGAAGAGCAGAAGAAAGACTTTCGAAACAGAGTCTAAGCCTTTATGCTTCGAGATGTAGAATAGATAATAAATCTGGTACAAGGTAGTAAACACACCTATACTGATGCAGCACCAATTGAACCACACTGGGGCAGGATAAACGAAATTGCCACCAATTAGCAACATCCCAGCAAAGAAGGTAGCAAGGAGAAAACCTCGGCTAAAGGCACCCCTCCGACCAAGCTTATTCCATTTCGCATAAATACATGCAATAATGCAGATTACTAAGAGTATAGGCATTTGATTTGCAATTTATTATTAATTGGTCAAGACCCATTACGCGGGTCACACGGGTCACAGGGACAGGTCCCTGACCCGGTTGAGAATCGTTACCTTTGTCATTGTTTTGTCAAAGTGTGTCAGAGAACTATCCCTCTGTCCTTCTTATGACCAAGCAGTTCTTTCAAAAGTCATACATCGTGAAACTTCTGAATCAATATCCCACAGATTAATCCCGAGTTTTGCAAGATACTCAACAATTATTTCAAAATTCATGCGTTTCTTTATAGTACGACATTTATAGTAATCTAGATTCTCAAAGTCTAAAGGAATTCCTAAATCACAGAATGTCCAACGATCCTCTTTTAGTGAATATACGATTCTATGATTACCTAAAGAATCTATATGTTCGAAACAACATTTGCTTTCCTCTCTTTCATTTATACATGCTTCTATACTAGTCCATGGACAATTCAATTCTCGACTAATACATCTGGCAAAATTATTGTATCCATCTGGCAAATTAGACATAAAGAAAACCGTATGAGGATAGTGGCTACTGCTCCAAAAAGTGAATTTTTCGAAACGAGCACCTAAGGTAGAATCAAAATATTGAGAAATATTAAGTGTGTCCTGTTTTAATGATATAATACCTTTACGAAACTCCTCTTTATACTCAGCATTATTTTGTAGATTCTGAGCAAAAATATGGAGCTCGCAATTATGAAAAATTGAGAGAGTAATATGACTAAACTTTTTTTTCATTTTCCAATGTAATTTAAAATATTTATTGCATTCGGATCATTCTGAGGGTCACAGGGACAGGTACCTGACCCGGTTGAGAATCGTTACCTTTGTCGTAGTTTTGTCAAAGTGGGTCAGAGACCTGTCCCTTGACCCAAAGACCCTAATAATCGACTGCATTTATAAATCCCCCAGGTTTATTAGTAAAAAAAGGAACTTCAAAAAACTCAACATTATTGAAGAAAACAGTAGGTAAATTATGTACTTTCCCAATTTGTGCCGGACTCAATTCTAAATAATCGTAATATGGACTACCATTCACATTAGCCACAGTGTGAACTAGTATTTTTCTATTCATTTTATTTTGTACATAAAGTTGTCCCAACTCTATATCAATCATGTATCGATTGTTTATACCAAAAGAATAGTAGGTGGGATGGGTCTTTTCATCTTCTATTTTTTTAATTCTTGCACTTAAACACACTGTGGATAACATCAGGATTAAGTAGAATAATAAAAAATGGACAAAATACTTACCACAGAAGAAGAGTATTTTTATTACGAAATATTGTTTGGGCAGAACAACGAAAATCTTTTCATATTTTCCCTTTGGCTTATTTCGATTTTTCCAATATATTATGCCACAAATTATGAATGCTAACAAATACCAAAGCATTTCGACATATGTATCTTTTATTTCCATAACTATATTATAGTCTTTAAAATCATATGACTGGGTCAGTCGGCTCAGAGGTACAGTTCGGTTTCACTTCAAATTGACCGCCATGATTTCTATCTTTCCAATTATCGAACGGAAGAACCTGTATGATTAATGCGGTAATCATTGCCAGATCAGCAATAGTTGTATCTGCATCGCATATCCAAATTCCATTAATTTTAATCTCAGTTCTGCCAAATAAACTATACGAGATTTCTTGTAAAAAAGAATCTAAATAAAAGAACGTCAAAAAATACGATATCAGCCAAATGGAAAAAGAGCAAATAATGATACAGGATGACAGCTTGATTCTCTTACGAATAAGTATAAATCGGTGAATCAATACTAATAACAAAGACTTCTGCGGAAGTATATATATAGTAAATATAGGGAGAGCCGCCGTTAATGCTAATTTGTCGCATCGATATATGATACATAGAGAGACAAAGAGCATCGCAAATCCTAATACAAAAGATTTGAAACAATCCTTGAAAAAGCCGACAATATTCAATCTTGAATGAACCATACTATTTCTGGATTTTATTTTTGGATATAATTGTAGCGCAGATATTGCTCAAGTCGAGTAGAATCATTCTGAGCCTATTCTTGACGGGACAATACAATCTTTTCATAACATATAGTTCTTATGTGATGATTCTTGCTAAAGCATCCTTAACATGTGAGTACATGATATAATGTATTTCTGCCACAAATATAATTATAATCTTTCAAACTTGGAAGAGAATACTTATAAATAATATGTTATATAGTTGAAATATGCAGTTTTTGACAATTTGCTTAGAGGTTAAGCCGTTGTAGATGAAAATAGTTTGAAGAATATTTTGTAATTCTGGGATATATTCATATCTTTGCAGCACAAAATCATTCATATTACCATATATAATAGAATGATTTCACTTAGTTACAAACATAATATCAAACATTTTTATGGAAGAAGATATCCAGAAAGCACAAGAAGTGCAAAACAAAACTGCTATTGGTAGTATTGCCGATTCTATTGAGTCACGTATCTTTACAATCAGAGGCAAGCAAGTGATGATCGACAGAGATCTGGCCGAACTGTATGGGGTGGAGACGAAAGCCCTCAACCAAGCTGTAAAACGAAATATCACAAGATTTCCTGAACGGTTTAGATTCCAGTTGCAGCAAGAAGAGGTTGAGGAGGTGGTCACAAAATGTTACCACCTTGCTCCTTTACGATTTTCACATGTTTTACCTTACGCGTTCACAGAACAAGGAGTATCAATGCTGGCCACTATATTAAAAAGTGACATTGCAGCAGAAGTAAGTATTCAAATTATGGATGCATTCGTCTCTATGCGCCACTATATTATCTCCAACAGCGGAATGCTACAACGCATCGAGAGCCTGGAATCTTGGAAGCTTAAAACGACAGAACAAGTCGATGCAATCCTCGACCGAATGCAAGCCATTGAGCCTAAACAACCTCAGGAGCAGCTATTCCAGAACGGCTGCGTGTTCGATGCTTGGACCTACGTATCATCTTTGATCACAAGCGCAAAGCAGGAAATCATACTTGTTGACAACTATGCCCACGAATCTGTACTTGCTCTTTTCGCAAAACGTGCTGACGGTGTTCCAGCCACCATCCACACCCGATATACAATGAAATTCATTACAGATCTTAGCAAATTCAACGAGCAATACCCCGATAAAGCTGTGAAATATATCCAGCTCTCCCATAAGAATCACGATCGCTTCCTCATCATCGACAATGATGTCTATCTCCTTGGTGCATCGCTCAAAGATCTTGGTGACACTTGGGGAGCTATAATAAAGATGAATGAGACAAAGAAAGCTGATATACTTAATAGTTTAAATTAGTAATGCAGGATAACAATAAAGAGGCTGTGTCAGCTTTAGTTTTGACACAGCCTCCTGATTATTTTGATTCAATATAAAAATTAAATTCTTTCGATGTAATTCGAGACTTCCAAGAAAAGTCTCTCGCTGCTTTTATTGGAGGATCAAGGGGACAGGTACCTGACCCAGTCGAGAACCGCTTCTTCTGTCATAGTTTTATCAAGTGGGTCAGGGACCTGTCCCCTTGACCCGATACCAGAACCTTATAGTGATTTCGGATATCTTAAACTAAATATTTAACAACAATTATTAGTTTTACTCTAAACAAACCTAACATTTAGGCAAAGAAGAATCAATGGAACTGGTCCCTGCCCCTGATGGCCTCTCTTAATATTTATTCCAATTCAAGTGGGTAATATTCATATTTCTTTTTAGGTGAATACCACATCAGGCCGACACTATCATCGTAATCATTATTTAGCTTTATTTGTAGTTTGTAAACCTTGGCTCTTGTTTGTTCTGGGAAATATTTATCTGGGAATTTTACAATTGGGAACCTTCCATTTTCCACCTTAACACACTCAAAAGTGTAATAGTGGTCTTTATCACACACCTTCATAATCAATCCTGGGAGTCCGCCAAATTTCCAAGGTCCTTTCCTTATAGGAATACTTGAAGCGAACCAGGCCTCGAAGTCTCGTCCACGGAAATGGCATGTAGCTTTCTGGCATTTATATCCACAAATGACTGCACTTTCTTTTTCAATTGTCCATTTCATCAAAGGATATGGCTCAGTATATCGAGTGCATTCTTTTTCGGCGAAACGTGGCATAACAGCCCATTCTGTCAACTTTCCATCCTCAACAAAATATTCCGAATATTGGTATTCGATCCAGATTCCACCTTCCCTACCTGACAAATCTAAATGATGAGGTATTGCATCTGCATTAGGGTGTTGTTTATGCCAATCGATCAACAAGGAATCACTATGGGCAAGAAAGGCGCTCGAATACTTTGACATCTTGCCACCGATCTGAAGCATTCCTAAATCAATATATGTTTCCTTATCCTTTATATCTGTAGCATTAAGTGCATAGTAGAAACGCATTGTGGTATAATCAACAATTTCTTTCTCTTTGAGTCCGAATTTCAATCTATTAGGTTCATAGACGTCATTTTTCTTTTCTTGAGAAAAAACTACTTGTACAAATAATAACTGAATAATAATAAGATAATACTTTACCATATCTATTATATTTTTGTTGTTTATATGCCTAAAACTAACTCTGATTTATTCTAACTCCAATGGATCATATTCGTAGAAATCTTTTCTATTAGTTGAAAATGCGAATATTTCTCCATACGATTCATTGATTTTTACTTGAGTCTTGTATATCTTGTCTCTTGTCTGTACAGGGAAATACTTCTTAGGATACTGAACCATAGGGTATCTACCTTTCTCGACTCTCACACATTCAAATGTGTAAAGATGATCTTTATCATACACTTTCAATATTAGACCTGGCAAACCTCCGAACTTCCAAGGACCTTTCTTTATTGGAATACTTGGAGCAAACCACGCCTCGAAGTCTCGTCCACGGAAATGGCATGTAGCTTTCTGACATTTATATCCACAGATGACTGCACTTTCTTTTTGTATTGTCCATTTCATTAATGGATATGGTTCTGTATATCTGGCACAGTCTTTCTCGAAGAACCTCGGCATAACAGCCCATTCTGTTAACTTTCCATCCTCAACAAAAAAATCCGAATACTGATACTCTGACCAAAGTCCTCCTTCTCGACCTGATAAATCAAGATGCGAAGGAAGTGCTTGGGCCTTAGGATGTGTTTTACGCCAGTCAATCAGTAAAGAATCGCTATGGGCTAAAAATGCACTTGAATATTTTGACATCTTGTTTCCAATCTGTAACATTCCTAAATCAATATATGATTCTTGATCTTTAATATTAATTGCATTTAAAGCATAAAAGATTCTTATTGATGTATTATCAACGACTACTTTTTCTAACAATCCTATTTTTGTAAAGAGTGGTTCATAAACCTCCCCTTGCTTATTTTGTGCAAATGAAGGAATTGACAATGCTAACAAAAGAAGAATTATTATCTTTCTCATATTTCATTTACTTTAGTTTGAGTCTCACTTTCATAAGGATATTTCTCGGACGAAGCTGCCAGATGCTTGAATGGACATCAAGGTCATCGTATGTGACGCGGCTATAGACAGTCTGGTTGAAGAGGTTGTTGAGTTCAAGTTCAAGATCTGCCCGACCCCATTTGTATTTCATCTTTACATCTGAGAACCATGAATGACGGTCACTCTCCGTAAGGTTGTTATAGTTGTCTTCGACCGATGCCGTAAGTGTAAGGAGACTTGTCGGATAGATGTTCATCGCTATCTTATTGGAAGACGATCGGACATTGACAAAGCTCTCGGAATGTCCAGAGGTGAAGCTGCGGCTTATGCTGTTTCCTCCGCTATACACGACATTCAGCCATTTGACAGGAGTGATAGTAAAGCCTCCGCCAAACGAGCAGGACCTGTTCCTTGCATCGAAGAGTTCGCCTTGTATGAGCTGTTCGGATGTACCATAGCGATAGTTGGCAAATGCCTTGAACGTCGTATGCCAGAAGTCCATTCCCTTGCTGATGTCGCCCGTGAGACTCAGTACATCCGACGCTGTGTTCTGCTCAATAGCCTCGCAACTTACTGTCACACCCTCATAGCGGTATCCGTACATCAAGTTGTTGTTCCTCCTGCTTATGCTTGCATTTGCATTGGCAAAAAGCGACTGCAGCACGTTCCTGTAGGTCATCTTCACATGAGCTTCCATCGTCTCCTGTTCAGCCTGCTTGTCCATATAGCTGCGCTGGAAGGTACGGTAGTCTGTCATTATATACCCCTTGTAGATACTTCCATAGTCTCCTACATTCTTGTAGTATGAGGTTCCTGCACCTAATGTCAGGTTACGTCGTTCGTAATATAGGTCAAACCTTGGAGAGAGGAACAGATGCGTGTATGAGTCGCTATCGCCAAGGATCTTGTCGTCGAGAGTCCTGCTCTCAAGACGGATCGGAAGATCAAGGCTTGTAAACCATCTGTCGGTCTTATAGGTATAGTGCTGATATACTGACAGCTCATATATATTGTACCAGAGATCGTTGACATTGTCATTGAGCATCATGCCCTGAAAGTCGCTCTCAATGTTCTTCATGTCCATGTAGCCTACGATGTTATAGTCCAGGGTGAACTTGTCATAGTGGATGGAATAGCCTGTACTTACATTTGCCGTAATGCAGCGTGACATGATATCCTGAACATATCGGGCTGTATCGTTTTCTACGTCGAGTGTATTGGGTTTCTGTGCATAGGCTGCCGATGAGTTTACACTCCAGGCATGTTCTCCGATGCTGTTCACTATATGGAGGCGGTTGGTGACCGAGAATTCCGGACGCTCAAACATCTGACCTATGTGCGAACCGTTGTTGCCCACATTACTTGTAAGGGAGATATCGGACAAGTCCTTGTCCCACTTCTTCTGATAGGCCAGTTTGTCGGAGATATAGATTCCTTCTGAATTCTTCATATAGTTCAGCTGGGCATCAAGACTGTTCCTGCGGCTCTTTGCTGTCATTGTCTGCCTCAGTTTCAGGCGCTGATCTTGTGACACGAAGATATCGCTCTCAGACTCTCCGACGCTACCTATGTCATCATGTATATAATTAATATTTAGACTGAGCTCAGTATCCTTGCCCATCTTCTCGAGATGGTTGAGGCTGAGCAAATGCGAACGGTTGTCCCAGTATCGCTTCTGTGGGATATCGGGAGTTGACGGCATGACTATATTCATTGGCATCAGAGGTCGGGCTACACTACCGCCCTCTCCGTATTGCGACTTTGTCTGTTCTGCAACATCGTCTCCGCTGTTGTTGGTTCCATACAGCATCATGTTCTGACGGGTCTTGGCAAAGTACATCCCTATGAGTTCGCCTGTCCATAGCCCCCTGTCTCCAACGTTGACCCTGCTGCTCAAGGCCGTTCCGGCTCCGGCCATTGCATTTATGGCATAAGTACCTTTGGCCGATTCCTTCAGCTTGAGGTTGATTGCGACATCGTCGGAGAAGACCTTACCCTGAAGGGTCTTGATGCTCTGGTGGTTCTCAAGCACCTGAACCGACGCTACGTCGTTGGCATTGATATTGTTGGTAGCAAGACCGTAGCGGCTCTGGAGCATGTCCATATTCTCGATATAGAGCTTCGATATCGACTTTCCGTTATACGTAATACCTCCGCTGTTTGAGACTTCTATACCTGGCATTTTCTTCAGCACCTCTCCGATAGTTCGGTCATTCTGGTCGGAATACGAAGAAACGAGATAGCTGATGGTATCTCCCGACTGACGTATCTTATCGGCCACCACAGAGACATTCTTCAGCTCAATACCTTCTTCTGCGACTATGAAATCAAGAGTCTGCGACCGGTTGGCGACCATCTTGGTGACATTACCGAACGACATTCCGCCGGCACTGACCACAATAGAATCGGCCTTTCCTTCATATTCTATCTCGTAGTGTCCCTTGCTGTCGGCATCGGCAAATGCAGAAATCATATCACTTCCTTTTTCCATGACAGAAATAAAGGCTTCCACAGGCTTCCCCTCCTGATCCTTGACCATACCTGTGATTCTGGTCTGTGCAGAAAGGTGTGTAGAGACGAACAATGACCCGACCGCCATAAAAACAGCGGTTAAAATAATAGTTTTCATAATAAAACAGTCTTATTGCTTAGTCGATTATTGGGAGAGAATATTTATCGGATTGTGGATTGTCCGTTTCGAACAGCCCTTGGTAACTTGAAGGCAGGCCGCTTCTATCCCATATCTCAATATTCAGTTTCCCTTCCATGGTAAAAGAGTCCGAATATGTGTTTTCGTCAATCCAAAATATATAATGCGTGATTCCATCTTCCTGATACTCATTTTTGGAGATGTATGCATATGGACAATAAACAATATTCCCTGACATTTGCCTACTATTGCCTGTTGTCAGATCATCAAAGAAGCGAAGAGATTTCCCTTCATCGCGTATTACATATTCCTCCTTATTTGCCCTCTTCACTCTGGTGCCAGTATATGGGGTCGAACTTAGACCTCGCCTATGCCAGGTTCCAGCATATTTATGATCTGAATTGAAAGTATCACGCGAAAAATATTCTATTATTTCATATAGTTTTTTAGCAATGATTTCATCCGATTCATTGACTTTGGTATATTTTTCATAATAAACGTCATAGCTTGTTACATATGCCAATTTGAAATCCTTACTGGTAACATCATATACCATTTTCCTATCGAGACCATCTTTTCGACCCATAAAACTATATGAGAAGAAGACGTTGTTGTCTAATCCTGCACGGAAGGTCTCTCCCTCAAATTCAACATCCGAGAAAGAGAGGATTACGTACCTTGTAATATATTTATAGGCTATCTTGCTTACTGGTATTTCATTATCTTTCCAATCCAAAAAGCAATCCAACTTATACATGCCTGTTGTCAATCTCCTTTGCGCAAAGATATTTGCACAGAAGAGAAGAAGACAGATAAATGTAAGGATTCGTTTCATAATTCGCCTGAATTGGTTTACGCTGCAAAATTATGACAGATGACAAAAAAAAGCAAATTTTTGAGTTTTCAAATTGTTTTCATTTTGAGTTTTCACAATAGAAACTAAATTTCCACAACTAATAAAACACTTATAATGAAGCAATAAACTCATCCCAGTCTTTTGCGCTTCCATCTTTGCCCAAAACCTTCTTGCAAAGACGACGACGGATGTTACTGATGGTACTTTTGTCCTTATTTACTACATTGGCAATCTCGGTCGGAGTCGTTTTGACCTTCAAAAGAAGGCATACCTGATACTCAATCTGAGAGAGATTGAACATACCATAGAGTGTAGTAGAGAAATTGGTATATATAGATTTAAGTTTTGTG
>JAZQOF010000032.1:0-20752 GCA_045627785.1 Bacteroidales bacterium | reverse complement strand
GCTAAAAATAAAGTAAATTTTTCTAAAGCAGCCAAACGCGCTACGCTTGATCGGTGCCTGCTTTTACGCAAAATTTCCTTTATTTTCTTTACGCTCAGAAGCTGAGGCCCTCTTTGGCTGACGCATTGGAAATTAAAAGTTAAAAATTAAAAATTAAAAATATAAGTTTTGACAAAGTATTATTAAACAAATCAGGTTTGTCTATATATACTATATCTTTATTTTAGTAGTAAGGTATATAGTAATAATTTTAAACTTTGCACTTTTAATTTTTAATTTACTAGCACTGCGTTCGCAGCCCAAAGACCATAAATGATTTGGGTTAAAAAGATGCAAAGACAAAAGCGTAAAAGCAGGCACCGATCAAGCGCAGCGCGTTTGGCTGCTTTAGCTTTTGACAAAGCATCTTTAGCAAATCATTTCAAGGTCTTGACTTTTTTCTCCATACTTTTTGTGTCAAGACAAAAAGTATTGGCGCCGCCACGCGCAGTGGCATAACAATCAATTATCAATTATCATCACATGCGGATGTGATAGAGTCGCTTCGACTGCATCATAATCTCGTCAGCCGCCTTAACGCCACTGTCGAAATTATAGTCATATTTATCCTGAGTGATTACACCCGAACAGAAAGTGATAGGCTCATCCTCAATATAGACTTGTAAGGCCTCACGCTGAACGAGTTCAACGGCATGTTTTGCCGCAACGAAATCCGCGCCCTTACACAATATCAGGAACTCATCGCCACCCGTTCTTATGAGAGTGCTGTCCAGTTCATTGAAATGCTTCATCAGGATTTCGCTGAACGTCTTGAGCATGTGGTCGCCCGAAGAATGTCCGTAGTTATCGTTGATCTTCTTCAGGTTATTCACATCGATGCTGACATACGAGATTGGGAATACAGGGTTCTTCTTATAAAGCTTCACCCACGAAGTGATATAGTGACGTGTATAAAGACCAGTAAGGCTGTCTCGGTATGCAATCTGCTTGAGAGTCTCCTTCTCCAACACGTGATTGATTGTTTCCGACAGGACATTGATATCGACAGGTTTTGTGACATGTCCATTCATACCGGCTGCCATCACACGTCTCTTATCTTCCTCAAACGCATTAGCGGTCAAAGCGATGATAGGGATATCTGCCTGCTTGCGGTTCGACAGCTTTCTGATCTGCTTTGTTGCCTGAATACCGTCCATGATAGGCATCATGGTATCCATCAGCACGACATCGTATTGATCTTCCGACGAATTTCTGATTTTCTCTACAGCGACATATCCGTTTTCGGCACAATCCACCACAGCACCGATCTCCTGCAACAGAATAGTAGCGATCTCACGGCTTGACTCATTATCTTCGACTACCAGAACCTTGACACCGTCCAGCTCACGCTGCTCTATCACAGGTTTTGCAACAGTCTCTTCTGGTTGTTGGCTGTCTTCCGACTTCTCAGGCAACTTGAACGACAATGTGATAGTGAATTCCGAGCCCTCGCCCAAAGTACTCTCTACCAAGATCTCACCTGCCATCATATCGACAATACTCTTACATATTGCCATGCCCAGACCTGTGCCTTGGATATTTGCCACAGCACTTGATTTATCACGTTCGAAAGGCTCAAAGACATGAGCTACGAACTCTGGGCTCATTCCTATACCTGTATCCTTGATCTTGAACTGGTATTTTCCGAAGTTCTCGTTATCGTTTGGCAGCTGCTTCAGGCTCAGCCATATCTTACCGTGGGCTGGAGTGAACTTGACCGCATTGCCGACACAGTTGATGATCACCTGTTCGAGGCGCACCTTGTCACACAATACCATCTCATCCTTCAATCCTTCATAATCGACACTCAGCAGGATATTCTTCTTCCTTGCCTCGTTGATCATCATATTCTTTATGTCGGTCAACAGACCAGGAAGTGAAGACTCGCTGACCTCGATCTGCATCTTACCCGACTCGATACGGCTGATGTCGAGCACATCGTTGATCAGTGACAACAGATGCTGACTCGAAGACTGAATCTTGTTCAGGTAATCGTTGACTTTCTTCTTGTCGTCCTGATGAGTTATCGCAAGCTGTGTATAGCCTAGAATGGCATTCATCGGCGTACGGATATCATGCGACATGTTGTTCAGGAACGTTGTCTTAGCCCTGTTGGCCTTCTCGGCCGAAGCCAG
Source organism: Bacteroidales bacterium (assembly GCA_045627785.1). Classification (GTDB taxonomy): domain Bacteria; phylum Bacteroidota; class Bacteroidia; order Bacteroidales; family UBA3663; genus Liminaster. Next base: position 18,578 of record JAZQOF010000032.1, on the reverse strand, counting down.
CGACTCCTCGATCAGTTTTCGTTGTTTTGCCTGCTGTTCTACAATACTGTCGATACAACGGAAGCCTGCAATGATACGTGCATCCGAAAGTCGTATGATCTTGTATTGGTAATAGTGGATGTCCTCGCCGATCAGCACTCTGTAGTTTCCGATATATTCATCAGAATCCTGCAGAGCTGCCAATACAACATCCAGTGCCAATTCCTTACGGGCACGAGGCCTGTCTTCTTCTAAAATTCGTGAAGAGATATACATCTCCAGAATATCGTCATAAGGATATTCCTTTTTATTATCATTAGCAGTTCCAGGAATAAGGAATCCCTCGATCTTCTCGGCTACGACTGTCGCATTATGCGGATTTACGATATAAACATGAAGGAAATCGCGGCTCAAGGCCTTGATGATATCTCGCTCAAGCAAAGCTCGGTCGGCATCCTTCTGATTCTGGATATTTGTCAGGGTAATATACACGCGTATCACATTGCCATCCTGATCAAATTCAGGAGTGCGAACGCAACGCATGCAATATGTCTTTCCTAAAATCTTATACGAACTTGTAGTATATTCCTCGCTCTGCTTCAAGCTCAGAAGACTTTCAAGGTCAATTGTCTTCAGAATCTCGACGGCATCCTCAGGCGGATTGTTCTTTCTTACGGCATCACGGAACTCCTCCAGTGATATTGTCGTGTCGTGTTCGATTTCCGGAGGCGTGATCTTATCGATCAGAGTCGTCACCGACTCTGACCGTGTATCAACAGCCCATACCACATCGGTGAGTATGGACATGTTTTCCAATAAAGCCTTATTATAGAAAAGTTCGTTATTTATATCAGACATATTATTTTTCTTCCGGCAAAGTATCAATTATGAATTATGAATTGTCAATTATGAATTGTCAATTATCAATTATTTCCACCTCAATGCACTTCAGATCCTTATCTGCCGAAGAGTTTCCGTAGAATACCTCATACTGACCAGGAAGAGCCTTCATTGTGTTTGACTTGTCGTCGAAGCTTTCAAACGACTCTGCATCGAGAGTGATCTCTGCGTTAGCCTGAGCGCCAGCCTTAACAGTCACGCGAGCATATCCGCGGAGCGACTTCTTAGGACCTTCGTTGTCGGCAGTGCGCTTCACATATACCTGAACGACTTCTGTGCCCTCACGCTTGCCAGTGTTTGCAACAGGGACAGTGAGCGTGATCTTATCGTTGGCATCAGCGAGAGAAAGCTCATTCTTGCTTGCTGTAGCCTGACCGATGTTGAATGTAGTATAGCTGAGACCATAACCGAAGCAGAAGAGAGGATCCTCTGTCATGTAACGGTATGTACGGCCCTTCATAGAATAATCCTTGAAGTCAGGGAGCTGCTTCACGTTCTTGTAGAATGTGACAGGAAGCTTGCCCGATGGGTTATAGTCACCGAAGAGGACATCTGCAACTGCACGACCGCCATCTTCACCTGGATACCATGCCTGAAGAATCGCATCGCACGATTCTGTCTCAGGAACGAGAGCCATTGCAGAACCGGAGAAGTTGACGAATACGACCTTCTTGCCAGCCTCGTGGAGCTTCTTGAGGAATGCTCGCTGTACAGCAGGGAGTTCTATGTCTGTACGGTCACCACCCATGAAGCCAGGGAGGTCGACAGGCATCTCCTCACCTTCGAGTCCTGCAGAGATACCGCCGGCGAAGACAACCGTCTCAACACCCTTGAGCTTAGCGATGAGAGCATCGTAGTCAACCTCATTCTCAACACCGATATTGACCTTTATGCTTGCATTCCATGTCGGTACATGAGAGAAGCGGATCTCGATCTTATATTCCTTACCCTTTTCTGCATCGAAGAAGTTGCGTGTATCTGTAGTGCGCCAAGTATTCTCGTGAACGAGCGACTTGCCATCTACGATCACCTCGAAATCACTTACCGACTCGACATCTAGAAGCACCTTACCTGTCTGCTGTGGACGGAACACTGTCTCATAGACTGCCGAGAACTCTGTGAGGTTGACGCCTGGAGCAAACTGATGCTGACCGAATGTTGTCTCGCTGATAGGCTGGACGCACTGCTTGGTTGCAACAGGCTTGCCTTCCCATGTGCGGTTGTTCCAGAAAGTACCCTTGAAACCCTTCTTTCCATCGATGCTGCACTGATCGTAGAACGAAGTAAGCACCTGGTTGCTCACGAGGTCACAACCCTTGAACGAAACAATCTTCGACTTGCTGACCTTTGTCTGGATGCCCTCAAGAAGCGAAGTGGTCTGGTTAGGAGTTCCGTTGTAGTTACCCCACATGAGCACCTCGTCATTGAAGTTAGGACCGATCACAGCAACCTTAGCCGACTTTGACAAAGGCAACACATTGTTCTTGTTCTGGAGCAATGTCATTGTCTGATGAGCCATCTCGAGAGCTGTAGCGCGGTTCTTCTTGCTGTTCAGGATCTCCGGACCGAGCTTCGACCACTCATTGAGACTTGGATCGTCCATCTCACCGAGTTCGAAACGGCCTTCCATAAGACGGAGCACGTGCTTATCTACTTCTTCCTCGTCGATGAGACCGGCCTTCACAGCCTCAGGAATGCTCTTATATACATAGTTGAAACCGCATTCTACGTCAGTACCTGCGATAGTACCCTTGGCAGCAGCGTGAACGGCGTCAGAAGAAGTCTTGTGGTTCTCCCAGAAGTCTGTCACTGCACCACAGTCAGAGACTACCATATATTTGAATCCCCAGTCATCGCGAAGGATCTTCTGGAGAAGTCGTGTGCTTGCACAACATGGCTCGTCGTCCCAACGCTGATATGCGCACATCACCTCACGCACGTCGCCCTTCTGCACTGTAGCCTTGAATGCAGGCATATAAGTCTCGAAAAGGTCACGTGGAGTGACATCATTTATATTATCTGTATGGCGCGAAGACTCTGGTCCGCTGTGTACGGCATAGTGCTTTGCGCAAGCATAGAGTTTACGATATTTAGTGTCGCTTGGACCCTGAAGGCCCTTTACGACCTGAACGCCGAGACGTGAAGTGAGATATGGATCCTCACCGTATGTCTCCTGTCCACGACCCCATCGAGGATCACGGAAGATGTTCACATTTGGTGTCCAGACAGAAAGCGAGTGGAAACGGAGGTCTTCCTTTCCTTCACCGATCCAGACGTTATATGCTGCACGACCTTCGTCACTGACCTGAGAGAACACCTCATAGACGAGATCGTCGTTGAAGCTGGCAGCCATACCGATAGGCTCTGGATAGACGGTTACGTTACCCATGTTTGCGATACCGTGCAGGGCCTCGCTCCACCAGTTGAACTTCTTGATGCCGAGACGAGGCACAGCATCAGAGATATCCTGCATTACGATGGCTTTCTCTTCGAGTGTCATTCTTGACACGATGTCCTTAGCGCGCTCCTGTGGCGAGAGAGCAGGGTTCTGATAAGGGAGCATCTGGGCATTCATTGCCAAAGCCGATAAGGCAAAGAGCCCGCATGTTATTATTGCTTTCATTGTTTTAGTGGGTTTTGTAAGGTAATGAAAAAAGCCCAGAGCCGTGACTCTGAGCTTTATTATATTTTGAGTTTCTCAGATAGATTAGCCCTTGATTGCAGCTACACCTGGGAGAACCTTTCCTTCGATAGCTTCGAGGAGAGCACCACCACCAGTAGAGATGTAAGAAACCTTGTCAGCGAGACCGAACTTGTTGACACAAGCTACAGAGTCACCACCACCGATGAGAGAGAATGCGCCGTTAGCAGTAGCTTCAGCAACAGCAGCACCGATAGCGCGTGAACCAGCTGTGAACTCTTCTACCTCGAATACACCAGCAGGGCCGTTCCAGAGGATTGTCTTAGCGTTCTTGATAGCAGCAGCGAAAGCTTCCTGAGCCTTAGGACCTGCATCGAGACCTTCATAGTCAGCAGGGATAGCGTTAGCAGGAACCACCTTGATGTCAGCACCAGCCTTGAAGTTCATTGTATCCCAGTCGATAGCATCCTTAGCAGCGATAGCGTCTTCAGCAAGAACGAGGTTTACACCGTTCTCCTTAGCCTTTGCTACAACGTCGAGAGCAACCTGGAGCTTGTCTTCCTCACAGATAGACTTACCTACCTCACCGCCGAATGCCTTAGCGAATGTATATGTCATACCACCGCAGAGGATGAGGTTATCAACCTTACCGAGGAGGTTTTCGATGATACCGATCTTAGAAGAAACCTTAGAACCACCCATGATAGCAGTGAAAGGACGCTTGATGTCGCCGAGAACTGCGTCAACAGCAGCAACTTCCTTCTCCATCAAGAAACCGAGCATCTTGTTGTCAGCATCGAAGTAGTCAGCGATAACTGCAGTAGAAGCATGCTTACGGTGAGCAGTACCGAATGCATCCATTACATAGCAGTCAGCATATGAAGCGAGCTTCTTAGCGAATTCCTTCTGGAGGCCCTTGAGCTCAGCCTTGCGAGCATCGAATTCTGGAGTACCCTTCTCGAGGCTACCTGGCTTACCTTCTTCCTCCTCATAGAAACGGAGGTTCTCGAGCAAGAGAGCTTCGCCCATCTGGAGAGCAGCAGCTTCCTCAGAAGCGTTAGCACAGTCAGCAGCGAACTTTACATCAACGCCGAGAGCTGCAGAAACAGCAGGAACGATCTGCTTCAAAGACTTCTTCATATCAACCTTGCCCTTTGGCTTACCCATGTGGCTCATCATGATGACAGCACCACCGTCAGCAAGAATCTTCTTGAGAGTTGGGAGAGCGCCCTTGATACGAGTGTCGTCAGTTACTACACCTTCCTTAACTGGCACATTGAAGTCAACACGTACGATTGCCTTCTTGCCTGCGAAATTCATTTCAGAGATTGTCATAATCTTTTGATTTCTGTTTATATTGTTAATAATTTGTTGTACTAATAACTCTGCAAAAATATAAATATTTTCAAATATCCTTACAAACTGCAGTTATTTTATTTCTTTTTTGTGCTCAAAAACATAAAAACAACCGACAGCGTGATATATGTCAGTGTCAAATGACACTTGAAATATCAGATCGAAACCTCACCCTTGATTGCAGGATGACAGTTGTAGTCAACGAGTGTGAAGTCTTCGATCCTGAAATCGCGGATATCCTTCACATCAGGGTTGATGATCATCCTAGGCAACGGAAGCGGTTCGCGAGAGAGCTGGAGATTGACCTGATCGAGATGATTCAGGTAGATGTGGGCATCACCCAGGGTATGTACGAACTCTCCGACTTCGAGACCTGTGACCTGTGCCATCATCATGAGCAGAAGTGCGTAAGAGGCAATGTTGAACGGCACGCCGAGGAAAGTATCGGCACTGCGCTGATAGAGCTGAAGCGAAAGCTTGCCGTCGGCAACATAGAACTGGAAGAAGCAATGGCATGGAGGCAGACCCATCTGATCGATCTGAGCCACATTCCACGAACACACGATGATACGACGCGAATCAGGATTCTTCTTGATTGTCTCAACTGCATTCATAAGCTGGTCGATCGAACCGCCGTCATAGTCCTGCCATGCGCGCCACTGATGTCCGTAGATAGGTCCGAGCTCGCCTGTCTCATCGTCGCCCCATCCGTCCCAGATATGCACGTTCTTTGCCTGAAGTGTCTTCTTGTTGGTATCGCCCGAGATGAACCACAGGAGCTCCTCGATGATACCGCGGGTAAACATCTTCTTGGTTGTGAGAAGAGGGAACCCCTTGCTGAGGTCGAAACGCATCTGATGTCCGAAAATGCTGATCGTTCCAGTGCCTGTACGGTCTTCCTTGCGAGTTCCTTCGTCCAAAATCCGCTGAACGAGATCTAAATATTGCTTCATTGCCTAGTTTTTTCTATTAGAATGTGCAAATATAAAGAAAATCATTAACTTTGCGCAACTATATCAGGAAAAATATTAACTTTGCGCTTAATATTTTGAAAAAATAACCGAAAATGAGACATCTTCTATTCGTAATCATAGCGTGTATTGCACTTGGCGCGTCCTTCGGATGTACGTCTGGCGCGAAGATGTCTGCCGACCAGAACGACTCGATCGAAACGCCGACAATGGTGACCAGCGATGTCAATATGCTGATCTCCGATTCGGGTGTGATCAAATACAAGGTACAGTCTCCGATCTGGTATGTCTTCGAAAACGATGTCACCAACAAATACTGGTACTTCCCTGAAGGAATCCATCTTGATCAGATCGACACCACATTCACTACGGAATTCAGCATCGAGGCAGATACTGCCTACAACTACGAGACAAAACAGATATGGCACCTCATCAACAACGTGAAAGTGCATAGCACAAGCGGTGAGTTCTTCCAGTCGAACGATCTGTTCTGGGACCTGCGCGACCATAAGGTCTATACCGATTCGTTCATCCATATCGAACGTCCGGATGCCATCATCGAAGGCTTCGGATTTACCAGCAACGATGCCTTCACAAAATACGAGATTCGCCAGACCTCGGGTATCTTCCCGTTCCGCGATGATATGCAGAAGAAACCTGCCATTCAGGCTGACACCCTGCAGGAGGCTGGCGCAATAGCAGAAGAACTAGAAGAAGCAAAAAAGAAGCAATGAGCACATCCCTCTTTATTTCCATAGTTATCACATTGTTGTTCAGCGCCTTTTTCAGCGGCATGGAGATCGCCTTCATCAGCGCCGACCGTGTCCGTCTGGAGCTCGACAACCAGAAAGAAGGCTCGACCACCAACATCATCCGCTTCTTCTATGCCCACACAGAGAGATTCATCTCGACGATGCTTGTCGGCAACAATATCTCGCTGATCATCTACGGTATCCTGATGGCATCGCTGCTCGAGCCCTGGATTGCGCGATTCGTCTCAAACGACTTCGTTATCGTCCTGATCCAGACCATCTGTTCGACAATCTTAATCCTCTTCACTGCCGAATATCTGCCGAAAGCCCTCTTCAAGCTCAACCCGAACATGATGCTCCGTGCTTTTGCAATTCCTCTATATGGCATCTACTGGCTCCTCTATCCTATCTCAAGCTTTGCCACCCTGCTGAGTCACACAATACTGAAGCTGGCTGGCGTGCCGATCGTGAAGGAGAAGAAGGGCGTGCTGACCAAGACCGACCTTGACTTCTTCGTACAGAAAGGTATCGACTCGGCCGACGAAGACGACGAGGACAACGACCAGCAGGAGCTGCAGTATTTCCAGAATGTGCTCGATTTCTCGAACGTCAAAGTGAGAGACTGCATGATTCCGCGCTCGGAACTAAGTGCCGTTTCATTCGACACTCCACTCTCGAAACTGAACCGTCTCTTTGTCGAGACCGGCTACTCAAAACTTCCTGTATATAAAGAAGATATCGACAACCTCGTCGGATATATCCATTCGTCGGAAATGTTCAAGAAACCGAAGCCTTGGACATCGAAGATCATCCCTATTCCATTCGTTCCAGAGACAATGGCTGCCAACAAGGTTCTGCGTATGCTCATGGAACAGAAGAAGAGCATCGCGGCTGTAGTTGACGAATTCGGCGGCACTGCCGGAATGATTACGATGGAGGATCTCTTTGAGGAGATCATAGGTGATATCGAGGACGAACACGATCATGTCCAGCTTACCGAAAAGAAGGTCGCAGACAACGAATACATGCTGTCCGGACGACTCGAAATAAGCAAGATCAACGAAGACTTCGACCTCAATCTCCCTGAGTCGGAAGAGTACCTTACTCTGGCAGGTCTCGTGCTCCACGAGCTGCAGAGCCTCCCTCACGAAGGCGATGTGATCGACATCGATGAAGGCAGGATCAAGATGATCATCTCTAAAGCTTCGGCTACCAAAATCGAGATGATTAAGCTATATGTTAATGCCGAATAAGGCGATAAGCATATAAAATTCCCACAAAATTACACTTTCGAACACACTTTTTACCGAAATAAATGCGAAGATATACATAAAATAATTATCTTTGCACGCTTTTCGTGTGTCATGCGATAAGAATTGATAATTCATAATTGATAATTGATAATTTTAATATAAATCAAAAATGGCAGTTTTACAAAGAATCAGAAACCACTCGGTAGCACTTTTGGTCATCGTAGGTTTCGCAATGGCAGCCTTCATCGTAGGCGACCTTCTGACAAGCAGTAGCTCAATCATGCAGAGCACTCGCGACAAGGTTTTGAAAGTCAACGGAACTAAAGTAACTAATGAAGAATTCGAAATATTGCGCAATCGCAAGACTGAATTCCTCAAGGCTGTATCAGGTCAGGAACTCAACAACAATGCTACTCAGCAGATCACTCAGAACGTGTACAGTGAATTCGTTCTCCAGAATGTTCTCTCAGAAGCTTGCGACAAGCTCGGTCTCGCTGTCACTGATGACGAGATCAACGAAATGGTACAGGGTAAGCACATCTCTCCTGTATTGACAGATCTCTTCCAGGATCAGGCTGCAGCTTATGGCCAGATGTTCGCTAACATCATCGTCAACGACCAGTGGGATGCAGTTTCTCAGCAGAATCCTTTCCTCACTCGTCAGAACTGGATGGAAATCGAGAGCCAGATTAAGCTCAACCGCCTCGTCGGCAAGTACCTCGGTCTCGTAAACGCTGCTGTTAAGCCTAACAAGCTCGAGGCTCAGGATAACTTCAACGGTGACAACGAAGAGTGTTCTTTCGCATACGTAAAGCTTAACCCAAGCATTATCGCTGACGCTGACGTCAAGGTTTCAAGCGACGATGTAAAGAGCTACTACAACTCTACTATCCGTCAGTACAAGCTCCCTGCAGCTCAGCGCGAAATCAGCTACATCGCTGTTCAGCTCCGCCCAAGCCAGGACGACTTCGATGCTGCTAAGGCAGACATGGAAGCTGTACGCGACGAATTCGCAACTGCAACTGATGTTACAGATCTCGTAAACAGCAACTCGCTCGTACCTTACATTGATGCATTCGTAAACAACAACAACTATTCAGGCGACCTCAAGACATTCGTTGACGCCGGCGATATGGACAACATCCTCGAGCCAAACCTTCAGGATGGTACAATCTACATGATGGCTCGTATCATGGACAAGACAGTTGCTCCAGACTCGGTAAATGTTTCTCTCGTTGTCGTTCCTACAAAGGAAGAGGCAGACAGCCTCAAGGCTCTCATGGTTGAACCAGCAATCGCTCTCGCAGGTTACAGCCAGCAGCAGGCATTCCAGGGATGGGTTGTTGAGTCGTTCGCTGTTCAGAACTTCGGCAAGGAACTCACTGAGAAGATCTATGCAGCTGCAGCTAAGAAAGATATCTTCGAACACGAGGTAAACGGTGTATTCTATGTAGGTAAGACTACAGATGTAACTAAGCCGGTTGCTAAGTCTAAGGTTGCTGTATATGCTACAGAAGTAATTCCTTCAAGCGCAACACGTCGTGACGAATACGGCAAGCTCAACCAGTTCCTCACAGACAACAACTCAATCAAGGCTATGCAGGACAGCGCTATCAGCGCAGGTTACTTCATGATGCCTACTACTCTCGCTTCTACTGCTTACAACGTAGGTCAGGTAGCTGATGCCCGTCAGGCTGTGCGTTTCGCATTCCAGGAGAAGAAGGGTAAGGTTTCTGAAATCTATGAGTTCAACGACAACCTCCTCGTAATTGCTATCACAGGCGACATCCAGGATGGTTACATGAATCTCAACGATACAACATTCTACAAGAACATCGCTAACGCAGTCGTAATGCCTAAGGTTAAGATTGCTAAGATCGTAGAAGACGTTAAGGCTAAGGGCGCTTCAAGCCTCGAAGAGGTTGCTGCTGCTTACGAAGCTCAGGTCGATACCGCTCGTTTCGTAAACTTCAACCTCCAGTCGGTAAGCGGTCTTGGTGTTGAGCCAGCTGTTATCGCTGCTGCCCTTAAGGCTGCTCCTGGTTCAGCTATCGCTCCAGTTGCCGGTCGCAACGCTGCTGTAGTTCTTCAGGTTCTCGACAAGAACAACAAGGAACTCGAATATGACGAAGCTGCACGCCTTGCTGCCGTAGCCCGTTCTTACGAGTACCAGAGCATTGCCAACGGTGCTGCCCTCACAGTTCTTCAGAACGAAGCAGACATCGAAGACAACCGCATCAACTTCTATTAATTCAGAAAAGACGAATAGAATATAAATGGCGGCTTTATGTCGCCATTTTTTATTTACACATTATTTATATTATATATGGAAGCTTTATTGGGCAAGACTCTCTCTGAACTGCAAGACATAACAACAGCGCTTGGCATGCCCAGGTTCACAGCCAAGCAGATCGCTCAGTGGATATACGAGAAAAGAGTGCGCAGCATTGAGGATATGACCAATATCTCAAAAGCTCACCGTGCTCGTCTTGCCGAACAATACGAAGTGGGTGTATATGATCCGGCCGAAGCTGCAGTCTCGAAAGACGGAACTATAAAGTATCTGTTCCGCACAAGCACCAACAAGCTTGTCGAGACCGTATATATTCCTGATCACGACCGCGCTACACTTTGTGTCTCAAGCCAGATGGGTTGCAAGATGAACTGCTACTTCTGCCAGACCGGCAAACAGGGATTCAACGGACACCTCACGACAGCCGAGATCCTCAATCAGATCTTCGCTATCCCTGAGAGTCTTTCGCTCACCAATATCGTCTTCATGGGCATGGGCGAACCGCTCGACAACCCTGCAGCAGTATTCAAGGCACTTGAGATCATCACGGCGCCTTGGGGCATGGCATGGAGCCCGAAGCGTGTTACCGTCTCGACCATCGGGCAGATGCAGCACCTCAAGGAATACCTCGAACAGAGCCAATGCCATCTTGCCATCAGCATACACAGTCCCTTCCCTGAGGAACGCGCCAGACTGATGCCTATCGAAAGCCACTTCCATATCGAGGACATACTCGACCTTCTGCGCCAGTATGACTTCAGCCACCAGCGCCATCTCACATTCGAATACATCGTGTTCCGTGGGTTGAACGACGATGCACGTCATGCCCACGCACTCATCAAGCTGCTCTCCGGTCTTGACTGCAAGGTAAACCTCATACGCTTCCATGCCATCCCGGATGTCGATCTGCATACAACAGACTTAGCCCAGATGGAGAAGTTCCGCGATATTCTTAACGAACATGGCTTAACTGCTACCATCCGAGCTTCAAGAGGAGAAGATATCTTTGCGGCTTGCGGAATGCTTTCCTCACTTCGAAGAGGCAACACGGCAAGCGTATAGGCTATAGCACAAGACTACGACGAAACAGAAGAGCGGTACGACATAGGATGTGTTGATACCGAACATATCTGAGACCTGTCCTTGGAGTGGCGTGAGAAGCGCACCTCCGAGGATTGCCATTATAAGGCCTGATGCACCGATCTTTGAATCCTCACCCACATTCTCCAAGGCGATGCCGTAGATTGTAGGGAACTGCAGAGACATAAAGAAGCTGATGGCTATGAGAGCCGCAACAACAACGCCTGCCATTCCTCCGCAGAATACCACAAGACAGCATGCCACAATATCGAAGGCTGCAGCAACTGCCATCAATGTAGCCGGCTTGAAATACTTCATAAGCCATGTGAACACAAATCGCGCACTACTGAAACAGATAATAGTAGCAAGATACCAGCTTGCTCCTTCCGACTCATCACAGCCTAATTCCTGCATCACGATGCGGATAGTATAAGACCATACACCGATCTGAGCTCCGACATAGAAGAACTGGGCAACTACACCGAAGATATATGTCTTATTCCTGACGAGTCGCTTGAAGGAATCGACAACCGAATCCCTGGAATCATCATTACCAGCAGGCATTTTTGCCACAAGCATTCCTATCATTACAGCAATCAGGCAGAGACCTAACACATTGTAGGTTGAAGTGACGGCACTTAATCCGTCGGTCTGATTTCCATTAAGCTTATCGAGAATAAAGTATTTACTCAACAGAATTCCGCTGATGCTTCCGAGTGGATTGAACGACTGTGCGATATTCAGGCGTCGTGTCGCGGTTTCAGGAGCACCCATCGCCAGGATATAAGGATTGGCAACGGTCTCAAGGATCGAACAGCCGCCGGCAAGGATATAAATCGCTATAAGATAAAATGTATAGCTCGCTGCAACCGATGCCGGATAGAACAGCAATGCACCTCCGGAATACAGAACCAGACCTAGTATGATACCCGATTTATAGGAATATTTGCGGATAAACAAAGCTGCAGGCAAGGCGAAGCAGAAATATGAGCCGTAGAACGCGAACTGAATCAACGATGTCTGGGCATCGGTCATATCCATAATATTCTTGAAGGCAGACAGCAGCGTGTCGGTCATATTGTTTGCCAAGCCCCACAACAGGAACAGGAGTGTAACCAGGACAAATGGCGCGAGATAACGTTTTTCAATAGTTTTCATAACAGGTAATATTGTGTTTGTGCAAATATAAGAAAATATTTTATACAAGAGCCGTTTATACCGGAAAAATACTATTTGCCACTCCATTTAGTCTATATTTGCTGTTTTGCACAAAAAAAAAGGCTGGCCCAAATAAATGAGCCAGCCAATTTGATTTATACTCTGAAGTATTATTCTTCGTAGTAGATATTGTTAACAGTCATTGTACCGCTGTAGAGCATGAGGTCGAGGTCACGACCTTCACCACCGCGAGAACATTCCTTAGCGATAGTCTCAGTGAGCTGGAGCTCCCAGATACCATCCTTCTGCTTACCGATCTTTTCGTAGATAGACACATGATCATAGTATGTGTTGCTCCACCAACCGTTCATGACTTTCATATCGCAATCTTCAGAAACGTCTGTGAGCTCAAAGAGAAGAGTCTTCAAACCAGCGTAAACATCATCTGTAAGATATGGAAGGTGTGTACCTTCATTGTCACTGAATCGCATAGCAGCAGCATCCCAAGCACCTGGAACGAATGGATCACCCTCGAAACCGATCATGTGATGATTAGGGTTGGCACCATCATAATGTCCATAAATATAGTAGCGCTCGAGCTGGTTTGTGATTTCCTCACACTGTACAGGGAAGTCTGCAGTAACTATAGTACCATCTGCACAAAGACCTGTAAGAGTAACTGTATAGTCACCGAGCTTCATCTTCTTCCATGCATAGTTGCCGATGAAATCCTTGCCACCGATAGACCATGCAGCATTTACAGGAGCAGAAGTAGAACAAGTAATAACGTTACCGTTCTTACCACTTGCAGCCTTGTCAACAGTTACAGTTGACATTGACTTGAGCTGTTCTGCTGTGATATGACCGCCATTGCTGATGTTCTCCGAAATTGGATCACAAGCAACTACGCCACATGCAACAGCAAGAAGCATAAATATCTTTTTCATATCGTTTTTTTAGTTATAGAGGTCAACATATTGAGTCATAGGATCTGCTGGATCCCAACCATCGTTCTGAATGAGATTGCCGTTCATGAGAGTGATCTGAGACTGAGGCTTCATGAGGAAACCTTGAGTTGCAGTGTAACGCTCTGCCCATGAACTAGTCATGTGCTTCATAGTAACCTTGTTGCCAGTGTCACCCTTAACAACCATCTGCTTACCAGCCTGAGCCTGGAGAGCGCGAGCTGCGTAACAGCTTGTTGTAGCATTGTTACCAGACCAACGACGCATATCGTTGAAACGGAGGCCTTCGAATGCGAACTCCCAACGACGCTCGTTCTGGATGTTCTCCAATGTAGGCTCGATTTCTACGTAATCCTTGCCAGCATTTGGATTAGACTTTTCTGACAATAAGTAGCCGAGACCACGCTTGCGAACATCATTGAGGGCTTTTTTATCAGCCTTGAGCTCTGCATACATAAGGAGAACGTCAGCATAGCGCATGAGGTAGAAGTCCTCGAAGTGGTCACCCTGCATTGGGTTGTCGAGTGAGCTTGCAGCAAAACCTGGAGCAGCATCCCACCAAGGCTTGTCACCACCGAGTGTAGAAAGACCTACACCGTTGTACTTCTTGACACCGAGACCGGATGCCTCACAGCAGTCCTTCACGAAGTCGTAGTCGATTTCCTTGTTTTCAGAGAAACCGTCGATGAGGGAACCGAGCTTACGTGCATCTGTGTAGTCGCCATCTCTTTCAGCAAGAGACCAGTCATCCCAGATGTTGTTTGAAGGAGTACCCTGACCCCAACCCTGGTTGAATGGATAAGTATGAGAGAGGTCACCACCATTAGTACCGTTTACACGGAGAGCCCAGAACACTGAGAGGTAGTTACAGTACATACGAGCTGTAGAACCATCCTGGTTGATACCCCAGCTTGAAGCGTTCATGAACTGAACCTGGAAGAGTTCCTCATCGTTACCGTTACCCATGCCTGGCATGTCGAAGCAGTGCTCACGATCCATGTCAGCAATGAAGTCATAGTGCATACCTTCACCTGTCTCGAGAGCCTTCTGAGTCTCATCGTAAACCAAAGTGTTAGAGTACTGCCAGAGTGAACGGAAGTCATCAAGGAGCTTGTACTTTCCACTGTCCATGATGTCCTTAAGACCATTTGCTACGTCGTTTTGAGTAAGCTGACCGCCCTCGCAACCTTCCTGCACGTTGAGAGTGATAGCAGGGCCGTTACCTGTAGTCAAGTCTATAACAGTCTTATAGAAACCTGCCCAGAACATATATGCACGAGCAATATAAGCCTCAGCAACATACTTATTAGCATGACCAGACTTCTTCTCTGCGCTCATGAGGTTCTTACCGGAAGTGAAGTCTGAGAGGATCTGTGGATAGATTACCTCATCGGCACTAACCTGCTGCTTCATCTCTTCTGTGATTGTTGTAGAGATGATCAATGGCACATCGCCATACATCTGAGTAAGGAGGAGAGTATATAGACCACGCATGAAGTAAGCCTCACCAAGGAGCTGGTTGCGGCGAGCTTCCTGACCTGTCCAGTCAACATTGTCGATTGTCTCGATCATGTTTGTTGCACGAGACATACCAGAATAAAGGAGGTTGAATGGCTCAGAGAACTGGTTAGAACTCATCTGTACGAGGTGATGAAGAGCCTTAACCTTGTTATCCTGCAAACCGCCGGAACCGAAGCAGTTATCTGACATGATTTCCCACCAGTAGTAAGGATTCTGAGTATCGGCATCACCACCGCCCATTGTGTTCATGATAGCATAAACACCTGCATTCAATGCCTCTACGTCTGCAGGCTTACCTGGGAATGTAGCCTGAGTCATTTCAGTAACACGTGGATCTGTATCCAACATGTCATCACAAGCAGTGAACGAAACTGCTGAAAGAACAGCAGCTGCTGTAATAATATATTTCTTCATATCTTTTTCAACAAATTAGAATTTGATGCTTGCACCTACAGTCCAAGTACGTGAAGGAGGGTACAAACCAAGGTCAATACCAGATGCCCAGCTGTCACCACCACCGGCATTACCGACTTCTGGATCGAGACCAGTGTAGCCTGTGAATGTGTAGAGGTTAGAAGCCTGAACATAGAAACGGAGCTGTGAAAGTGGACAAGACTTCCATACAGACTTGATGTCGTAACCGAGGGTTACAGCCTGGATCTTGAAGTAGTCAGCATTCTCCATGTAGCGAGTAGATACATAGATTGTATTTGGGTGACCTGTACCAGAAATCTTTGGCTGAGTGTTTGAAGTACCCTCACCATGCCAACGATTCAAGATTGTTGTGTCGTAGTTGTGCCAGAATGAGTCACCGTAAGAACGGTAAGAACGCATAATCTGCTGACCGAATGCACCTGCACCGTTAACTGCGAAGTCAACACCCTTCCACTGGAAGCCGAGGTTAACACCGAGAGTTACGTCTGGGTTAGGGTTACCGATCTCGTGCTTATCGCTGTTGTCGCCATCAGCATAGATGATCTGACCGTCACCGTTGAAGTCGTCCCAGATGCAGTCACCAGGCTGAGCACCGTCGAGGACTGCCTTACCTGCTGCTATAGCTGCGTCGATCTGTTCCTGGTTCTGCCAGATACCGCTGTAAGACATACCGTAGAAGTAACCGATTGGCTTACCAAGTTCTGCACGGTAAACATAGTCAGTACCCTGTGAGAGGAGAGAATAAGAACCGTTGATGTAACCGTTCTCGTTAGCGATACGAGTTACCTTATTCTTGTTTGTTGCGAAGTTTACGCCGATGTTGTAACGGAAGTCCTTACCGATACGGTCGTTCCAAGTGAGAGCGATTTCAATACCGGTGTTCTCAACGTCACCACCATTGATGTAAGCAGGACGAGTACCTTCAATTGCAATACGTGGACCTGTGATCAACCAGTCCTTAGTAGTCTTCTTGTACCAGTCAAAGTTCAAGCCCAAACGGCTGTCGAGGAAGCGAGCATCGAAACCGAAGTCGAGCTGCTCAGAAGTCTCCCAAGTAAGGTCTGGGTTAGGAACGATGTTAGCGTATGCACCAGTGTTTGGCTTACCACCTGTAGATGTCTCCATCTTGTCGTCGAACTTGTAACCGTTGTCGTTCGAGCCACCTGACTGAGCGATAGTTGCAAGATACTGATACTTAGGGATACGGTTGTTACCGTTCTGACCCCAAGATCCACGGATCTTTAAGAAGTCCATCCAGCTCTTAGTGCCTTCCATGAAGCTTTCGTTGGTGATAACCCAACCTGCAGATGCAGAAGGGAATACACCCCAGCGCTTACCCTTGTTGAAGATAGAAGAACCATCGGCACGTACTGTAACAGTTGCCATGTAAGTCTCCTTGTAGTCCCAGTTTACACGACCGAACCAAGAAGCGAGGTATTCATCATCACCAGGGTTACCGCCTACACCAGCCTCAGTTGCAGAGTTGAGCTTGAGGTTGTTGAGCCATGCAGAACCCCAACCCTTGAGAGTAGCGAGCTGCTCACCGTCGGCAACCTTGTTGCTTCCGCTGAGGTTGAAGCTGTAACCTGTGCTCTGGAAGCTCTGACCGCCCAAGACTGTGATCTTGTGGCCTGCGAGTTCAGGAAGTTCGTATGTGAGGGTATTCTCGATAGAGTGGCTTGAGTTGAACCATGAGCTCTGGCTTACAGAGTAGCTGCTTACAGTACCTGAACCAGCAGACGGAGAACGTGGCTCACCATAGCTGCGGTATGTACCTGCACCCCAGCTGTAGTTGAACTGAGTACGCCACTTGAGGCCCTTGATAGGCTGAACTACGATGAATGCTGTAGCATTTGCGCTGAGGCTACGGCTCTCAGCCATAGAGTTGAAACCACCCTTTGTGAGACCTTCCCATGGGTTGCTGAACCAGTAGTCATTCCAGCCCTTGCCATAGTTGACGTGGTTGTAGATCTCGCCGTTGTCAGCATACTGTGGAACGAGTGGAGCAGTCTGAAGCAAGCTGTGGATGTAGCTCCAGTACATACCGTCCTCTGCGAGGTCGTGGCTCTTGCTGTAACCGATAGAAGCATTCTCACCGATAGTGATGATATCGAAATCCTTACCCTTCAAGAGAACATGGTCGCTGTTGAGACGGATTGTGTTACGGTTGTAGTATGAAGCCATATCACCACCCATGATACCCTTGTTGTCTGTGTAAGTATATGAGAGAGCGAACTTAGAGCGGTCTGAACCACCAGTCAAGGCGATAGAGTGGTTCTGCTGAGGAACGTTCTTGTTCATGAATGCGCCCCACCAGTCAGTACCTTCCCAGCCATTGTTTACCTTGTTGAGGATATCCTGTGGGAAATAACCAGCGTTAGCCCAGTCTATTACAGCACCGCTAGTGTTGAAGCTGTATTCATCCATGATCATCATGAACTGAGGAGCATTCAAGAGCTGTGGACGCTTGTAGCTGTTTGACCAACCGATAGAACCGTTGTAAGTGAGCTCAACCTTACCCTGCTTACCCTGGCGAGTAGTAACGAGGATGACACCGTTTGCAGCACGTGAACCGTAGATTGCAGCAGATGCAGCATCCTTCAATACATCGATAGACTCGATATCGTTAGGGTTGATACCGTTGAAACCGTCCTGTGAGCTAACTACACCGTCGATTACGTAGAGAGGTGCAGAGTCACCGATAGTACCGATACCACGGATGTTTACCTTAAAGCCCTTACCTGGCTGTGTAGATGACTGTGAGATCTGTACACCAGGAGTTGAAGAAGCCATAGCGCCGAGAGCACTTGTAGTGTTCAACTTAGCGATGTCGTCACCCTTTACCTGTACTGTAGCACCAGTAACGAGTTTCTTCTTCTGGACACCGTAACCTACAACGACAACGTCGTCAAGGCTCTGAGCGTCTTCTCTAAGAGTAACTGTGATGCCAGGAGCAGCAGTTACAGTCTGAGAAGCGTAACCAATGAACGAAACCTCAAGTTTAGCTCCGCTCTTGGCATTAACTGAGAACTTACCGTCGATGTCAGTGACAGCACCTTCTGTAGTGCCTACTACGCGAATGTTGGCACCAAGGATTGGATCACCAAATTCGTCAACAACGGTACCTGTGATCGTCTGATTCTGTGCAACCGCAGTATTCATCATACTTGGAGCAACAAAACCAGGAGCACCACTAGCAAGTAAAGCGACCATTGCGCCTACGAGCCATGATTTTGATTTGATACTCATGTTTTAATTGTGTTAGTTAATATAA
>JAZQOF010000031.1:0-4484 GCA_045627785.1 Bacteroidales bacterium | reverse complement strand
TCTGTGTCATAGCACCAGATACCGTTGCCGTTACTTCCATAGTTTTCCGGACTGTTGAAATCAACATACAAGAGAGTATGCCCGATACTTCCACTGTGGTTACTGTATCTCGGTTCAATAATAGTCTTTCCGTCCGCAAACAAAATCAACATTTCAGAGTCTTCTTTAGGCTCATTACCGCGGTATACATCAAAAGATAATATTCCATCAGCGCGTTCATAGCTGTAATCGCTAACCCAGCATCCTTCCTGCAAAAGCGGAGTACCATTCTCTGTGGGCATATAATGAGGCGTTCTTTCGTCTCCACTGGTTTGAACTAGTTCAATTTTTCGTTCTCCAACTTGATAATGAAGCTTTGAGTACAGCGGAGTATTGGAATCATAAGGTATTTTATCGGTGAGTTGCTCAATCACATCGCCAGTTTCGCCGCTTACAAGCACCTGATAGCTGTATCTTGCATTCTTGTCATAGACAGTAACAATGACATTTCCGTCCTGGGTAAGATCAATTCCTATGTGAGTTCCATCGTTAGCAGAATATATTTTGCTTCTCTCTAAAGTATCAAGATCCACTCTATATAAGTCTTTTCCGTAATGGTAATACAGCCCTGTTTCATTTACAATCCAACCATCTTCCCAGTAGGTGCTGAGAACCTTTTCAGTATTTCCGTCTGAATATCTCCACACGCCACTGTGGTCAACTTTGTAGAAATAGGAACCGTCAACGATTGTTCCAGGCATGGCGCTACAACCGACACCTTTAAGATAATCAAAACGTTGCAGAGTATTAAATGAACCAACTGCTATAAGACAAAAGCATGCTGCCGCTGCTACCCATTTTGTCCAACGCGGTACCATTGTCTTTTTCTTTCTTTTTGCTTCTTCTATGATACTGTCATCTGCATTGCCAATCATATCAAGTAAATCATTAGCCTTCATAATCAGTAACCCTCCTTTTCGAGCATTGTCCGAAGCTTATTTCTTGTCCGGAACAACATAGATTTAACCTTGCTCTCAGAAAAGTCGAACTGTTTAGCAATATCAGAAACAGAGTCCATATACCAATATCGGCACATAAACACCTGTCGTTCAAGTCGAGGCAATCCCATCAGGAAGGCATTGAGCTTTTGCTGCAGCTCCTGACGTTCAATTTCGTTCTCAACATTACTATTTCCTGATACGCACTCATCCAGTTCGTCAAGAGCAAGTGCCACTTCACCTCCACCACGCTTATCTGCACTATGTTTTCTCCATAGATCAATTGAGATTCGGCGTGTAATCTTTCCTAAAAAGGTCGAAAGAATGGAAGGGCGATGAGGCGGCATAGACTGCCAGGCATCATTGTATGTATCATTTACACATTCTTCCGCATCTTCATCATTGGAAAGTATATGGAAAGAGATGCTGTGCAGATACTTGCCGTACTTTGTTGCAGTTTCATTAATGGCGCTTTCGTTTCTCTGCCAGTACAAATCAACAATACGATTATCCTCCATTCGATCACCTCCTTCGTTAAGATTATGTTTGAATGGCCCTTCATCTATCTACTCGTAGAAAATCAGGATTCGTTGCATGTAAATAATAAAAAACTATCATTTTCTAAAACGGCAGTCCGATTAACGAAGACTGCCGCGCAATAACAAATTAGCATTTGTGCTCCCCGAGCACATAATATCTCGAGAATATATTATCACATAATTCTTCGTTTGTAATCATCAATTATTATCCCAACAAACGACGGTGTGACAGCTTCACATTCTCCTGATTGACCATAGCGTACCTTAGCGTTGTATCAATCTGCTGGTGTCCCAGCAAACGCTGCACCTGCTCGATCGGCATGCCCTTGTCAATTGCTCTTGTGGCCATAGTACGTCGGAACTTATGAGGATGAATTCCCTGAACCGATACATGACGTCCTAAAGTTCTCATTCGGGTTTCAACTCCACTAATGGTTAATCTGTTGTATGGAGCCTTTAGCGAAACAAACAGCGCCGGATTGTCATCGGTCCTTGTTTGCAGATATTCTTCGATGTGAACCTTGCTCTTAGCATCAAAATATGCCCGCCGTTCTTTATCTCCTTTGCCATAGACAATGCACTCTCTTGTCGCAAAGTTGATATCAGCGATGTTCAGGTTTACCAATTCTCCAACTCTGATTCCAGTTGAAAGAAGGAGATCTACCATAGCAAGATCCCTTTTTTCAAGGCATCCATCTCTTAGAATCTCGATGTTTTCATCAGAAATAACGGCTTTGACTTTCTCTGTTGCCTTAACCTTATGAATACGCTTAACAGGACTTTTGACAATATAGTCCTCTTCCTCGAGCCAGGAGAAAAAGGTCGACAAGACTCTACGGATATTGTCTATAGTAATCTTGCTGCAATGACCTTCATCCTGATATTGGGCAAGATACCCTCTTAATCCCTCGGTCGTCATCTTTACAACAGGAACATCCAACTTCTCAAACATCTTGTTCAATGCCGTACGATAGTACATAATAGTTCTCTCTGAACAACCTTCCAGTTTCTTGGCCGCCAGGAACATATCTAAATACTCTTTGTTCGAATAGTCATAACGTTGCTTTTCTTCCTCACTAAGCCTCCAGACCAACACGTCCTGAAGTTTCCTCAGCTGCGCTGCACTTAGAACCTCTGACATATCGTTAATGATATTGAAAATTTCTTTTCCCACTTCGTTCTCCTTATCGATACAGGCAATTTCCCCATAAAAAAGCGGCTGTTGACTGAGAATTTTCAGAACAACAACCGCTTATGAGTAGCTCATTCAGTTATGATACTTTCCTATAAAAGCGCCGTTCAAGAGCGCATCAATCATCGCAAAGCCTGCCTGGACAGGAACAATAACATTTTCAAAATCATCTTTAATGCTATCATCGTGGCACTCCTATCTGCGGTACGATCTCCGGCATACCCGATACCGGGATGAATACCCCAGCTGCGATATCCTCCGCACGGATCTGTTCCTTCATTGCTTCCATCTTCTTACGCTTTTCAGATTTCACTCGATCCTCATATTGACGCTGCCATCCGCTTTCCTTCCGGCGAAGATACTGCTGATGCCGTCTGTCTTTGAGTTCTTCTCTCTTGCGGATTACCTCCAGTTCTTCAGCTGTCGGGGCTGTTGGAAGTAGAGACGGGGGAACAAATTTGCCAACAAAGTTAAAATAGATTTCAATCTCTTGAGTAGTCTTTATGCTGCCCTTTCGGTCACGCTCATGAACCAAAACTTTCTCGACAAATTCATTCAGCATTGTATTCGTCAGCTCATCGAAGGACACATACTTATCGAGTAGTGCCACAAATTTTTCTATCGATTTATCGCCGTGTTCAACAGTCTGAATAAAGCAACGCAGCTCAGCAAGCTCTACTCTCAGTGCCTGCTGTTCTTTGGCATACTGCTGATCAAGAAGGGTATATCTATCATCAGAAAGCCTGCCGAGGATGTTGTCCTCATATATTCTGAGGATCAGTTTCTCTAATTCAGAAATTCGTTTTTCAACGATGCCTATACGGTCTTTTTTCTGATTGAATTCCTCAGACTGCTGAACAGCCTGCGTTTCTCTGATCACTCTCAAGAACTCCTCTCGGTCATTCTGAGAGTATTCAGATATTGCCTTGAGCATGGTCTTTATCAGTTCGATGACGGCATCTGCATTGACTCTATGCTGTGTTGGGCATCTGGTTCCGACCGGTACCTTGCTGTAAGCAGAACAAGTATATTGAGCAATTCTTTTGCCATTGCTGGTCCGATGGACATACATCTTCGCCCCGCAGTCAGCGCAATACATAAGGCCGGTCAGAGGATGTGTTTCACCCCATCCGTTCGGATATCGGCGGACATTATTCCTCAACCGCTGGCAAGTATCGAACGTTTCCTGGTCTATGATCGGTTCCTGCGTATTCTCAAATACGACCCACTGATCCTCGGAAACATAGTGACTTTTCTTATCCTTGAAGTGCTTCCTGGTCTTGAAGTTAACGGTATGCCCCAGGTATTCTCGCTTCTTCAGGATGTTCACGATAGTAGATGATCCCCAGTTATAAGGATCCTTAAAGGTCTTGTTCTTGTTTAGTCCCTGACCAAAACGTGCCATGTGCACGGCGGGTATTTCAACCTTCTTTTCCTTAAGCAGTTGAGCTATCTGATAAGGACCGAAGCCCTCCATAGTCCATGCAAATATTTGACGGACAATAGCTGCCGCTTCCGGGTCCACAATCCAGTGGTCACCATCATGTTCGTCCTTCAGATATCCATAAGGGCAACTGCTGGCAACGTGTTTGCCGGAGTTACCCTTGGCCTTAAAGGTTGATTTGATCTTCTTACTGGTATCCCTGGCATACCACTCGTTCATGATATTACGGAAGGGAGTGAAATCATCATCTTGTTTGAGAGTATCGACACCGTCGTTAAGGGCAATAAGACGGATATCTCTCTGCCGAAGCATCTCCATGATCTGTCCGACTT
>JAZQOF010000030.1:0-253925 GCA_045627785.1 Bacteroidales bacterium | reverse complement strand
CCGTCTTACGGTAACCTCTCCTGGCGGAATGTATAATGGTATGCTTATTCAGAACCTCGATATTGATAATGTCTCTTCGGAAAGACGTAACCCAATCCTTGCCAATGTAATGGCTCAATTGGAGTACATGGAGAAACGTGGAAGTGGTCTTTCTCGTATATGCGATGAAACAAAGGCACTTGAAGGTTACAAGGAAGACTTAAAACCTTCATTCAACTCTACTCCCACACAATTTCAAACAGTCATCTACGCATCACCGACCGACGCAAATGTCGGAGACCATGACGGAGATGTGTCGGAGATAAAACTCACTGAACGTCAGCAAGTAATCCTCACTCTTCTCAAGAAATCACCTTCAATCACCGCCAAACAAATGTCGGAGACTCTGTCGGTGAGTCCACGCACTATAGAACGAGACCTTTCTACATTGAAAGAGAAAGGAATTGTGAAGCGTGAAGGTAAAGATAATGACGGAATATGGCTCGTTGTCTGAGACAACAAATAATGTAGAAAAGTATTCTATAGAGATGTATCTTTATATTACGTTATAATTTAGAGTACTTAATCTATCCAAATAGTAGTGAGATGTTATTTCCGCTCAACTCTTACAATAAAAATAATAATTCACCCGAACAGGTGGAGTAGCAAAGCTTGTAGAGTGATGCTAGTAGATGTAGCCAAATAAATTTATTATATGAACAAGATAATTCAAACATTGTTAGAACATTCCGATATTTTCATAGGGTGTTGGAACTTCTTCATAACAATAGTGGGAGCAGCCATAACTCAGTTACTATCATTGAAGATTGGCACTGTTGGTGCAACTCCATTTTTAAAAATGTGGTGTCCTAAAAAAAGCAAGAATTGGTATATGCGTGTCAACTGCATTTTGCTTGTCATTATAGGTGCTACAATGTCTTATATCATTTTGGAACCTGACTCTATGAAGACAAGCCTGTGTGCAGGTCTTACATGGTGTGGCACTCTACAATCGTTAGGTTTATCAGTAAATACAGATAGCAATGATTAGTTTATTATTATCCTTTGTGCTTGGCATATTAGTTATAGTGTGTCTCGTGCTGAAAATGAAAAGACGACATTTATCACGGTCTTGGGATATTGCTATTTGCATCGTTATTCCAATAGTGTGTTTGCTGATATTTTTATCTATTATAGTAGAAACTACTATTAGACGAAATGCTAGCGCAAGAGAATTGGAAAAATTATTATCTGTTGTAGAATTGAGTCTTAATAGCAATAGAGTGTTTACTTCTAATGGTGAAAAAACTAACTGCTTGGATTCTTTAAGACAATATTCTGAACGTGTAATTTCTATTGCCTATGACGATTCGCTTATATCTCTTGTTGCAGGACAAGATACTTGTATGCAAAGGTGTATAGCTCAAACAGACAATGCTGTATCGCAAAATATAAAATGGATTTCAAGATTAAATAATCTCTGTGATGAGAATATTGGATTTACCCAAAAAGAGGTGGATGACGTCAATATAAAACTTATAGGACCAGGATCAGATAAAACAAAAGTAGTAAATATTGCATTTAAAATTATAAGCCCTCAAGAACACGTAATTTGTGCTTACGTGCAAGTCATAACTCCTGTGGGAAAAACATACTCACAAGCATTTGAATTTAATACAAATACCAATTGTTTTAATATCCCAACAACTGGTGAGAATGATGTAATAGAGTTGGGATATATATGCCAGTTTAACAACCAAAGAATTTTTAAATACATTACATATGCCAAATAACATACAAGAAGCTTTGCAACTCATAGAAGAGAGAGTTGCACACGATAATTCGAAAGGATACTGGATGGTCCGTACTGATGATGGTAGAAACTATTCTACATTTGTTGAGAACAATTTTGTGGCACTTAACGTATTAGACTTGCCAACAGCTTTTCTGCACCGAATTGTTGAAGAATGCCAATCGGTATCTTCCAGAATAAGCCAGATTAGAGAGCATATTTTGCAGTTACATAATAATGGTACAATTAATTTGGCCAATCGTAATGGAGATGTGGAAGCATCTTCTGTATCAAGGTTAGCTAAACAAATATACAGCCTATGCTTCGGTATGAAGTGTGGTGATATTGTTATCATACCAGACACAGGAGCTAATCGTTTATGTATTGGAAGAATTGCTGATGAGCAATTAGCTGTGGATAGAAACCTAAATGGACACTTCACATTAGTACGACAGGTTGAATGGATCAAAGAAATCCGCAAGTCTCGTTTGGATCCATGTTTATATAAGGCACTCGGAGCACATCAAGCTGTTTGCGACATATCCAGATATGCTGAGTTTATCGAGCGCAATTATAATAGTTATTTCGTCGTAGATGATAAGTTCCATTACGTTTTGACTGTAAATGCAGAATCAATTAGTGCTTATAAACTGACACGAACAATCAACTCACTTCTTGAAACAGTTCAAGACATATCAGAATCAAAAGGTTTGAATGTCAATGTCGAGGATATTCAATTCTCAATTAATGTGAATAGCCCTGGTAAGTTCAGTTTTGTTACTACAGCAAAAAATGCAGCTCTCATTATGGCAGTTGCAGTGGCTTTGTTTGGCGGTCGCATTAGTTACGATAGTTTTGAAGCCTCAACAAATGGTGGGTTTAGAACACTGGTTGAATGTGTAAATGAGTTCCTTAACCAGGATCAGGAGAGAGAGCAGAAGGCTGCACTCTTTGAGAGATATATCAATTCCTTGGATCTGCAATCCGTTGAGAATATCAATAACATGGTTGATGAAGAGGATAATGAGGGTAATGATGAAGTAGTCGACAGGCATGAAGAATGATGAATGTTGGCTTGCTACCTTTGCTTCCCTATAGTTCATTTTGCAGAGACGTGGACCTATTCTATAAACATAGTTGACAGAACAACTGTAAGGAACGCTGCCAACCCAAGTGTATCAAGACCGTTACCTCGGAAGATTGTAAGAGAGTTGTATGGGAAGCTGGCAGCAAGTAGGAGCATACTGGGGGAAAGACGAAAAAAGGAAGCGTGAATACGAATAACGCTTCCTTTTAAAAAATTAACCTTTTGGTGGGTATGGGTCGTCACCGTAGCTGTGTTTGGCCCTGATTTTGCCATCAACGCCATGTATCGCTACTTCCTGTCCTCTGTTTTTGGCAATCTCTCTGGCTCTCTCAAATGCTGCCTGTTGAGTGTCGAAATTGCCTGAACTTCTCTGAGCATTCTCCTGCTTTGCTTGCCAAATATTGCCGTTCTTTACAACATGAATATTCTTTCCTGCCACTACTTTTACACCTCCTTTCTGTATTAAGGTTCGGAATACTTTCCTGAATACAGATACCACAACTACAAATGTCGTGCCCAATTGTATATAGATACTTTTTTGAGCTGCCACTTTGACACACTGGCTGCCAAATGGGCGACTGTCTGCGCACTAAGTGATGATAATAGGTATGGATGTAGTAGAAGAAAAGCGGAATCTCATCTATGGAAGACTTAAACGAAAAGTGTAAAGAGTAATTAGAGGACCTAAATCATGCTGGCATAAAAGAGTTGTTTGCAGGAAGAATTATGATAAAATACTCATCAAAGGTTATTTAGTTTCTTGAATCCATGATTTTGCGGATTGTGGAATGTCACCAATGTGTAGTTTTGTTGCTTGATGTAGGTCTTGTGGTAACGCCTGTTACTACTATTAAATCAGCATTGGAGAATAAGGCTATTATGGATCATTTTGCCAAGAATGTAAATGATACTTTTACAATAATGCGATTCCAGATGACTTGGACAAAGAACTGATGTGTTTCTTGTTTGCCAATAAGTACAAGAAGAAATTATATATAGATGATAGAACTTATGATTCATTTCATTAAGACAAACTGCATCAGTTACAATCCAAATGGATGCATAGGATAGGAATACTAAAGATGTACAAAAAGTTTTAGAGGAACCATATAAGTGATTGATGTATTCAACGAGAATTTTCTCTAAGTGCTCCAGCCTTACCTCGATCATTATTCCAAGCGCTGTGACCAGCATCGGATACAATGCATTCTACAACTGCTCTAGCCTTATTTCTGTCACTATTCCAGAAAGTGTGAAAGTAATAGAGAATTGGGCATTCAGGGATTGTAAATCGCTCGCTAACGTAAAGGTTCAATGGATGACTCCTCTACGCGTCCCAAACGAAACATTTCAGTATATCAATCTATCAAAAGTACGCCTCTATGTACCAAGCGGCACTTCAGGGAAGTATGGCTCTGCTGCCGTCTGGAAAGACTTCGGCAGTATCCAGGAATATGCGTATACTGACATAGGTCCAACTTTCTCCGATGATTCACAGCAGGATATCTACGATATCTCTGGCAATAAGCAAAACGAGTTGAGACGTGGACTGAATATTGTCAACGGAAAGAAGATTATTGTGAAGTAAAACTTCGATCAATCAAAAAAAATTCGGGAATTCAGATCTACACGCGTAGATTCGACTTCCCGAAGTTGGGAGTTGTCGTCGTAGGGCTACGACATCAACACTTTGTACAATGTGTCGATGTCGACGGTTGAAGATTGGACTTCCGGAAAGTCGGAAATGTCTTCGTAGGTCGGGAATTTGTTCTCGGGAAGTCCGGAGAACTCATCGACGGTCGTCAATCAGACTTCGGGAGTTCCGGACAACAAATCGACGCGCGTCGATGAGAGTTCCGTAAATGTTGTAAACTTATCGACGCGCGTCGATTACAATTCTTAAAGATTGCCGTAATTATTTCTTTCCGAACTTGAATCCGACCTTCATTCCCTCGTATTGTTTCGTTACTGCGCCGATAGTTCCGAGCGAGCTGAACTTCGAGGAGATAGAGTTGAAGAGAGAAAGGAGCTTCGTGCTGTCGAAGCAGAGCGACATGGAGTTGATGCTCACGGTCACATAGGCTGTTACCGACTGTCCGGTTGGAGTCTTGATGCTCACGGTCTTCTTCTCTGCATCGAAGGTGTAAGTTCCCTTAATGGTCTTCCCTCCTACTCCATAAGAGCAAGAGCCATCTTCGGCAAATGAGAATGTGAGAGTACCTTCAGAGATACCCACCAGTTTATAGTATGTTGCAAGTTTCTCTTCGATCTTTGCTGCCGAAGCTGCGCCTCCTGCCTTGGTGAGGAGGTTGTCACTCTCGAACTGTACCGAAGGCTGTGTATAGCTCCAGTCGCCGAGAAGACTCTCCTTGGTTGTGGTGAGATCGCCTGTTACCGAAGAGATGACATTGCCGATGATATTGCCGATCGACTTGATGTCCTGAGCTTTGACTGTCTGGGAGAATGTGCAGGCAACGAGGAATGCACAAATTGAGAATACTTTTTTCATAGCTGTCTTACTGTTGTTTTATACCTTTTCTGTTTACGACTCACAAAGATATTAAGAAATAATGTATAGTAGTTTTCTTCTAACAATAATTTGCACTTTTAACAAAAAGTAAGTATCTTTGCGCCGCAGAAATAAAAATCTGCATCAGATAAATGTTCAATAAAAAGGTTAAATCAGTCAAATGGAAGCGTTTCAGCAACGCTCCATTCGCCACATTCCAGAGCCTTCACCGCGAAGTGAAGATCGGCGTGTTGACTGTCGCTATGCTTTCGAGCGTGAGCTTGAAGGCATCGGCTACAAGCAACGGATTGATCGTACGGGGCGCAAGCATCGATGATGCTACTGCCGATGACGATTCTCTGGTTGTAGGCTTGGAGGACGTGGAAGTCCTCGCTTCGCGCGTACAGCTGACACAGCTGCAGGCGCCGAGACAAGTGACTGTACTTTCGGCTGTGGATATTGCTGCGGCCGCAGTACACAGTATTAACGATCTCCTTGAGTATGCTGTCGGCGTGGATGTGAGACAGCGCGGAGAATTCGGTGTCCAGACCGACATCTCTGTACGAGGAGGAACCTTTGACCAAATCACTCTTCTTCTGAACGGCGTGAATATCTCATCGCCACACACTGGACACCTCACAGCAGATTTTCCTGTGACGGTGCAGGACATCGAGCGCATTGAGGTGCTCGAGGGACCTAGTGCGCGTGTATTTGGTACTTCGGCCTTTACCGGTGTGATAAATATCGTCACACACGATGCGGCAAAGACTGAAGGCGAAGCACATCTCTACGGAGGAAGCTACGGATTGGCTGGAGCTGAAGGAAGACTGGCAATGGTTGCAGGTTTGAAGAAACAGGCAGCAAAGCTGAAGAATTCCTTCTCAGGCGGATACTCCCGCAGCGACGGAGCGACTCCGAACAGTGATTTCTCTTCGGCAAGAGGTTTCTATCAAGGTGGTCTCAACAAGAACGACATGAAGCTGAACTGGCAGTTCGGCTACAGCTACAAACAGTATGGAGCAAACACTTTCTATGGTGCTTCTTCGACCGACCAGTGGGAAAGCAATGAACGCTATCTCGGAGCTGTGACCTATCAGGACCAGTTCGGTGAGAAGGTGCATTTCTCTGCTTCACTCAACTGGAACAGATGGTTCGACCATTATCAATGGCACAAGGACAATCATGCAGGCGAGAATTTCCATAAGGTAGATGCTGCAGGCGGAACTGCAAATGTGTGGTTCGACAGCCGTCTCGGTCGTACTTCTGTCGGTTTTGAGGCTCGCTACGAAGGTATCTACAGCACAAAGCTGGGCGAACCGATGGCAGAGAAGGATTGGCAGGTGACACAAGGTATGGACGGAACTGCCGATGTGAAATACAAGAACCGGGCAGACCGATGGAACTACTCTGCCTTCGTGGAGCATAACATCCTGCTTGACGACTGGACTATCTCGCTCGGACTCCTGCTCAACAACAATACTTCTCTGGACAAGAAGTGGCGCGTATATCCTGGCGTTGACATCAGCTACAGACCAACAGACAGCTGGAAACTCTTCGCTTCGTGGAATATGGCATTGCGCATGCCTACGTTCACAGATCTATATTACAGCGGAACAAACATCGTCGGAACCCAGGATCTGAAGCCGGAGAAAACCAATGATGTGAGTCTCGGCGCCCGTTACCGCAAGGCTGGCTGGAAAGCTGAAACCAGCGTATTCTACAGCCACAAAACGGATATGATCGACTGGGTGATCTATGCCGACGAACCAGACGGACAGACTTTCCGCTCGGGTAACTTCACTCTCGACAACGCCGGCATTGAGCTTTCGGGCGAGTTCCTTCCACAAGAGATCCTTGCCGAAAGTCCTATAAGGAAGATCGGCGTGCAATATGCATTCATAAACGAAGACATCAGCTATCAGAAACCGATACTGAAGTCCAAATATGCAATGGAATACCTGCGTCACAAGGTTGTAGTGAATGCGGAAAGCCGTATCTGGAAGAATCTCGCCCTGTCGCTTTCATGGCGCTGGCAGGATCGTGTGGGCGAAGGTAATAACCCTTATGCTCTGCTCGACGGAAAACTGTCGTGGACAGCAAAGCACTGGATGGTATATGCCGACTGCAGTAATATCCTGAACAAGACTTACTACGACTACTCATACATTCCACAGCCTGGACGTTGGGGAAAGATTGGTGTTAAGGTTAGTTTTTAATCGTCGGAGAAACGCTGAAGCACTTGACGATACTTTGAGAAGATCTGTTGCTTAGACAACATACCGACATATTTTCCGCCCTGATCGACCAAAGGTAAAGTCACAGCGCTTGTATTATCAAATATATTCATAACTTCTGCCATATTCATCTTCGGGGTGAGTTTGGCAGGAGGTCCGATCATGATTTCCTCGACAGTCATCCGCTGGTAGAGTCGAGGCTGGAACATGATATTTCTCACATCGCTTACTGTTACGATACCTAGGAAATGAGCGTCAGCATCGCACACAGGGAATGTGTTGTGCTGCGATTTTGCTATGACATTGACAAGCTGTCCGAGCTTCCATTCAGGACGAATCACCTCGTAGTCGTGAAGCGTAACCTCCTCAAGATTGAGCAAGGTAAGCACCGCCTTGTCCTTATGATGCGTGATAAGTGTGCCTTTCTGTGCAAGACGACGAGTGTAGATGCTGTATGGCTCGAAGAGTCGTATTGTACCGTAGCTGATGGTAGAAGCAATCATCAACGGAAGGAAGAGATCGAACCGGCCAGTGAGCTCGGCGCTGAGGAAGACGCCCATCAAAGGAGCATGCATCACGCCGCTCATTACTGCTGCCATACCCATAACCGCGAAATTCATCTCAGGCAGGAAGGTGGTGTAGCCTGTATGATTCAGGACATAGGCAAAGAGCAATCCCGAGAAATTACCAAGGAAGAGCGAAGGTGCGAAAGTTCCGCCACATCCTCCACCTCCGTTTGTGGCAGCCGTAGCAAAGGCTTTGGTTGCCATAACCATCAGGATGAAACCACAGAAGATGAAGAAGCTCTTTCCGTTCATTATTCCGAACTCATCGACCGAAATAAGATTGTAGAAGATGGAATTATTGGTAATCTCGTGATAGGTTCCGTTATAGATGTGCTGGATTGACTCATATCCTTCGCCGTAAAGTGGAGGCAGAAGGAAGATGATGCAACTCAGGAACAAGCCTCCTACAACCCATTTGATCCAAGGATTGACAATCTTCTTGAACTGGTCTTCAGCCCAGAATGTGCAACGGGTAAAATACAAGGATGCGAATCCGCAGAAGATTCCGAGCAGGACCACATAAGGAATACGTTCGACAGTGAAGTCCATTGTCTCGGAAAATGAGAACAAAGCCTTGCTGCCCTCAACTGCATAAGCGACACTCGCTGCCGTTACTGCACTGATGAGCAAAGGCATGATAGACGCTGCTGTAAGGTCGAGCATCAATACCTCAACGGTGAAAAGCAAACCTGCAATAGGTGCCTTGAAGATACCCGCAATACCAGCAGTTGCTCCACATCCGAGGAGAATCATCAATGTGTGCTGGTCCATGCGGAAAGTACGTCCGAGATTACTGCCGATAGCAGAACCTGTGAGCACGATAGGTGCCTCGGCTCCGACCGATCCACCGAATCCGATGGTCACACTCGATGCAAGCACCGACGAATACATGTTGTGCGGCTTGATGATACTCTTGCGCTGTGAGATAGCATAGAGAATCTTGGTAACACCGTGTCCGATATCATCTCTCAAGATATAGCGCACATAACATCCGGCAATCAGGATACCTATCACCGGCCAGAGCAGATATAGGTAGTTGGCACCATCGACGAAGGTGCTTGTGAGCAGATGCTGGAAATAATGTATGAGTTGCTTCAAAACAAGCGCAGCCGTCGCACCAAGCAGACCCGTGAGAAAAGCCAGAATAATGACAAACTGCTGTTCTGTGAGGTTCTTCTCGCGCCAAGCTACGAATTTTTCGAAATATGCCTTGCTATACTTTAACATAACTGCCAAAACGGATGAGATGACCTGATGCCTTTATCTGATCACCTTAATCACTCCGCCATCATCGACCTTGATGATTCCAGATGGCTGTGGGTTTTCTGTTTCCTCCTGACGGAGAGGTACTATATAATCGACTGCATTCTTAATCTCGTCAGAGATATCGGCAAAGCATCGTGCTGTAGGTTCGCCGCTGATGTTTGCACTTGTCGAAACCAATGGTCTCTTCAATCGGGCACAGATGGATGACGATACCTTCTCGGATGTTACTCGCATACCCATTGTTCCATCGGCAGCAATAAGCTCAGGAGCAATATGACGAGCTCGTGGAAGAATCAACGTAAGCGGCTTGTCGGTAACCTCCCAAAGATCCCAGGCGATTTCAGGCACTCTGTCGAAATACCAGTCAACGCGAGCTGTGGTCTCGGTAAGGCAAAGCATCGACTTGGAGTCTTCACGGCGCTTTATCCTATAAATCCTCTTTACAGCCTCACTATTGGTAGCATCGCAACCGATTCCCCATACGGTATCTGTCGGATAGAGTATCACTCCTCCTTTGTTCAATACCTCGACAGTCGTTTTAATTATCTCGTTGAACTCCATAATCACTTTCTAATAATCACCTTGCCATTCCTGATAGCGACACCGTTGACAGACTGTGTCTTCCGGCCTTCCAAGTCGTAGGTTTCTGCATCAGACGAATCCTGTGAAATCCCGGAAATAGCTGTCGGATTTGTAACGGTCAGCTTAGCATATTTGTCGGTAAGAAGTTTGCCGTAATTACCGGTCTTGCCCTTGTATCGCGCAACGATCTTGTAGGTTCCCGAAGGAATTGTGGTCGGAATTGTTACAGTTGCAGTCGATGGGTTCTTTGCATAATCCCATGTCTTTACACTTTTCACTGCCTTGAATTCTCCGAGTGGAGTTTCCTTACCTTTTTCATCGACAATAAAGGCAACTGGCACTTCGCTGTCCAGATGAGCGGCGGCAAGGTTAAGTATATTACTCAAAGTCAACTCTACGCTTTCGCCTACGGTAACCTCCGACTTATCACACGTTAACGAGCCGTAAACCATCGGGAATGCCTCTTTCACGCCATCTTCAGGTTTAATTCCGCAAACCAGATATAATTCATGAGAATAGTTTGATCCACTACCTGCGCCACCTGTGCCAGAATCTGCTGGATCAAGTTTATTGAGAAGGAAATAGCCATTAGACATTCCATCCCATCCCCAATTGATATGGAACGAAGGAGTTCCCATGGCCGAATATCTCACACCATCGGCTATGAAAGCATGTCCGGCCCCGTCTTTTGTTGCGCCGGCAATAAACATAGGACGACCAGCGTTAAGCTCCTCAATTACGATTTTCTGGGCAGTATCGTCGTTGAGATATTCACAGGCTGCTGTACAAATATCTCTGTCATATCCAAAATAATCGACGAGACCAGCTACCGTTTCAATAAGACTAGCTGCACTTTCAAAATGAGTATAGTCCATCTTCATTGAAGCACCGCAAGCAAACATAAGTTCTGCAACGGCATCTGCCTGCTCTTTGGTATGGGCTACACGACAAGAAAAATCTCCGCACTTGACCAAAAGACCTTTCTTTTCCAATGTCAGGAAGATCGGCTGCTTGACTGTTCCCGAAGTAATTTTATTGTATTTTACTCGGTTCGGTTTAGTCCATGATTTGCCCAATCCTTTCTTATAACCGATATACGCATAATATTTACCATCTGCCAACGATTCCGGCAAAGTGATATATGTTGTTACGTGAAGGAATCCGCCTCGGGATGCAAAATTAATTTCGAGTTTCTGTCCGATCGGGCTTATAAAATTGTTATTATCGTCAAAGAGAAGGAACTGGACATCGCCAAAAGTGAGTGCCTTGGCAACGTTAATCATAGTATCGATCTGTACGGCAATACCTCTGATAGAACCAGTAACCGTCATATTGGTATAAACCAAATCGGACCCGAATTCGTCTTCAACCTTCTCGTCTGGTACCAACTCGGCATCGCAAGTGTAAGCATCGAGCATGTTGTCCCAATCCAGCTTTGGCAACTTTTCCTCGAAATTGTATTTGACACGAATCTTCTTCTCGTTTGTCAAATACTCTATGTTTCCTTTACCTGAAGCATATTTATGATATTTCACAAGCATAGCTGCAGCTGTTGCCGAACAACCAGTAACGCTCAGTGCGCCCTGATCAAGAGGACATTTGTAATTGTATGGACTGTCCTGACCCCAAGCCAGACCGCCGAGCAATGGCTTGATTTCCTTCTGGGCAGCACGTGTCATAGGAGCCATCGGCAAGTTGAGTCTTGCTCCATTTCTTACGGCATGGCTTGTCTCCTTCATCATACCCATCCAGATCTTCATTGCAGGAGGAATATTATTAGGGTCAAAATATCCGTTGTCAGAATAGCCCAGGACTTCCGGCATTCCATCGACAGTACTGATGATCTCAAATCCTTTCCTGCCATCATTGTTGTATATCAGCATATCTTCATCTTCGAGCACAAGAGTAGCTCCTGTCCGCGCCTTTGTTTGTGCAGAAAGGGTAAAGCTGGAAAGTGATAAAAGTATGATAGATAGTCTAATTATAAATGCCATATTTCAATTTTTATAATATAAGTGCAAAGATACTCAAAATAACATTGTAATTGTCTATTCATGTCTATCTTTTGAAAAAAATCATTATCTTTGCGCACTTTTTAGAGAAAATTTATGATTACAGTTAATAATCTTTGTGTACAATTCGGCAAACGAGTTCTTTTTCAAGATGTGAATCTTAAGTTCACTCAGGGCAACTGCTATGGTATTATCGGTGCAAACGGTGCCGGTAAATCTACATTCCTTCGTGTCTTGAGCGGACAGCTCGATGCTACTCGCGGAACATATGAAATGGGACCTGGCGAACGTCTTTCGGTACTCGAACAGGACCACAACAAGTACGACCAATATACAGTTATCGATACAGTGTTGCGTGGCAATACAGTGCTCTATTCCATTATGGAAGAGAAGAATGCCATCTACGAGAAACCTGAAATGACAGAGGAAGATGGTATGCGCGCAGCAGAACTTGAAGAGAAGTTTGCAGAGCTCGACGGCTGGAATGCCGAGAGCGATGCTGCAATGCTCCTTTCCGGTCTTGGAATCAAGGAAGATCTCCACTATATGCTCATGGGCGATATTCCTGCCAAGCAGAAGGTTCGTGTCATGCTTGCCAAGGCTCTCTTCGGCAATCCGGACAACCTCCTTCTCGATGAGCCTACCAACGACCTTGACCTCGACACAGTAATGTGGCTTGAGAACTTCCTCGCAAACTTCGAACAGACTGTGCTCGTCGTTTCCCACGACCGTCACTTCCTCGACTCTGTATGTACTCACACTGTAGATATTGACTTTAAGAAGTGTAGTCTCTTTGCCGGAAACTACTCATTCTGGTATCAGTCTTCACAGCTCGCTCTCAAGCAGCAGCAGATGGCTAACAAGAAGGCCGAAGAAAAGAAGAAGGAACTTGAGGAATTCATCCGTCGATTCTCTGCCAACGTGGCTAAGTCCAAGCAGACAACAAGCCGCAAGAAGATGCTTGAGAAACTCAATGTTGAAGAGATCCAACCTTCTACACGCCGTTATCCAGGTATTGTATTTACTCCTGAACGTGAGGTCGGCAATAAGGTACTTGAAGTACATGGTCTTGGAAAGACTATCGAGGGCACAACTCTTTTCCACGATGTCAACTTCCAGATTGAGCCAGGCGACAAGGTTGTATTCATCAGTCACGATCCTCGTGCCATGACAGCCCTCTTCCAGATTATCAATGGAGAAGACAAGGATCATGAGGGAACATACAACTGGGGACAGACTATCACAACAGCATATCTTCCACTCGACAATTCTGCATTCTTCAATACAGACCTCAATATGGTGGACTGGATTGCCCAATATACAAGCGACACTTCAGAGATCACTCTCAAGGGCTTCCTCGGACGTATGCTCTTTAAGGAAGAAGAAGTGCTCAAGAAGGCAAGCGTTCTTTCCGGTGGTGAGAAGATACGTTGTATGATTGCACGCATGATGATGAAGAATGCCAATACTCTTATCCTCGATTCTCCTACAAACCACCTTGACATGGAGTCTATCCAGGCATTCAACAATAACCTCCAGTCTTACCGTGGTGTTATTCTTATGTCAAGCCACGACCACGAGTTCATCCAGACTGTATGTAACCGTGTGATTGAGCTTGGTCCAAACGGCATCATCGACAAACGTACAGAGTACGACGATTATATCACAGATGAGCGCGTTGCTGTTGCTCGCGAAAAGATCTACTAATGAAATATTTTATTATAGATAAAAACAATAACATCCTCTTGCAGAAGCATGAGGATGTTTATTGTATTCCTACATCAATAGACAATCTTCCAGCCGATGAGCTGATCTTTGAGATGACTCAGAAAGTGGAAGAGGATGCCATTGCCTTCGGCTACGAACATTTGTCAAGTGACTTTGACCTTAACGGGCTGGAACTGATGTCTCTGCGTGAGTCCTTCAATGTCTTATCGCACAAAGACTATATGAGTGCTTGCCGTGCATCTGCCTGGGTGTATTGGGAATCGACGACACAATATTGTTCTATATGCGGCAGCAAATTGATGCGACACATGGATATGGGTAAGAAATGTCCGAACTGCAATGTAGAACACTTCCCTCACCTCGCCCCTGCCTCGATTATCAGAATATCACGCAAGTCTGATTCTTCCTTGGAGAAAGATGACGAGATATTGATGGTTCGTGCCCTAAACTTCAGAAGAAAACAGATGTATGGTCTTGTCGCAGGATTCCTTGAAGGAGGAGAAACGCTTGAAGAATGTGCACGAAGAGAGGTTAAGGAAGAGGTTGGCATCGAAATCAAAAATATTAAATATTTCTCAAATCAGCCTTGGCCTTACCGCAGTGGTGTTATGGTAGGATTCACAGCAGAATACGCTGGAGGAGAAATCAGGATTGATGAAACAGAACTTGCAGAAGCCCGATGGATAAAAAAATCGGAAATCTGCAATATACAGATTCCCGATAAGATGTCTATAGCCCGCAAGCTTATCGATGATTTTCTTACACGTTGAAACGGAAGTGCATAATATCTCCGTCCTGAACAACGTAATCTTTTCCTTCTACACCAAGCTTACCTGCTTCTTTGATGGCTGCCTCCGAACCATATTGGATGTAGTCATCATATTTTATTACCTCGGCACGGATGAATCCCTTCTCAAAATCTGTATGGATGATACCAGCACACTGAGGAGCTTTCATACCCTTGCGGAATGTCCAAGCCTTAACTTCCATTGGTCCTGCAGTGATGTAAGTCTGAAGATTGAGAAGAGAATATGCAGAATGAATAAGACGATTCACACCACTTTCTTCCAAACCAAGTTCTTCGAGAAACATCTGTCGTTCTTCGTATGACTCAAGTTCAGAAATCTCTGATTCAATCTTTGCTGAAATTACCAGAACCTCAGCTTCTTCATCTTTTACAGCCTCGCGTACTGCAT
The DNA here is from genome assembly GCA_045627785.1 of Bacteroidales bacterium. Lineage (GTDB taxonomy): Bacteria > Bacteroidota > Bacteroidia > Bacteroidales > UBA3663 > Liminaster. Next base: position 238,974 of record JAZQOF010000030.1, on the reverse strand, counting down.
CTACATAAGCATTACCGTCTTTTGCACTTGCCTCGTCAACATTACAGAGATAGAGAACCGGCTTACTTGTGAGAAGGAAGAGATCGCGCAACGCAATCTGCTCTTCCGGTGTCTCGAACTTCACTGTTCTTGCCGACTTACCCTGCTCGAGCGCAGCCTTGATCTGTGTCATGACAGAATACTGAGCCTTGGCATCCTTATCTCCACCTGTCTGAGCCATCTTCTGCACCTTTGGAAGACGAGTTTCAATAGTCTCGAGGTCCTTGAGTTGAAGCTCTGTATCGATGATTTCCTTATCGCGAACCGGATCTACAGAGCCATCGACATGCACCACATTTCCGTCATCGAAACAACGAAGCACATGAATAATTGCATCTGTCTCGCGAATGTTTGCGAGGAACTTATTACCAAGACCTTCTCCCTTTGATGCACCTTTCACAAGACCTGCGATATCTACGATTTCGACAGTAGCAGGAACGATGCGACCAGGATGAACAATTTCTGCAAGTTTATTTAGACGCTCATCAGGAACTGTGATTACTCCCACATTTGGTTCAATAGTACAAAATGGGAAATTCGCAGCCTGAGCTTTTGCACTTGAAAGGCAATTAAAAAGAGTTGATTTACCTACATTTGGCAATCCAACTATACCGCATTGAAGTGACATAATATTTATAAAAGTTTATTGGCACTCTGTCTCAAGAATGCGCTTAATTACCGTTTCTGCTGAAATCTCACGATTGGCTGCCTCAGGAATGACGAGAGAACGTGGACCTTCGATGACATCATCGGTAACAATCATGTTACGACGAACAGGCAAACAATGCATGAAATGAGCATCGCGAGTTACCGCCATCTGACGCTCGCCGACAGTCCAAGACTTCCAGTCTTCGTTGAATTCTCCAGGGAAATCCTTCTCGAGATTCTTTCCATAATAGCCATCAGCATAAGCACTCCAGTTCTTTGCATAAACAAAGTCTGCGCCTTCAAAAGCCTTCATCTGATCATACTCGATAGTTGCGCCAGCTGTGAACTTCGGATCAAGTTCATAGCCATGAGGATGTGTTACGACAACCTCATATCCTGCAGCAACTGCAAACTGTACGAAGGAGTTTGGAACAGCCTGTGGAAGACGACCTGGATGTGGAGCCCATGTCATCACAACCTTTGGACGAGCAACTTCCTTATGCTCTTCAATAGTGATCATATCAGCCAATGCCTGAAGAGGATGACCAGTAGCACATTCCATCGAGAATACCGGCTTGCCAGAATACTTGATGAACTGTGAGAGAATCATCTCTTCATAGTCATCTTTCTTACTTTCAAAACGTGCAAAGCTACGTACACCTATAATATCGCAATAACTTGCCATTACAGGAATAGCTTCGAGAAGATGTTCTGCCTTGTCGCCATCCATGACAACACCACGCTGAGTCTCAAGTTTCCATGCACCGGCATTAACGTCGAGCACGATAGTGTTCATACCAAGATTCTGTGCAGCCTTCTGTGTAGAAAGACGTGTACGAAGAGAGTTGTTGAAGAAAATCAACAAGCAAGTCTTGTTCTTGCCAAGATGCTGATAGTCGTAACGATGAGCCTTTACTTCAAGCGCTTCCTTGATTGCAGCCTGAAGATCTCCTAAATCGTTGACGTTTGTATAGTATCTCATATTATTTCGTTATTTCTCTCAAAAAAAAGTGAGATGAAATTAAAAAAGAAAGTTGGTATTGTCAATAGACATATAGAAAAAACATAATCCATAATCCTATTGCTATACCAACTAAAAGATAAAAGATTTTTCAATCCTCCGACACCCAATAGCAGATTATAAAATCCACAAAAGGGCTCGGAAAAAGATTCTTATTCTGCGTACTTCTTAACAATCACAGAACCGTTGTGACCGCCGAATCCGAATGTATTAGACAAAGCAGCACGAACAACACGCTTCTGAGCCTTGTTGAATGTGAAGTTGAGGTTGTAGTCAATTCCTTCATCTTCATCGCCATCTTCGTGGTTGATAGTTGGAGGAACGATGTCATTTACAACAGACTTAACACAAATCATTGCCTCAACAGCGCCAGCAGCACCGAGAAGGTGACCTGTCATAGACTTTGTTGAGCTGATGTTAAGTTTGTAAGCCCACTCGCCAAACACATCCTTGATTGCCTTTGCTTCAGAAAGATCGCCAACAGGAGTTGAAGTACCATGAACGTTGATATAATCGATATCTTCTGGCTTCATGCCTGCATCATCGAGAGCAGCCTGCATAACAAGCTTTGCTCCAAGACCCTCTGGGTGAGTTGCTGTGAGATGATAAGCATCTGCCGACATACCGCCACCGACAACTTCTGCATAAATCTTAGCACCACGAGCCTTTGCATGCTCAAGAGTCTCAAGGATTAGGCTACCTGCACCTTCACCCATTACGAAACCATCACGGCTTGCCGAGAATGGACGGCTTGCATGAGTAGGATCATCGTTGCGAGTTGAGAGAGCCTTCATCGAGTTGAATCCACCAACACCTGGTTCGCAGATGGCTGCCTCAGCACCACCAGTCACAATCATATCAGCCTTACCGAGACGGAGAAGGTTGAATGCATCGAGAAGAGCGTGAGTAGATGTAGCACATGCCGATACAGTACCATAGTTTGGACCATGGAAACCATAGTGGATACTAATCTGACCAGCACAAATATCACCGATGATTTTTGGGATAAAGAACGGATTGTATCTTGGACCTACTTCTGCATTGTAGGCATTAATTTCCTCGTGCAATGTCTTGAGACCACCTATACCGGCACTGAACACAACACCAATGCGGTTCTTGTCTGCTGTCTCAAGATCAATACCACAGTCTTTGATAGCTTCTGCTACAGCTGCGAAACCGAGCTGAGCATAGCGGTCAACCTTGCGAACTTCCTTCTTCTCAAAGTACTGCATTGGGTCGAAACCCTTTACTTCGCAAGCAATCTGTGTCTTGAATTTTTCAGCGTTGAACTGAGTGATAGGTCCACAACCGCTCTTACCTTCGAGGAGAGCATTCCATGTGTCATCAACATTAAGACCAAGTGGAGTAATGGCACCTAAACCTGTTACAACAACTCTTTTTAATTCCATAATATAAATAATGTATATAGGGAAGTATTATTTTCGGATTGTTTGGGAAATAAAACATTCCCTGTATGAAAAGAAAAAAATTACAAATCGCAACATGTCTCCATACGGAAAACACACTTTGAGATTTGTAATTTTAAAGTGTAAAAAGATTACTTATTTGCTTCGATGTAAGCAACAGCGTCACCTACAGTAGCGATCTTTTCAGCCTGATCATCTGGAATAGTGATACCGAATTCCTTCTCGAATTCCATGATGAGCTCTACAGTATCAAGAGAATCAGCACCAAGGTCGTTAGTGAAAGATGCCTCGAGAGTTACTTCTGACTCTTCAACGCCCAACTTCTCAACGATAATCTCTTTTACTTTTGATTCGATTTCTGACATAATCTTTAATATTTAATGGTTAATATTGAAATTACTTACTTTTTATGGCGAGAATTATAAATAATTTTATAACTTCGCACTGTGATTTTGGTAAAAACCCAAAAACACGTTGCAAAGGAATACAAAATCCTTTTAATTTCAACAAATATTTGTGATATTTTATATAAAAATGCACATTTTTGTATGTCATGTGCTAAAAATGTAAGCTAAAAATGAAAAAAATTGCAATTTTCGCGTCAGGATCAGGAAGCAATGCTGAAAATATCGCTGACTATTTTAAGGACAGTAAAGAGGTAGCTATCTCGTTAATTATTTGTAATAAAAGCGATGCTTTCGTTTTGGAAAGAGCTAAGAAATTAGGCATTCCTTCAAAGGTTGTAACAGGGGCTGAGATGAAAAACGAAGAAGCTGTTATGTCTTTATTGAGAGAGTATTCCATCGATTTCATTGTATTGGCTGGTTACCTGCTTCGCATTCCTGAATATATGGTCAAAGCCTACCCGAATGCAATTGTAAACATCCATCCTGCTCTCATTCCTTTGCATTGCGGAAAAGGAATGTATGGTGACCGTGTGCATGAAGATGTTATCGCTTGCGGTGATAAGGAATCCGGAATTACCATCCATTACGTCAACGAACAATATGATGCAGGCAGTATAATCTTCCAGGCTAAATGTACCGTTGAACCAGGCGACAATGCCCATGATGTTGCAACAAAAGTCCATGCTTTGGAATATGCACATTTCCCTCATGTAATCGCTGAAACAATTGCAAAATTGTAAAGTATATACTATCTTTTAACAAGAAATATAACCATTTTATGCGGAAAAGGCTGTTTTTATTGCAGTTTTTTCCGCATATTTGTTTTCAATATACAAAAATAGACTATATTTGCGCCCGGTTATGTATATAAATAGGTTATAATGAAAAATAAGAAGGAAAGAATTTCTGCAATCAGAGATATTGTACAGAATCAATCCATAGGCAGTCAGGAGGAACTACTTAATCAGCTTCACCGTCGTGATTTTGAGGTCACACAAGCTACTTTAAGCAGAGACTTGAAGCAAATGCAAGTCGCAAAGATTGCAACTCGTGATGGCGGATATGTTTACGTCATGCCAGATGTAGCTGCAACTCTTAAAGGCGGTATTGCCCCACATTTTATCCAGCCACATTCGATAAGAGGAATCATCAGCATTGAGTGCAGTTCTGTGTTAATCATAATCAAGACAAAACCAGGATATGCAAGCAGTATCGCCTCAGATATCGATCAGGCTGAACTCAAGGAAGTAATGGGCACAATTGCCGGCGACGATACAATTCTCGTAATACCTCGTGGTGGCTACACTACCACACAAGTTGCAGAGTCTCTCTGTACTATTTTACCAAGAAAGTAAAAACAAAAAATAGAAATGGAAGAAAACAAAACTCCTGAACAACCACAAATCAGGATCTATATTGCTGGCAAGCAGCATATTTCCTATGTGGAGGAGATTCTCGACGTGATCGAGGAATCAAGTAAGGCTCGCGGAACAGGCATTGCCCGTCGCAGTCCTGACTATGTTAAGCAGAAGATGCTCGAAGGTAAGGCTATCATAGCTCTTTGCGACAAAGATTTTGCAGGTTTCTGCTATATTGAAAGCTGGAGCAACAAAGAATATGTAGTAAACTCCGGTCTTATCGTTAAGCCAAAATATCGTGGTTTCGGTCTTGCAAAGCGCATTAAGATGTTCTCATTTGCATACAGTCGCCGACTCTTCCCGGAGGCAAAGCTCTTCGGTATCACAAGCGGTGCAGCAGTATTGAAGATCAACAACGAACTCGGATATCGTCCTGTGACGTTCGAACAGCTCACACAAGACCCGGCTTTCTGGCGCGGATGTCAGACTTGCGTTAATTACGATGTACTTACCCGTACTGACTTCAAGCGATGCATCTGCACAGCAATGCTCTATGATCCAAAAGAACACCCTAACGAGGTGCTCATGGAACTGGACAAAATCTAATTGATAATTAATAATTGACAACTGATAGTTATGGCAAAGAAAGTAGTTGTAGCCTTTTCAGGCGGACTTGATACAAGTTATAATGTGATGTATCTCACAAAAGAGATGGGATACGAGGTATATGCAGCTTGCGCTAACACAGGTGGTTTCAGCGAGGAGCAGCTCAAGAAGAACGAAGAGAATGCATACAAGCTTGGTGCTGTTAAGTATGTCACTCTCGACGTAACAAAGGAGTACTATGAGAAGTCTCTCAAGTATATGGTTTACGGAAATGTCCTCCGTAACAACTGCTACCCTATCTCTGTTTCTTCAGAGCGTATCTTCCAGGCTCTCGCTATTGCAGAATATGCCAACGAGATTGGTGCTGACGCAATCGCGCATGGTTCTACTGGTGCTGGTAACGACCAGATCCGTTTCGATATGACATTCCTCGTAAAGGCTCCAGGCGTAGAGATTATCACACTCACTCGCGACCGCAACCTCAGCCGTAAGGAAGAGATCGACTACCTCAATGCTAACGGATTCTATGCAGATTTCACTAAGCTCAAGTATAGCTACAATGTAGGTATCTGGGGAACATCAATTTGTGGTGGTGAAATCCTCGACAGCAAGCAGGGTCTTCCAGAAAGCGCTTATCTCAAGCATCCGACAAAAGACGGTTCTGAAATTCTTGCTCTCGGATTCGAGAAGGGTGAACTCGTAAGCGTAAACGGCGTTAAGTACGAAGATAAGATCAAGGCTATTCAGGCTGTTGAGGAGATTGGTGCTTCTTACGCTATCGGTCGTGACTGCCACGTTGGTGATACTATCATCGGCATCAAGGGTCGCGTAGGTTTCGAGGCAGCTGCTCCTATGCTTATCATCGCTGCACACCGTTTCCTTGAGAAGTACACACTTTCTAAGTGGCAGCAGTATTGGAAGGATCAGGTAAGCAACTGGTACGGAATGTTCCTCCACGAGTCACAGTACCTTGAGCCAGTTATGCCAGATATCGAAGCTATGCTTGCTTCTTCTCAGCGCAATGTCAATGGTGAGGTAACTCTCGAACTCCGTCCTTACAGCTTCCAGACAGTTGGTTGCGACACTCCAGACGACCTTGTTCATAACAAGCTTGGTGAATATGGAGAAGGTGCTAAGGCTTGGACAGCAGATGATGCAAAGGGCTTTATCAAGATTACTTCTACTCCACTCCGCGCTTACTATAGCGTTCATCCAGACGAGGAACGTTAATTACAAGCAACGAAATATTGCTGACTAAAAAGGATATAATTAATAAAACAAATTCATTAAAAAATATACAATTATGGCAAACAAATTGACTAAGTCTACTTCAGACAAGAAACTCTTTGGTGTATGTGCAGGTGTTGCAAAGTTCTTCGGACTTGATGCTACTATCGTTCGTATCATCTGGCTCTGCTGCGTACTCTTGGGCGGTTTTGGCTTGCTTCTTTATCTTATTTGCGCATTAGTTCTTCCTAACGAATAAGATGGTAAAGGTAGGAATACTTGGAGCTGCAGGCTATACTGGTGGCGAATTGATCCGCATCCTGATCAACCATCCTGATGTTGAGATTGTATTCGCCAATTCAGAATCAAATGCCGGCAACCGCATTGCAGATGTTCACGAAGGTCTCCTTGGAGACACTGAGCTTTGTTTCTCTTCAGAAATGCCTTTCGACAAGGTCGATGTAGTTTTCTTCTGCTTCGGACACGGAAAGAGTGAAGCATTCCTGAAAGAACATGAGATTCCTGCGAATATCAAGATTATTGACCTCGCTCAGGATTTCCGAATCAAGGGTGATCATGACTATGTTTATGGTTTGCCTGAGACTCATCTTGAAGAGATTAAGAAATGTAACCATTTGGCAAATCCTGGTTGCTTTGCTACTTGTATCCAGGAAGGTCTCCTTCCATTGGCAAAAGCAGGTCTGCTCTACAATGATATTGCTGTCAACGCAATTACAGGCTCTACTGGTGCAGGTCAGAAACCAGGTGCAACAACACATTTCTCTTGGCGCAATGACAATATGAGTGTCTATAAACTCTTCACTCATCAGCATCTCCATGAGATTTGTCAGACTCTCAACGAACTTCGTCCTGAAACAGCTCCAGCAGTTTGCGACACACTCAATGCAGTGCCAAAGGCTGGTGAGATTACTGTGGACTTCGTGCCTTATCGCGGAGACTTCGCTCGCGGAATCTTCTGCACAGAGGTAATCAAGCTAGAAGGAGAAGAAGGCTGCGAAAGCAACCCAACAAAAGAACAGCTTGTTGCAATGTACAAAGACTTCTTCAAAGATGCTGTGTTCACACATTATGTTGACTCGGCTATCGATATGAAGCAGGTCGTAGGCACAAACAAGGCTCTCATACATCTTGACAAGTTCAACGGTAACAAAGTCGTTGTCACTTCAATGATCGACAACCTCCTCAAGGGCGCTGTCGGACAAGCTGTACAAAATATGAATCTTATGTTCGGTCTTGATGAAAAGACTGGACTCGCACTTAAGGCGATAGCATTCTAAACATGAAACTTTTTGACGTATATCCATTATTCGATGTCACTGTAGATCATGGCAAAGGCGCTTACGTTTATGACGACAAGGGTCAGGAATACCTTGATTTCTACGGCGGACATGCAGTGATTTCCATTGGTCACTGCCATCCAAGATATCTGCAGACAATGCAGGAACAGGCTGCTAAGTTGAGTTTTTACTCAAATGCAGTCAAGAATCCTCTTCAGGTCAAGTTGGCCGAGAAGATGGGACCTATCTGCGGTTATGACGACTACCAGCTGTTCCTCATCAACTCTGGTGCAGAAGCAAACGAGAATGCTTTGAAGCTCGCTTCTTTCGTAACAGGCAAGAAGAAGATCATCGCATTCAGCCATGCTTTCCACGGACGTACTTCTGCAGCTGTCAATGTAACTCAGAATCCAAAGATCCAAGCTCCAATCAATGCAACATTCCCTGTTGATTTCTTTGAACTTGGAGATATCGAAGGTATCAAGGCAAGTATTGCAAATGGCGATGTTGCTGCTGTTATCATCGAAGGTATCTCTGGTGTTGGCGGAATCCACATTCCTACAACAGAGTTCATGCAGGAATTGCGCAAGGTAACTGAAGAGAACGGAGTTGTGCTCATCCTCGACGAGATTCAATCGGGTTATGGTCGAAGCGGCAAGTTCTTCGCTCATCAATACTATGGTATCAAGCCAGATATGATCACTATGGCAAAAGGTATTGCCAATGGTTATCCATTCGCAGGCGTTTTGATCTCTCCAAAGTACGAACCTATCTACGGACAGCTTGGCACTACATTCGGAGGCAATCACCTCGGATGTGCATTAGCATGTACCGTTCTTGATGTGATTAAGGACGAAAACCTTGTTGAGAATGCCCGCGTTATGGGAGAATATCTCATGGAAGGTCTCAAGGCTATGAATATTCCTGGTCTTAAAGAGCTTCGCGGTCGTGGTCTCATGATCGGTATCGAGTTTGAGTATCCATACAAGGAAGTTCGTAACCGTTTACTCTACCAGCAGCATGTATTCACAGGAGCAGCAGGCACAAACGTGCTTCGCATCCTTCCTCCTCTTTGCATCACAAAGAAGGAATGTGATCTCTTCCTCGAGCGTTTCGCAGCTGCATTGAAAGGATAAGTATTGTAAGGTTAATTACCGTCAATCATATTAATAAATTATTAATGTTAAGATATAGGATAATTAACGCTTCAAAAATACTCATTGGAATTCTCATATTCCTCACTATAGGTTGTACCCAGCAGAAAGATGTTGAGCCGATGCGCTCAATGTACTACTGGAGTACAACTTTTGCTTTAGATTCAACTAAGACCGAATTCATGGAAAAGCATCAGGTCGGCAGATTATATGTCCGATTCTTTGATGTTGTCCAGAATGAAACCCACGGGGCTCTTCCTAATGCAACGATTTCGTTCGATGGAAGTCAACAAGAATGCAAACAGGAGATTGTCCCGGTCGTGTACATACTTAACGATTGTATGCGACACAAAAATGATAGTCTGCCACATCATATCCTTAACAGGGTTTTGCAGATGTGCGAGACTCATCATATAGAAAACATAAAGGAGATCCAGATAGATTGCGACTGGACGAAATCGACACGCAATAGTTATTTCGCTTTCATGGAAGAACTTCACAAGCTCACACAAGAGCATAACCTGAAACTGTCTTCCACCATCCGTCTTCATCAGTTGTCTCAGGAACCACCGAAAGCAGACAAAGGTGTATTGATGGTTTACAACACAGGTGATTTCCGCGACAGGAATGAAGAAAAACCAATACTTGATGTCGATGTGGTTCTCAAATATGCAGGTTATCTCTCCGACTACAACCTTCCTTTAGCGACAGCACTTCCTGTTTTTGCATGGGATCTTCTGTTCAGAGGCGGAACAAAATTCGTCGGAATTCAATATAAGGAAGGTGACTATCCGATTATCGAAGGTGACACATTAATACATCGTCAGGTAGAAATCGACGAGATATTGAATTCAAAAAAACTGCTACGACATAAAAGAGGCACTTGTTGTGATGAAACAGTGCTTTACGATATAAGCGACCTTAGTATTAACAGATATACTGAAAAAGAATATGAAGAAATGTTTGATTAGCCTTTTAGTCTTCTTCGCATCGACAGTTGCATCTTTCGGTTGCGCTGATTCTTCTCCAGATCCAATGCACTACTACCTGTTCTGTCATTGCACTGGCACATTCAAGGATAATTACGAAAACGCCAATCGGGCATTCTGGAAGTCATATCTTGGCAAGAACGATGAATGGTATTTCTATTTTGATGCCAACGAAGCCATTGAAAAAGCCAATGAGGAAGGCGACAAGGAGATGGTCGAATACTTAGGCTATCTTCAGCAATATCTCGGTATCATAAATGCCAGCCGTTATTCCTGGAACTATCCAAGTGAGGAAGAGATTGCAGAAAGAACAGCTACAATGAAGCAACTCAATGTAGTTGCTGCCAAGCACTATAACGATGCTAAGTTGGCCGACAGATATGCTTTGTTATTCATGCGCACAAATTTATATCTGCACCAATATGCTATCAATATCCGCTTCTGGGAAAACCGAGGTTCCAGCTATCCTGACGGATACATCAAGGATATGATGAAGAATATCTATGCTAATGCTCTGCTTAGCCTCGACCGCAAGTCAGAGGCTTGGAACATCTATGCAGAACAGAACGATGAAGAGAGTTTACTTTGGTCAACTCGTAATCATAGTAATTTCGCTGGTCTTAAATCCATCTGCGACGAATATCCAAATGCTCCTATCATCGATTATATTCTTCAGCGTTATGTCAATACTCTTCAGGATGCACTTGATAATATGGTAGACTATGGAGACAACGATGCTGAAAAGTTAAGCGAAGTTGAGACATTCATGCGTTATGCAATGGACAAAGCCAACGACAAGTCGATAAAGAACAAATGTCAGTGGATGACTGCCGTAGCTCTTCTCAATCATTGCCAAGGTAAGAACGAAGAGGCTTTGAGCCAGATCAACAAGGCTCTCAAGATGCCTGCAGAAAAGCCTTTGGCAGAATGTGCAGAACGTATCAAGTTTGCTATCACCACTGCAATGCTCGATCTTGATGACAAGAAAGCTTGTCGCAGCTTCATCGACTGCTACAAGTCGCTTCTGGCGAACTGCAAGGCTGAGAAAAACGACTATCTGAAAAATCGTAAGGCTGTTACCATAGAGCGCATCATGGCAATGTTGGACAAGAAATATGAGGCAGTTGGCAAAGATTGCGAAAAGGCTCTGCTCCAATTCATTTACTTCCCAACTTACATCGCCTTGCACTATAATCAGGAAGCAGAGATAAACGAGAAGGGTGCTATGGATCCATTCGACGAAATCGAAGCCGATAAGTTGATGCCATTCTTCAAGAACATCAATGAGAATGCAAACAACGATCCTATCCTATCATATTTCTTGGAAAGCGGCAAGTTGAGCGAAGACTTTATCAATGACCACATCGGCACTCGCTTGATCTATGAAAACCGACTTGAAGAAGCAATACCATATCTTGAAAAGGTATCTATCGACTTTCTCAAGCAGCAGAATATCGGTCTCTATGCCTCACAGCGAACATTGGCAAAAGATCCTTGGCTTAGCAACCAGAATTGCAACGAGTTTATACAACCGCCTTACAACATCAATCGAAATATGAAGATTGATTTCTGCAAGCGTGTGCTCACACTCAAGAATCGCGTAGATACTTCTGCCGATAAGGAGACTGTTGCCAAAGCAGCCTACGAACTTGGTTCACTCTATTGCCAGGCTTCGTACTACGGCAACTGCTGGTTTGTTTCTCAGTACTTCGTATCGCCATATTATGATTGTGTCTATGACCTTAAGGAAGGCGACTTCATGGATATCTCTAGAAAGTATCTGAACATTGCGAAGGAGAACGGAAGCGAAGCTGTCAGGATGAAAGCACTGTTCGGATTGACTTATACCGCTCCAGATTCCTGGATTTCGTGGAGCTATGACTACGAACTACGAAGAATGATCATCAACAAGATTTTCGATCAGAGCCAGAAATACTGTGATTATATGGCTCTCGCTCAACACTGCAAACAATATCCTGAACTTGTCACACCAGAGATTTCGAAATGTGACCTCTTGAAGGAGTTCATCAAGACTAATAATTTATAAGAGAATGAACCGCGAGATACTGCGCATAGCTCTTCCAAGCATCATCACCAACATCACAGTGCCGTTGCTTGGGCTTGTCGACCTTGCCATCGTCGGACATATAGGCGAAGCAAGCAGTATCGGTGCAATATCGGTCGGAACAATGATATTCAATATGGTTTATTGGATATTCAACTTCCTCCGTTTCGGCACAAGCGGACTCACAGCTCAGGCTTTCGGACGAAAAGACACAGCTGGCATACGCGATGTCTTCCGCATGGCTCTCACTGTAGCTTTGGCTTGCGGCTTGTTTGTTGTTGTTCTGCAACGTCCAATAGAGATGATTTCCGGATGGATTATCTCTCCGTCCAATGACGTGTGGCAATTGGCAATTTCCTATTTCCGCGTCCGCATCTGGGCAGCGCCAGCGGTGATTGTGCTTTTTGCAATGAACGGTTGGTTTGTTGGTATGCAGAACTCCAGAATACCAATGTATATCGCCATCGGGCAGAACATTATTAACATTATAGGAAGTTACCTGCTTGTTTTCCATTTTAACTTGGGAATCGAAGGAGTTGCCCTCGGAACTGTCATTTCTCAATATGTCGGACTTGCAGCTGCCTTCATATTATGGCATTTCAAGTATGGTGATATCTTCCGGAAGAAGATTGAGGGGAAAGGTGATGTTTCCTATTCTCAGTTCTTCACAGTCAATCGCGACATGTTCTTCCGAATGATCTTCATGCTTGCAGTCACTTGCGCATTTACATCGATCGGAGCAAGAGAAGGTGATACACTTCTCGCCGTCAACACTCTACTCATGCAGCTCTTCATCCTCTTCAGCTATTTCAGCGACGGATTCGCATTGGCAGGAGAAGCATTGATAGGAAGATATATAGGAGCATTGGAACAAGATAACATGTATCGATGCGTACGATTACTATTTGCCTGGGCAATTGGCGGAATGGTAGTATTCTCACTTGCATATCTATTTGGATGCAAAGGAATCCTGATGCTACTCACATCTGACTTGTCGGTTGTCGAAGCTGCAACTCCTTACATCCCTTGGGCGATAGCAATCCCAATAGCAAGCTTCGCAGCATTTGCATGGGACGGAATTTACATCGGAGCGACAGCAAGTCGGCAGATGCTTTACACGTTATTTTTCGGAGCAGCAGTGTTCTTCGGCATCTATTTCGGTGGTGTTTATGTTTGTGAGAGTACAATTCTTAACTTTTCATTCGTAACTCTCCATTCTACCAACCATCTTCTCTGGCTCTCCTTCATCGCCTATCTTGCGACAAGAAGCATAGCTCAGACTATTATGGCATCATCGGTATTACGCAAACCATTTTTAAGAAATCGTTTTAATCAATAATTATATGAAGTTTAAAAGTTTCGCGTCTCTGTTGCTCGCAGTAGTAGCATGCGCAATGATCTGCAGCTGTAACTCTGCAAAGTACAAGTATGAGACAGTTGCCAACGACCCACTCAACGCAAAGATTTACACTTTGCCAAATGGTCTTAAGGTCTATATGACCGTAAACAAGGAACAGCCACGTATTCAGGCAAACATTGCTGTGCGTACAGGCGGTAAGAATGACCCACACGAGACTACAGGTCTTGCTCACTATCTCGAGCACCTCATGTTCAAGGGTACACAAAGCTTCGGCACACAGGATTACGAAGCAGAGAAAGTTCTCCTCGACCAGATCACAGATCTCTTTGAGGTGTATCGCACAAAGACTGATGATGCAGAACGCAAGGCTATCTATCATCAGATCGACAGCATCTCGTACGAGGCTTCAAAGATTGCCATTCCAAATGAGTACGACAAACTCATGTCTATCATCGGTTCGAACGGCACAAATGCTTACACAAGCGAGGATGTGACCTGCTATGTTGAGGACATTCCTAGCAACCAGATTGAGAACTGGGCAAAAGTTCAGGCAGACCGTTTCAAGAATGCCGTGTTCCGCCTCTTCCACACTGAGCTCGAAGCTGTGTACGAAGAGAAGAACATGTCTATGGCTCGTGACGCAGAAAAAGAGTATGAGGCTTTGATGGAGATGCTCTTCAAGATTCATCCTTACGGTACTCAGACAGTAATAGGTACTCAGGATCACTTGAAGAACCCTTCTATCATCAACATCCGCAACTACTTCAACACATACTATCGTCCAAACAATGTCGCAATCTGTCTCTCTGGTGATTTCGATCCAGATAACATGATCGACATCATCACTAAGTATTTTGGTGATTGGGAAAAGAACGAGACTCTTCAGCTTCCTACATTCGAGGCAGAACAGCCAATCACTCAGCCAGAGAAGCGTGAGGTTCTCGGTCTTGAGGCTGAAAATATTATGATGGCTTGGCGCTTCCCTGGTGAGGGCAGTCGTGAATACGAAGTTCTTGAGGTAATCGGAAGCATCATGAACAATGGTAGTGCAGGTCTTGTCGATCTTGACCTCAACCAGGCTCAGAAAGTGCTCGGTGCTTACATGGGCGCAAATGGTATGGCAGACTATTCTATGTTCATCGCTCAGGGTATGCCTCTTCCTGGACAGAGCCTCGATGAGGTACGCGACCTTATCCTCGCTGAAGTTGCAAAGCTTCGTGCCGGCGAATTTGACGAGACATTGCTTGAAAGTGTTAAGACAGATATGAAGCTCGATATGGAACGTGCTCTTGAGAACAACCGTTCACGCGCTACTATCTTCGTCAACTCATTCATCGACGGTCAGAAGTGGAGCGATGTTGTTGAGTCAATCAACCGCAAGTGCGCTTTGACAAAGGAAGATATCGTGAAGTTTGCCAACGAATATCTCAAGGACGACAATTATGTCTATGTATATAAGCTTCAGGGCACTGATCCAAACATCAAGCGCATCGAGAAGCCTGCTATCACTCCAGTTGAGAGCAACCGTGACGCAGAGAGCGAATATCTCAAGGCTATCCGTGCTACAGAAGTTAAGCCTATCGAACCAGTCTTCGTCGACTATGACAAGTCTGTTCAGAAACTTTCTGCCGACAAGGAAGTGCCTGTTGTATATGTGAAGAACGAGACAAACCGTCTCTTCAACCTCACTTACCGTTACGATATGGGTATCTTTGCTGATAAGATTCTTCCTTACGCAGCAATGTATATCGACTATATCGGCACAAGCGAGATGAGCGCAGAAGATGTACAGAAGGAATTCTATGCACTCGGCTGCAGCTTCCGCATCCACTGTGGCGAAGAACGTCTTTCTATCTCTGTAAGCGGTTTGAACGAGAATCTCAGCAAGGCTGTAGCATTGCTCGACAAGGTGCTCAACGGTGCTCAGCCTAACGATGAGGCATTCGGTACTCTTGTCGCAGCCATCAAGAAATCTCGCACAGACAATAAGACAAACCAGTCGAGAAACTTCTCTCAGCTTCAGGAATACGCTATGTACGGACCAGAATTCATTAAGGACATCACCGTAACCGATGCTGAGCTCTCTGCACTCAAGGCTTCAGATCTCACAGATCGTCTTCACAGCCTCAGCCAGTACAAGCATCAGGTTTTGTACTACGGTCCATCAGACGCTTCTGAGGTTTTGGCAATCTGCAACGAGAACCGTGTACTTGCTGAGACTTTGGCCGATGTTCCAGCCAACAAGAAGTACTCTATCCTCGAAACTAACGAGAACGTGACATACCTTGCTCCATACGTTGCCAACAATATCTATATGGCACAGGTAAGCAACCTTGGTGGCACTTATGACCCAGAGGTTGAAGTAGGCCGTAGCATCTATAATGAGTATTTCGGAAGCTCAATGAACGGTGTTGTATTCCAGGAAATGCGTGAGACTCGTGGTCTTGCATACTCTGCACGCGCAAGCCTCTCTCACCTCGGCAAGAAGGACGAGCCATACTACTACAACACAATGATTGCAACACAGAACGACAAGCTCCCAGAAGCACTCGCTCACTTCAACGAGATCATCGAGAACATGCCTGAGTCGGAAGTTGCATTCGACAATGCCAAGTCAGCACTCATCAGCCGTCTCCGCACACAGCGCACATTCGGTCGTCGCGTCCTCGATTCATATCTCAATGCTGCAGATTGCGGTATCACAACTGATCCTCGCAAGAATATCTACGACGGTGTTCAGTCGCTCACACTTTCCGATCTCGTTGCATATCAGCAGAAGATGGTCAAGGGTCGCAAATACAGTATCTGTGTACTCGGCGACAAGAATCAGCTTAACCTCGAACCACTCAAGGCAATGGGTTCAATCAAGGAAGTTTCTACCGACGAGATCTTCGGATATTAATTTTCCTTCTCGCTTTCACAGCGAAAATATAATAACAACAAAGCCTGGGATTATTTCTCAGGCTTTGTTTGTTATAGACATAAAAGTCAGAAACTTACTCTAATTTTTATCAAATTTTATGTTTTATGTTTCATATTTTATGTAAAATGCTATATTCTATCACTACATTCTATCCTTAGCATCCTTTCCAGCACCCGTACCCTTGTATTTGCTCTTTGTCTGGTTGAAAGCATAGCGTATGGAAAGATTGATTCTTTGTGAGGAGTGTCGGTTACATTGCAGCATCTGGCTATCACCACTGTCCATAAGAAGGTCCTGTCCGGTGCGATAGAGAATGTCGTTTACGGAAAGGCGCAAGGTGAGAGCGTTATTTCGCAAAAAAGTTTTCTGAACAGACGCTGATAAGCCGGCATTCCATCGCATCAGGCGATAATTCTGCACATGACCTGGAGAATTGAGATTAAGGTTACACTCAATCTGCCAGTTATGAGGAAGGCGCAAAGTATTGTTGGTGTTTAAGATGAACACAGGGTCGTTGTACGACATGCTTCGCTTGCCACTTGCCTCACGAGGATCATTAAGTTCAAGGGTAAGGAACTGCTGCTGATAGCCTACAGTCCAGTTCATGGTGTAAGCTCCGAAAGTAGGCGAAGCATTGACGTAACTGATGAGAGTTCGCACAGGTTCGGGAAGATTGATTCGTCGATAGACCAGTACACCTTCTTCTGCAGGTATCTGTTCGCTGATGTAAGGATATTGCCATTGCGAGATCATGTGGTCGCATTGAGTATAGCTGACAGATCCCATAAGCCATCTCCAGCGGGCATTGAGGCCAAGCTCGTGCTGTATCTGATTACGCAACTGCGAATTGCCCTGCATCAGTATAGAGTGGCTTGCATAGGTTGTAGCATCTGTCAGGTGATAGAAGTTAGGGCGTATGGTCTTGGTGTTGTAGCTAAGAGCAAGGCCTACCAAACCAAGCTGTACGGAATAGGACAACGATGGGTAAAGTCCGTGGCGAGTATCACTAACATTGGCATTAGCATCGACAAGGTTCATGTAGTCGAACTTCACGCTCTCATATCGAGCACCCACCTTTACCACCCCATATTTGCCGAAGTTTGCCATATACTCCACAAATGCAGAGTAAGTGTCCTCACTAGTCTTGGAATGAGAGTCGGCTATGTAGTCCTGATTGATGGTATAATCGATGTCTCGGTTTACCCAAATCATCTCAGTGCCGGCATTGAGCATACCTTTCCACAGTGGGTAGGAAATGACAAGTTTGGTGGCAAGAAGGCGGCTCTGGGCATCACTCAAAGAATTTACGTTGTCGCTCACGCTGTTCATATCTTCTGTTGCGCCTTTGGTATTCCAGTCAAAGTTCCAGTCTATGCCCATTTTTCCCCATTGTCCATTGTAGTAGGAGTTGAGATTATAACCCAGAGGTGCTGTATATTTGGTGAAAGTCTCTGTTACGATCGTCTTATAGAACGATCCGTTGTTGAATACATCCTCGTTCAGCAACAGAGGACTCTCATTGCAGATCATCTGGTCTATCTGAAAGCGCAAACCAAGACTGTGCTTTTCGCTGACCATCCAGTTGCTGCCCAAGGCATAGTTCATGCCGTGGCCCGAAGTCTGGGTATCGCCCCATCCCTTCTGCCAATTCTCGTTGAGAGTGTTGTTGGCTTTGGTATAGATATGCTGGTCGGCAGTAGCACGCTGAAGGGTATGTTGGTTCCAGTTGTTTACCATTCCGAAGAAGTCAAGTCCCTTGTGTCGGTAGTTGAAGTTGAGCGTAACAGATGGATCGGCAAACGATGCTTTACGCAAGTCCTGACTGTGACCAGTTGTAACATCAAATCCGAAACCCTCGCCCTGAGGTTTACGGGTACGGATTCGCACCACCGAGCGAACCGTAGCATCATATTGCGCACCTGGGTTGTTTATCACCTCCACATCAAGCACATCTTCGCTGCGCATACGTTTCAGTTCATCGATGTCGTAAAGCTTGCGCCCGTTGACATAGAACACAGGAGCACCTTTGCCGATGACCTCCAGACTCTCACCCTGCATCATCATTCCCGGCACCTTGCCCAGCATCTCATGCAGAGAGCCCGATTTCTCCAGAACCGAACCTTGCACCTTCGTTACGATAGCATCGCCGCGCAGCTTTGTCTTTGGGGCGATGGTTTTTACTGTTACCTCATTAAGCACGACAGTTGAGTCGGCCACATTTTGTCCATGCAAAATAATATACCATAACGCATAGACCAACAATAAAAGTACTATTCTTTTCATTTGTTTTGAATTAGATATTTGTAATTTGTGGCGCAAAGGTATCTCTTTATTATGAACCTAACAATACCTTGGGATAGATGTTACGTCAAGTGGGATATACTGTAACAAAAGTGAAGAAAACCAATATAATCCATTTTGAGACAGAATACCTACAATTTATCCCTAATACCAACAATGTATCCCTACGAAGCGGATATTCAGATAAAAATCTGTATCTTTGCGCCATGAAAAGAAATATATTATACAAAATCATCTACGAATCACTTCTGCCATGTGTTTTCCTGACAGTAGCATTCTTCGTATTCCAGCCTTTCGGCTCGGCATACAATACGCTTATGGAATACTTCATCCATGTCGTATTATGCGAGATATCGGCATGTTTCATTGGATGCTTCTTGTCACTTCTCATAAGTTACTATGCCTTTCACTATCGATTTGACACAAAAGAGACGACACTAGAACAGACGAAGAAACTCATTGAGGTGTATGCGCTGTGCATACCTTTGACGGCACTATCTTTGTATGTAATCAACTACCTGTTCCTGCCATTGGAAGTTAATCAGACCGTACCTGGTTATCCTGAGTTCTGGCCTTCATTCGTCTTTTATTGCTCAATGGTATGCAGATATTGCATCTTTTTCTTTGTAATCGATGTCTTTGTCTATCGTCACCGTAAGATGAAGCATGAGTTTGACGAGATGCGTGCCATTAATGAAATGCTGAAATCTTACCAAGAAGATTGGACTGCCACCGCTGTAGTTCAAAATTTCGAAAAAAGTCCTACCCATTTGAGTATAGGACAGAATGACAACTTAGAGCTGGATTTCGCTCCTGAATCATTAATCTATGTGGAGTCTGTGGCAAACTATGCGGAGGTATGCTATTTGTGTGATCGAGAAATAAAGACAATTTCGCTTCGTTCCACCTTGAAGCAAATCAAGGAATCTCTGTGCGTTCAAGATTCTATCATACAATGCCATCGCGGATTTATCGTTAATCTGAACTTTGTGGAGACACTTCGATGCGAGAACAACTCATATTACCTCAATCTGTTTTATATAGACAAAAAGATTCCTGTGTCACGTACTCGGAAAGCTGATATCAAAGCTACGTTGTCCGCTTTGCAGCATAACTAGATTGTTTTTTACACCTACCAATAATATATATCTACCAATGAATAGACTACATCTTTCGAAAGCATTCAGCGCATGGAGAGAACGTCACCACGATTCGTTCAGCTCTTTTATAACAAGTTTTACAGCCACAGTATTGGGCATTGGTCTCACGTTTGGTACTACGATGTGGTATGACAACAAACAGAAGAAAGAGGCTGCCGAGGCTTTGGTGGAACGCTGTCTGGCAAACATGGAGATGCGATTAGACAATCTGAATGGCGTTGTCCGTTTGTATGACCGGCAAAACTATCTGTTCTCGATGGCTACAAGCATGCCACTTGACTCGCTGACCGATGCTGAGGTTTCAGAGCTTATCGAACTGTTTGCGTTGCAGTATAATCTAGTTATTGACCACTCGTATGAGAAGTCGTTCTCAATGAGTACAAGCAGTCACGAGATACTGGGATCTTTTGCCAACGTGATTGGTGCAGGCTTTGAAGACTTGCATGATGCAGAAGAAAAACATCAGAAGGTGAATGACCTGAAGGGAGAGTTGAGACGATCGATGATTGTGGACAAGCAGGTGTCGTTTGACCAGAATTCCATGCGACAATTCGTTACGGCCACGCTGGCAGACCCGCTGTTTGGGTATTTCCAATATGAATACATGCAGCAGGATCGTTCTGTAAGACACTACAGGCACTATCTGGAGTTTTTCATCCCCGAAGCCCGCAGACTTTGGAAAGGGGAAATCAGCGAAGAAGAGTTTTGGAAGAAGACGCGAGAACATTGGGATAAAAGGGAATAGAATAAGCTGTTATATTTGGAGGCTCTCAGCTTATGTTCTACTCGCTGTATATGGCGTATAGAAGAAAACAAAATAAAAACAATTATGATAGATAAGATCAAACGAATAATACAAATCACGGCATGGTACACGCTGTGCTTCGTGTTTTTGCTGACCATGAGGACTCCTTTTGGCGTACGCATCAATTATGATAAAGGTTTTATTACTATATCAATAGTGTTTGCTTGTGCGGCGGTCGTTTTTCTTATCTCGTCGGGCATCTGTATCTTTGCAAATCTACTCAAAGAGGACGGTTCAACGAAAGGTTTCATCAGGGACAATGCCATTATGTGGGCATTCAATGCCGTAATGATTACATTGTTAGAAGGACTGTTTTTCGGAGAGGAGTATTACCTAATCTCCATCCCAACCACTCTCTACATCTGCTCCATCAACCTTGGTTTCCAGACGCTCTGCTACTGGATAAGAAACCTATATCGCGAACGCAATGAATTACAGGCAATCAACGAGATGCTAAAACAGCAGCAGGAACTTTTCGCGAAGCGGAACAACGTAGGCTCGACTACAAATGAAGAAAAGCAATGTATACTTCATTCTGATTATAACGATCAGGATATCACCTTCCATCCACACAGCTTTATCTATGTTGAGTCAGTAGCCAACTATGCTGAAGTTTGCTATATCGACAATGAACAGCTGACAAATACCACAATTCGAACTACTATCAAGCAATTGAAAGAAGACCTATCTAAATACGAATTCATTGTACAATGCCACCGTGGTTTTCTCGTAAACCTTGAATATGTGGAATCAATGGAGGAATCAAACAATCGTTTATTCCTCAATATGTTCTATTCGTGCAAAAAAATTCCTGTTTCAAGAGCAAACAAAACAGCGATAAAAGATGCTCTATCAACTTTACAGTGATTTTTCTCGGTAATATGTATTTGTATATAAATATATCATTACCCAAATTTTTAATCATCCACTTATCGAACTTAAAAGGCTATAATTTCACCATAGAATTCAAAAGACCTTTGTCACGGAAAGATTTCAGGAGAAGACATAACGAGAATGGCATAACGTGGAGAATTAAGGCTACATACTTTTCAATGGAATTCTAAAGGCAGAATGGAGTAAGGGAAAAATGCAAATGGCTTCTTCATCTATGATCGCTATATGTCGTTATAATTGAAGTAAGAGTCTACCAAAGAATAGTCATTTCACTTTCTCGAGTTCAACCCAAAAATACAACGACAAAGCCTGGGAAAAATCTCAGATTTTGTTTGTTAATAATAATACATATTAAATATTTACAATAGAATTAATACAAAAATAGACGAAACATTAGACGATTTTAGGATTATATTTATATCTTTGCAGCAGATTTCATGTTTTATGTTTCATATTTTATGTTTTTATGACTATGTTTAATCCATTCTTCACTTTGGGATACGGCGGATCAGAGTATTTTTGTGATCGAGAGAAAGAGACGGCCAAACTAGTTGAGGCACTTACAAATGGAAGAAATGTTGCACTCATAAGCCCTCGAAGGCTAGGTAAGACTGGACTCATTCAGCATGTCTTCCACAAGTTGAGTACGGAAGATAGCAATCGACGCTGTTTCTATATCGACATATATAATACACAGAACCAACAGGAATTCGTAAAACTATTGGCGAATGAAATCTTGGGCAAGATGGACAGCTTCAGCGAAAAAGTCATGACTAATCTCTCTGCTTTCTTCAAGAGTTGCCGTCCTGTATTCAGTATGGATGCATATACAGGGAATCCAACTGTTTCACTTGATATTCAGCCACAGGCAAGCAGTGCCTCTCTCAAGGAGATTATGGAGTATATGAATAACAGCCAGCATGAATGTTTTGTTGCCATCGATGAGTTTCAGCAGATACTGGAATATTCAGATAAAGGAACTGAAGCATTGATTCGCTCAGTCGTTCAGTTTGCACCTAATGTCCATTTTGTATTTGCAGGAAGCAAACAGCATCTTATGGCCGATATCTTCAGTTCGCCGAGACGTCCATTCTACCAAAGTACTGCCCGAATAGGATTGGAACCGTTGAACGAAACTATATATTACGAATTTGCCAACCGATTAATGAAACAATCGGGAAAAGAGTTACCTGAAGACATCTTTCACAATGTCTACTCTTTTGCACACGGTTACACATACTATATACAAGATATTATGAACCGTCTTTTCTCGGCATCAGACAAAGAGATTAACTTATCTTTGTTGACGAAGATATATAATGATATTAGGGAAGAAGGAGAAATTGTGTATAAAGACTATTGTGACCTTTTGCCGAAAGGTCAGCTAAAGCTTTTACGCGCTATAGCCAAAGAGGATATGGTTACCAAACCATACGAAACTGATTTCATGCGTAGGCATAATCTTACTGCTGTAAGTAGTGTAAAACTCGCAATAAATACTTTGACAGGAAATGGCATAGTGGCAAAATCTCAAAAAGGCTTCTTCATCTATGATCGCTATCTGTCTTTGTGGCTGAGGTAAAAATATTGAAAATCATTCAAATCATAAAATAATCATTATGAATATTTCAAGAGATTCATCATTTGCAATGTTACAAAATTCCTTCTCGTCTTGCAGTTTAACAGATGAAGAAATTCGACAGGAATGCGAAGCTGCACGCCTTGAGATTTACAGGAAATATTATGAACACAAATGATAGAAATGCAACGACAAAGCCTGGAATTTCTCTCAGGCTTTGTCGTTATTCATAGATATTGAAGTCAGAAAAAAAGAAAAGGCTGAGGGTTATCCCCAACCTTCTTTACTTATTTTCAAATGTCATATCTTTCTAAATACCACTTCCGACCCTCCTTTGCTAGAAATAAAAATTAACTCAGTAGAAGAATTCTTCTTAACGGTAAGCTCAAAAGTAGCATATCCTTCCTTATCACTCCATTCATTTAATGTTAATATATTGCCAGAAAATGAATATTTACCTGTGTCTATTTTTGTACTTCCAACTTTTTTATGAGTGTAGGAGCCATCTGCATTAAATGTAAAGACTACTGTCTGTCCTCCATCATTTCCTTGCCAAGTCCCAACAATTGAGAAATCATCAGCAAGATCTTCTTTATCATCTTTACTACAAGATGTAAAACCAATACTAACCAAAATGGTCAATACGACCATTCTAAAAATTCTTAATGTTTTCATAATCTAACATAATTTGTAATGCACAGATAAAAGTCTGGTTAACGACATTAGTTTTGCTGAAATTCAACATCCTCAATAATAAATTTTTGTTTTCCTTCAGCATAGAACCCAAAACCAGAATAATCCATTTCCATATATTTTACTTTGATCAAAGGAATATCGTCAATAGTAAAGATTAAATCATTTCCATTATAATCAATTACCCAAGTTTGTTCTGCTTGTCTTTTCTTTGACCATTTGATACCTTGAGAAATTTGACCAATTAGCTCGTTGTTTTTGTATCTTGCAAAAATGACATTATATTCGTTAATCATAAACACATAATAATTACCGAAATCCATATAATTGAAAATAAGACCTACACGCTGATTGTCTTCTTCGTCGAGCTTGCCAATAGTAACATTTGCAGTTATCTTAAAAGGACGTTTCATATTCAACGGAGCATAGCAGTGTGTCTCAATAGCTTTTGTGTAGTCGTGATGTTCCTTCGCAGTTAGGGTCATTACACCTTTGTCAATTATTGTTGATCCCCAATAACCTCTAGGACTTTCTGTCCAGTCAAGAGAATTGGAATCAAAAGTTTCTTTAACTGTTTGAGCATATACCGAGCTCACTGTAAGAAATGACAATACTAAAAGAAAAAAGTTTCTCATTTTTCGTTAAATCAGATTGTTAATATTGATATTTTTAATTATATACTACTTACTTTACCAATTCGAGTCTGAAGTTCTTGTATTATTCCGTCAAAGTCTTTTGGAATTCTGTCTACCGGGGAGAACTCTCCATGTTTTGCTGCCATAGAGGCTGCTGTTTCGGATTCAACCTTTATTTGGAATGCTACATGAGAAGGTGTTGAAATATCTCTAATTGTGACTCTTGTTCTCATTTGCATTTCAGACATGGTGAATGTTTTATATGCCCAAGGTGTTTGAACATACCCTCCATCAAAATCAGTTGCTGATATTTCATTGAAATAATTTAGAAGAATTTGATGGAGTAATTTCCATGCTTTACGCACATCGATCTTATCTTCATTAATTGTATAATATTGCGGATCAATATCTACAGTAAAGAACTTATTTACAATTCCAGACGCAGCTGAAGAACGATAGAAGCCATCTTGCTGTAGCGTGTAAGAAATAGACATTCTTTTATCTTTACCGTAAATTTTGGTTAACAAAGGTTTGTATTCTTCGCACTCAATGCGAAGAACTGCAACATGATTTCCGGAAGGTTTTTGGATTTCTGCATAGCCATAACCCACAAATTCGTTATTAACATAGATAGAAGCTTCCTTAGGCTCTACTACGATTTTAAGAGGTTTAGCCGCATAAGAAGACAAGGCTAAAGCTAAAGAAAAGAGGATAATCAATAGTTTTTGATTCATAATTTTATTAATTTGATGTTGGTTTTATTATTTTAGATGTTGAAAATTGAAGATTTTTGGGTATTGACACATCATAATAAATAGAGTTGGATAGTCCAAGCTGATAATCTCTAGAATAAACCTCTATTCCATTTTCTCTACAAGATAGATGAATTCTTTTTTCTCCTGGTTCTGTTGCATATGTGCCTTGACCAGATCCTATGAGTTGGTCGTTCACATAAAGCTGAATATCTTGACGGTCGCACTGGAAATATACCATCTTTGAAACAGAACCACATGAGCATAACCCCAAACACAGACAAACTGTTGATAGGAACAAATATTTCATACAACTCAAATTGATGCGCTACCAGCCCCTAGATAGTAATAACATAAAAAAAGACGGGAGCTCCCTACTAGTTGCTAACTAATCAGGAGGCTCTCGCATTGCCTTGCACATAGATTAACAACGTTCAAAAACCCTCGTCGGATGATATGCGTGCATACCTGTTCGCACAGATATGGGACAAACATCTAAAGAGGACGTTTTACGTTGCCGTTTATCCCTGTGCAATGAAATGTGCGAGATTTCCTGATGGAAGTAAACGACGTTGTAAGCGTCTTTTGTAAACCAATAAAATCTTATCATGTTTTTCCACCGCTGTGGCATGTAAGATGTTGCAAAGATATGTATTTTAACTATACAATAATAAATAAAGATAAGAAAAATAGAAATATGTGTTATAAAACATAAACTTAGATAGAACAAATGGAACTGTTAGCAATGTTTTCTTCTAAACATTGTTCTATACAGTAGATTATCCCTCCGAGATTTCCGAAATATCATAAAAGTGGGAAGATCATAAGAAATTGTTTCGGGAAGTATGATCGACGCGCTACGACAACTACTTCCGAAGTTATGGAGTATTAATCGACGACCGTCGAAGAGTTCTCGGGAATTCCGGCGGACTGATTGACGAGCGTCGATGAGACTTCCGGAGTTCCCGTGGACTGATCGACGCGCGTCGACATCAACACTTTGTACATTGTGTTGATGCCGACGATTGAAGATTGGAGTTCCCGAACTTGGGAAGACTCATCGTACTGCTACGGCGTGTCTTCCCAGTTTCTGTTTGTGTCTTCGCAGCCCTACGACGACTATTCCGCATTTCAGTTATTGTTTTCGTAGCGCTCCGAACAGAATTCCCACTTTTGGATTGTCTGATCGAATAAAAAGTCAAAATACGACTGCAAATTTGCATAATATATTACTAACAATAACCTTGCAGAAAACATCTTTCACTAGAAAATTAAGCAAAAATTTGGAATGTCCAAAAACAATAGCTAACTTTGCGCAGCATTAATCAAACATTTATTATTAACATAAAAACAAAAATCATGTTAGACAAAGAATTTCAGTTCTATCTTGATCACCAAGAAGACCTATTGCCTAAATATAATGGCAAATATGTCATGATTGTTGGCAACAATGTTGTCGGAGCCTTCAATTCCATCGGCGAAGCCTATTACAAAGGACAAGCTGAATATGGCCTTGGTAATTTTCTAGTTCAGTTATGTACACCTGGAGATAGTGCATATACAATTACTTACCGTTCACGAGTATCATACTGACATGAAAACAATACCATTCACTGCTACCTACAACAAGCCTGTTTCTTGTATCTCTACAATTTGTAAAAGAAGTAAGGCTTTTGATCAAGATATTGATCCGACAGGTGTTCACCCAGAGTATTTTGAGTGTGAAGCAATATGGGATACTGGAGCCATGCGATCTACAATCTCACTAAGTTTAGCCAGGAAAATCGGGTTAATCCCGCTTGGACAAACAAAAGTTTTCCATGCTGATGGAGAAAGTATCTGTAACTATTACGTAATTAATCTTTTGTTACCAAACAAAATAGAAGTCAAAATGCTAATTGTTAACGATGGCAAGATGAAAGATGCAGATTTTCTTGTTGGTATGGATATTATCAGCATGTGTGATTTCGCATTGACAAGTCCATCAAATACGACAAAGTTCTCATTTCAAACTCCAAGCGTATATAATATTGACTTTACTTCCCTATAAGTAAATAATCAACTCTCTACAAAAGTGGGTATAATTATCTGGAAATCTATAGAGTCTCAATAAATTAGGCACATCGTTGTGAAAAGATAAAAAATGTTTTGCAACATAAAAGAGTGATTTCTTTTAAAAGAAGTTGGAAATGTCAATATAATAAATTAGATTTGCGCAAATATTTAAGACTACACATTATACCACATGGAACTCGAGTTTAATGCTTATTGGTTCGGACCTTTTGTTTATACCATACTTCTGATAGTATTATTCATAAACGACCTGGTAACAAAACCGGCGAATACTACAGTAGAGAAATCCTCGCGACTGATGATGTTGTGGGTGATATTCTTCTGTCTGCAGGATATGTTTTGGGGATTCTGCGACATCGGATATATTAAGAGTGAGCGCATTTTCTTTTGGATGTCGTCGGTATTCCATTTATCGACTGTTACCACTACCTTCTTCTGGTTGTATTTTATTCTTTCCTACCTGCATGTCAGCTCAAGGAAACGCAGGTTCTACCTTTGGCTTGACGGAGTAAGTGTCATAATACAGGTTGCGCTTATAAGCATCAACGTCTTCACTCCTATTGTCTTCACGATTGAAAATGGTCAATATGTAACACATTATCTTCGACCAATAGCATTCTTCAATCAGTATATCGTATATGTAGTTTCGGTAATACTTTGTCTGCTCTACATTTGCGGCATTCTTAATTCGAGGAATCAGGAAAACAGAGAGAAGTTTGTTCCTGCATTTGCAGCTTCAATGATGCCTGTACTGCTCGGAATACTTCAGCTGAAATATCCTCATGCGTCGTTCTACAGTCTTGGATACTTCCTTGCATGTTATGTAATTCAGATCTTCATCATTGCCAAGGATCGACAGAATGCCGATAAGGCTACAATATTCAACTCGATTTCGAAGACCTACTATTCGATGCACCTCATTGATCTTGAAACGAATACTGCGACGAAATACATTGAGGCGCCTATTCTTTCAGGACTGATCAAAGGATGCACAAGTGCTCAGGATATGATTAATGCCGTAATCAAAGGAACGTGTACCGACAAGTTCCAGAAACTGGTTCTTGATTTTGTCGATCTCTCGACACTTTCGGAAAGAATGGGAGCAAAGGATTTGATCTCGTGTGACTTTATCGGCAAGAATTATGGCTGGACTAATATTTCGTTTGTTTCTGTAGAGAAAGATGGCCCTAAACAGAAGCAGGTTATGGTGTTCACTCAGGTGGTAGATGAATCCAAGCGTCACGAGATTGATCTGATATACAAGTCGAACAACGACGAGCTGACAGGTCTGCTCAACCGATATGCCTACGAAGAAGAACTTAAGAAAATAAAGGCTGAAGGCATGAGCGATTCATTGGTGGCAATTGCATTGGACATCAATGGTCTTAAGGTTGTAAACGATACACTTGGGCATGTTGCAGGCGATGAATTGATAATAGGTGCTGCAACCTGCATGAAGCAGTGTTTTGGAGCCTATGGCAAGATATTCCGTACTGGTGGCGACGAATTCATCATCATAATAAATGCCAGCCAGAACCAGCTTGCAGCAGTTTTGCGCGACTTTGACGAGACTACGATTTCATGGCAAGGCAAGCTCAACAATTCGCTCTCCGTTTCATACGGTGTCGTTCCTCGCAGAGAAAGGATGAATGACACAATCAACGAGATGATGCTGCTTGCCGACGATCTGATGTACAAAAACAAGGCCGAGTATTACCAGAAGAAAGGTGTGGATCGACGCGGACAACGAGATGCGCACGTTGCCCTGTGCGCTCTTTATACCAAGATTCTTAAGATCAATCTCACCGAAGACAGCTTCCAGATCATCAATATGGAGGTCAACGAGAAAACATCGAATATGGGATTCTCGGAAAAGATCTCGAAGTGGCTTCAAGATTTCGGAAAAGCAGGATTGGTGCATCATGAAGATCTCGACGAGTACCTTCGCCTGACTTCTGTCGATTACATCAAGAAGTATTTTGAGAGCAACAAGACATCTCTCCACATCTTCTATCGTCGCAAGATTGACGTCTCGTTCAAGCAGGTTATGATGGAGATTGTCCCTGCAAATGACTATAGTCCGGAAAACCTTTCATTCTACCTTTATGTGAAGAATATCGAGAGCTGATTTCTGCGACAACATTTATTGTTACCATACAAAAGTCATGCAACTGTTTTACCATAAATATAAATATTATGTTACTAAAACCTCTTTTTGTTACCATTGGTCTTTGGGCACAGTTTCTTATTGCTTTCGGGCAAAACGACTCCCTGAACAATTGGCAGGAACAAATCATCTCACGCATCGATGCTGATGATTTCAATGAATCGGCATACAACCGATTGATGGAGATGATCGGCGATCTGGAACTGAACAGACACGATACAATCTTTCCAACTCGCATAAAGCAGAACATAATACTGCGAAGTGATCTGTGCCTGAATATACGGGAAGGATTTCACAACACTACGCCAGAGAAGATTGAACAAAATAAGGCGTATCGTGGAGATTACTGGAACCACACCGTGAGATATAAGATACAGGCAGGAAACGAATGGAGCGGAGGGCTTGTATTGAATAAAGATGCCGGCGAGCCGTTTCAAAGCCACTACCCTTTCTTCGACAGCTTCAACTACTACATATCCTATAAACCTGAACGGAAAACCATGATGGTTGACAGGATAATCGCAGGGAAATATCGAGTCGGACTTGGTGCCGGACTTTTGCTGAATCAGCAGTTTTCGTTGGGCAAATCCGTATTGCAGGATATGTTCATGTCGGGCAGCGCGCCGCTTTCACCTCACGCCTCGACCGACGAATACAACTACATGCATGGCGTTGCTGTCGAGTTGAGCAGGAAGCATCTTAGACTAATGCCGTTCGTATCGTACAAGAAGATCGATGCTGTAATCAAGAACGATACTATAACAAGCATTCCTACTGATGGGATGCACCGTACGAATACAGAAGAATCAAAACGGGACAAGGCATCGGTAATGAATGCCGGACTTCATGCAAGCTATGCGTTCAAATGGGCAGAACTCGGCATGAATCTTCTCTATACAAGATTCTCAGTTCCTTTTGTACGCCCGATCCGCAACTATAATACCAATTATTTCCGAGGGCAAGAACTTTGGCAAGGTTCTTTCGACTATCATCTACGCAGATTCGGATTCGTGCTGAAAGGAGAAACAGCGATTGATCAGAATGGCAATATTGCTACAATCAACCAGATATCGCATAGGCTTGGTGAAGACTGGAAAGCAAGCGTGATCTACAGATATCTTGCCCAAAAGTACCAACAACTATATGCGGCAACTGCAACCGAAAGCAGCAGCACGCAAGGCGAGAATGGTGTTATGATGGCAATTGAAGGTGAGCCGTTTGCATATTGGAAAGTGAATTGCAAACTCGATTATTTCTACTTGGGTAACATCAACTACGGCTTTGACAAACCTCTTCATGGGTTTGATCTCCGTACGCAAGCGCAATACTCCAAGAGCAAAACTACAGCAAGCATCTCCTACAGATTGAAATATAAAGAGAACCTGCTGCACAATCTGGACCTTTCGCTTAAAGTTGCTGTGACCGACGGAATAAACCTGAAGACACAAATGCGAGGCAAGATCTATTCTTCGCACAAGAAAGGCGGATATTCTTTGGGTTATGCAATCGCCCAAGCCGTAGAATGGAAACGAGAGACATCGCCACTATCTGCTGAGATACAATGCGCTTGGTTTGACGCGAAAGACTATGACTGCCGTCTTTATATTTCGGAAAGGAACATTCTATACGGATTCGGATTGCCTATGTTGTATGGTCAAGGTATAAGAGCAAATGCTGTCGGGACATGGAAAATGTCGCAAAACCTGACGCTCGATCTTAAATATTCGATCTACCATTATTGCGATCGCAACTATATCTCTTCGGGTCTGCAACAGATATGGGGCAAGAACCAACAAAACCTTTGGCTGCAACTGAGAGTGATGATTTGAATGCCATTTTTAATAAAAAAACATAAAAAAGTGGTGAATGATATGCTTTATATATATATAATGTGTTAACTTTGCGGCGTGAAAAAGTTATTACTGCTGATCATAATATTGTGTTGCGCGATTCCTTTCGATAAGCTGAATGCCCAAGTGGTATATCACTTAGACCGACAGGAACTGCCGGCTTATGTCGATCCGGTATTGCACGATACGGTAGCAGTAATAAAGCTCGGAAATGTGTATTGCTTCAATCGCAAGAAGTTCTATTCCGCCAAACACGAGAAGAACTATTGGCGCATGGTAAACGATGTGAAGAAGACTCTGCCGATAGCAAAAGCCGCACGAAATATCATGGCACAAGTGTATGACAGCATACAGTCAATGCCAAACAAGAAAGACCAGAAAGCTTATTTCAAGACATTAGAGAAAAGCCTCTTTGCACAATATAAGCCTCAACTCAAGAGACTGAATTACCGTCAAGGCAAACTCCTGGTGAGGCTCATCGATCGTGAATGTAACAGACCGTCATATCAGATAATAAGAGAGTTCTTAGGTCGTACCCGTGCCTTCTTCTGGCAAAGTTTCGGACTTCTGTTCGGCATCAGTCTGAAAGGCGAATGGGAACCAGACGGCAAAGATAAAGAACTCGAGGATATCTGTATTCAGGTAGAGCAAGGACTAGTTTAGTCCTGCATCTTCTTTTCCTGTTCTTCAAGATAAGTATCAATATAACGCTGATGCTTTTCAGCCGAGATTTCGTCGATAGTGATCAGGATACCTGACTCTTCAACATCGCCGAACTCATCATTGATGGCTGTACCGAATGTCTTCATTGTCGGAGAAAGCATCATATAAGCGTTGACAAGAGGTGGAATATTGTAGCCGAGATTACGAACCTCACGATTGAGGATTCTATAGTCTTCGGCGAAAGTGTTGTTGACAAAAAGCTGCTTCATTGCCTCAACATCAGTACCTGTCTCAAGCGGGCTGAATGGCCATACAAGACGTTCCGGATCCGGGAAATACTTATTGAGGAAGTAAAGTATCATATTTCTGCCCTGAGGTGGGTAGGAAGGATACATTGTGAACTTTCCGAAGAAGTACTTTGTATTTGGCACCACAATCGACAATGCTCCAAGTCCGTCCCAAAGGTTATCGAGAGTAAAGAGGCTCTTGGCACCTGAACGGCTCGACTGGTTCTCTACTACAACAAACGAACGTCCGAGTTCGAGCATGCTTGGGAGATAGTCTTTCTTGAATTGCTCCGAGAAGCCGAACATGTGGGATGTTGCAAGAATAGGAGCACCCTTAGCATCGAAACGAATATTGCTACCATGAATATAACGGTATCCACCAAGGATTCTCTCTTCTTTCGGCTCCCATACGATGAGCTGCCAATATGGCTGTTCCATTGTATCGTATTCGTCGATGTCACAATCAAGGCCTGTACCGCCACCAGCTTCACGGAAAGCAATTTCGCGCAAGCGTCCGACTTCCCGCATGAGGTTAGGACACTGCTGTGCTGTGAAGATATAGAGATCGGTTCCACCCTTACGAGCATGACGCAAAAGTGTTGCCGATGTATTCAGTTCTTTAATAAGTATTTCTTTCTCAATAGGAGCAATGATTGACTGCATATTTTGATTTTTAGTTCCTGTTTGCTGTTTTAGTTTTTAGAATTTTCTTTGAGAGCATAACTCTGTTCGCGTAGCCATTGAGCCCATTCGGTTGGAGTCTTGCTCTTGTCGAATGTCTGCCAGGAAATAGGCTTGCCTACAGTGATTGTGAAATGCTTGTTCCGTGCAGTCTTCATCATCTGCCAAGGGAGAAGAATAAGACCGATATTGAACTTCATGCCACACACCCGGCGTAACCACTCGACTGCATAGAAAGTAATAGAGTTGCGTCCATCGAAATATAATGGAATGATATCACGCTGCGATTCCACAGCCTGTGTTATCACCGACTTCTTCCAAGGCACATCCTGGATCTTACGTTGCATCCAACGCGAACAGAATCCTGCCGGGAAGGATAGCAATTGCATCTCAGGGTCGTTGTATGCCTCGTCGATAGCTTTCATATCACCACGTTTCTGAGCACCGAGAGTATTCACTGGAAGGAACACTGGGCGCAGATTATGGATGTACATGAGCATATCATTGACGATGACCTTAAACTTCGGATACTTGCTACCGAAGATCTTGATATATGAAATTCCGTCGAAACCTCCGAGCGGATGGTTGCTGACAAACACGAAACGGCCTGTATCAGGAATATTCTCCATTCCCTTAACGTCGTATGTTGTATTCAGCATCTTAGCCATTTTGTCGGCGAAATCTGCGCCATAGTCATCCTTAAGCGTTGTGATGACATGGTTCATTTCCTTCTGGCAGATGAGCCATGCGACAAACCGGAAGACCCATTTCGGAACCTTCGGATAGTATTTCGGCACTTTGTTGCGAACTACCGCTTCGACATCTATGAGCTGAATCTCGTTACTCATGCATTATATTTCAAAACTCCATTTACCCAAGTTGCCTTTACGCGATGCGAGAATGTTGTGCCTTCAAACGGCGACCATCCGCACTTGGATAGGATTGTATCTTTATTGACTGTTGTTGTTTCGGCATCGGAAACCAGGACAAGATCGGCTTTCTTATTGGCAGATATCGAACCTCTGTCTGCAATACCGAATCGGCGAGCAGGATTTTCGCACATCAGTTCGACAACCTTCCCGATCGAAACTACGCCCTGCTTGGCAAGTTCGAGCATTGCGAGAAGAGAGAACTGAATGCTTGGCATACCTGAAGCTGCCTTGAGTGAGCCACCGACCTTATCACTTGGAAGATGTGGTGCGTGGTCGGTTGCAACGGTGTTGATGAGTCCGTTGCTGAGACCTTTGCGCAAAGCCTCGCGGTCAGCAATTGTCTTGATAGCTGGATTACACTTTATCTTTGTACCAAGAGTCTTATAGTCGGCATCTGTGAACCAAAGATGTGCCACACATGCTTCTGCTGAAATATTATCCGACTTACCAAGAAGTGCAAGTTCTGCGGCAGTTGTGATATGGCAGATATGGAGATTAGCACCAGTCTCATCAGCA
This sequence comes from Bacteroidales bacterium, assembly GCA_045627785.1. Classification (GTDB taxonomy): domain Bacteria; phylum Bacteroidota; class Bacteroidia; order Bacteroidales; family UBA3663; genus Liminaster. Next base: position 204,464 of record JAZQOF010000030.1, on the reverse strand, counting down.
AGACCTATTGCCATCTTTGTTGTCTCTACACAAGCCTCTTCGCTGCGGATGATAGGATGATACTCTATCGGAAGATCTTCAGCATTGTATTTCTCGCGATTTGCACGGATGATATCTTCGCTCTCGCTATGTACGGCAATGATGCGTTTGGTACTTGAGAAAAGCTTCCTGAGCAACTCGGCATCGTTCATCAGCATACCGCCAGTAGAACTGCCTAGGAAGACCTTGTAACCCACGATATCCGGATACTTGCCGTTCGCTGTATTCTCGAAATATTCCAATGTCTCATCGACATTGCTTGTTGTAATACCCCAGAAGATGCCATAATTGACGACACACTTCTCTGCAAAAAGCTTGTGTTTCTCCTCAAGCGCCTCGAGCGTTGTTGTTGTAGGCTTGACATTCGGCATATCAAATACCGTAGTCACACCACCTGCGGCAGCCGCACGGCTTTCGCTTGCGATGTCGGCCTTCTGCGTCATGCCTGGCTCACGGAAATGCACATGTGCATCAATGGCACCAGGAAGAAGCATACAGTTATTTCCATCTATAACACAATCGACCGAAGAGGCAACAGCATCGATATCATCTGCACCTTCACGAAGTACACGTGTGATTGTGTCTCCCTGAAAAACGACTGCACCTCTGTGTAATGTTCCTTCTGAAAAGAGGCGCACATTACGAATTATAGTTGAGGAAATCTGCGAGTCCATGACGATATCTTGAGTTTAATGACACCAAAGAATGCTTCTCCGAAAATGCCTGTGTTCATCTTGCTCGTACCTAAGACGCGATTGGTAAAGATGATTGGCACTTCCTGAATCTTTGCGCCCATACACATAGCTGTAAACTTCATCTCAATCTGGAAAGCATAACCTTTGAACCGGATGAGATCAAGCTCCATCTTTTCGAGCAGACGACGGGAATAACATACAAAACCGGCTGTGCTGTCGTGTACCTGCATGCCAGTAACGATCTTGACATAGACCGATGCGAAATATGACATCAGCACACGACCGATTGGCCAATTCACGACATTGACACCAGTTGCATAACGTGAGCCGATGGCAAGATCAGCGCCCTCTACTGCACAGGCATTATGGAGGCGGACAAGATCATCCGGATTGTGAGAGAAATCGGCATCCATCTCAAAAATGTAGTCGAATCCATTTTCGAGAGCCCACTTGAATCCAGCAATATATGCTGTACCAAGTCCCTGTTTTCCGCTACGCTCCAACAAATGCAACTGAGAAAATTCCTCCTGAAGATGCTTTACGATCTGTGCCGTACCATCTGGCGAGGCATCGTCGATTACAAGTATCTCAAAAGGATGGCTAAGCCCGAAGACATAGCGTATGATATTCTCTATATTCTCTTTTTCGTTGTAAGTTGGAATAAGTACAATGCAACGATCGTTATTCTCTGAAGACATTTCTTGTTTTGTGAAATTCCTATAAATCCGTGCAAAGATAGTTTATTTTTCGGTTTTTGTGTCCGAATTCGTCTTTTTTATACCTAAAGTATCAAAAAGAAGGTACAAAATGAACAAAATTCTGGATTTATTAGTATTTTTGTCTCTCTAAACTGAAAAAGACATTTGAAAATGAAAATACGAATACTCCTCATAACACTTCTTTTTTCACTGTTCGCCGAGTCTCATGCAGTGACTCTTAGCGAAGCAAAAGCATTGGCTCAGGCAGAGAATTATCCTGAGGCACTAGCAGCGTTCAGGAACCTTATCCAACAGCCAAGAATGGCAAAGAACGCAGAAGTGAACAAGTTCTACGGACAATGTCTTTGCATGACTGGTTCCTATGAAGAATCCTTGTCGTATCTCACGGTTGGAAACAAAGGCGGCTTCTATGGAGCTCTCTGGTATTTGGGAATCAGCAAACAGCACCTTTACGATTTTGAGGGCGCTATCGAAGATCTGGAGCAATACAAGAAACGCTGCAAGAAAAACTCTCCTTGGATTCCTCGCACCGACAGTATCATTGCTGAATGCCAGCTCGGAATGCGTGCCTTGAGTCACATTCAGGACGTCGTGATCATCGATAGTATGATGGTGTCCAAGCAGAATTTCTTTGAGTATTACAAACTCGGTCACGAATCTGGAGAGATCGCTGCAGACGAGACTTTTGAAGCAAGCTATTACGACCGAGAAAGAATCACCGAGGAATCGATCGTCTCACTCATGGAAGATGCCGAAGTGAAATATCCATTCATGCGCTCTGACGGCGAGACATTCTATTTTGCAAGCAACGCGACTCCTGGCTTTGGCGGATACGATATCTATCGCACGAGCTTCAATTCGGACAACGATTCCTTCTTCGCTCCTACCCGACTTGGCATGCCGTTCAATTCGCCATACAACGACTACCTCATGGCAGTCGACGAGACTAACCAGGTTGGTTGGTGGGCAACCGACAGAAATGCTGCACCAGGCTTTGTCTGCATCTATCTTTTCATTCTTGACGACGATGCGGAACAACTTGATGATGAAGATATTGCACGTGCCCGTATCGACAGGATAAAAGACAGCTGGAAGGAAGACGATTACGATGATTTACTGCACGCCGTTAGGAATGTCGATGTAATCATTGAAGATAACAGGAAAGTAATTCCTATATCCGACTTTGTAGTCTATTCGTCAATCGACGATTTCAAGAATCCGGAAGCAAGAAAGGCTTACGAGAAATACGAACAGATACAGGAAACCATAGCTGCAACCAAAGCAGAACTTGCTTCTGCACGACTCGATTATAGTGCGGCATCGTCAGGACAACGCAATCAGATGAGACCTCAGATCTTGCAGAAAGAAGTCTATCTGCAGAGCTTGTACCGACAGCTTAAGGAAGCAAGAAAGCAATACTGCTATCTGGAAAACAAGTAACAAAAAAGGGGAATCCTTTTCTAAATCCTTAAAAAAATGATACCTTCTTCCGAACTTATAATCAATAGCGATGGATCTATTTTCCATCTTCATCTGCATCCTGAACAGTTGGCCGACAAGCTAGTTGTTTGCGGTGACTTGAACCGTGTCGATATGATTGCATCTTTCTTCGATACGATAGAATGCAACATCTCAAGCAGGGAATTCCACACCATCACAGGCACATACAAAGGCAAGCGCATCACTGCTCTCAGCCACGGAATCGGTCCTGACAATATCGACATCCTAATGAACGAAATCGATGCCTTGAAGAACATTGATTTCCAGACACGGGAAGTCAAAAAGGAACTCACAAGCCTTGAGATAGTCCGCATCGGAACATGCGGTGGATTACAGAGTTTTGTGCCTGTCGGAACATCGGTAGTGAGCGGATACTCTATCGGCTTCGATGGCGTTCTGAACTGGTATGCCGACAGGGATTCAATATCCGACCTTGAGTTCGAGACATCGTTGGTAAACTATATAGGTTATCCAGAGAAAGCCGCAAGGCCATACGTTGTGAAGGCCGACGCAGAGCTTTCCCGCCGCATCTGCAGAGACGATATGGTGATGGGCACGACAATCAGCGCTGTCGGGTTCTATGGACCTCAAGGACGCGAAATACGTCTGCCGATTGCTTCCCCATCAATAAACAGTAAGATTGAGGAATTTGAATACAAAGGACAACGCATCACTAACTATGAGATGGAATCAGCGCCACTTGCAGGACTCTCGCAGCTTCTCGGACACAAGGCGACTACCGTCTGCGCAGTTGTCGCCAATCGTGTAGCCCAAAACGTAAATCCCGACTATAAGCAAATCATGCGTGCCCTCATTCAAAAGGTTCTGGATAGAATATAAACGATCTGGACATAATCACATTTCAATCTATTATACAATGAAAAAAGTCTTTTTTCTTTTGACATCGTTGCTTCTTTTTGGTTCTTGCGCAACCGCTCCAAAGCAGGAAGAAATGGGAGCATACCTGTTCACCTATTTCAACGACCCAACCCATTCGCTCTTTATGGCAATCAGCTATGATGGCTATGAGTTTAAGGCAATCAACGACAGCAAACCTATCATTGCCGGCGATTCAATTGCCGAACAGCGAGGCATCCGTGATCCACACATCCAACGAGATCCTTCAGGCAACTATTACATCGTAATGACAGACCTTCATCTAGGAGCTCAGCGTGCCGGCTATCGCGAGACTGTATGGGAGCGTGACGAATACTATGGATGGGGAAACAATCGCGGAATTATCCTCATGAAATCCAACGACTTGATTCATTGGACACACCATGTAGCTCGCATAGACAAGCTCTTCCCGGAGAATTTCGGCGAGATTGGCTGTGCTTGGGCACCGGAATCGATCTGGGATCCTGAAGTGGGGAAGATGATGGTCTATTTCACTATCCGTCAGCGTCCGGAAGGCGAACACAGCGACGGAAGCCGCACAAAGCTTTTCTATAGCTATGCCAACGAAGACTTCACAACTCTCGAAACAGAGCCTCAGCTTCTTTTTGAATATCCTGACTCAACCATCCAGGTTCTCGATGCAGACATCTGTCCTATGCCGGATGGCCGTTATTTCATGACCTATGTCGCACAAGAGACTCCTGGCGGAATCAAATATATGATCAGCGATAAAATCAACCATTTCGAGGCTTACAACGACGAACAAATCGATGGAGAAGCCGGAGCATGCGAAGCTCCAAATACATGGAAACGTATTGGTGAAGACAAGTGGGTAACAATGTATGATATTTTCAGCATTCATCCTCACAACTTCGGATTTGTTGAAACTACAGACTTCAAGACATGGACACCGCTTGGACGTTTTAACGAAGGCCCGATGAAAGCTCTCAATTTCTCAGTGCCGAAACACGGAAGCATCATTCAGATCACAAAGAGCGAAGCTCAACGACTTGAAGAATACTATGATAATCTAAAGTAAATATTATCGGCGCATTGCCATAAAGCACCGCCAGATCCCTGTCAAGCATCACCTGCTTCCCTCGGATATTGAAGATCTTTGATTCGATATAATCCACAATACTACCATCTGCAGCATTTACCTGCACTTCCTGTGCATTAATTTCTTTTTCCATAAAATAAAAAATTGTTATAGTAATACAAGTGAATCATTCTGCATCAAGTAACTACGAATGATTTCTATGGACAAAGATAACTATTAATATTGTGATAACAAAATTTAGATGTAAAAATGAATGAATTATTATAAAAAATGGACGATCTTCACAGACCGCCCATTTCTGTTATATAGCATCAAACTATTATTGTGCATCCCAAATAAGCCCAGAAACAAACCACATATCCCAAAGTAAGATAGTCGATGCCCTTACGCCTATTATCGGTGCTAATAATCATTGTAAATATAAGGGAAATATAAGAAAATCAAGATACTTTTCTTGAGAATCTACTGATTTGATGTAACGTATTGATTATCACTATAGGAATATACTTTACATGAACAAAAGTAACAGAAAGAAACAAAAATTACTAAAACTCTAGATCGAAAACAAGAGATTACAAAATACAACTTGGAAAATGAAATACAACTTTCTGAATTTGATATTTAATGGCTAGCAACGATTTTAAATAACTTCAATAATAGCACAAAAATCAAGTACTACAAATGACATTCTACGATAATTTTACAGAAAATATAATGAAGTTCGTAAATTATTTAAGGAAATAATTGTATATATTATAAATTTATCATATTTTTTCACCAAATTATAATCAATTAAGGATCAGAGGTCTCTGATCCGGTCGTTGATTAAAGACAGTTATCAAAGTGGATCAGGTATCTGTCCCTCTGATCCTCTCGATCCTCCTAATTATATATAATTTAATTCCGCCAACGGGTTATGTTAAGGAAAATGACTACTTTCGTGTTTACAATAATCGCAACACAGACCCTCTCGGCACAGGAGGTGCTGACAGCACAACAAGATTCACTCCTTCAGGTGATGAATGATACTACATACTGGAAAAGCATAGACCTGGGCGAAGTTGTGGTGAAGAGCAATCTGCCAAAGACTCGCGTCAAGGGCGATGCAATGAGGACATTGATAACTGGCTCCATTCTGGAGAAAGCTGGTTCTGCAACCGATGCACTGGCTAAGATCCCGTCACTCAAGGCTGAAAAAGGTAGCGGTGTAGAAGTGTTTGGCAGAGGCACAGCAGAAGTTTACATAAACGGTCGCAAGGTTCTGGACATGAACGAGCTTGATCGTCTGCGTTCGGAGGACATTTTGCATGTTGACGTGGTGCAGAACCCAGGTGCTCGCTATGCGGCTTCCACAAAGGCGGTGGTGCGCATTACGACTAAGAAACGTCAGGGCGAAGGCTTCTCTTTCGTGGAGAATGCTGGTGGAATATATCAATATGGATGGACAGGAACCAACAAACTCGATGTAAACTACCGCACTGGCGGCCTGGACATTACGGCTTCTTTCTGGGGCGGTATCTACGGACATAACCGTGGCAATCAGTCGAATGATATCACCTACGTCGTTGGCAATGACCATTATCTTGGTAGCAGTACGCAGGATACAAAGAGCCGCAGGAGTGGTTATTCACCACAGATTCAGCTGAACTATATGGTTAACGAGAGCCATTCGTTCGGTGCTTACTACAAATGGGACCACAACACCCATGACAAGCGCAGTGGTTGGTTTCTGATGAAGAGCTTTAAGAACGGCATTTCCACGGAGGACATGTTGAGCAACCTTGACGGTGACGGTAATAGTCGCAAGAACATCTTCAACGCCTATTACAACGGAAAGGTTGGCAATCTGTCTATCGATTGGAATGTGGACGGACTTTTCATGAACGGAAATGATTTCCTGACAACTGTTGAGAAAACCACATACCGTGACGAGAGGCCTCAAACCGTGAACACTGTATCTTACTCCACTCCAAACAGTAATGACTTTTGGGCAACAAAGCTCATTTTCTCTTATCCTGTCTGGAAAGGTAACCTTTCTGTAGGAACGGAGTATTCGCATACAAGTCGCAACAGCCGGTACAACCTTGGCAGCCAGAACGAAGGGGCAGTGACCAGTAGCGACACGGATATCAAGGAGTCGACAACAAGCGCTTTCATTGAATACGGCAAAAGCTTCGGCAGACTTTTTGCACAGGCAGGTCTTCGCTACGAATATCTCTCCAATGACTACTACAATTTCGACAAGCTTGACGACGAGGTTTCGCAATCATACGGCGACTGGTTTCCAACATTGATGCTGAGCTATCGCACAAATAGCAATGTGCAGCTTTCGCTCTCTTATCGCAAGGACATCGACCGCCCGAACTACGACAATCTGTCAAGTTCCATTATCTATATCAACAAGTATAGCTACCAGAGCGGAAATCCTTACCTAATGCCTGTCTATACAGATAATCTCGTGCTGAATGCTGCCTACAAATGGATGAATGCTTTGGTCTCATACCAGCGCATAAAGAACGACATTGTATTGCAGACAAAACCCTATCCAGGCAGCACAGATCCGATGGTGAGCCTTACCCGGCCAGAGAACAGCACCGATCCGTACAACCGATTGATGTTCGGTCTGTCAGGTAGTCCTCAGATCGGTATATGGCACCCGATGTGGCGGGCAATGGTTGTGCTTCAAAACTATAAGTCGCTCACTCTGGATGGCACAATGAAAACGCTCAATCATCCGTATGTATGGGTAGGATGGAACAACGATTTCGTGCTGCCTCACGACTGGCGCATCAATGCTAACGTGAATCTCACTACTAAAGGTGACTACATGACTTACCGTATGATAGAGAACACTTGGGACACCACTCTTGGCGTACAAAAGGATGTTAACACTCGTTCTATCGGCAAGTTTACCATCGATTTCCGCTGTTTCGATCCATTCAATATCCAGAAGGCAACCAACATCGTCTATGGCATTCGTCAGACAGAGGTTCACAACAAGGCAATGCGCACCTTCACCCTTGATATAACCTGGCGCTTTAACGAGGCACAGAAGAAGTATCGAGGCACAGGTGCAGGAGAAAGCCAGAAAAAGAGAATCTAAAAAAAAAGCACCATCAAACATGATGGTGCGACTTTTATAATTTGAAAGTTTTTGGTTGTAATATCACTCACAATGACTCAACAATTCCAAGGCGCACCAAACTTCTCTTCGTTCATCCGATTCTATAACGAACGAAGACCTCATAGCAGCATTGGATACAAAGCTCCGATTGAAGTCCATTCGGAATCCGGACCTCAAAAGAGAATGTGGAAATAGGGTACGGCTACAAACGCTGCATGATCGCAGGATGTTTTCCGAAATCTATGACTCAACTTTTTTTAGTACAAATTCAACTTTTATAGAAATAGAACTCAACAAAAGACGTACAGATTCAACTTGTCCAGGAAATGATTCAATATTTTCAAGAAAAGACTCAACCTTCCCTGGAATGGCATTCAACTATTTCAGTTGATAAACTCAACCTTTCCAGTACGGAAATTTTGGGAAGTGTTAAATATTAATTTTATTGTTAAATCAGACTCAACCATATTCAGGAAAAGACAGGGTGTAAGTTTAAGTTGTAAGTAAAATAAAGCTACACTTTCACTTTCGCCGTTTTCTATCTAATATTTTTGATCATTATTTATGTTATTTATATTATAGTTATAATATATATTAATATATATTATAAAAATTTTATCAGGATTTTTTTAATATAAAATATAGGGAGCAAAAATACTTACAACTTAATCTTACACCCTTTTTACTTACACCCTACTTACACCAGTCTAAATCTTATGTTTTACCATTCTGAACATAGGATATTGGGTGTAAGTTTAAGTTGTAAGTAAATACGACCTCATGCGTTCCCAGTCTTCGTAGAGTTTTTTACTGAGAAAATAGAATTATCATTAAAGCATAATTATCGTCATTCCGAGTTTGCATATACGCAATAAAACGGCAATAAATTTATATATTTGTGAAATTTTATTTTATAAAATTTTTATAGTCGAAATTTTCTTCGTATCTTTGCGGTGTCAAAGTTCGATGATCGAGTGTTTGAAGGCCAAGAAGATTCGGCGGAGAAATTTGACAGCGCATGCGAAAATTAAAAATTAAAAATGCAAAGTTAAAAATTAAGATTCGAGTCCCAAAAAACTAAAACTACTTTTTTTAATCTTAAAATTCTAAATCTAAAATTCTAATCTAAAATCCCCTTTCCGACTTCATAGAAGTCAACTGTCTATTCACTTGTCGAATCTGAGAAATCTAAAATACCAGACGCTCTTTCAACACAGTTTTATGATATTTCAGGATTCTCAACTGGAGAAAAGACGCATTTTTGGTGCAACTTTTTGGGCACAAAAAAACCTCCAATGTCTTTATCTGCGACACGGGAGGATTTATGCGGAGAGGACGAGATTCGAACTCGTGGAACCCTAATCAGGTTCGTCGGTTTAGCAAACCGGTGGTTTCAGCCACTCACCCACCTCTCCTAAAGGTGGTAGCGCCTACGGGACTCGAACCCGTGTACCCGGCGTGAGAGGCCGGTATCCTAACCGCTAGATGAAAGCGCCATTATAGGTTTGTCAAACAAATGTCTTTTAAGTGTTTCTTCTTAAAAAACATTGCATTTTTTGCAAAAAGCAAAAACTGCTATCTCTGGGTGGATAGTGGGGCTCGAACCCACGACATTCAGAACCACAATCTGACGCTCTAACCAACTGAACTATATCCACCATAAAAGCATTTGAGCGCCGGAGCAATTTCTCATTTGCGGGTGCAAAGATAGCGCATCAATTTTTATATTCCAAATTTTTTTGTGAGTTTTTTTGAAAAATTTTACTTTTATATCGTTTTTCTAAGCTTTATTGCAGCTTTTTTACACTAAAATCGCTTTTTTTCTCCTAAACACTTGCTTTTATTACCGATTAAAATTATCTTTGCAAGGATAATAATACATCTTTAATATAGCAGTTCAATCTGCATCTATAAGCTTAAATGAATTCTACTATGGACAACAAGGAAACAGTGTTAAGGACGAATCTGAGTTCGCTCATTTCGTTCAACAACATCTCCACAAAATATTACCAGCCAAAAGATGCCGTAGAGCGTTCGGCTTTGACTTGTTATGAAAAGATCCCGACCGAGATCTTCAGTACGACGCAGGAAGGCATTTGCCAGATAGCCGACGAAATCGAGGCATTGATTTCCGACAGAAAGAAAAAACTTCAGAATTGCGTAATCGGTCTCGGTGCCGGTTCCACTCTGCGTCCGCTCTTCACAGAACTCATACGCCGTCACAACGAAAACGGTCTCAGCTTCAAGAATGTGGTTCTGGTAAACCTTTATGAATACTATCCGATCAACGTGCAATATCCTCGTTCGGCATTTGAAAACATCACCGAGCTCTTCATATCACACGTAGATATCCCGCAGGATCACATCATCACTTTCGACGGCACACTTGAGCAGTCTAAGGTAATAGAATACTGCCGCCAGTACGAACAGACAATACAGGACCTTGGAGGTCTGGACTACACTTTGCTGAGCATCGGACGAGAAGGCAACATCGCAATGAACGAGCCTGGATCTTCTGCCAACTCGGCAACGCGCCTCATCCTTATCAACTCCATCTCACGTGAGGAGTCGGCAAAGAATATCGGTGTGAAGAACCTCCCTCCTTGCGCTTTGACTGTAGGCATGTCGGCCATCCTCGCCTCAAAGAGAATCGTTCTGATGGCATGGAGCGAGGAGAAAGCAGCTATCATCAAGGAGACTGTCGAAGGAAAGGTAACAGACTCGCTTCCTGCAAGTCTTCTGCAGATGCACAACAATGCCAAGGTTTATATCGAACTTGGCACTTCGAGCAAGCTGACACGCATTCAGAGACCTTGGCTTGTGACCAACTGTGACTGGAACGACAAGCTGGTGCGCAGCGCAATTGTATGGTTGTGCCAGAAGCTGGACAAGCCGATCCTAAAGCTCACCAACAAAGACTATAACGAAAACGGACTGGGCGAACTTCTTGCGCTGTACGGCTCGGCATATCAGGTAAACATCAAGGTCTTCAACGACCTTCAGCATACCATCACCGGATGGCCTGGAGGAAAGCCTGAGGCAGATGACACTTACCGTCCGGAACGCGCAAATCCATTCCCGAAGCGCGTGATCGTATTCTCTCCTCACCCAGACGATGATGTCATTTCCATGGGTGGCACATTGCGCAGACTTGTGCAGCAAGGACACGACGTACACGTAGCTTACGAGACATCGGGCAACATTGCTGTCGGAGACGAGGAAGTAGTACGCTTCATGCATTTTGTGAACGGCTTCAACCAGATCTTCAACGACAATTCAGACGAGGTCATCAAATCAAAATACAAAGAGATCAAAGCATTCCTGAAGGCTAAGCAAGCCGGAGAGATGGATACTGCCGATATTCTCACGATCAAAGGATTGATACGCCGTGGTGAAGCACGCACTGCAAGCACCTACAGCAACATTCCACTCGACCATGTTCATTTCCTCGACCTGCCGTTCTATGAGACAGGCAAGATCGAAAAGAACCCGTTGAGCGAAAAGGATGTCGAGATAGTACGCAATCTCCTTCAGACAGTTCAGCCTCATCAGATATTTGTGGCAGGCGACCTTGCCGACCCACATGGCACACACCGAGTTTGTACGGATGCCGTACTCGCAGCACTCGACCTGGAGAAGCAATGCGGAGCTGAATGGCTCAACGACTGCAGAGTGTGGATGTATCGTGGTGCATGGGCAGAATGGGAGATCGAGAACATAGAGATGTGCGTTCCTCTCTCTCCTGAAGAACTCAAGGAGAAACGCAATTCGATACTGAAACATCAGTCGCAGATGGAGAGCGCTCCTTTCCTCGGCAACGACGAACGACTCTTCTGGCAACGCTCGGAAGACAGGAATCGCGGAACAGCTGCACTCTACGACAGTCTCGGACTTGCATGTTATGAAGCTATGGAGGCTTTTGTTCAATATAAGCTATGAGAGTTGTAATACAAAGAGCAAAATACGCCAGCGTCACTATCGACAATGTCGAGAAGTCAAGAATCGGCAAAGGTCTGTTCATCCTTGTGGGATTTGAAGCAGCCGATACTGCCGACGATGTTGCCTGGATGACACGAAAAGTGCTGGGTCTGCGCATATTTGACGACGAGAATGGGGTGATGAACCGTTCGGTAATGGATATCGATGGAGAGATTCTTATAGTCTCTCAGTTCACACTTCACGCCCTGACAGCCAAAGGCAACCGTCCGTCGTACATCAAGGCTGCCGGACACGAAATTGCAGTTCCGCTCTACGAGAGTTTCATTTCCTCGGTCGAAGCAGGACTGGGCAAGAAAATCGGAACAGGCACTTTCGGAGCAGACATGAAATGCGAATTGCTCAACGATGGCCCTGTCACTATTTGTATAGATTCAAAAAACAAGGAATAAATAAACAAGAAATATAATGGATAAGTATTTAGACACACTCAACAAATATGATATCAACCTCAACGACGAGGAGATAAAGAGCGAGGTGGCACAGATCATTGCCGACAATTACGAGGCTAACAACACTGAAGAGGTGCTGAAGTTCAGTCTCGGATGCATCGATCTCACAACGCTCAACCCTACAGACAACGAAGACCGAGTACGCGAGTTCACACAGAAGGTCAACGAATTTGAAGAGCTTTATCCAGAGCTCGACAATGTTGCCTCGATCTGCGTATATCCGAATTTCGCAGAAGTAGTAAGCATGAATCTTGACGTGACAGAAGTTGACACGACAGTTGTTGCTGCAGGCTTCCCATCGTCACAGACATTTGACGAGATAAAGATTGCCGAGTGCGCTTTGGCTGTATCGAAAGGTGCCGACGAAGTGGATATCGTCATCAATGTAGGTCAGTTCCTTCAGGGACAATACGAAGAGATGTGCGATACGATCACAGAATGCAAGGAGGCTTGTCGTGGAAAGATTTTCAAGGTGATCCTCGAAACAGGTGCATTGAAAAGCGCAAGCAATATCATGAAGGCTTCGGTATTGGCAATCTATGCCGGTGCAGACTTCATCAAGACAAGCACAGGCAAGCTGGATCCTGCTGCTACGCCAGAAGCTGTTCTTGTGATGTGTAAGGCTGTAAAAGCCTATTTCGAACAGACAGGCAACAAGATAGGAATCAAGGTTGCAGGTGGCGTGAGAACTCCAGAGGATGCTGTCAAGTACTACAGCATCGTGAAGGCTGTCCTGGGCGAGGAATGGCTCACAAAAGACTTATACCGAATCGGCGCAAGCAGTGCTGCCAACAATCTTCTCTCGGCAATAGTCGGAAAGAGCGTAAAGCATTTCCTCTAATTAGATAATACCATAGATATCAAACATAACAAAACGACATAATCATGTTAATTAAACGCCTTACATTGCTCGTCTCCATGTGCGCATTTTTCCTGATGCAGGCACAGCAGCTCCCAGGAGAAAAACGAGCTTACTGGTTCCATGCCTTGTCCACTATCGACGGTTTGTCGAACAGCAACATCACTTACCTCACCGAAGATAGCAAGGGTTGCATCTGGATCGGAACAGAGTCTGGAGCCAATGTCTATGACGGATACACCGTGCGTATGCTCCCGCTCAGCAAAGATCTGGGAATCTCTGCATCAGACGCCGTTCATTCCATCCAAGAAGACTATCTCGGTAATATTTGGGTTAACTATAACGGAGGATATGTCGTTACATTAGAGCTAAATTCCAGTCAAAGCGCTAAAAAATACCTGAATTCCTTGGGTATTCCAATGTCAGAACAAGCTTATGTACATATTGACGAACGTGGTAGTATCTGGTGTCTTGACACAGAAAGCTTATATTATCTGAATCTTAAGAACAACAGAAAATACCAATTTGAGTCACAACTCGAATTCACATACCACAATAACCTATACGTCACAGCCAAGGATGAGAATCTCTATATTACACAGAACGAGAAGATTATGCACTTTGACATGAAGACAAGATCTTGGTCACTGCTTGAAACACCTTCAGAACTCGCATCTTCTGGTGAACGTATTAAGATTTATATTGATCAGGACAATAACCGTTGGGTTTACTCATTACAAAGTGAACTTTTGTATCGACAAAAAGAAGGAGAGAATACTTGGAAAAAAATCACCCTTCCTGTAGGCAAAGATGGCTATGTAAAGAACCAGCTGCGAGATATTGCCACAAGTCAAAGCGGCAAGATCTGGATCGCAACCGACCACAAGGGTATATTCATCCTCAACGAAGATCTCTCGATCTACAAGAACCTTCTTTCAGGCAACTATGTCCATGAGGCTTTGGCAAGCGACAATGTTGCTTGTCTTTTACGTGACCATCGTGGAGCAATGTGGCTCGGTCACTATAAAAAAGGTGTGTCTGTCACTCACCCAAGTTTCGGTCTGTTTGACAACCATGAAGGGGCATACAGAGACGTAAGTGCAATGCTTTCTGCTTCAGACGGCACGATATGGCTTGGATCGGATGGTTTCGGTCTTTATTCAGAAAAGGATCAAGTAGTAACAAAGGAGCCTATTCCTAACACTATTGTTTCAAGTATCGTCGAAGACAAAGACGGAAGCATCTGGATCGGAACATACGGTGAAGGTATCTACAACCTCAAGAACAAAACCGCAAAGAAATATTCTGCCGATAATGGTGCGCTCTTCCACAACAATGCATGGCACATCGTACAGGACGACGAAGGTATTATCTGGTACCTTTCAGGCTGGAACAACCTTGCATACTTCGATCCGAAGACAGGTCAGTCAAAAGAATATCGCACATCAAAGGATGAACCCGTAACTGGCGACCTCATAATTTATGACCAACCGTCAAAGAATATATATGTAGGTACATATTGGGGTCTCTGCGAAATCGAGCCGAACGGACAGGAACACATGTACTATGGTACCGACAACGAAAACCAGGAGTTCCTTAGCATGCAAATCTCAGCTTTGGCCATCGACCGCAAGAATGATATATGGTGGTTAGGGCATCATGTAGGTTTGACGATCTGGGACAAGAAGAATGATCACATGTACTACCTGAACAAGGATTTAGGTTTGTGTGACAACAAGATCATGCAGATCGTTGCAGTTGAAGAGGACGGAGCTGCCTGGGTAAGTACAACAAACGGTTTGATGCTTATCAAGACAATCCAGCAAGGAAACGGACCAATCACATTCGCCATTGAGCCTTACAGCACATCTGAGGGCTTGATGGATAACTACTTCAACGCAGCCTCAACTGTCGACAAGGACAAACATGTATATTTCGGTAGCGCATCAGGCTATGTAAACATCAACCTTGAACAGTTCGTTGCAGACTCTGAACAGAACCTCGCACCAAAGGTAATCTCTTGTAGCGTGAATGGTGGTTTGATTCCTGTCAGCAATCTCCGTAATCTGAATCATACAGACCACGATATTGAGATCAACTTCTTTACAAAAGAGATTCTCGATGCACATTCGGTAAAATACACTTACATGATGGAAGGTATGAACGACTCATGGATCTACACAAGAGATCCGAAGATCTACTTCCTCTCATTGCAGCCAGGCGAGTATAAACTCAATGTGCGTGCCTGTGGTCTCGACGGCGTCTGGGGTCCTTCGACAGTAATCCCTATCACAGTAGAGGCTCCTTTGAGCGAAAAGCTTTGGGTGAAGATTCTCTTCAATGTAGGATCGATCCTTCTGTTCGTCATCCTCATCTCAATCTTCGTATGGCGTTATCGTGCACGTCTGCGTAGAATGCATGAAGACTTTGAGGAGGATTCTACCGAGCGCGTCATCGACCTTAAGCTTCAGTTCTTCGGCAACCTTAATTCCGACTTGCGTAAGCCTGTCAAGAAGATCCTGACAAAGGTTGACAGAATCATTAAGGGCGAATATACAGAAGAAGAAATACCTGCCGCTCTAAACGACGTCAAGGCAGAAAGCAAGAAACTCGATCAGAATCTCTCGACATTGCTCGACTTCCGCAACCTTGAAACTGGTGGTGAATACCTTGCAGTGAGCGAATTCAATTTCGTTGACTTGGCAAAAGAGGTTTATGATCACTACGAGCAGGCAAGTCTTGACAAGAAGATCAGATACTCGTTCAATGCAGATGCTGATTCTATCATAATGGTCAGCGACAAGAATAAACTTTGCCGAATACTGCACCATCTGTTGTCAAATGCATTCAAGAACTCGTCTATCAAGGGTAAGATCGAGTTGAATATCAAGCATGACAACAGCAAGGTTCAGATAGAACTTGCCGATACAGGACGAGGAATTCCTGAAGAAGAGAAACCACATATCTTCAAGCGTTTCTTCCAGTCTCAGGAGCAGTTTATGCATACTGGTAGCGGTATCGGCTTGACTCTTGTATGGAAATATGTGAAGATGCATAAGGGAACTATCACATTCCGCGAAAATGAACCTCGTGGAACTGTATTCTCGGTTGTCCTTCCTTTGGTAACAGATACCAAGAACGAGAATTCCATCATTGAAGACTTCACTCACGGAAACATCTTCGATATCAAGAATAGTGCAGAAGTCTAAAGACACAATACACATAATATAATATATAATATGACAAAATTCAGTTATTTTTCAACCTGCGCACTTATCTCTGCTGCAATGTTCGCTTCTTGTGAAGGCGACGTTCAACAGAAAGGTCAGCAGGTAACAGTAAAGGTCCAGAACGGAGACGTTAAGCTTGTTCGCCTTGAAGTGATGGGTGAGAAGATTATCCGCGTCAGCGCTACTGCCGAAAGCAAGTTCGCTGACCCTCAGTCACTCATCATCGTGCCACAGCACAATCGTCCAGCTTTCTGGTGGGTTAACTTTGGCGACACCGTTAAGGTTTCAACCAGCGAGATTACTGCCAACGTCCTGAAATCGACTGGTGAAGTATGGTTTACCGACGCTCAAGGCAACATCATCCTTCAGGAACAGAAGGGCGGTGGCAAGACTTTCGCTCCATATTCAGTCGAACAGACCGTGTGGACCGCCAATGCCGATGGTCCTATGGAACAGGCAAATCCGACAACCTATAATGGTTGGACAACACGAGTTGTTTTCGAGTCACCTGAAGACGAGGCTTTCTATGGTCTCGGTCAGCATCAGGCAGATGACTGGAACTATAAGGGCAAGAATGAGGAACTCTTCCAATACAATACTAAGGTTTCTATTCCTTTCGTCGTTTCTAATAAGAACTATGGTGTCCTCTTCGACAGCTATTCGATGATGCGCTTCGGTAATCCTAACGATTACTCTCAGCTCTATCAGGTATTCAAGCTCTATGATAAGGATGGCAACGAGGGCGCTTTGACCGGAACTTATACAGCTCCTGGCACAGAGACACTTGTGCGCCGTGAGGATTCCATCTATTTCGAAAACATCAAGGTGATCAAGAATCTCCCTCAGTTCCCTCTCGGTCGTGCATTCGTTACTTACGAGGGCGAAATCGAACCATCGGAGAGCGGCGAATTCCGCTTTACACATTATTATAGTGGTTATCAGAAGATCTTTATCGATGGTAAGTCTGTCTATACAGAAGACCTTCTCAACACAGGTTCAAAGGATCAGGAGATCTGGCGTACTGCATGGAATCCTAATGCCCGTAAGTTTGCCGTAAATCTCGAAGCCGGCAAGCGCTACAGCATTAAGATAGAGTGGAAACCAGATGGAGGAGAGGCATACTGCGGTCTTCGTGCCTATGCTCCTGTTGCACAGGAAGAGCAGAACAAACTCAGCGTCTGGAGCGAGATGAACCAGCAGATGGATTACTATTTCGTTGCAGGTAACAACCTCGATGAGGTAGTCAGCGGTTATCGTACACTCACAGGTAAGGCACAGATTATGCCAAAGTGGCTGCTCGGTTTCTGGCAGAGCCGTGAGCGTTATCAGTCACAGCACGAGATTCTCGATGCCCTCAATGGTTTCCGTCAGCGTGGTCTCCCTATCGATAATATCGTTATGGACTGGAACTACTGGGTGCTCGATTCATGGGGAGCATTTGAGTTCGATCCTGAGCGTTTCGACGATCCAAAGCAGATGATCGACAGCATTCACAACCAGAATGCCAAGATCATGATTTCTTGTTGGCCAAAGTATTATCTCACTGTCGATAATTATAAGGAACTCCTCAACAAGGGTATGATCTATCAGCAGTCAATCAAGGATTCCCTCAACGACTGGCTCGGCTTCAAGTACGCATTCTATGATGCTTATGACAAGGAGGCACGTAAGATCTTCTGGCGTCAGCTCTACGAGAAGCTCGGTGCAATCGGTATGGATGCTTGGTGGATGGATGCATCGGAGCCAAATGTTCGCGACTGTACAGATATCCCATATCGTAAGCTTCTCCAGGGTCCAACAGTACTCGGATCAAGCGATGAGTACTTCAACGCATATTCTATCGTGAATGCAGAGGCAATCTACGATGGTCAGCGTGGTTATGAGACAGCAATGGAGCGTCAGGGCATTGCATTCGACGACAGCAAGGCTCTTCAGGCTCAGGCAACATGGAATCAGGATGGTTATGACAATGAAGGTAACTTCTCTCCTGAAAACAAGCGTGTATTCCTCTTGACCCGTAACGGTTTCGCAGGCGAACAGCGTTTCAGCACTGCAACATGGTCGGGTGATATCGGTACTCGCTGGGAAGACATGAAGACTCAGATCACTGCTGGTCTTAACTTCTCTATCGCTGGTGTTCCATTCTGGAGTCAGGATATTGGTGGTTTCTCAGTAGAAAACCGTTATCAGATTGCTCAGCACATCTTCGATGCAACAGGCAAGGAAACTCCAGACCTCAAGGACTGGCGTGAGCTCAACGTTCGTTGGCATCAGTGGGGTGCATTTACTCCAATGTATCGCGTACATGGTCAGTTCCCATATCGCGAGCCTTGGAACATTGCTCCGGAGTCACATCCTGCATATAAGGTTATCAAGGGTCTCCTTGAACTCCGTTATCGCATGATGCCATATCTCTATTCTCTCGCAGCAAAGGTTCACTTCGATGACTATACAATGCTTCGTCCGCTCGTAATGGACTTTGCAAAGGACAAGAACGTGGAGAACATTGCATATCAGTTCATGTGTGGCCCTTCGTTCATGGTGAACCCAGTCTATACTTATGGTGCTCGTGAACGTGAGGTATATTTCCCTGCAAACAATGTCTGGTATGACTTCTGGACAGGTAAGGTAGCAAGCAATGGTGGCGAAAGCAAGGTCGTTCCTGCACCATACGAGCAGTCTCCTGTATATGTGCGTGGCGGTTCTATCATCCCATTCGGTCCTGCAATGGAATACAGCGACGAGAAACAGGCTGAGAACATCCGTCTCTACGTATATGAAGGCGCAGACGGCGAATTCACTTTGTATGAAGATGAGAACGTGAACTATGGTTACGAGGCTGGCAGATATGCTAATATCAAGTTCACATACGACAATGCAAACCGCACTCTCAAGATTGCTCAGCGCGAAGGTGCATTCCCAGGAATGCTTGAAACTCGTACATTTACAGTTGTTGTAGTTAACCCTGCTAAGGCTCAAGGTTATGATCCGGAAGCTAATGGTATCGTAGTTAACTATGATGGTAGCGAACAGACTATCTCTCTGTAAAAACTAAATAAAACTATCCTTTCACTTCCGAATTACCGGGCGGCATCCGATTATGTCATACTCGCGTAGTTCGGAAGTGATTGTATCTGGACGTATGACAATGCGCGCTAAAGCTCCACGACGGGCAATAGCAGCATGTTGGTCGAAGATAAAATTTCCGAGACTGAAGAATACCGGTTTTCCCAGTATCTGGCTTTTCGGTTGAAGAACGTGCGGATGATGTCCGACAATCACATCGGCTCCTGCAGATACCAGCATCTGAGCCTGTAGTCGCTGCTTAGGCGAAGGACTCTGCTGGAATTCTACGCCCCAATGTAGAACTGCCACTACCACATCGTTGGGGTGGCTGTTTTTATATTCGCTGATCTCTTTTGCTAAAGTTTCGACCGAGACCTGTTTAGGACGAACGCTTGCACGTGAATTTGCCGACCAGTTTTCAAGTGGGAAGAGAACAGCTGCAAAAACTGCAACTGTCTGCTTGTTTGTTTTTCCTTTAGATTTACTGGTTATGAGTTGTGGAGTCTTGTCCTTCGATGTTCCTATAGGCACTATTCCAGCTTCTGTCAAAGTCCTATAAGTCGAAGCAAGTCCCTGAAAGCCTTGATCGTTACTATGGTTATTTGCCATCGAAGCGTGAGTAACACCTGCAGCACGAAGTCCTTTTGCCCAACGGGTATCGGCACGGAAGATGAATTTCTTGACCAATGGCGTTGAGACATCGGTCAAAGGACATTCGAGATTGACAATCACAGCATCGGCATCGGAAAACTCCTTGCTGACACCTTCAAAGAGCCATGCAACTCCACGTCTCTCGACCACAGGACGCACGCCTCGATCGAGCAACAGATCTCCTGCCACAACTATGACTATCGAATCGCTTGCGCTTTCTGTGTGAGTTGCAGCCAAAGATAAGGCGGCATTCATTAAGAGTGCCGCCGTTATTATAGTGTGTTTAACAGCCAGTCGAATAGACATATCGTTCGTCGGATTCCGGAACCTTATTCAACAGCAATGGAGCGAACCATTCGGTCGTTGCAGGCTGTCGGCCTTCATCCATCATCTTCTGCCATTCCTCATCAGTAAGGCGAGGCTGTGTGAGCGGACGCACAAACTCATAATAGCTATATGTTGCTCCTCGTGTGAGATAGCACTTGCCATCGATCATCACAACGACATAAATCTCATGAGGATCGCCTGTAGCTTCATAGAGAATACCATCCTTCGGGCATCCTGTTATGTTACGGGTAAAGACATCGGCAACCTGAGCCACACGACGATCTGCGCCCTGAATCGAAGCCCAGTCATAGATTTCCTTATCAGGATCCATTACCGAGAGTGTGAAATACTCCATTGACGAACCAATACCGCGAACTGTGTATTTATCTTCTGAAGAAATAGGAGTTCCTGCAATCTCAGCCTCAGACACACGCAGACAGACATCTACAAAATCCATCAAGCGCATAGTCTTTTCTTCAAGGTCATCAGAAAGATAGCCGTTGGTATTGAGCATATTATAGTTGAGCTCGATAGTTTCAACCAACTTCTTCCAGAACGGCACATTTGGCTCAACATATCCTACTACCTCAGGATCTGGAAGTTCCTCTCCTCCACCGCATTCTGCTGCCATTGGCTGTTCGGCATAAAGAATAGCGTCATGCTTCAGGAGTGCCCATGAAGCGAGACCTGTATTCAGGTTCTTCTTCTCCCAGGTCGAAGTCTGCATGAAACCTGGCTGAGACTTATCCTTTTTCTGAAGCACGAGAAGATTCTCAAGCCACTTGTTATAGAAGCAGTTGTCCCATTCGTTAAAGCCTGCAACGCCTTTCTTTGCTTCGTCGAATGTCTCTTTGTAGCCAGGCCAAGCCTTATTCACATTATAACATGTGTCGAGCAATGCTGTTGCGCCTTTGACGTCAAACATACTCATCACGTCAAGACCTGAAGGATATGCACGTTCAGCGCCGACATTCTCGTCGAACATCTGTCCGAGTATCATGCCATCCACATTAAAGCGTTGTGGCATCAGGTTGATCTGATCCTGTGGGCCGACGGCAACTTTTGGAGAGATGCGATTACGACCTTTACCCATATCGATGAGCAACTGGTTTACCTTCGCAATGTTCGTTGGTTCGAGAGCCTTGTCCATTGTTGTAACGCCTGCCGAACGGAGTTTCTGTGCCAACTCTATGATAGACAGATTATCCGACTCACCCATAAGGAATGTCAAAGCACTGTTGAGCTTATGTAGTTCGTCCTGCTGTCTCTGTGGCATCTGATTGATGAGCTGAGCGATATAGATCGCCCACTTGAGCTGGAATTCCACCTCTCGGAAGAAACAACCCTTCTGCATCCACATCATTGCGCGGAAATACTTCTGATCTTCTTCAGTACGAGTGTAATGTCCACGAGGACGGAACAGGCTATAGTTGAAGTTTGTCTCTGTCTCAAACAATGGGGAAACAGCGTCGGAACATTGCATCACAAGATTGTATTCGGTATCGACAAGTCCGCTGATCTGTTCCGGCACAACAACATCTTCGCCTAAAAGCTTAAGAGCGACAGACGCAAATGCAGTAGTCTTATATGTCATCTTGATAAGATCTTCATCGTCGGTTGGCATTGAGCCGATGATATTGTTCTGCTCAATGATATTCTCGAAGAATGACTGAAGCTTATACAGGAACACATGACGCTCAAGCGAAGTCAATGTATAGGTAAAATACATGTGATAAGCCTGAAGCAGAAGATCGGTCGTAACGAAGTTTGGCATGAGCTTATAGTCGTTCTCCTCATATATGTTGAAGAGCTGTTCGTTGTTAGTTCTTGCAAATGCCACATTGCTTTCTCTCAGACGATGGATCAACTGAGGATCTGCGTTCTTGATCTGATGCCAGTTGACCAAAAGATCCGGATTGAGCAAAGTCACGCCATCCTTATCCTTAATGTCTATCGACTGCATCAGCTTATTCATTCGCTCGTCGATCTTAGCAATAAATGCTTTCTCTTCGTCGTTCAACTCAATGAAGTCGAACGACTTTGGAGTATCCTTCCAAAGAGCTTCATAATACTTTTCTGCCAATTCCTTTTCTTCTGGAGTTACATCCTCAAAGAACACAGCTCTTACTCTTTCGAAGCAACGAGGATTATACCAAGGTGCTGCATTCAGGAAGATGGCATTGATGTCGGCTTCCATAAGCCAATGTCCATGAACGGCATAGACATAAGACTTCAAGAAACGCAATTCCTGATAACTCATCTTAGAGATATCCTGTGTGAGGTCGACGTAATCAGGCAAGGTGTCGCCCTTTATCATATCGAAACTAGGACCATTAACAAAAGCCGGCTCGTTATTGTTCTCTTTATTTGACTTGGAACAAGCACCGAGCAAACATCCGAGCAATAAAGCAAAAAGTATATTTCTCATATTTCTATAATTGTTTTTCGAATTTAAGTCCAAAACCTCTGAGTCGATACATTCGTCTGACTATAGTCGAATCTTCCAGATACTCTTCAGTCAAGATCCGTGCTGGAACAGAATCGTTGCAAACCCAGAAATCCTTAAGCGGATTTCCGACTCGCGAACCTAGCCATTCCGGACGTATCTTTTCTCCGTCGAAGATATGATAGATGAAGAGTCGTTTATCTTCCGTACGCCAATATTTTGTCTTCTTCACGACGCCGACTGCAATCTCCTGCTTTCCGTCGCCTGTCAGATCTCCGAGTTCAAACCGATAGACTTCGTGCGGAATATGAAAGCTGTCTCGACAGATGCCATTCACTTCATACATTATGACCGAGAGAGAATCCGATCGTTTGTCAAGCCAGATGCGTTGAGTGTCGGGTGAAGAACAACTACAGATCAGAAGCAGCAGCAACGGCAAAAACCTACTCATAGCATCCGATAGTTGGAGTTGCCGAACGACTCTTTCCTTCGATATCCGTCTTTATCTTATCCAAGACTACAGGATTTCCGGCGCCAATACACGGAGATTCCTTCTGCAGATGGAAGTCGAATGTATAGTTCTTTTCGTCTATGTTGACGAACAAAGGATCTTCATTCCATTTCGACTCGATGAATTCATTATCGTCTGTTCCTTCTGCATGAAGCAGGCAATGATCAAAACGGTATGAGAAGATACTGTCGCCTTCTGCCGGCTTCACATATTCGATGGCAATGTCCGGCACGAATTGTCTTCCCCAAACGACAGTATTGGTAATCTCGAATTTATGCAAAGGAACGGCAACCTTGTTGATCGTATCGTTGTTCGAGATTCGAAGTGCTTCCTGTGTCATCACCGAAGCAAAATGATAGTTCGCCAAAGTGCAATGAACAATGTCATAGCTTCCGCCGACGATGTCGAGCAACGAACCCGAAGCGTTGGAAAGAAGAGAATTTCTGAGGCTCATCACAGAACAATATCCCGTTATGAGCGAACCGCTGGAATTCTTGATATGGCAACAGTCGAATTCTGCATCTGTTGAATCGACAAAGATTCCGTCCGACATTCCTCTGATGAATGTATGCGTGAATCTGTTGTCCTTACTCTCCTTTCTCAAGTAAAGATTTCCCCATTGCGCTGGAAGATTATCATAAGGCAGGTTGTCGAACATCCAGTCCGTTCTGTCGCCTCTTATTGTCACAGGTCTGTCCAACGTGCCGTTGCAGTGCAACGATCCATAGACGACGACATCTGCCTTGTCGTGCAGATAGAGTGTGACACTGTCTGTCAAAGTCAAGGTTGCGTTCCGGGCAATGACCAAGCTATCATAGATCTGTATTTCTTCGGCATTGCTCCAAGTCTCATCTTTTGTCACGACATAAGCCGAGAGTTTGCGCACATCTTTGCTCGTTGCTTCGAGCACGATGCTTGATGTTCGTCCGTTACATGAGACATCGATGTAATCTGTATGCGTCTCTACACCGTTTCCTTTCTGCGGGAAAGTGGCTTCGACAAAGACGAACAATGAATCACCGGAAGCGATGCGCAGGAATTCAGGCTGAGTGAACGACGATCCGTTCATTCCGTCCACATTCATTCGGAAACCCGACGTCTGGGCATTTCTCAGAATGATGGAAGAAAGCTGAATCTCGCGTGAATTTCTGTTATATAGTTTCAGTTGATAGGTTGGGGAACTGTTTCCCGAAAGCAAAGTTCCCATCTTCAGTGTGTCGCAAGAGACTTCTGGCTGCATATCCGGACTTGTGGCGATATCGTCGCTACAAGACAGTATCAGAAATACAGAAATACAGATGTACAGAAGCTTCTTGAACATAATGAGAGTTTTGCTATTATCTGCTTACGACAACCGTAACGCCGTCAGACACTCGCTGGGCACGATATTGTCGTAGTATGAGATTCTCTTGATTTGCAGGACCTGCTGTCGGTGCCGGCGAGCCCCAGACAACAGCTCCATATTCAGAATTACAGGAAGTGCAGACAGCCGTCAGCGCGTCGTCTTTGATCGTAATACGCTTTATACGATTATTGCCCTTCCCTTCTTTATAGCAATAAGGACAAGCAAGGTCGAAGGCATAGAATGCTCCTTCGAAGTTCTGGAGTATGAGCAATCCGCCAACACCCACGACATCGCTTGCGTGCAAGGTTTTGCCGTCATAGACTCTCACATATCCGCCCGGACAATCCAAACTTGGCTGTTTTGTCTGTTGCAGAACCGCATTGATGAGTGTCGAATTACAGGAATACTTGACATTGTATTCCGGCACGACACTATCAGACACAGTATTGGTGCAAGAGACGACCAAAAGAAAGGCGAGAAATGCGATTATCCTTTTCACTGCCTAATTCTCTTATTCAACAAGTTTCTTGACAGCTGCATCGACCTTCTTGAAGTTGAACGAATTGACAACTTCGAGCATAAGGTCAACGATGCGGTCGTTGCAAAGATTGCCGACAGAACCTTCGTGAGTGTGGTTCACTTCCTTTGTTGGTGTGAACTTGCCTGCTTCGATGTCCAATCCGACTTTCTTGTATGCGTCGCGGAAAGGCATTCCTTCTGTTGCAAGACGATTCACTTCCTCAACAGAGAACATGAGATCGTAACGCGAATCATCGAGAATATGTTCGTTGATAGTAACATGCTCAAGCATGAGTGTCACCATCTTCAAGCAGTCTTTCAGTTCGTCGAATGTCGGGCAGAACACCTCTTTGATGATCTGGAGATCACGGAAATATCCAGAAGGCAAGTTGTTGCAGATCATCATGATTTCCTGAGGAACAGCCTGAATCTTATTGCACTTTGCTCGAGTCAGCTCAAACACATCCGGATTCTTCTTGTGAGGCATAATGCTCGATCCTGTTGTGAAGGCATCGTGAAGCTTGATGAAGCCGAAGTTCTGGCTCGAATACATACAAGCGTCGAACGCAAGCTTAGCCAAAGTTGCTGCAATGCCTGCCAATGCCTGAGCTACGATTCGTTCTGTCTTGCCTCGTCCCATCTGAGCATAAACCACATTGTAGTCCATCGAGTCAAAGCCCAAGAGATCTGTAGTCATCTGGCGGTTCAATGGGAACGAACTTCCGTAACCTGCTGCACTTCCCAGAGGATTTCTGTTCACAACCTTATAGGCAGCGTTGAGCACCATCAGGTCATCGACCAAACCTTCGGCATAAGCGCCGAACCAAAGTCCGAACGACGATGGCATGGCAACCTGAAGGTGTGTATAACCAGGCATCAGCACATTCTTATACTTCTCGCTCTGCTGGATCAGCATGTTGAAAAGATCGACAGTAAGCTTTGTGATCTCCTGGATCTCGTGACGCATGTAGAGCTTCAGATCGACCAAGACCTGATCGTTTCTGCTTCGTCCGCTATGGATCTTCTTTCCGATATCGCCGAGCTTGCGGGTAAGCATCAACTCGACCTGCGAATGCACATCTTCGATACCTTCCTCGATCTCGAAGTTACCAGCCTTTGCCTCAGCATAGATGTTCTTCATCTCAGCCAGAAGCTTCTCAAGCTCATCCTTCTCAAGCAAGCCAATACTCTCTAACATAGTGATATGAGCCATCGAGCCCATCACATCGAATGGAGCAAGATAGAGATCCATCTCTCTATCTCGTCCGATGGTATATCTTTCAATATCCTTGTCAACCTTGACAGATTTTTCCCAAAGTTTCATAATTTTCTTAGTAAGGAATGCGTGTTAGTGCCTCTGCAATCTGATCAGCCACGCCTTCGAGCTTGCTGCCCACCATTGGCTTCAGGAAGAAAGGAATATCGATATCAACTGTAACCTTTGCCTTTGTCTCGTATGGACCTGTGCCGATGAGCTGGATCCAAAGAGTAGCGTTGATTGGAGAATTCTCGGCAGTGAACTTGACAGTCTTCATAGGTTCGCGATCGATGATTCGGACACACACATTCATTCCCTGGATTGTTGCCGAAGCTGTATCTGTGGTGAATGCGACATTCGAAACCGACACCTTGCCCTTGCTCACTTCGTCGAACTTAGCCTTGATCATAGCCTTCTGTTCCGGCGAAAGGTTATCTTTCATTGTCTGCAACTGGCTCAAATCGCTCAAACGAGCATAGACATTCGGCTGTGCAGCATTGATTGTCTTTACTTGACTTTCGTATCTTGACATTAACTATCAATTATAAATTATCAATTATCAATTAATTCATTACTCCTGCTTCCAAGTGCTTGGAGACTTTCTCCACTCGCCCAACACCTCGATATCTTCCGACTTGATGTAGTTGAGTTCGTTTGCCTCTGCAATGAGTTCTGTATAGTTGCTCAAAGTTGTGAGTTCGACATTAGCCTCAGCAAATGCTTCAGTTGCCTTAGGGAACTGATATGTGAAGATTGCCACCATTCCGAGCACTTCTGCCTGTGCGTCACGAAGAGCAGCAACTGCCTTGAGCGAGCTCATACCTGTTGAGATAAGATCCTCAACAACAACAACCTTCCAACCTGGTTTCAACTCACCTTCGATAAGGTTGCCCATTCCGTGATCCTTTGGAGCCGAACGGACATAAAGGAATGGAACGCCAAGAGCATCTGCTACGAGTGCGCCTTGTGCAATAGCACCTGTTGCAACGCCTGCAATAGCATCGATCTTGCCATACTTACGCTGGATTGTGCTTACCAGACCTGTCTTGATGATTGTGCGTACATCTGGATAAGCAAGTGTCTTGCGGT
Organism: Bacteroidales bacterium; assembly: GCA_045627785.1. Lineage (GTDB taxonomy): Bacteria > Bacteroidota > Bacteroidia > Bacteroidales > UBA3663 > Liminaster. Next base: position 176,681 of record JAZQOF010000030.1, on the reverse strand, counting down.
TATCGCAATAGATTGGAGACTTCCAGCCTGATGCCCAAGTGAAAGGATTTTCCGGCTGCAATTTCACTGCCTTGATAGACAAAAGTTTCTCTGCTACGAGACGTTCTGTTGTTTTCATTGTTTTTATATTTTTAGAATTTTTATTTTTACAAAATAACGGTGCAAAGATAATCGAAAATTCCGAACTACAAACAATCTCCGCATCGTTTTTCTATTATACAATAGTTATTGCTCTTTTATGCACTTTTTTGCGCATCAATCGCTCAATCCGAGCGTGAGAAAACTCACTTTCGCGCCCGCTTGGATCAGAAGCTGGGCACAAGCATCGAGCGTCGCGCCTGTTGTCAGAACATCATCGACCAACAACACATGCTTGCCCTTAAAGCGTTCCGGATGCTTTAGATCGAATGTTCCTTCCATCGCCTCAAGTCGTTCTCTTGCAGTGTTCGAGACCTGCGAAGAAGTATATTTCGACTTGACCAGACTTCGTGAATCATAGGGCAAATTCCATGCCATTGACAAAGCTTCAGCAATCGGAAGCGACTGATTGTATCCTCGCCTCAGTTTTCGCAGGAAATGTATCGGAACAGGCACAATCAAATCAATGTCGAACGGCCACCCTGCAGGCGTGAGATCTTTGGCAAAAAGCATCGACAGATCATAGTTGATCCAAGGCTTATCATTATACTTTGCCTTGATAATCAAACTTGCGAAATCACCTTCTTTCCTGTAATAACAGAACGACGTTCCATGTTCGAAGCGGAACTTTCCGAAAACTCTGTGCTCCGCCTCATTATCAGGCTTATCCGAACGTGTTCTTGGTATCTTCTTCTGACAATCGTCACAAAGAGTTCTTTGAACTCCTATCAAAGGTCTCCGACAATACAAACAGAGATCGGGAACAATAAAAAGAGAGAGTTGATGTAATAAGCGAAACATTGCAGTTACAATTAGAGATTGATTATGTCGCAAAGATAAACTCTTTTCTCTAATCTTCGCCTTACAAATGCATTTTTCAGCGTCTGGAGTTATAAAAAAACTATTTCGATTACATTTCTGACTTTCCGGAATTATATTCGAACTTTTACAATTTGATTTCCGAACTTCCAGAACTCCGTCTGAACTTTTTCAATTGGAGTTCTAAGTTTTTGGAATTAAATTCGACAAAGTTTTATTATATTTCCTGCTTTTACTTTGCACTATCGTAGTATTTTTTCGATGTTTCTAAGCTTTTGATCGCAAAATCAGCACTTTTTTGCCAGACTTCGCATTTGCCGGCTTTTCCCGATCTGGTTGGCATAAGGCATTTCCTTGCTACAAATTTGTAGGAATTTTGAAAAGTTATTATCTTTGCAGCAGAAATCATTCGTAATTGTTATCAGAACATCAGTCTTCATGTAAATAATGTTTTCAAAGAAAAAGAATTACTTCCATCGGCAACCGTCAAGGAATCCTTGACAGTTCAAAAAGAAGGATCCAGAACTATAAGCCGAATCGTTAAGCACTATAACTTGGATGTAATAATCTCTGTTGGTTATCGTGTAAAAAGCCATATTGGTACGCAGTTTCGCCAATGGGCGTTGCAAGTTATTAAAGACCATATTATTCGAGGGTATTCGCTCAGCAAAGAACTGACAGACATACAAAAACACATCGACAGCCGCCTTAAAGGAAGAACTAGCAGGAGAAGTGGTAGTCGCAAAATTTGCGACACCCACTCGGCATGGTGCTATAGATGGAAAAATTCAGATTCAACATCCAGAATACTATAATCTGGAGGTAATAACTTCCGTCGGATATAGGGTTAAGAGCAAAAACGGTATTAAATTTAGACGCTGAGCCGATAGCCGATAGGCGAAAGGTTGTCGGTTGTCAGTTTTAAAATTTTCACCTTTTGCGACAACTGAATTAGTTAAAGCGGGCAAATGTAGTATGTAGTAGGTAAATATGATTTCATACTACTTTATAATGCAGTAATGTGTAATCGGTAATCAGTAATCAGTTCGTTCCTTCTACAGCAAAAATCAAGGAAGTCGTTTGAGTTTAGGTTTTAGGTTTTGAGTTTCTTTTTACTTCACCTTTATATTCTTAAAATATGTTAAATCAAAATTTTTAATATATAATATTAAATATATAATTAATATATAATAATCATAGTATAAAAATAGAATTTCATATCATGATCAATCGAGAAATGTGGATTAAAATAAAACTCAAAACCTAAAACCTAAACCGCCTTTGCGGTGGCAATCGGAACTGATTACCGATTACTGATTACAGTATGTGGGTTCATATTTACCTACTACATACCACATACTACATTTCTCTGTAAAGTCTTCCTGAAAAAACAAAAAAGGTGAAAAAAAGAAACTGACAACCGACAACCGACAACCATTTATTGAAAGATTACAACTAAGTCACTAAGTTTTAATATGAAATTTTGGATATCACTGCGATATTGTTTAACTTTGCACACAGATATTGGACACTACAAAAGATTTGTTATTATGGATCAAGAGCAAGTTTGTCTAGGTTGTAAGTTGTAGGTTGTAAGTTTTTTTATACCCACATACACCCTTACAAATTTCTGTTAATCGATTTTTTTATAATATATAATATTATAAATATATATTATCATAATAATAAAAGGCTTAGTGAAAGAGCAAAAAAGTGGGGTTTGAGGAAACTTACAACCTACAACTTACAACCTTTGCCGATGCCAGACATTCTTTTTGACTATCTTTGCAATAGAATTTCAACCCTATATATAATATGCCATTTGAATTGTACAAAGTAATACGAGATTATTTAGCTAAACAACCTGTTGAAAAAGCGTGGGTGTTTGGTTCATATTCTCGTGGAGAAGAAAAGGAAGGTAGTGACATAGACATTCTTGTTCAGTTCACACCTGGCGCAGTCGTTGGCATGATTAAATATGCTCGAATGACCCGAGAATTGTCCGAGTTACTTAATATTGACGTAGATTTGGTAGAAGAAGGAACATTACTTCCTTTTGCAGCTCCAAGTGCAGAACGTGATAAAATATTGATTTATGAGAGAGAAGCCGCGTGACATTGGTCGCCTTGAGCATATTCTTTGTTGCTTAACTATTAAAGTATAATTTTGTTTCCTGTTAGACAAGATGCAAGGCTCTTATTTTCACGATACTTATATTTCTTTCAAGGGAATAAAATATCCTTACAGACAATTATCCCTTAATGGGTTTGACTCATATGACTCTACTCATTATTGCGTTGCTACAGAATCTTTAGAAAAAGCTTTATTCGATAAGCAAATGGTCCCAGTCAGTAAAGAGGCAGAATTTATTGACGAACATATTTTTTTCTACGTTAAAGACAATCAAATTTGCTTGGACGAGAATTCGCTTAGAGAAGCAATAATTTATAATTTATCATGATTAGATACCAGTTCTTTCCTCGTTCAAGAGGTGTAAATAAAGAAATCGAAGGCATAATCCAATGCTTTAAGTTTGTTGAAGATAAAATAGATTCAGCAACAAATACGCTTGTTTCTAATGATGTACTTGAATTGGTGCGACCTTTTCTTGAAGAAAAACAATTCAAGGTTGAAACAGGAAAGCGTGTTGAGGAAAAGATTGACGTTCCGGTATTATTTGGTCAAGACAATCAGATTGATAAGTCGTTTTATGCTGATGCCTTAAGTGAGGATGGACGAATTGTAATTGAAGTTGAAGCTGGTCAAGCAACAGAGAATCATCGATTTTTGAAAGACATCTTTGAAGCATGTATGATGTTTGATGTAGAGTACCTTGTCTTGGCAGTTAGAAATACTTATAGAAATCATGATGATTTTCAACGAGTTTTTACTTTCTTGGAAACATTATATATCTCCAATAGATTGCAGTTGCCTTTGAAAGGAATTTTGTTAATTGGATACTAATTACTAATTTGCTACCATAATGACACGAGAAGAAGCTATTGCGAAAGGTATAGAAGTGTTGGAAACAAAACACTCGATGAAGCGTCGCACTCCTTGGCACGACTATAGTCGCAAAGGAACCTATATGATAACTTTAGTTATAGAAGGACGATTGCCTTTATTGGGCAATCTGAAAGGGAAGATTGATGCACCCAATGATTCTGTCGATGCTCCTCACGTTGAATATTCGGAAATGGGGAATATCATCCTAAAGGACGAGATACATAAGATAAACAAGTATTATCCACAAGTTGAAGTGTGGAAGGTCTGTATTATGCCTGATCACATACACATGATTGTCAGAGTTAGAGAAGATATGCCTAAACAAAAGCATTTGGGGCAGGTGGTTTCTGGCTTTAAGGGAGGTTGCTCTAGAGCAGCAGAGAAACTGGGCGTTACTGTTCATTGTGCGTTCGCACAAGAGAATGGCCATGACGGATGTCATGGTAACGGTAGTCAATTACAACCACTCTTTGAATCAGGCTATAATGACAAGATACTTTTGCACGAGGGGCAACTAGACAATTGGAAGCGCTATCTTGAAGACAATCCACGTCGGCTGCTAATGAAACGCCAAAAACCACAATTATTTACAGTTTTATCGAATATGAATATAGCTGGCACAAATTGCCAGAGTGTAGGAAATAGATTCCTCCTAAATATACCAGACAAAGCTGCTGTAATTGTACATAGAAGGTATTCAGATGTTGAAAACCAAAGGCTGAAAACGGAATGGCTTGAATGTGGCGAAAGAGGCGGTGTATTGGTGAGCGCTGCCATTTCCCCAAAAGAGAAGGAAATTTTGCGAGAGGCAATGACTCTTGGCCATCGTATAATAATAATTCGTGAAAATGGTTTTCCTCCTTTCTACAAACCTGTCGGTGAAAGTTTTGATGCATGTGCCGCTGGTTTACTATTGCAGATTTGTCCTTGGGATTATCATATGGAACATAAAAGAATCACGAGACAACAGTGTTTGGACTTAAACGATTTAGTTGTTAAGATTACTAACACCTAATTATAGGTAGTCCGCCATGTCATGCATAGAGTATGGGCTGTAAATAATATCAGGAATTCTCCAAGTGCAACTTTGAAATCGCGTCAAAAGCCACTTCAAAAACGAACTTGCTCTCACTCAAAACTCATCATCAGAGATTTTCAGAGCATTCAAGGCAATGGAAACATATCTTGATTCAAAGCCTCGTTGTGCGGCAAATCGATAGAGTTTTGCTTTGTCATTCTGGCTTAAAGGGACTGACATTCCACGCATTTTGGATTTGAGAGAATCTGCAAGAACTGAGACATATTCGTCGTCGGAAATTACGTCGTCGAGAGTGTTTGAGATCAATGAATCCGAGATGCCTTTGTTGCGGAGATTATATGCGATTTTCATCTTTCCCCAATGTTCGTAATTGAACTTATCATGAACAAAGGCATGGGCATATCGAGCTTCGTCGAGATATTTCTCTTCTTTGAGTTTACACACAATTTCCTCTGCTGCATCTGAAGAGATTCCCCAAGTGATTAATTTGTCAAATATCTCTTGTGGAGCCTTCTCAGCTGTAGAACAAAGATGTGCAGCTTTCGATAAAGCCTGTTCATAAGTCAATTGTGTCATAACTTTTCAACAAAACATTATTATATTGAATGCGTTCTATTTCTGTTCACAAAGTCGCTGAAACCATTCTATCTTTGCCGAACATATCCTGTCTCAATTCGACATCAGAGTAACCCAATTTCTCGAGCAGTTGACAAGTTTCTTTGCCTAATGCCTGATTGATTTCGAAGTATAGTTTTCCCCCTTCCCGCAAATGAGATTTTCCATACTTGGCGATTGCCCTGTAGAACAGCAATGGATCGTCGTCTGGAACAAAGAGAGCTAGATGTGGTTCGTGTTCAAGAACATTTTTATCCATACCTTTTTTCTCATTGTTCATAACATATGGTGGATTACTTACAATCAAATCAAACTTATCAACATCCGGTTGTGGATAAGCCGAATTTTCCGTGTTGAGAATATCAACTTGACAGAACTGTATATTCTTGATATTCTGTGCTTCAGCATTTGCTTTTGCAGTTTTCAACGCACCTGTTGATATGTCGAAAGCAAAGACTGTTGAATTGTTGATAAGTCTTGCAAGAGAGATAGCAATACAACCACTTCCTGTGCCGATATCAAGAATATTATACACAGGTTTTTCAACTGTTTCCCTAGACTTTTCAACATAGTTCTCAACAATCCAATCAACAAGTTCGGATGTTTCGGGTCTTGGAATCAGAACATCTGGATTGACCTGGAATTTCTCTCCCATAAAATACTCATAGCCCAACACATATTGGACAGGTTCGCCTTGCGACAAACGCTGTGCATATTGTGCGAGCAGCTGAGTTTTTGGGGCATCAATCTTCTTGTCAGGATTCATTATCATATCGACGCGAGTTATGCCGCAAACCTCTTCCAAAAGAAGAGAAACTATAGCATCTGTCTCGCGAGAATCGTACAATGAAGTGAGCGATTGTTTCAGTAGAGAAATGGTCTTTTGCATGTCGCAAATATAGTGTATTTTTTCGTTACAAAGAGTTTAAAAAACTAAAAAGTTTAGTAAAAATGAGCAAAATCTCTAAAATATACTAACAAATACATTATAAAAAAAGAAAGTTACCGATATTTTTTGTATCTTCGCGCCACGTTTTAAAATGGGTAGTTGAAAACTATCTTCTAAAAATAGATTATGACTTCGATCACAAAGATATTTGTTTATTTGTTTTGCGCCTGCATGTTTTGTTCGGCTTTGACAAGCTGTCTTGGAGACGGCAGTAATCAAGTTGAAATAATTGTGTCGGGCTTGCAGAATGCAACAGTTAAGAGCTTCTCCTTTGAAGACAACTCCAATGTCTGCAAGAAGCTTTCAGGCTACACTTTCACCATCGATCATTTCGGCACAAGCGATCCAGAACTTGCCAAGACTGTTGAAAATGCCGGTATAATCTTCAATCCGGATTCGCTTCCTGTCGGTACAGTGCCTGATTCAATCAAAGTAAAGGTTGATGCAGGTAAGGCTGCGTATATCTATTTCCGTCATTATGATGCTGCCGGCAACCTGAAGAAAGCTGTCAACTTTGCCGACACACAATATATCTTCTTCAACGACTATGCTGTGACTCGTCTTGATATCACTTCGAGCGACCTGTCGTACAAGAAGACTTATTTCGTCAAGGTGAATGTGCACAAAACTTATGGCGACACAATCCGTTGGCAGTATGTTGCAAAAGATGCAATCGAGGCAAAAGCCTTGACTGCACAGAAGGTTTGCGAACTCAACAATGGTGTTTACTGGTTTGCCGAATACAACGATTCGACACTCAAGGTTGCTTCATCGAATGTTGAGAGCATCAAGACCTGGAGCGCACAGAAGGATATCGTTGCAGAGGAAAAACCTGAAGTTTCGACAATCTATAACTGGAACAACCAGCTTCTCGCAGTCGGCAAGAATGGTTCTTTGCTTTCTTCGGCTGATGGTACAGATTGGAAGAAAGTCGGTTCTGACATCACATTTGTCAACATCATCGGCGCTCAGTTGAAGGCTAAGAACAACAACGAGTTCCTTCATGCGATCGTTAAGGACAACGGTGATTATAAGTTTGCGACTACCGAGAATCTCACAGATTGGACAATCCTCGACAAGATTCCTTCAAACTTCCCAATCAAGAACTTCTCGAATGCTGTTTTGGCAAAGGCAAATCCTGACAAGGGTAATGTCACTTCACGCACAACAATCGTTGGTGGCGAAACAGCTGACGGAACAATAAACTCAAGTTCATGGTCGTGCGACGGAAAGAACTGGGCAGAGTTCGAGCAGAGCTACCTTCCAGCAATGAAGAATCCTGCTATTGTCGAATACACAATGGATACAGATAAACCAAAGTCTTTGTGGATCCTGTGGCCAGGTGTATTGAAAGATGGTTCTGTGCAGAACACTCCTTATTTCAGCGAGAACAAGGGTGTGACCTGGAAATTGTTGAGCAAGGAGTTCGCATTTGCAGCAACCACTTCGCCTATCACTGCCGTTGGTGGTGTTTCATGTGTTGTGAATCCTAAGAACTACTGGATGTATTTCATCGGTGGTGTTGACGGAAACAGCAATCCACAAACAAACATCTTCGGCGGACAGCTTTCGAAGTTGACATTCGACAAGCTGAGATAATCTCTAAAACTGATAAGGATGTATCGCCTTGCCATATCTCTTCTCTTCATCATTCTCTCTGTTTCGGGTATCAAAGCCCAAGAGGTTGAATATATGTTCGAAATAGGAGGTGGAGTCGGATTAAGCTGGGCATACGGAGATATCAACAAGACAAAGGCATTCTACAATCCTGGATTTGCAGGCGAATTGCTTTTCAGATACAACCTCAATCCGAGATGGGCTTTTGCTTCGGGCATTACCAGCTACGGAATAAATGGTGACAGCAAGGATTTCGACAATAAGTTTCCTGGCGACGCACATCTGAAATTCAGCAACAGAGTATGGCAACTCTCCTTCCGTCCAGAGTTTCATTTCTGGAACTACGGCTGGGCGAATGATTACAGAGCGAAAAAGCATATTGCTCCATTCCTCACTATGGGTGCAGGACTCGGATTCAGTTCTGGAGACGGCGACACAGGATTTGTGTTAAGCATCCCTATCGGAGGAGGTGTCAAATGGAAGATGACACAACGCACGAATGCACAGCTCACTTGTCTTTTCTCCCGCACTTTCGGAGATCTGGCAGACGGCATAAGAGATCCTTACGGAATAGACAGTAGTGATTTCTTCAAATCCGATTGGATAGGTTCTTTGGTATTGAGCGTCACATTCGACTTCAAAGAACGCTGCATCGAGTGTAATAAAAAATAAAAATCAGGAACAGACGTTTCAAAGACATCAAAATAAAACATAGAAAGTATGGCAAACCTACTTGAACAAATCGACATTAAGAGATCGCCAAAGCACATAGCTATCATTATGGATGGTAATGGCCGTTGGGCGAAGAAACAAGGCGCTGACCGTACAGTTGGACACAAAGCAGGTATCGATGCATTGCACCGTACGCTTGAGGCAGCTGAAAAAGCGGGCGTTAAATATGTCACTGCCTATACTTTCTCGACAGAGAACTGGAACAGACCAAAAGAAGAGGTTGATACTATCATGAACCTCATCTGCTATGGTGTGAGACTTGAGACTCAGAACCTCATCGACAGAGGTGCTCGTCTTCTTACTATCGGCGACCTCAACAGCTTGCCAGATGCTTCACGCGAGAGCCTTGAGTATTGTATGCAGGCAACTGCTCATTGCGACAAGGTGACTCTTATCCTTGCCATCAACTACTCAAGCCGTTGGGAGTTGATCAAGATGGCACAGGACTTGGCTCGCAAGGCAACTAACGGCGAGATCAAGCCGGAAGACATCAACGAGGAGATGGTAAGCAAGAGTCTTACAACTGCCGACTTCCCAGATCCAGATCTTCTGATCCGCACTGGTGGCGAACAACGTATTTCGAACTATCTCCTTTGGCAGATATCATATTCTGAACTTTATTTCTGCGATACTTACTGGCCGGAATTCGGTCCAGACGACCTTTACAAGGCTATCATCGAATTCCAGGCTCGCGAACGTCGTTTCGGAAAGACTTCTGCACAAGTACAAGAGGAAGCTAAAAATATATTATAATAAATAATGAGAAAGATTTGCATAGCAATCTTAATGCTGGTGGCATTGCTTCCAGCTTTCGGACAAGAGCAAAACGACACAATATTTAACCCGATTGTGAATCATACGGCACAATCGGCACGAAAATATACAATCCAAGGCATTGAAGTCACAGGAGCCGACAATTATGAGGATTACATGCTCATCGGTTTCTCTGGACTTTCTATTGGACAAGAGATTTCTGTGCCTGGCGACGAGATAACAACCGCTATCCGTCGTTTCTGGCGTCAAGGTCTTTTCAGCGACGTTAAGATCACTCTCGAGAAAGTGTACAAAAACGACTGCTGGATCAAGATTGCATTGACACAGCGTCCTCGCATCGGCGATATTGAATATGACGGTGTAAAGAAGAGCGAACGAGAAGATCTCGATGCCCAGATTGGTGTTGCCAAAGGCGGACAGATCTCGCCAAATGTCATTGACCGAGCAAAGACTCTCATCAAGCGCTACTACGACGGAAAAGGTTACAAGAATGCCGATGTAGAGATCTATCAGGAAGATGATAAGGAACGTGAAGGCATTGTCAACCTTACTATTTTGGTCGATAAGCACGAAAAGGTTAAGGTTAAGCATCTTATCTTCGAAGGTCTCGACACTCGCGATTCCATCGGTAAAAGACTTTTCCCTTTCAAGAAGAGCTACATGACCTATGAGGGTGCAAACAGAGCAATGAAGAAGACCAATGCGGTCAACAGACTCTTCAACGCATTCCGTGGAAAGAAATTTACTGATGAGCAGTACAAGGAAGACAAGAAGAGACTCATCGAAAAGTTCCAGGAGCTCGGTTATCGTGACGCTCGTATCGTATATGACAGTGTGACTCGCTACGACGACAAGCACGTTGATGTGAAGATCAAGGTCGAAGAAGGCAAGCGTTACTTCGTACGTGACATCACATTCGTCGGCAACTCTATCGAGCCAACATCTACTCTTATGGCTTATCTCCAGATGAACAAGGGTGATGTCTATAACCAGAAGAAGCTCAACAAGCGAATCAATGAAGACGAAGATGGTATCGGTACACTTTATATGGACCAAGGTTATCTTTTCTTCAACCTCACTCCTATCGAAGTAAACATCGAGAAAGACTCAGTCGATCTTGAAATGCGTGTAGTTGAAGGTCCTCAGGCTCATATCAACAAGGTTGTAATCAATGGTAACGACCGTCTTTACGAACACGTAGTACGTCGTGAACTTCGTACTCGTCCAGGAGAGCTCTTCTCTAAGACAGACCTCGTACGTTCTGCCCGAGAGCTTGCTCAAACAGGACATTTCGACCCTGAAAAGATGAATCCTCGTCCATTGCCAAACTATGAAGACGGTACTGTAGATATTATCTTCGATCTCGAATCAAAGGCAAACGACCAGGTAGAATTCTCTCTCGGTTGGGGTTCAACAGGTATCATTGGTAAGATTAGTCTTAAGTTGACAAATATCTCGATGAGAGACTTGTTCCACCCAGAAAGATATCACGGAATCTATCCTTCAGGTGAAGGTGAGACATTCACTCTTTCTGCACAGACAAATGCTAAATACTATCAGTCTTATTCTGTTCAGTATGTCAACCCTTGGTTTGGTGGAAAGCGTCCTAACTCATTGAGCCTCGCTCTCTACTATTCCCGTCAGAGTGATATCAACTCAAGCTTCTACAACAAGAACCTCTACAATAACATGTACACCAACCCTTACGGCTACGGTGGTTATCCTTATGGCGGATATGGTTACGGTGGTTATGGCTATGGTGGATACGGTTACGGCTACAACAACAACTCTTATGAGTATGCAATCGACCCAGACAAGAGCATTCAGATGATTGGTGCTTCTATCGGTTTCGGTAAGCGTTTGCATTGGCCTGATGACTACTTTACTCTTCAGACTTCGCTCAACTATCACATGTACATCTTGAAAGACTGGAGATACTTCCCTGTAAGCAATGGTACAAGTAACAGTCTCTCGCTCGAAATTGCGTTGTCACGTAATTCCATCGATAATCCATATTATACTCGTAGTGGTTCCAGCTTCACTCTCGATGCTGAGTTTGCACCTCCATACAGCCTCTTTGAAGACAATGCCAAACTTGCTGCACAAGAGAAGTATTCAAAGGACAAGATGAAATGGCTGGAATTCTACAAGATCAAGTTCTCGAGCAAGATCTTCGTTCCTCTCACATCAGGAACACGTACGCTTGTCTTCCACGCTCGTTCAGATATGGGCTTCCTGGGCTACTACAACAAGAACAAGATGTCTCCGTTCGACAGCTACTATATGGGTGGTGATGGTAACAGCTATTACTCATCTTCATATATTACAGAGTATATTCCATTGCGTGGTTATGAGAATGGTTCCTTGACTCAGAGCTATGGCGACGTTGCAAGAACATATTGCCGTTTCGTAGCAGAACTTCGCTATCCATTCATGCTCGAAACCTCTTCGACAATCTACGGTCTTGCATTTGCTGAAGCTGGTAACGCATGGACAGACTTCAAGTACTTCAACCCATTCTCTATGAAGCGTTCGTTGGGTGCTGGTGTTCGTATCTTCCTTCCAATGATTGGTATGCTCGGTATCGACTGGGGTTACGGTTTCGACCAGACATTCGGAAACACAAGCAATGGCGGAAGCCACTTCCATTTCGTGATAGGTCAGGAATTCTAAAACTCCCGCAACATAGAGATAATTAAACTTAGCAAAAGAAAAATAGTCTTAGTAACGAATACAATAACAAACAACATTTATAAAGCTATGAAAAAGATTTTGATTGTTTGCCTATTGGCTATGATGAGCAGCTCAATCAGCGTTTATGCTCAAAAGTATGCTTTGATTGATATGGACTATATCTTGAAGCAGATTCCTCAATATGAAATGGCTAATGAACAGCTTGACCAGATGAGTCAGCGTTGGCAACAGGAAGTGGAGAAAATCACCAAGGAAGCTGAGACTATGTACAAGCAGTATCAGGCAGACATGGTCTTCCTTACAGCCGAACAAAAGACTTCCCGTGAAGAGGCTATCCTCAAGAAGGAAAAGGAAGCTCAGGATTTGCGCAATAAGTACTTTGGTCCAGAAGGAGAACTCTACAAGAAGCGTGATGCACTCGTTGGACATATTCAGGACGACATCTACAATGCTGTTAAGGCTGTTGCAGAAAAGAACAGCTATGCAATGGTGATTGATCGCAGCAGTGCAGAAAGCATCATCTTCGCTTCGCCAAAGATTGATATCTCGAAAGAAGTTTTGTCGAAACTTGGCTATTAAACAGAACTGTACAAAAGCAAATATAAACAAAATAATAATAAATCAAAATGAAGAAAATTTTCCTTGCAGCAGTATTCTGCTTCGCAGCACTTGCTGCAAACGCCCAGACTCTCAAGTTTGGTAATGTAGATTCAAACGCACTCATCGAGGCTATGCCAGAAAGAGCTCAGGCTCTCAAAGAACTCGAAGAACTTCAGAGCAGATATGAGTCAGAATTGGCTAAAATGAATGAGGAATTCCAGACAAAATACTCTTCATTCATGCAGGAGCGCGAAACTCTCGAAAAGAGCATTGCTGACGCTCGCGAACAGGAACTCACTCAGCTTCAGCAGAGAATCCAGCAGTTCTATGAGACAGCTGGTCGTGACATCCAGACTCAGGAACAGTCTAAGATGGCTCCTATCGTAGAGAAGGTTCGTAAGGCTATCCAGGCAGTTGGTGAGAAGAATGGTTTCACATATATCTTCAACGCTGGAACAGCTCTTTACTCTTCTGAAAGTCAGTGCATCGACTGTCTTCCTTTGGTAAAGGCAGAACTTGGCATTAAGTAAGCCGTTCGCAAACATAAATAACGATTAATATATCAAATATAACTGTGTCAAAGTTAGTTTCTATTCTCGTTTCCCTGCTTCTCCTTAACATTGTTTCTGTAAATGCACAAACAATAAAAATAGGATATTTTGACAGCAAATCTATCTTTGAGAGTCTTCCAGAAAAAGCAATGATTCAAAAAGATATTGAAGACTTGCAGGCAAAATACGAAGTAGAAGAGACAAAAATGCTCGAAGAATATAAAGTTAAAGTAGCTAATTTTCTGGAAGAAAAAAATCTGCTTAACAATAATATCGCAGAAGCAAGAGCTCAGGAAATCGACCAATTGCAACAGCGTATTGAGCTTTTCCGCAATAATGCTGCAAAAGATCTCAAGCAGTCTCAAGAGACTTTACTTTCGCCATTATTCGAAAAGATCAACGCCGCAATAAAGACAATTGGTGAACAATATGGCTTTGCATGTATATTTGATATCAGTGAAGGAAATGTTCCATACATCTCTCCTACACTTTGCGAAGACTGCACAGACTTAATCAAAGCAGCGCTCAAATAATAAAGACGTTAATATAAAAAGTGAGCCCGATATCGAAAAATATCGGGCTTATTTTTTATAGAAACTGTTCTATTTTCAAGTACTTATCTGATCCAAAGAAGTTCGCGATATTTCGGCATTGGCCAAACATTATCATCAACAATTTCTTCAAGCATATCTATAGGCTTGCGGATGTCATTCAATCGTTCTGCGATATCATGATATGCAATCGCTTTCTCGTAAAGGTCTGGAATACGATTTGCGATACGACGCTTCTCTACCATAGTATCAACCTTTGCCTTAATCTCTGCATTATATCCAGCAATCTTCTTAATGAGACTGATTTCATAAGCACTGAGACTTTCCCATTCCTGAGGGAAGATTGACTTCATCAGAGCTACATTCTTCAGGAGCTGAGACTGATAAGAAGTAGCTGCAGGAATAATATGATTGATTGCCAAATCGCCAAGCGTACGAGCTTCAATCTGAACGAGCTTAGTATACGTTTCAAACTTCACTTCGTTACGAGCCTGAAGTTCTGCAGCAGTGAAGATACCAAGTTTCTCAAACATTGCAACAGCTGAAGGCTTCTCATTTTCAAGGAGCATTTTTGGAACACATCTTTCGACATCAAGGCCTCGCTTTACAGCTTCTTTCTGCCACTCGAGAGAATATCCGTTACCATCAAAACATACAGTATCAATGATCTCTGCAATAATGAGTTTGATATTCTTCATGAATGCAACTTTCATGCTGTCGCCTGCTGCCATATCTGCATCAACTTTTTCCTTGAAATCGATAAGCTGTTCTGCAACTGCTGCATTGAGAGTAGTCATTGCACCTGAGCAGTTTGCCTTAGAACCTACTGCACGGAACTCGAAACGGTTGCCTGTGAATGCAAATGGCGATGTACGGTTACGATCTGTATTATCGAGGAAGATTGCTGGTATTTCCACCAATCCGAAATCATATTTATGCTTGCCGGCAATAACAATATCTGTATCGTCAGACACTGTCAAAAGCTTGCGCAACACATCTGTCATAGCACGTCCAAGGAAAGCTGAAATGATTGCTGGAGGCGCTTCATTTCCTCCGAGACGAGGAGCATTAGTTGCAGAAGCAATAGATGCCTTAAGCAAAGCTCCATGACGCTTCAATGCCATCAATGTATTGACAAAGAATGTCATAAACTGAAGATTGGTCATAGGATCTGTTCCAGGCGCAAGAAGAATTGTTCCTGTATCTGTGCTCAAAGACCAGTTATTATGCTTGCCTGATCCGTTGACACCTTCAAAAGGTTTTTCATGAAGAAGAACACGGAATCCATGACGGCGAGCAATCTTCTTCATTACGCCCATGATGAGCATATTCTGATCAACAGCGAGATTCATTTCTCCGAAAATCGGAGCAAACTCGAACTGGTTTGGAGCAGCTTCATTATGACGGGTTTTCATAGGAATTCCAAGACGATGTCCTTGAATTTCCAAGTCGGTCATGAATGCCTGTACTCGTGAAGGAATTTGTCCGAAATAGTGATCATCCATCTGCTGATTCTTTGCAGAAGCATGACCAAGAAGAGTTCTTCCGCAAGCAATCAAGTCAGGACGAGCGGCATATAATCCGTCATCTACAAGGAAATACTCTTGTTCCCATCCGAGATTTGCCTGGATGTGATTCACACGAGGATCGAACATCTTGCAGATAGGCAAAGCTGCATCTGCTACAGCTTTAATAGCCTTCTTCAAAGGCGCTTTATAATCAAGAGACTCGCCTGTATATGAGATAAATACAGTTGGTATAAAAAGAGTATCGTTAAGGATAAATACAGGACTTGTAGGATCCCATGCTGTATAACCACGAGCTTCGAATGTAGCTCTGATTCCTCCGCTTGGGAAAGATGAAGCATCTGGTTCCTGCTGAATAAGAGATTTACCCTCAAATTCCTCAATCATGCCACCTTTCCAGTCATATTCCATGAATGAGTCATGCTTTTCCGCTGTAGTTTCGGTCAAAGGCTGGAACCAATGGCAGCAATGAGTCACGCCATGATCCATAGCCCATTGTTTCATTCCTGCAGCAACTCCATCAGCAACATTTCTATCGAGAGGTGCACCGTTATCAATACTGTTAAGCAAAGCCTTCAAAGTCTTTGCATCCAAATATTTCTGCATCTTCTCACGATTGAAGACCAACTCACCAAAATACTCGGACGGGCGACCTTTTGGAACAGGGTAATCAGCTGCATGTTTCTTAGTAGCTTCATGCACTGACTCAAATCTCATTTTGTTCATTTTATTAGAAAAACCTATATTTTGCAATCTTAATTGAGTCGCAAAGGTAAACATTTTTCCAGAATATATACAAAATTTCCGTTAAAAAAGAAAGCATATTGCTAATTTTAGAAAAAGAAATTAGTAATTCTCACAAAAAATCACTAACTTTGCGCGCATTAAAATTTTTAAAAGACGAAGCAGAAGAATGAAAAAGACCAGAATCCTTTTTATCAACACCGAAGTTGAGCCTTATTTATCGGCTGGACATTTAGCTGATCTTGGCCATAAATTGCCTCAAGCAATTCAGGACTCAGGTCATGAAATTCGAGTTTTCATGCCTCGTTTCGGATGTATCAACGAACGCCGAAACCAGCTCCATGAAGTGATTCGTCTTTCCGGACAGAATATCGTCATTAATGAGGCTGATCATTCATTGGTCATTAAAGTCGCAAGTCTTGCTTCGATGCACACTCAGGTGTATTTCATTGACAACGAAGATTACTTCACATCAAAAAATACATATTGCGACAAAAAAGGCAATGAATATTCAAACCAAGTAGAGCGTTGTCTTTTCTATGCAAGAGGCGTTGCTGAAACTGTAAAGAAACTTCGTTGGACTCCAGATATCATTTATTGTCAGGGATGGTTTGCCGCAGTAGCTCCAATGTATCTGAAAAAATCAATGCACGATGCTCCTTGTTTCAAAAATGCAAAGATCATCCTTGCTTTGTTTGACAATGCTTTCAAGACAGAGTGGCCTGTTAACACTTCACAAATCCTGAAGACCAACGGTGTCACAAAAGCTGATATCGCAGACATAAAAGACAAGAAAGTAAGTTATGTTGACCTCTGCAAACTAGCAACAAAATTCTGTGACGGTATCATTGTAACAGATGCTGGTGTTGACTCTGAAATAATAGAGAATGCCAAGTCTTTGGAAAAGCCGGTTCTCGACGTTTCGAACAACGATGAATTGAATGCTGAAGCTTATAACAAATTCTTCGAAAGTTTCTTTCCAAAAGAAGAATCAGGAGAAGACGAATAAATATTATTGATAAATCGTGAGAAGAATTCTTTATTTTCTACCTGTATTTTTGGTAGTACAATGCATATTTCTTTCAGTTGTCTCATGTAAGGAAGAGATGGGAACACTCGGAGTGACAACACGTCCGGCTGATGACGCAATCTCTCTTAAATCTACAACTATTGACGTAAACACATATACAGGATATCGAGACTCTGTATATGTCCGTACTGGTTATCCTTTGGTTGGTAACATCACTGATCCGGATTATGGTCAAGTTACTGCCGGATATCTTGCACAGTTCTACTCAAGCAAAAAGATGGGACTTGATGTTACTGACAGCAAAGACTCTTTGTTGTTCTCTATCCTCCGTACTTCCGTACCAAAAGAATTAGGTTACGACTGGAGCGATTACCACTACAATGCGTGGGATTCTATTTTGGATAACAAGATTGACTCGATGTGTATCCGTATCTATTACAGGACTTATTATGGAGATTCTCTCACACCTTTGCAGCTTTCAATCTATAGTCTCAATCCATCGGTTGATTTTGAGACACTCCCAGAGAGCGAATTCTACAGCAACAACAATTTCTCAAAGTTGTACAATAAAGACAACCTGATCGGTCGCAAGGCGTTCACTTCTGCCAACCGAGAGCTTTCGGATTCTATAAGAAACGGCGAAAGTTATATGCCTTACATCGAAGTTAAGCTTAAGGACGATCTCAAAGATCAATTCTTTAAGCTTTGTGTTGAGGCGGCTGTTGCCCGAGACAAAAAGAATCCACACCACAGCGAATACACAGACATCTTCTCTGACCAGAAGGCAATGCGCGAGAAGTTCCTTTCTGGTGTATGCGTACAGCCGACCTTCGGTGATGGTGTGATGATTAAGGTTCACTATACGGCTATTTATTTCTTCTACAGCTCATACCACAGATATGCTGAAGATGGCACAACATTGAGAAACGCAGCCGACGATGGCGACTCGACATACGTAATGAATCATGTAAACTCTATGGCTGTAACTCCTGATGTAATCCAGATGAGTGGATACAGCATGGTTGACGAACATAAGTCTGAGCGTATGAGTTGCGCAGACACTGCATATATAACTTCGCCACAGGGTTATTATACGATCATCGACCTTCCTGTTGGTGAGATTATCAACAAAATGGAAGAAGATCCTCTTCACCAACGTGGAGACTCAAGTTACTTCCTTAATGCTACAAACTTCTATCTGCAAGGATACAAGCCAAAAGGCGCATTTATTGGAAGCACTCCTACTCCAACAGTCTTGATGGTAGAACAGTCGGAAATGACAAAGTTCTTTGAGAACAATAAACTGCCAGACAACAGAACTTCTTGCTATGCGACTTTTGTCTGTGATTCTGTACCAAAGGACAATTACATTACCAACGACGGTTTATACTATTATAAGTTCGGCAATATCAACGCAGTGCTTCTTGGTCTTGCAGAGAAGTACGGATGGGACAAAGTTGACATCAAAGATATTCCAAAAGACCTTGTTGTTCCTATGGCGATTATTCCTGTAGATGTAACAACAAATACGAATTATAATACCGTTCTCTCGGTAACTAATTATATTATTCCGACATCAGCCCGAATCAAGAAGGGTAAAGGCAAACAATGTTTGCAGATGTTATATTCAATTGGAGGATAAATAAACTACATATATGGCTGATCGTTTATACATTTTCGACACCACGTTGCGTGACGGTGAACAAGTTCCAGGCTGCCAGCTCAATACCGTTGAGAAGATTCAGGTTGCCCGACAGCTTGAATTATTGGGGGTTGATGTCATTGAAGCAGGTTTTCCAATAAGCAGTCCAGGTGACTTCAATTCTGTTGTAGAAATCTCTAAGGCTGTTACTTGGCCAACAATATGCGCTCTTACTCGTGCAGTACAAAAAGATATTGACTGTGCGGCAGAAGCCCTTCAGTATGCAAAACATAAACGCATTCATACAGGAATCGGCACAAGTGACTCTCATATTAAGTATAAATTTAATAGTACGCGCGAGGAAATCATCGAACGCGCTGTAGCTGCTGTTAAGTATGCAAAGAAGTTTGTTGATGATGTCGAATTCTATGCAGAAGATGCAGGTCGTACTGACAACGAATATCTTGCTCGTGTAATTGAAGCAGTAACTAAGGCTGGCGCTACAGTTTGTAACATTCCTGACACTACTGGATTCCGTGTACCAAACGAGTATCAAGAGAAGATTGCCTACCTTTACGAACATGTTGATGCATTTGCCGCAGGAAAGGCTATCCTTTCAACACATTGCCATAATGATCTTGGTATGGCAACTGCAAACACTGTAGCAGGCGTACTTGGTGGTGCTCGTCAGGTTGAGGTTACTATCAACGGTATCGGAGAACGTGCTGGTAACACTTCTCTTGAAGAAATTGCAATGATATTCAAGACTCACCCAGACCTCGGTATCGAAACAAATATCAATACGACAAAGATCTACCCTACTTCACGTATGGTCAGTTCTTTGATGAATATGCCTGTTCAGCCAAACAAGGCAATTGTCGGCAAGAATGCTTTCGCTCACTCATCAGGTATCCATCAGGATGGTGTTTTGAAGAATGTCTCTACTTATGAGATCATGGATCCAAAAGAAGTTGGTATCGATGATAACGCAATCGTACTCACAGCTCGCTCTGGACGTGCTGCCTTGAAGCATCGTCTCAGTGTTAACGGTGTTGAGATTGAGGGAGAAAAGTTGGACAGCTTATATAAGAAGTTCCTCCAGATTGCAGATCAGAAGAAAGAGGTTACAGATGACGATATTCTTATCTTGGCTGGAGCAGATCGTGCAGAACATCGCACCGTAAAACTCGACTACTTGCAGGTTACTACAGGCAAGGGTGTTCGTTCTGTTGCAAGTGTTGGTCTTTTGATTGCTAACGAAAAGTTCGAAGCAGCTGCAACTGGCAACGGTCCTGTAGATGCAGCAATTAAGGCAGTCAAGACCATTATCAAGAGAGAGATGATTCTCAAAGAATTCACAATACAAGCAATCGATAAGGGTTCTGATGATATGTGTAAGGTTCATATGACCGTAGAGCACGAGCACAAAGTCTATTATGGATTTGGTGCTAATACAGATATTGTTACAGCATCAGTCGAAGCATTTATTGATTGTATTAATAAATTCAAGAACTAAATATTTGTCTTTTGTTTTTGTATAAAGTTATAGATTAAATATGAATACACTTTTTGACAAAATCTGGGACGCTCATGTGGTAGAAAAAGTGGAGGATGGCCCTACACAATTATACATTGATCGTCTTTATGCACACGAAGTAACTTCTCCACAAGCATTTGACTCGTTGAGAGACAAGGGAATCAAAGTGTTCCGTCCAGATCATGTTGTTGCAATGCCAGACCACAACACTCCTTCTGACCAGCAGGAAGTAATCAACGATCCTATCGGTCGTAAGCAGGTTGAGACTCTTAAGGCTAACTGCGAAGAGTTCGGCATCAAGCACTTTACAATGGGAACAAAAGACAATGGTATCATCCACGTTGTCGGTCCTGAGAAGGCTCTTTCTCTTCCTGGTATGACTATTGTGTGCGGTGACTCTCATACTTCTACTCATGGTGCTGTAGGTGCTATCGCAATGGGTATCGGTACTTCTGAGGTTGCACAGGTTCTTGCATCACAATGTATTCTCCAATCTAAGCCAAAGACAATGCGTATCAACATCGAAGGCGAACTTCAGCCAGGTGTTGTTGCAAAGGATGTTGCTCTTTATATTATGGCAAAGATGACTACTGCAGGTGCTACTGGCTATGCAGTTGAATATGCAGGTTCAACTATCCGTAACATGTCAATGGAAGGTCGTCTTACTCTTTCTAACCTCTCAATCGAAATGGGTTCCCGCGCTGGTCTTATCGCACCAGATGAGACTACATTCGCATACCTTAAGGGTCGTGAATATGCTCCTAAGGGCGAGGCTTGGGACAAGGCTGTTGAAGAGTGGAAGAAACTCAAGAGTGACGATGATGCAGTTTTCGACAAAGAAGTAAATATCAAAGCAGAAGATATCAAGCCACGCATCACATACGGTACAAACCCAGGTGCAGGTATTGCTATTGACGAATGTATTCCAACTCTCGACGGTATGTCGGAGGAAGAACAGGAACAGCTTAAGGCTCAACTTCAATATATGCAGTTCCAGCCAGGAGAAAAGCTCGAAGGCAAACCTGTAGATTATTGCTTCCTCGGAGCATGTACAAACGGTCGTATCGAAGATTTCCGTGCTTTCGCTTCAGTTGTTAAGGGCAAGAAGAAAGCTGACAGCGTAGTTGCTTGGCTCGTTCCTGGTTCTTGGCTCGTACGTCAGCAGATTATCGACGAGGGTATAGACAAGATCCTTGAAGAAGCTGGTTTCGAACTCCGCCTCCCTTCTTGTTCTGCATGTCTTGCAATGAACCCAGACAAGGTTCCTGCTGGTAAGCTCTCAATCTCTACAAGCAACCGTAACTTTGTAGGTCGTCAGGGTCCTGGCGCTCGTACTATCCTTGCGTCGCCACTTGTTGTTGCAGCAAGTGCTATCACTGGTGTAATTACAGATCCGAGAAAACTTTAATTTATGGCAAACAATAAATTCAACATAGTAAAGTCAACTTGCATTCCTATTGCAATTGACAACAATAATACAGATAACATTATTCCTGCTCGTTATCTTGCATTTACTACACGTGATCCAAAATTCTACGGTGATGCGTTCATGCACGATCTCCGCTATGATGCAAACAACCAGCCTATTGCAGATTTCGTAATGAACCAACCAGAATTCTCTGAAGCTCCACACGAAGGTGTACATGAGATTATCGTCGGTGGTCAGAACTGGGGTTCTGGTTCATCACGTGAGCATGCAGCCTGGGCAATTGCAGGTTACGGAGTTCGCGTTGTTATTTCATCAAGCTTTGCTGATATTCACCGTAACAACCTCTTGAACTGCTTCGTACTTCCTGTAATTGTAAGCCGCGAATTCCAGCAGGAGCTCTTTGCTTCCATCGCTGCAGATTCTAAGACTATCGTTACAGTTGACGTCCCAAATCAGACTGTTACAAACGAAGCAACAGGTCATAGCGAAAAGTTCGAAATCAACGGATACAAGAAATACTGCCTCTTGAATGGCTATGATGATATCGACTATCTTTTGTCGAAAAAGGATGCTATTGAGGCTTACGAAAACAAATGAGATTCGAAATCTTAGATACAACACTTCGCGATGGCGAACAGACTTCAGGCGTGGCATTTTCCGCGCCTGAAAAATTATCTATAGCCCGCAAACTCCTTGAAGAGGTCCGCGTTGACCGAATAGAAATTGCTTCGGCGCGTGTATCTCAAGGAGAATTCGATTGTGTAAAAAAGGTTTGCGATTGGGCAATCTCTGCCGGTCATATCGACAAAATTGAAGTTCTCGGATTTGTTGACAATGGCGCAAGTATTAATTGGATCGCACAAGCTGGAGGAAAGGTGATGAACTTACTTTCCAAAGGTTCTCAACGCCATTGTGAAAACCAGCTTAAAAAGACTCCTAAAGAACATTGGTCAGACATTCGCAACAATGTAATGATTGCAAAGGAATCAGGTCTTTCCGTCAATCTTTATCTCGAAGACTGGTCAAATGGCATGTTGCAGTCAAAAGACTATGTCTTCGGTATGGTTGATTCCTTGCAAGATCTGATTGGTAAGGAAATCAAGCGAATACTTCTTCCAGACACCTTGGGAGTTCTCTCTCCATATCAGACAAATAATCTGGTTAGACAGATGACCGAGCGCTACCCGAATGTGCATTTCGATTTCCACGCTCACAACGATTATGACCTTGCTGTTGCAAATGTTCTCGCAGCTGCAGAAGGTGGCTGCAAAGGTTTTCACTGTACTGTCAATGGACTTGGAGAAAGAGCTGGTAATGCATCCCTTTCCAGCGTAGTTGCCGTCCTACACGACCTGATGGGTGCTGAAACCAAAATCAACGAGAAGAGCATTAACAACATCAGCCGAATGGTTGAGAGCTATAGCGGAATAAGTTGCGCTTCAAATGCTCCAATAGTTGGTGAAAATGTCTTCACTCAAACTGCAGGAGTCCATGCTGATGGCGACAAAAAAGGCAATCTTTATGTCAATGCGCTCCTTCCTGAACGCTTTGGTCGTTCGAGAGAATATGCATTGGGAAAGATGTCTGGCAAAGCCAACATTGAGCAGAATCTTGAATTGCTTGGCATACACCTCAGTGAAGATGATATGCGTAAGGTAACTAAGCGTATCAACGAATTGGGTGACAAGAAAGAGATTGTTACTATCGACGATCTTCCATATATCATAAGCGATACACTCCATCACGACACACCATCCGATAGAGTCAAGCTTGTATCTTACATGGTAAGTACATCATACGGACTTCATCCGCAAGCAATTGTCAAGTTGGATGTTGATGGAACAGAATTCGAGGAAAGCGCAATCGGAGATGGTCAGTTCGACGCCTTCAACCGCGCTGTAAGACATATCTTCCGCAATTCTCTACATCGCACATTCCCTTGGTTGGTTAACTATACAGTGACTATTCCTCCTGGAGGTCGTACGGATGCCTTGGTACAAACTGCTATCACATGGGAACATGATGGAAAAGTCTATCGCACTCGAGGACTTGATGCAGACCAAACTGAAGCAGCCATCAAGGCAACTATTAAAATGCTTAATCTATTAATGGGTGAGAATTAATATTTCACCCATAAAATTTTCAAACCACTATGAAAAGATTATTACTCTTCTGCTTGTTTGTTAGTTTTTGTAGTCTTTGGGCTATACAGCCGAAAGATTCTTCTCCAACAGATTCAACACTAATATCTGAACCAACTTTCAATGCAAGATTAACTATCGGTAAAGGTATCTTTGAAAACGATTCTCGTTATACGGGAGCTGTAACTACTGCCGATAGTGTTACTCATGCATTTGCTGGCAGCGATATTACATACAATATTAGTGTTGATGCAAAAGGGTATAAAATATTGGGTGCCGAAATAAATCTTGGTGAAACTACAATTTCGTCAAAAACTATTGGCGACACACTTATTACATCCACTTTCCGATTAGAGAATAAAGCAGGAAGCTACAATAAAATATACGTAGAAGCTCTTTTAGGCAAATTAGGAGAAAAAATTATAGAAAAAGATTCTACTATTACTGTAACTGATTCATTGGGAATAAAGAAAGATTCTACAGTTTGGTATAAAGATACCATTACTGCCTACATCGACACAACATTAATTTATGAAATACCAAAGAGTAAGACTTTTGTATTGTACGATGCACCAAAGATTCAGAACATATATAATAATAATGTAAGAATTAGTGAACTTGACAGCTACACAATCAACTTAAATGCTGTTGTCAGAGGTGGCAATTCCTCTTCGTGGAAATATGAATGGGTAAAAAATTACAATATTCATGCAGATTCTGTGTCGCAAACAATGATAGACTCCACTGTTATCGTTGGAACAAGCAATATCTACACAGAATTGGTAAAGCACACGGTAGATGGCAATTCCATGAGAATTGATGAATTGAAATACCGTCTGCGATATAATAATATTGCACCAGATAGCACAACAGTGTGGTTTAGTGATTCTGTTCAAGCAACTACAATCAAAGTTTACAATTCTCCAAAACCGGCAAAAGCAATTGAAGCAATTAAGAATGGGAACAACAGTCTTTATATTGCAACTGGTTTTGATTTATCAGATGAAGAATTGGAAGAAAATAAGTATCTGTTTGTCTTCAACAATGAAGCTCCAATCTCAGCAAGATACCTCTTCAATCCACCATTCAGCGTATCTTCGGTAAGAACATTGTGGAGATATGAAGATATTGATTGCTACTCTGATATTACTAAATACGATGAGTCACAAGCTGCCGAACCCTATATCAAAGTCGGTGTCGAGGTTGGCAAAGGCATTTATACGGACGAGACAAGATATAAAGGAGCAGTTAAAACTTCCGATGGTATAACACACGCCCTTGCTGGTAGTGATGTAAGTTTTCTTGTTGGTATTGATACCAAAGGCGGAGAATTAGTCAGTGGAACTATTTCTTATGGCAAAGATAAATCTGATGCGGAAGTAAGTGGTAATTTCCTATATAATGATTTCCCTAAAAAAGACGTTCCTGGTGTATATAATGATATTACTGTGGATGCCATTCTAAAATTCACATTCGACAAGAAACAGGTATTCTTCTTCGAAACGACATTCAAAGTTCCAGTACAGAACACTTTTGTTCTGTATCCAAAGCCGACTTTCCCAGAACAGTTAGATGGATACACAAATCAAGTCGCATTCAATGCTGAACAACCAGGTAAAGAAAATATTCTTGAAGTTAATATGGAAGTCCTTCCTGGTGATGGTGGAACTAAGACTTGGGAATATGTATGGAGTTCAGGATCAGGAACACAAATGGGTAATGGCACAGAATTGGAATATCTTACATTGAATACATCCTCAGTATCGGGCTATGTAAAGAAAACCGCTGTTGAAAAAGTTCGTTTAGAATACAAAAATATTGCACCAGACGGAAGTGCATGGATTAGCGGAACATTTAATTACCCAGTTGCTATATATAATTGTCCGGCAAGTCCTCTTGCATTCAAGGCAAAAGGAATAAAAAATACATCGAACATATATATAGTTACGATGAGTCCTATAAGTTTCGGAAATAACGATCCAGATAATATTCTCAAAGAAAGAGAATACATCTTTAGATATGGCAACGACAATGAAGTCGTAATGGAAAAGGATGCTCAGGATCCAGAGAAACAAAGTCGTTGGTGTAATTACACAGGCTTTAATCACAATAATCCTTGGGTTGAAACTGTTTGGAGATACTCTGCAACAAGTGAATATCCGGCTTTTGAATGTCACTCAATTCGTCGTTATGCCAATGGAAGTCGTGGAGAAATGGATGGCACAACAGATATTGAAGACATTTGGACAGAATCTCAGGATTTAACCATCTATTCAATTGACGGAAATAAACTACCTAATAAAGATATTAAGTCTCTTCAACCTGGAACATATATTGTTGAGCGAGAGCATGATGGACTCCCATCAAGAGTAAAAATTGTTGTAAAATAACCCTTAATTATTGACAGAATATGAAAAAGATTATTTTTATATCAATCATTGCAGGGTTATTTATCACAACCTTTGCACAGAATACAACAAAGACCAAAACTCCTACAAGATCAATATTTGTTGTCAACAAGGGAGCAGATGGTGAAAAGAAAGTAAAAACCGTAACTGCTCAACAAAAAAATACGGTTACAAAAGTAGCTAAAGAGAAAAAAGAATCTAAAGCCATCAATACTGCGCAGCCGAAATTTGCAATTAAGCCTCATGTCAATATCGGGTTAGGCGATCCATATAAAATCATGGGTGAACATATTGACAATCAAAAGTCTTCTGCTGTAGAATTCGGTCTTGATTTTGGGTATAACGTCTATTCAAACGAATGGTTCAATATCTATGCATATGCAGGATTCGGCGTTGAGAAAAGTACAATAGAAATAACTCAAGCTGGATTAAGCTATCAGTACGAAACTGATCAAGATGTCGATGGAGATACATATATCCGTAAATACGAGAATATCAACTTATCTCAGAAAGTAGGTCTGAACGACCTTATTATTCCAGTATTTGCAGAAATAGAATACCCTGTATTTAATAAATTTTACGCTTACGCTGATCTTGGAATCCGATTCTCTTTCTCTGGCAATTCTTCTGTCAGCTCTGTAAACGGAACCTATTCTGTCTCTGGATTATATCCTCAATACGGAAATATGGTCTTAGGCGGAGTGTCAGAGATTAATGGATTCACATCACATGGAACTATCTCCGACAAAAATTGTGCAGCATATAATATTGAACGAAACAAGAGCAACAATATCAAACTTCTTGCGCAAATAGGTGCTCGCTACAATGTATGGGATCAGTTATTCATAGACCTTTCGCTTGGATATATCCGCAGCTTCAAGACAGTATTAACCACTGACGGAGAGTCTTATGCAAACTATCCTATACACTATACTCTTGATTCTGGCGAAACCTTCAATGCTTTTGCCAGCGAAAGCCGACAGCTGATAAATAAATTCTCGATCAACATTGGTGTGATGTACAAATTTTAACTGAGGTTTCTGAAATGAAAGCAGATTTCCTTGACGAATCCTCCTGTTCCCTGCTTTAAGTAATTTATAGCTACATATACATAACAACAGCCCAAAGCGAAATGCTTTGGGCTGTTGCTTTTATTATGTCTTTAGCAATCTATTGCAAAGATTCTCAGAATCACTTCACTGTTACCTGGACCATCTTAAGAGATTTCTTATCTGAAGATGGTCCATAGAGTACATCATATTCTCCTGCAAGAGGATGAACATTATTAGTTGCAGGATCGAACCAGTTGAATGCCTCCTTTGTCAAAGTAATTGCAACCTGTGCAGTCTCGCCAGCCTTGATATTGACACGCTTAAACGCACGAAGCTGATGGCTTGGACCTTCTGTATCAGAAGGACGAGATACATAAACCTGAACGACTTCATCACCATCCAACTTACCATTGTTTGTTACAGGGATTGTGAGTTCAAAGTTCTCGCCATTCTCCTTGATCTCAGCCGGACCATAATTAAATGTAGTATAAGAAAGACCGAAACCGAATGGATAGAGAGCCTCGCCCTTGAAGTAACGATATGTACGATTTGCCATATGATAGTCTTCGATATCAGGAAGATCGGCAGTCGACTTATAGAATGTGATAGGAAGACGACCAGCAGGATTATAATCGCCATAAAGGACATCTGCAATTGCTTCACCGCCCTTTTGACCTGGGTACCAAGCTTGAAGCACAGCGTCAGCCATCTGGCTTTCCTTGTCGAGAGCTACAGCTGAACCAGAGAAGTTGATATAGACAATCTTCTTGCCTGCCTTCTTAAGCTGTGAGAGAAGTGTTGTCTGAACAGCAGGTAGCTCAATGATGTCACGATCGCCTCCATGGAAACCAGGAATCTGAACAGGCATCTCTTCGCCTTCAAGCATTGGAGAAAGACCACCAGCATAGATTACTACATCTGCATCCTTAACCTGATTTACAACCTTATTGAGATCAAGTGGCACTTCACGGCCGAAGTCAAATGAAACAGAAGCACAGTCACCTTCGGTTGCAAGATATACGAGACGGATGTCATACTCCTTGCCGGCTTCTACATTCATTGCATAGGCATGGTTAAGCTTCATATTACCTCCACGGAACACTTGCTCTCCATTAACCATAAGCACAACAAAGCCCATAGACTTGATGCTGAATACGATGTTCTCACTTTTCTTTGGCAAGAACTTAGTTGTATAGACACCGACGAAACGACCAAGATCAACGCCTGGAGCAAATACTGTTGCACCAGCAGTAGTGAGGTTGATTGCAGTATTGTAATGAAAATCTACATCCGGTTCTGGAAGTTCAGTAGGATTTGTCTGGAAACTCTTCACCTGGTTATTCCAATACTGAGCATCAAGACCAGCCTTGCCCGAAGGTGCTACAGTCTCGTTCATCAAACTTGTGATAGCAACATCTGATGTATGATCAAGGCCATCGACGAATGTAATCTGTGCCTCAGGAAGACGTGCCTGAAGTGCTTCGAGAAGAGTGATTGTCTTTGTTGGGAAACCATTGTAATTACCCCACTGCATTACAGAGTCGTTGGCATTAGGACCAATCAAAGCAATCTTCAGATTATTGTTCAAAGGAAGTATACCATTGTTCTTGAGCAGAACCATAGACTCGAGAGTCATCTTCTTATTGAGGTCAAGATGTTCCTTGCTTTC
This sequence comes from Bacteroidales bacterium, assembly GCA_045627785.1. Taxonomy (GTDB): domain Bacteria; phylum Bacteroidota; class Bacteroidia; order Bacteroidales; family UBA3663; genus Liminaster. Next base: position 147,418 of record JAZQOF010000030.1, on the reverse strand, counting down.
AACTACCGACATTGGTATCTTTGTCCACTTCACATCTTCGTCAGCATCCATTTCGCCCAATTGATAGCGAGCCTCCATGAGACGAATTATCGAACGATCGAGATCTTCTTCGCTAAGAAGTCCCTGATTAACGGCCTCGACAAGGGAAGTATACGAATCACCGCATTCGAGGTCTGTACCATTATAAACCGCCTTGGCTACAGCATGTTCTGCATCAGGATCTGTGTGATGGTACCCTTCCTTATAGAAATCCGAAATTGCCCAACAGTCGCTGAGTACAATTCCTTTGTATCCCCATTCATTGCGCAAGATCTGCTGCAACAGACGATTACTTCCGCAGCAAGGTTCACCCTCGAAACGGTTGTATGCGCACATCACTTCCTTAACACCGCCCTTCTGAACGAGATCCTTGAATGCAGGGAGATAAGTCTCATAAAGATCACGTGGAGAAACATCATTAGCATCATATACGTGACGGCTCCATTCCGGTCCGCTATGAACTGCATAGTGTTTTGCACAAGCATGAAGCTTATAGTACTTCTCAGCATTGTCGCCTTCATAAGCTCCACCTTCAAAGTTATCACCCTGAAGGCCACGCACAACACTTACACCCATTACGCCTGTGAGATATGGATCCTCACCATAAGTCTCATGTCCACGACCCCAACGTGGATCGCGATAGATATTCACATTCGGAGTCCAGAAAGTAAGACCCTGATAGATATTCAAAGGACCTTGTGCCTTTGCTTCCTGATTCTTTGCACGAGCCTCATCAGAAACGGCAGTGAAGACATCAAAGAGCAACCGGTCGTCGAAAGATGCAGCCATACCAATAGGCTGAGGGAAAACTGTAGCAGCTCCGGCACGACCAACTCCGTGCAAAGCCTCATTCCACCAGTTATACTGCTTAATGCCAAGACGAGGCAATTCAGCAGCCTCATGACGCATGAGAGAAACCTTCTCCTCAAGGGTCATCTCGCTGACGATACTTACTGCACGATCATAAGGAGATGCATTCTTATCTTTGTAAGTCGGCGTTTTAGAACAAGAAGAAAGACCTATCAATGCCGATAAAATAAGTCCTCCAAACATTACTTGTTTTTGCATAGTTGTGATAGTGGTAATTATTGCGTTATTAATTATTATACCTTATGTATATATTGCACAAAAATAATATTTTTTTTCGAGATATGCTGCACACTATGGTCAAAAGTTTAGGAAAACAAATGATTAAGTCAAATATTGTTCGGTTATAGGATATTATCACAATGAAAAATCCGAAATCTAATAATCTCTGGTAGATTATAACAAATAGATTCGGGAAATATTATCGTAGAGCTACGATTACTATTCAGGAAACTTAGAAATGTAATTGTAGGGCTACGACATCAACACTTGTAAACAGATGTTGATGTCGACGACCGTCGATCAGAGTTCCGAAGAGTCGATTCTGTCGGAGAGGGTCATCAAGGCGATGTCGTACTTTAAAGGATCGACTTCGTCCCACTTCTTGAAGATTTCTGTGAGTTCGCAGCAAGATTTCCAGGATGCGTTTTTGTTTTTCAGGATGCTGCTGGTAAGATCGCACACATGGACATCCATTACGGCAAAGAGATCGGATTGACTGCGTTCTTTCCAGATGCCAAGATCAGGAGAAGTCTGACGGGTCATCCATCTCATATACATACACATACGTTTGCAGGCTGATTTGCCGACGATGCCGAGTTTTGCTGGAGCAAGAAGCTGGCAAAGCAGATCGAGACACTCGACACAAGTCTTTCCTTGCAGGTATTTTTCGAGTGTCGGCTTCTCTCCTACTGTGCTTAGTGCGTCTTTGAGATTACGGCACACTTCTTTGAATTTGTCTCGGTTAAGAGTACGGTACACGCAGCCATTTTTTGCATTTGTATAACTGTCTTCGAAAGCTCCGCTTAACACAAATCGACCTGGATGCCATTGCATCTCTTCTTCCAACATATAACGGGCGGCCTTGCGTATTGCCTTGCGATTGCCCCAAGTGATCATTGCCACAAACAACGCTCCGAGTTCAATATCGAGCTGGTCGTCGGTATGTGACAATAGTTCATAAACCAAGCCACAAGGATCGACAGCCTTGAACTTTTCGAAGTTGAAAGTCTCGGCATAGATTGCATCGAGATTCTGTTTGGTAATGTCTCTTGTTATCATATTTCAGGGCAACTGATGAAGATGAAGAAGGGATTATCTGAAACAATTAAGGACCAGGTAGAACAAAACCGGCACAAGAAGTGAAGGTAATAAGTTGACTGTCTTACAATCTTTAATTCCTAAAATACCAAGACCTGAACTGAGGATAAGTACACCTCCAACAATACTCAATTCGACGCGCATCTGTTCAGGCATTCCGTCGCCACAGAAATATGCGATGAGATAGAACATGCCTTGCCAGCAGAAAAGAACCGGTGCAGCAAAAAGCATGATCCATCCGTATGATGCTGCGAGCACTGCCGAAGTAACGAGATCTAATGTCGCATTGGTATAAAGGAATGTATTTCCTGGTTCGTTGAATGCCCAACCTTGACTTGGAGAAAGGCATGAGAGGACTGGTCCGACAATACTGAATGTGCCTATACAATACAAAAGAATTCCTGTAACCAATCCGTTGAGAGCATTGTTTTCGTTGCCTTGCTTTGCATTGAGTTTTGCATTCATCTTATCGATACGACCAGACAGATCAAGTTTTGTTCCAATCACGCTGCCGATAGCAAGACTCAGAATAAAAAGCACAGGGAATTCACTCTTTGCCATATTTGGCAATGATGCATTAACTCCCAATACAAGACAGCACAAGCCAAGAGCGTTGAAAAGAGCTTTCTTATATTTATCGCCAATTCCTGAGCGAACTACAGCGCCGAATGCGCCACCTACGATTATTGTTGTAGTATTGATTATTGTTCCTAACATAGTTCCATCAAAGACTAGGACTAAAACGAAAAAGTTCCAGCAACAAAAACAAAACAGGTTTTATTTAAAATAAATGGGATGTACTTTCGGGTACATCCCATTTCATATTTAGACCAATGCTAGATCTTATTAATCGAAATCGAGAACTCGGCGTGGAGCAGCGTATGCACGATTGAACTCGTCACGGCTTCCGACGTAGAGGTTCTTGAAGTCACGCTGACCAGTACCAGCAGGAATGAGGTGTCCGCAGATAACGTTCTCCTTCATACCCTCGAGGTAGTCTGTCTTGCCAAGGATTGCTGCCTCGTTGAGCACACGAGTTGTCTCCTGGAAGGAAGCAGCTGACATGAAGCTTGTAGTACCGAGAGCTGCACGAGTGATACCCTGAAGTATCTGTTCGCAAGTTGCTGGCATAGCATCACGTGCATCAGCAGCCTTCTTGTCCTTACGCTTGAGCAATGCGTTCTCGTCGCGCAAACGACGTGCAGACACGATCATACCAGGCTTGAGGGTTTCAGAATCACCAGCCTTAGTGATATACTTCATACCCCAGATGCGGTCGTTTTCTGCAATAAGCTCGAGCTTGTCAACCAACTGATTCTCGAGGAATCGAGTATCACCTGGGTTAAGAACGAGAACTTTACGCATCATCTGACGAACGATGATCTCGAAGTGCTTATCGTTGATCTTTACACCCTGAAGACGGTATACATCCTGAACCTGATTTACGATATATTCCTGAACCTTTGTTGGACCAAGGATACGGAGGATATCGCCAGGAGTGATTGCACCATCAGTAAGAGGATTACCGGCACGAACATAATCGTGTTCCTGAACGAGCATCTGACGAGAAAGTGGAACGAGATACTTACGCTCGTCACCATACTTACCAGTTACGATAACTTCGCGGTTACCTCTTCTGACCTTACCAAGTGTAACTTCACCATCGATTTCAGCAACGACTGCTGGGTTAGAAGGATTACGAGCTTCGAAGAGCTCAGTTACACGTGGAAGACCACCGGTGATATCACCAGCCTTAGAGCTCTGACGCTGGATCTTAACTACGATTTCACCAGGTTTGATGATGTCTGCATCATTAATCATGATGTGAGCACCTACTGGCAATGAATATGTTGCGAGGATGATTGGATCACCAACTTCGTCTACATTCTCTGTATCGAGAATCTGTGCTTCTGGAGCCATTGCGCGGTCCTTAGATTCGATTACGATACGTTCCTCAAGACCTGTATCACCATCGATTTCGGCTGAATAAGTAACACCAGCTACAACATCCTTGAAGCGAACCTTACCACCGACCTGTGAAACGATAACGGCGTTGAATGGGTCCCATTCTGCAATGACATCACCCTTCTTAACTTCCTGTCCGCTCTCAACGAAGAGCTTAGAACCGTAACCGATAGTCGATGCCATGAGAGTCATACCTGTGTGAGGATCGTCGATGTGCATTTCTGTCATACGGCTCACAACAATCTTCTCTACAGAACCATCTTCTTTTGGAGCATCAATTGTACGAAGCTCATCGATAGTGATGATACCATCGTAACCTGCCTTGAGGTTGCTGACTGCAACTGCGTTTGATGCGATACCACCGGCGTGGAATGTACGGAGTGTCAACTGAGTACCAGGCTCACCGATTGACTGAGCAGCGATGACACCGACAGCCTCACCCTTCTGAACCATACGGTTTGTAGAGAGGTTGCGGCCATAACACTTAGCACAGACGCCATGCTTAGATTCACAAGTGAGTACCGAACGGATCTCAACCTGTTCGATTGGAGATTCCTCGATAGCATCAGCAATGCGCTCTGTGATTTCTTCTCCTGCAGCGATAATAAGTTCGCCGGTGAGTGGGTGGAGGATATCATGTACTGTTACACGACCAAGGATACGCTCCTTGAGAGTTGCAACAACTTCATCATTATTCTTGAGTTCTGTGCAGATAAGACCACGGAGAGTACCACAATCTTCTTCACGGATGATCACATCGTGAGCAACGTCAACAAGACGACGAGTCAAGTAACCTGCATCGGCAGTCTTGAGGGCTGTATCGGCAAGACCCTTACGAGCACCGTGAGTAGAGATAAAGTACTCAAGGGCAGACATACCTTCCTTAAAGTTTGCCTTGATTGGGTTTTCGATAATCTGTGCGCCTTCAGCACCTGCCTTCTGTGGCTTAGCCATAAGACCACGCATACCAGAGAGCTGTGCAATCTGATCCTTAGAACCACGGGCACCAGAGTCCATCATCATATAGATAGCGTTGAAGCCCTGCTCAGCCTCCTTGAATTGCTTCATGAGGACATCTGTAAGGTTCTTGTTGACAGCAGACCAAACGTCGACAACCTTATTATAACGTTCGTTGTTGGTAATCCAACCGTTTTCATAATCGTCGGTAATTGCGTCAACTTCCTCTTCACCCTTCTTGATGATCTGTGGCTTTTCAGCTGGAACAAGCACATCACCAAGGTTGAATGAAAGACCTGCACGGAATGCCTGGAAGTAACCGAGGTTCTTAACATCGTCAAGGAACTCTGCAGTCTGTGGAATACCACAATACTTAATAACGTCTGTGATGACATTACGAAGTGACTTCTTTGTGATTACCTCATTGACAAAACCAACCTTCTGAGGAACCTTCTCGTTGAAGATCAAACGACCTACAGAAGTCTCAACCATGTGACGAATTGGCTTGTGACCATTCTCATGATCTACATCGTCAACGATACACTTGATCTTTGCGTGCATACCACAACGACCTTCATTGTAAGCGATCATTGCTTCTTCTGCACCATAGAATGTTGAGCCTTCGCCCAAGTCATTGTTACGGAGCTTAGTGATATAGTAAAGACCGAGTACCATGTCCTGAGAAGGCACAGTAATAGGTGCACCGTTAGCTGGGTTAAGGATATTGTGCGAACCAAGCATCAAGATCTGAGCTTCGAGGATTGCAGCATTACCCAATGGAAGATGCACGGCCATCTGGTCACCATCGAAGTCGGCGTTGAACGCTGTACATGCGAGTGGGTGGAGCTGGATTGCCTTACCTTCGATCATCTTTGGCTGGAAAGCCTGAATACCAAGACGGTGAAGTGTCGGAGCTCGGTTGAGAAGCACTGGATGACCCTTCATAACGAGCTCGAGGATATCCCAAACAATAGGATCACGCTTATCAACGATCTTCTTAGCAGACTTAACTGTCTTAACAATACCACGCTCGATGAGCTTACGGATTACGAATGGCTTATACAATTCAGCAGCCATAAGTTTTGGAAGACCACACTCGTTCATCTTCAACTCTGGACCAACGACGATTACCGAACGTGCAGAATAGTCAACACGCTTACCGAGGAGGTTCTGACGGAAGCGACCCTGCTTACCCTTAAGAGAGTCAGAGAGAGACTTCAATGGACGGTTAGCTTCGCTCTTGACAGCGCTTGACTTACGAGAGTTGTCGAAAAGGCTGTCTACAGCCTCCTGAAGCATACGCTTTTCGTTGCGGAGGATTACATCTGGAGCCTTGATTTCGAGAAGTCTCTTCAAGCGGTTGTTACGAATGATGACACGACGATAAAGGTCGTTGACATCACTTGTAGCAAAACGGCCGCCATCAAGTGGAACCAATGGACGAATCTCAGGTGGGATGACTGGAAGAATCTTCATGATCATCCACTCTGGCTTATTGCGATCCTTGCTTGCACGGAATTGCTCAACAACCTGAAGGCGCTTAAGAGCCTCAGTCTTACGCTGAACACTACCTTCCTGGTTAGCAATATCGCGAAGTTCATAAGCAAGTGTATCGAGATCTACTTCCTGAAGGAGCTGGAGGATTGCCTCAGCACCCATCTTTGCAATAAATTTGTTTGGATCTGAATCAGGAAGAGCTCTGTTCTTTTCACCAAGCTTATCTACATATGCAAGATATTCATCTTCGCCCAAAGTATCAAGCTTCTGAACACCGTCTGTCTTAGCAAGCGAACCTGGCTGAAGAACGACATAACGCTCATAGTAGATTACAGCATCGAGCTTCTTGGTTGGCATACCAAGAAGGTAACCGATCTTATTAGGCAAAGAACGGAAATACCAGATATGAGCTACAGGCACAACAAGTTCGATGTGTCCGCAACGCTCACGACGTACTTTCTTCTCAGTAACCTCAACACCGCATCGGTCACAAGTAGTACCTTTATAACGGATACGCTTATACTTACCGCAACCGCACTCATAATCCTTTACTGGACCGAAGATGCGCTCACAGAAAAGACCGTCACGTTCTGGTTTATATGTACGATAGTTGATTGTCTCTGGCTTAAGAACTTCACCCCTTGAGTTGTCTTTGATCTCTTCAGGAGAAGCCAAACCGATAGAAATCTTCGAGAAGTTTGTACTCTTATTATTATCTTTTCTAAAAGCCATAGCCTTAGTAATTTGTATTATTATTGAAGCTTAATACTCAAACCGAGACCCTTCAATTCGTGAAGGAGGACGTTGAGAGACTCTGGAAGACCTGGTGTTGGCATATTCTCACCCTTAACGATTGCCTCGTAAGTCTTACTACGACCTACAACGTCATCTGACTTAACTGTGAGAACTTCCTGAAGAATATGTGCTGCGCCGAATGCTTCGAGCGCCCAAACTTCCATTTCACCAAAACGCTGACCACCAAACTGTGCTTTACCACCAAGAGGCTGCTGAGTGATGAGAGAGTATGGACCGATTGAACGAGCGTGCATCTTATCTTCTACCATGTGACCGAGCTTAAGCATGTAAGTCACACCGACTGTAGCCTTCTGGTCAAATGCAACACCTGTACCACCATCGTATAGCTGAGTCTTACCATAACGTGGGAGACCTGCCTTATCAGTCCAAGCATTAAGATCATCAAGACTAGCACCATCGAAGATAGGAGTAGCAAACTTTTCGCCGAGCTCACGACCTGCCCAACCGAGAACAGCTTCAAAAATCTGACCGAGGTTCATACGAGAAGGCACACCGAGTGGGTTCAATACGATATCCACTGGACGCCCATCTGCTGTAAATGGCATATCTTCATCACGAACGATCTTAGAAACAATACCCTTATTACCGTGACGACCTGCCATCTTATCACCTACGCCGATCTTACGTTTCTTTGCAATATAAACCTTAGCAAGCTTGAGGATTCCTGAAGGAAGTTCATCACCGATTGAGATATCGAACTTCTTACGCTGGAGTTCCTGAGAAATCTGCTTTGACTTACGCAAGTAGTTCATAATAGTGGTCTTGATGAGTTCATTTGTATGATCATCTGAAGTCCACTTATTAAGCATTACTGAACGATAGTCGATTTCATTGAGCAATTCTGGAGTAAACACATGACCCTTAACGACTGCATCGATACCCATGAAATCCTTTATGCCTACAGATGGCTTGCCTTCTGTAAGAACGAGAAGTTTCTCGACGAGCTTCTTCTTAATTTCTTCCTGACGGCCATCATATTCCTTCTCAAGGATTGGCATCTGAGCCTTCTCTGCGAGACGAGACTTGCGATCCTTATTTACACGGCTATAGAGAGCTGTATCAATAACAACACCGTGAAGTGATGGATTAGCCTTAAGAGATGCATCCTTTACATCGCCAGCCTTATCGCCGAAGATTGCACGGAGGAGTTTCTCTTCTGGAGTTGGATCAGATTCTCCCTTAGGAGTAATCTTACCAATCATAATATCACCTGGTTCAACAAGAGCACCTACACGAATGATACCACGTTCGTCAAGTTCGCGAGTTGCTTCTTCAGATACATTAGGAATATCAGCTGTAAGCTCTTCTACACCGCGCTTAGTCTCACGCACTTCGAGAGTATATTCATCAACGTGAACTGAAGTAAGGATATCTTCACGTACAACACGTTCACTGAGCACGATAGCATCCTCATAGTTGTAGCCCTTCCAAGGCATATAAGCGACCTTGAGGTTTTTACCGATTGCGAGCTCACCACGTTCTGTTGAATAACCCTTTGTAAGAATATCTCCCTTCTTAACCTGCTGTCCCTTAACACAAGCTGGCTGGAGGTCATAAGTAGTCGACTGGTTAGTACGACGCCACTTAGGGAGTTTATATTCCTTTACTGGCTCCTCGAATGCACAGAATTCTTCTTCTTCTGTACGCTCGTAACGAACACGAATTGTTGTAGCATCTACATATTCTACCTTTCCGTCGCCTTCTGCAATAATCTGTGTACGGCTGTCACGAATCAACTGAGCTTCAATACCTGTACCAACAATAGGAGCTTCGCATGTCATCAAAGGCACTGCCTGACGCATCATGTTGGATCCCATGAGGGCACGGTGAGCATCGTCGTTCTCGAGGAATGGAATCAATGCGGCAGCAATTGAAGCAATCTGGTTAGGAGCAACGTCAACGAGATTTACATCTTCCGGAGCAACAACTGGGAAGTCTGCGCCTTCACGCACAATAACGCGGTTGCCAATAAAGTTTCCTTCGTCATCAATTGGTGCTGTTGATTGTGCGATGAGCATACCTTCTTCAGATTCTGCGCTCAACCACTGTACACCTGCATCTGTAAGATCTACCTTTCCTGCTTTAGCTGTACGATATGGAGTCTCAATAAATCCGAGGTCATTAACCTTTGCGTATACACACATTGAAGAAATAAGACCGATGTTTGGACCTTCAGGAGACTCAATTGGACAAAGACGACCATAGTGAGTATAGTGTACGTCTCGAACCTCGAAACCTGCACGCTCACGGCTCAAACCACCAGGACCAAGGGCAGACATACGACGCTTGTGTGTGATTTCTGCAAGCGGATTTGTCTGATCCATGAACTGAGAAAGAGCATTTGTTCCGAAATATGAGTTGATAACAGAACTGATTGCTTTTGAATTGATCAAATCAACAGGACTGAAATCCTCGTTATCGCGAACATTCATACGTTCGCGGATAGTACGGCTCATACGAGCGAGACCTACAGCAAACTGATTATATAATTGTTCGCCCACGGTACGTACGCGACGGTTTGACAAGTGGTCAATATCATCGACATCAGCCTTACTGTTGATCAACTGAATCAAGTACTGAATAATCGCAATGATATCCTCTTTGTTCAAGACACGATTGTTTGGATCAATATGAAGACCGAACTTCTTATTGATACGATAACGGCCTACATCACCGAGATCATAACGCTTATCAGAGAAGAACTGGTTCAAAACAACTTCACGAGCTGTAGCTTCATCTGCAGGTTCTGCATTACGCAACTGACGATAGATATAGATCACAGCTTCCTTCTCGGAATTAGATGGATCCTTCTGAAGTGTGTTGTAGATAATAGCGTAATCACCGAGTGTAGCCTCATCGCGCTGGAGGATGATTGTCTCAGCCTTTGATTCAAGAATACGAGCAACATTATTCTCGTCAAGAACCTGCTCACGATCAACGAGGACCTCATTACGCTCGATAGATACTACTTCTCCTGTATCTTCATCAACGAAATCTTCTGTCCAAGTCTTAAGCACACGAGCTGCAAGCTTACGACCAATATAATTGTTCAAAGTCTTAGGATCTACCTCAACAGTTTCAGCGAGGTTAAAGATCTGAAGAATATCTTTGTCACTCTCGAATCCGATTGCACGGAGAAGAGTTGTTACTGGCAATTTCTTTTTACGATCGATGTAAGCATACATGACATTGTTGATGTCTGTTGCAAACTCAATCCAAGAACCCTTAAATGGGATGATACGTGCTGAATAGAGCTTTGATCCATTAGCATGTAAACTCTGGCTGAAGAACACACCAGGAGAACGGTGCAACTGAGAAACAACTACTCGTTCTGCACCATTGATGATGAATGTACCCTGAGGAGTCATGTAAGGAATCTGACCAAGGTAAACATCTGTCACCTTAGTAGAGAAATCCTCATGATCAGGATCAGTGCAGTACAACTTGAGCTTAGCCTTGAGAGCTACATTGTAAGTCAAGCCGCGAAGTAAACACTCCTCAATAGTATAGCGAGGTGCTTCCACAAAATAGTCGATGAACTCGAGAACATAATTGTTACGAGTGTCAGCTATTGGGAAATTCTCAGCAAATACTCTGTAAAGACCTTCTTTCTTACGATCTTCTGGTGGAGTATCCAACTGGAGGAAGTCACGGAAAGACTTAAGCTGGATATCGAGGAAGTCAGGATAAGCAAGAGGACTCTTAGTAGAGGCAAAATTAACTCTTGGTTTTCTAGTTCCAGAAACTGTATTTGACATAAGTTGTAAATAAAGAATAAATTCTTTGGTTGAAATTTTCCCTTTAAAAAGTCACGTCAACATTACAAAAAACACAACAAAAATGTAGGAATGCAGACGTATAGACACGACAAAAAAGGACTGTAAAAAGAGCCCTTTTTCCATCAATATTACAAGCGAGCATACGACTACGCCTGAAGATAACTCAACTTGTAATGAGTAAAAAAGGTTTAGAGTCCATACAATGATGGAATCTAAACCATAATCCAGAATTAAATCTGGAAGAATTACTTAAGCTCAACAGAAGCACCAGCCTCCTCAAGAGCCTTCTTGAGAGCCTCAGCCTCAGCCTTTGAGAGACCTTCCTTAACAGTTGCAGGAGCAGCGTCAACGAGATCCTTAGCCTCCTTCAAACCGAGACCACAAACTTCCTTAACAGCCTTTACAACCTGAAGCTTAGCAGCACCTGCGTTAGAGAGAACTACGTCAAAGCTAGTCTTCTCTTCAGCAGCAGCAGCTTCACCTGCTGCAGGAGCAGCAACTGCAACAGCTGCAGCAGCTGGCTCGATGCCATACTCTTCCTTCAAAATAGTAGCGAGTTCGTTTACTTCCTTAACTGTAAGGTTTACCAACTCTTCTGCGAGAACTTTCAAATCTGCCATAATAGTAATAATTTTTATAATTTTTGATAATAATTTTTTTAATAGTAAATTGTTTTAAGCGACCGAATAATTATTCAGGACGCTCACCCAAGGTCTTAAGCACACCGTGGATTGTAGTAGCGCCACTCTGGAGAGCAGAGATAACGTTCTTTGCTGGAGACTGCAAAAGTGCAACAACATCTGCGATGAGTTCGTTCTTGCTCTTGATAGAAACAAGTGTAGAGAGAGCATCAGCACCATAGAAGCATTCTTCTACATATGCGCCCTTCAACTTTACAGACTCATCCTTAATGCCCTTGATCAACTTAGCTGGCACGTTGCCAGTGTTGCAGAACATGATAGCTGAAGTACCCTTGAAAGCGTCAGCAATTGGAGAATAGTCAATACCCTTATTCGAGAGAGCCTTGCAGAAGAGCTTATTCTTCACCATAACGAGCTTAATCTCCTTACCGAAACAGTCGCGACGGAGGGAGCTAGTCTTTTCAGCGTCCAAACCTGCGATATCTGTTACATAGAAGTGAGCGTACTCGCCGAGAAGATTCTCGAGCTTCTCAATATTAAGGACTTTATCTTCTTTCTTCATAATAGTTGTAAAAATTAAGCGTCGATTGCCTTAGTGTCGATCTTGATACCTGCACTCATTGTGCTTGAGAGATAGATGCTCTTGATATAAGTACCCTTAGCAGTAGCTGGCTTCAACTTAATGATTGTCTGGATGAATTCCTTTGCATTTTCTGCGATAGCTTCAGCGTTGAAAGATACCTTACCGATAGAAGTATGAACGATACCGCCCTTATCTACCTTAAAGTCGATCTTACCAGCCTTAACTTCCTTAACAGCCTTAGCAACATCCATAGTCACAGTACCTGACTTTGGGTTTGGCATCAAACCGCGAGGACCGAGAACACGACCAAGAGGACCGAGCTTACCCATGCATGAAGGCATAGTGATGATAACATCAATGTCAGTCCAACCGCCCTTGATCTTCTCAACGTACTCGTCGAGACCTACATAGTCAGCACCAGCAGCCTTAGCAGCAGCTTCCTGATCTGCAGTACAGAGAGCAAGAACACGAACAGTCTTACCAGTACCATTTGGAAGAGTAGCTGTACCACGAACCATCTGATTTGCCTTACGTGGGTCTACACCAAGGCGCATATCAATATCAACAGAAGCGTCGAATTTTGTAAAAGTGATTTCCTTAACCAAGGCAGCTGCCTCAGAAAGAGTATAAGCCTTACCTGCTTCAATCTTAGCAGCGGCCAACTTCTGATTTTTAGTAAGTTTTCCCATTGTTAATTTGAAGTATTAAGATTACAACTCAGGCTTCTCACCCTTAACAACAATACCCATGCTTCGTGCAGTACCTGCAACGAGAGACATAGCAGAACTCAAAGTAAAACAGTTGAGGTCAGGCATCTTATCCTCAGCGATAGCCTTAACCTGATCCCAAGTTACCTCACCTACCTTCTTACGGTTAGGTTCAGCCGAACCGCTCTTCTGCTTTGAAGCTTCGAGCAATTGAACAGCAGCTGGAGGAGTCTTGATTACGAAATCATAAGACTTGTCTGTGTAGTAGGTAATAACAACTGGTAATACCTTACCTGCCTTATCCTGAGTACGAGCATTGAACTCCTTACAGAAGCCCATGATGTTAATACCCTTAGAACCAAGAGCAGGACCTACTGGAGGTGCAGGATTTGCAGCACCACCCTTAATCTGCAGCTTAATCTGTCCAGCAATTTCTTTTGCCATTTTCGATTAAATATATTTTGCTGATTGCGTTCCAACCGATAAAAATATCTCGCGCCAACATCAGCGGTTAAAAATTTGCTTTTCCAGTCAAACAGGATTGCTTCTCAAATCTCTCGTAACAGAGATTTCCAGTACAAACTCCCTTCTGGATCAAGCTTGCTTATCTACCTCGTCGTAGTTAAGTTCAAGAGGAGTCTTGCGACCGAAAATCTTGACCATAACCTTAAGTTTCTTTTTTTCGTCATTCACTTCTTCGATGACACCATCGAAATCCTTGAAAGGACCATCGTTGACTTTCACCTGTTCGCCAACCATGAAAGTTATCTGAGTCTCAGCGTTCTTTATACCTTCATCAACATGACCAAGCATAGCTTCGATCTGTTCATCTGGCAGTGGTTCTGGCTTCTTAGAGACTCTACCCATAAGGAAGTTCACGACATTGGTTGTTTGTGCCAACTGATTCTGAACATCACCTACGAGTCTGCATCGTACAAAGACATAACCAGAGAAGAGAACCTTTTCTTTTTCGACCTTCTTACCTCCAACAGTCGAAATCACTTTCTCAGTCGGAACAACGACTTCCTGAACATTCTGGCCGAGATCTGTGTTTGCAATTTCTGCATCAAGCACAGCCTTAACCTTAAGTTCTTTTCCACTCATTGCACGAAGGCAATACCATCTAAACTCTGCTGCCATACTAATTATAAATTAAAAGTTAAAAAATAACAATTAAAAATTAATTAGAATTTAACAGTTCCTGTATAGATGAGAGACATCAGAACATTTCCGAAAAGCAAATCCATAGCGAGGATAACAAGTGCGATTATCACGGAAGCTGATAAAACCACAACAGAGCTGTTAACAACCTCAGTACGGGTTGGCCAAGAAACCTTATTTACAAGTTCTGAATAAGATTCTTTTATGTAATTAATAATTTTCTTCATTACTTATAATATTTAATTGCACGGGTGGTAAGGTTCGAACTCACGACACCTGGTTTTGGAGACCAGTGCTCTACCGACTGAGCTACACCCGTAGGTAGACGGACTACTCAAGAGCAATCCGTCTTATGAAGATTTAATTAGTCTTCGAAGATTTCAGTAACCTGACCTGAACCTACAGTACGACCACCTTCACGGATAGCGAACTGAAGACCCTGAGCCATAGCAACTGGAGTGATCAAAGTAACATCGATAGTTACGTGGTCACCTGGCATAACCATTTCTACACCTTCTGGAAGAGTGATTTCACCAGTTACGTCCATTGTACGGAGGTAGAACTGAGGACGGTAACGGTTGTGGAATGGAGTGTGACGACCACCTTCTTCCTTCTTCAAAACGTAGATCTGAGCCTTGAAGTGAGCGTGTGGAGTTACAGAACCTGGGTTGCAGAGAACCATACCACGCTTAACTTCGTTCTTATCGATACCACGGAGGAGGAGACCAACGTTATCACCAGCTTCACCCTGATCGAGGAGCTTGCGGAACATTTCAACACCAGTTACAACAGTCATCTTGTCTGCACCGAGACCGAGGAGCTGTACCTGATCACCTACGTGAACAACACCAGTTTCGATACGGCCAGTAGCAACTGTACCACGACCAGTGATTGAGAAGATATCTTCGATTGGCATGAGG
This sequence comes from Bacteroidales bacterium, assembly GCA_045627785.1. GTDB lineage: Bacteria > Bacteroidota > Bacteroidia > Bacteroidales > UBA3663 > Liminaster. The sequence continues at coordinate 132,166 of JAZQOF010000030.1, read as the reverse complement.
AATGGCTTATCGAGAGCACGTGGAGGAAGCTGAATCCAAGTATCAACTGCATCCATGAGTTCCATAACCTTCTCTTCCCATTCTGGAACACCGTTGAGTGCACCAAGAGCAGAACCAAAGATGAATGGAGTCTCATCTTCGAAACCGTACTGAGAAAGGAGATCGCGCATATCCATTTCTACGAGCTCGAGCATTTCCTTATCTTCTACAGAGTCGCACTTGTTTACGAATACAACGAGACGAGGAACGTTTACCTGACGAGCGAGGAGGATGTGCTCACGAGTCTGAGGCATAGGACCATCAGTAGCAGCAACTACGATGATAGCACCGTCCATCTGAGCAGCACCAGTAACCATGTTCTTTACGTAGTCAGCGTGACCCGGACAGTCAACGTGAGCGTAGTGACGGTTAGCAGTCTGATACTCTACGTGTGCAGTATTGATAGTGATACCACGTTCCTTCTCTTCTGGAGCGTTATCGATAGAGTCGAAAGAGCGGAGCTCAGAAAGACCCTTCTTTGCAAGTACAGTAGTGATAGCAGCAGTAAGAGTTGTCTTACCGTGGTCTACGTGACCGATAGTACCAATGTTTACATGTGGTTTCGAACGGTCAAATTGTTCTTTTGCCATAGTTTTAAATATATTTAAAATGTTAGTATGTAAGTTTATTCAATACCTGTTTGAAAACGATTGAGCCGCTTTCGAGAATTGAACTCGAGACCTCTTCCTTACCAAGGAAGCGCTCTACCTCTGAGCTAAAGCGGCGGTCAAGAAGTTTTTCTTGAGCGGGCAACGAGACTCGAACTCGCAACATTCAGCTTGGAAGGCTGACACTCTACCAATTGAGCTATACCCGCAAATGCGCGCAAATTATAAGTTTTGCGGGTGCAAAGGTATTAAGTTTTTTTTATTCATAAAAGAAAAATAACAACTTTTTTCATTTTTCACCCCAAAAAAGTTGATTTTCACCTATTTTTTGGGAGACAGAAGCACCAAAACTGTTGATTTTAATCAATTTTTCGATCTCGGATGTGCTTGTTTGTAATTGGAAATAATCTCCTGAGGAGTCAAGTGTGTGTACACTTCAGTTGACTGCAAAGAAGCATGTCCCAAGAGTTCCTTAACAGCCATTAAATCCGCGCCATTTGCCAACATATTTGTAGCAAAAGAATGTCTCAAAACGTGGGTTGTCTGTTTCGCCAAAGTCGGGATGGTAGAAAGATAGGAATGGGCAATAGAGGCAACCTTACGTGGAGGAAGACCCTCACCATTCTCATCTGTCAGCAAGGACTCTGTATCACAGCCTAGCAGATGTTTCTTTTCCTCTATAAATTCTTTTAGCAAAGTTTCAATTTCCTGACCAAATGGCACAAGTCGCATCTTGTTTCCCTTACCAGTGATTCTTATCACCTTATTCCCGAAATCAACATCAGATGTCTTTAACGCAGACGCTTCTGAACGACGCATTCCTGTCGAATATATTAAATCAACAAGCAAACGATCCCTTTTTCCTTCAAAGTCATTTCCAAACTCTTCGTCATCGATTATAGAATCCATCTGAGTCTCTGTAACCCAGACAGGCAGAGGTTTTGGAACTTTTGGCGAAGGTATCAATGAAATCTCATTATTTGTCACCAATCTCTCCCGACGTAGATATCTATAAAAACTTCTGAGCGCACACAATCTTCGCTTTATTGTTGTTGCCTTCAGTTTCTGTTTTGCCATTTCAGCCATCCAGGCTCTGACAATATCCACATCTAGATTAAGCGGATCGAATTCCCCTGTCAGAGATGTGGCAAAATCTTGGTATTGTTTTAAGTCTTCCTTATAATTGAGGATTGTGTAAGATGAGTAATTTCTCTCACACATTATATAATTTAAATAAGACTCAATTTTATCAGACATTATTGTTCTTTGTGAACGGGCCTTTTACAAATTGAGGGAACTTTCTCAGAATCTTCATCAACAATGTCTTCTTTGGAGACAGTCCCGATCTTTTATACATACCCAAATCCTCTCTCCAACGCAATACTGTCTTTCCCCAACTGGTAGAGAGTCCTCCATAATCCATCTTCACCACAAGCTCGTTCAGGTAATGAATCTTGATACCTGTCTTATACATCACCTTTATGAGCCAAAAAGAATCTCCGGATATGCGATATTCCTCTGCATATCCTCCATATTTCTCAATTATCTCCCTCTTAACGAAAACTGTTGTATGAAGCGGGAGCCAACCGTGTTCTATCTTTTTGTCAGAATATTTTCCACTAATCCATTTCCTAATAACCCACTCCGGATTCTTTGGGCTGATGAACAAACCGTCAGCATACAGGAAATCGCAATCAGTTTGCTTGAACGCCTCCACGACTTTTGTTATCACATCATCGCTGGCATATACATCATCGGAATGCAGCCAACATACGATATCGCCGGTAGCTAAGGCAAGTCCTTTATTCAACGCATTATAACAACCATTATCCCTTTCACTTATCAGTTTTGCGATCCTTGTAGAACCACAAGACCTTATAACATCGACAGACCCATCAGTAGAGCCACCATCTATGATGATATGCTCTATTGACGGGTAAGTTTGATTCATCACGCTGGTCACAGACCTTTTGATTGTGCCAGCGCGATTATAGCAAGTTGTTATAACTGAAACTTTCAAAAGTTTAATAGTTCTTTTTCACGTTACTCTTGATACGTCCGTCCATCAACTCTGAGTTATCGTCGAATTCTGTCTCGTGGATAAACTGATAGTCTTTAGTGATTGGACATACAATAGTACATCTGTTGAAACGGTGGTGTCCATCCTCTCTAAGGAACGGCAATTCGATATCCAAGTCACCGCCACCGATGATGAGCTGATTCTCATCTACGCCATAAGTCTTTACCAAAACATCGGCAACGACCTGAGCACGCTTGTTACAGAGCCACTCATTACGCTTAACTGTACCTACTTCAAGATCGGCAAAACCTCTTACGAGGAACTTCTGCTGAGGGTGTGACTTGATAAGGTCTGCATAGAAACCGAGGTTGAGTACATATGTATGAGCCAATTCTACACGGTCAATCTGGAAGAATGCTGCAGTAATAAGATCTGCAGGAAGATTTACGATAGTATCCTTCTTTGCATTCTGGATATAGTTCGAAAGACGGTCACCCTCTTCATAAGCCTCATTCAACTTCTGACGAAGAGCGCTATCATCATAACCGAGACGGTTAAAGTGAATAACACGAGAGAACTTATAAGAGAAACCTAACAACGCCTGGCACTTGAATGTCGAGTTCTGTTCAGAGTAACCTTCAAGGTCATCACCCTGCCAAGATGCTTCCAAGCCTAAGTACATACTCCATCGCTGAGTGAAATTTGCATAGAGCTTAGTACCTAATTCCCAGAATGGGACAAAGCAGGAACCATCGCGTTCACCAAACTTATGGAAAGAATATGCACCACCTGATCCTGCATATACATACCAGTCATAAGGATTGTAGAGTAACTCACGACCAGCCTTAATATTAAGAATGTTAAGCATGAGATCTACCTTAAGAGCAATAGTTGAGTAAGAAATGCGCTGATTCCAGAACATGTCTTCATCCATATTCTCTCTTTCCTCCCAGTTATCGATAAATGTAGATTCGTGATTGTAGAATTCTCTCTTTTTGTACATTGAATACTGGCCTCTCAACATCATTGCCCAGTATGGATGCAAATCTTTCTTGAAAGCAAGATCCACCTGTGGGCCGACAGAGAAACTCTCACTAGCCTTTCCAAAAGGATCATTAAAATTAGTGAATACAGACTGTACACCTCCACCGAATTCGAATGCCCAGTTATCACGAGCAGCATTAAATGCATAGTGAGCCTTAAGGTATCTCTTCGAGTCTGTAGTATCGTTCAATGCATACCAATACACGTCACGAACACGTGGGTCCTTAATCTTATTCAACTCACCCTTTGTAAATTTGATTGGCTGCTTGAAACGGCCTGAAGGCATAGTGTCCTCGCCCAATACCAATCTCCTCTCGAGATCATTCTGAAGGGCTGAATCGTTTGTCTCTATTCTATCCCATACGAAATCAAGCAAATCCTCCTCCTGTGCAAAAGAGAAAGATGGTCCGTAGACGACAAACAATAACAACAAAAGATATTTTCTCATATTAAAATGTTTGAATATTTTGTGCAAAATTAGCATTTTATGCAAGTATTTGGTAAAATCAACGGTAAAATATGTAAAAAATAACATGCGAATTGTGCAAAACGATAAAAAAAAGCAATATTAAGTTATCACATTGCACCAAAAGAACGGTATAATTTGTATAGATTAGCAGCCAGAACTTTCACATCGAATTTATCCTCTATCAAGGTTCTCGCACGTTTTCCCATATCTTTTATCTCTTCTTCTGACAAATCTAATATGCTGATTAAGGCGTCTTTAATACACATTATATTCGGTTCAACTTGCCAACCGCATTGTCTTTCCTCAATCGATTTCCAAGGAGTTCCAGTCGTTGTCAAAACAGGCGTTCCACTTGCCAACGCTTCTGCGACTATCAACCCGAAGTTTTCACTATATGAAGGAAGAACAACGATATCAGATTCTCTTATTTTCTGCCATTTTTCTTCTCCGAAAACAGCTCCCAGGAATGAAACTCTGTCATTCAATCCAAACGACTGCACCAGATCTTTCAACGACTGCACGTAAGCGGCATCTCCTCCGCCTGCAATCTTCAACGACAACCCGTCAACGTCTTTCAAAGCTTCAAGAAGCATTTCCAAGCCTTTTTTCGGGTGTAATCGACTCATGAAAAGCAGATTCATCGGACGTTTCCATTGTCTCTTCATCTCAATAGTCGACACATTGATGCCATTCGGCAACATTGCGATATTATCATTCCATCCCAATTCTGCAATATGCTTTTTCTCTTCTTCAGCAGTCGCGACAATGACATCCGCATCCTTTACAGCCCATTTCTGATAAAGGAGAATTGCAGGAACCTTCTTTGTCCAATAATGCCTTTTGACAATCCAGGGTTCGAGCATACCGTGAGGAGTCAGGGCAATTGATAATTGATAATTGATAATTGACAATTTCTGCCATTGGCGTGTCCATCTTTGCACCAAGGCACATTGTGGCATCCAGCAACAGTTGATGTGAACTATATCCGGTTTTATATCATCAAGCAGAGCCATCCACTGACGCTTCATCCTTAGAATATGCTTCAAACTGACCTCTATCGTATGGACTGTCGCATTTTTCAAATGAATACAATCTTCTAGATTACCAAGAGCGCAGACGTGAAGATCGACCAACTTACCCAACTCAGGAGCTAATTCCTGAATATAAGTAGTCGTACCACCGTCTTTCAAAGACATGCTTGGGATAAACTGAAGAACTTTCATAACGAAGAAATAAAATAATCAGATACCACTATTGGAGAGATGTTTTCTTTAGCCCATTCTATTCTTGATTGTCTGTTCTGTCGTATAGACTCTTTGTTTTTTGAGAAATCTGCGAGCAAGTCCGCAAGCATCTGAGGTTTATTCACTTCAAAAATTCCACCGAAGCCAGATTTCTTTATCAGAACCTTGGCACCGCATTTATCACTACATACTGGTATCGTGCCAAGAGTCATTGCCTCATTGATCACAGCGCCCCAACCATCGTGAAGAGAAGGAAGCACAAGCACATCGTTATTAGCAATAACCCTTTGCACCTCATCCATAGGCAATGCTCCTCGGAATTCAATCTTTATATTCTCATCCAAAGACTTAGCTTGTGCCTCCAACATCGCACGTTCCGGTCCATCCCCTATTATAGTTATCTTTATAATACCTGTGAGTTCTGTGTGAGAGTTAATACCTATATGAGACTTAATCTTCGACAACGCTTCCAGCAACACCTTTACATTCTTTCTCCTGTCAAGACTTCCCACAAAACAAACCCTTAGCGGCAGATTTGAGTCATCGTTATCGTCATCGTTATCGTTATCGTTATCGTTATCGTTAAACTCCGTACAATACAAGAATGGTATCACCTTCCATCTCTTAGACCATCCTCGATAATATTCAGCACAATCTTCTCCAATGGCAAAGACATAATCTACGAACTTGACATAACGATAGTCTTTCAGCAAGAATTTCACCCTGTGCATCCACAAAGGTTTGTCATAGGTATAAGGAGCTTCCGTGATTATACCTCGTTTGACATTAAAATTCAGCGACAACTTGAACCAACGAAAGACCTCCGAGAAAGCTGTAATGCCAGAGAAGAAACAGAAAGACCCTTCAGGTATATCTATGTCTGTCGGATTAATCTTTATAGTCAGTTTATCCGTTGAGTTCTTCCACGCCTCTGGCCATCCCATAGCCGCACGCTCGGAATATGCAAGTCTTGGAGCAATCACCCACACATGGTCCACATCGTCACGCTTTGACAGCATTTCGATGTATGGCATCTGGTGCGGACTTATGCAGTTCTGGAAGAATAGTAACTTCACAGCCAACTATCAATTATCAATTGTAAATTATCAATTACTCAAGCATGCGTCCTCAGCTTCTTCTTTGCCGATTGTGGTTTATCCGTCTTCACAAATTTATGATATAAACTGAGATAAAGAGGCACGCTAGAGTTAATCAAAGAATACTTGTATCTTTCTTTTTTATTTAACTGTTTATTTATTGAAAGAGGATAGAATGGAAGAGCCTTATAGTTTCCCGGGAATTCCTTGATACCACAACGACAAAGGTTTGAAAGCGACTGAGAGAACAAGAAAGAAATACGGTTCACGAAACAGTATCTGATCAAGCTCTCGATCTGAGTATTCTCCTGAGCAAAGTTCCAAAGACTCGTACAAATCTTAATAAGATCGGTAGTCTTCTTTGGGTTTTCACTCTTCATGATCGAACCGTTACGCTGCACATAGTTATACACTACCATATTCTCGAAAGCGATACGTTTTGCAAGGAAATATGCACGAGGAGTAAATTCCTGATCTTCGTGCAAAACACCTTCCATAAACTTCAATGCACGAGCCTCCACAAAGCTACGACGATATATTGCCGCCCAAGCAGCAGGGGGCATACCGCATTCCAATAAGAATCGTTCACCTTTCACCACAGCACCTTTTGTGCTATCTGGGATTTCATAAGGTTCGATGTCTGGTCGGCTGGATTCTTCCTTGGCATCTTCTTCTGTGACAAGCTGCAAACCGAAACAAAGCACATCCAGACGATCCTTATCAGCACGTTCCAGCAATTTCGTCGCGCAACAAGGTTCCAGATAGTCATCACTGTCCACCCACCATATATAAGTGCCTTTTGCAACCTTAAGACCAGCATTACGAGCTGCACTCAGGCCTTTGTTTTTCTGACTAACTATCGTCCAGTTACCCTCAATACCATTCTCGCTCTCTTTCTTTCTGAAAGACTCGAGTACAGCCATAGAATCATCGGTAGAGCCATCATTTACGGCAACAATCTCATAATCCTCAAGATTCAATCCCTGATTTCTTACCGATGCCAAACATCTACCAAGCCATTTACTGACATTGTAGATTGGAATAATAATACTAAGTTTCATATATCTTTATAACAAATAATTATCTATCTTCGGTATTTGCATCTCTCCACCTTACATATTCCTCTGGTGTAATAGGTTCTTCTTCGTCACTCTCCCACGCAACAGGATAATCGGCTATTTTGTCGCACTGATCTGCTGCGCCAATAGCCATCCATACAATTATACACTGTACAGCTCCTGCTGTCATAAGGTAACCCTCAAATAGCATATTTGCGGCACAAACAAAAAGAATCGGCAGCCACAAGTGGGCGTATGGTGTGCGTTCATTAAATGCATAACGAATACACTTTCTGATTATTGGAATAACGATCAGCAAGAAGCTGATAAAACCGAGCCAACCGCACTGTGAAAGAAGTCCAAGGTAGCTGGAACCCAACTCAATAGTACCCGTGTTAGTGTCACAGAAGACCGTTGCATTAGGAAGACTCAAATCGGTAGAATATGCACCGATTCCGATAATTGGGCTTTCCGCAAGCTCAGCCTTTCTCAAATCCCAGATTGCTCCGCGAGTATCTGCTACCACACTATCCATATTATCGAAATCCATATTCTTTTTCATCATCACCTCTGCGTATGGAAGAAGATATGGCAACGAAAGAATAACAACAGCAACACCAATCAAAATGGAGTTCATCATTGCTGTCGCATTCTTCTGGTAGCGGAGATATACTGCCAACATTGTTCCAACAAGGCCACAGGCAAGAGCCGATCGGCTGGAGCAAAGCAACAATGTAATAACACATGCAATCCAACCACCCACAACAATATATCTTTCTTTCATAGATGTGCAACGGAAAAACAGAGAAGCTACCCATACCATTGCAACCATTGTATAGAAACCTAAGAAGTTTGGGTGACCAGCAACACCCATATAACTATTTACAATACCTCCAAGTCTTCGTCCGAATCCTAAGAAATAACCCAGAAAACTAAGTACGGCAATAACCCCTAAAGCCCAAAGTCCTCCCATATAAAGATGACGCTTAACCTTATCAATCTCAGGTCCTCTCAACAAAGGAGAACAACCTAACATCATCATTGCAAACAATCCGTATCTTTGCCAAGGTTTGAAGATTGGAGAAATCTCATTGCTCATAATACTTATAGCAGCAACTGAAAGGAAGACAACACATGCATAATTAATCTTCATTTCAAGACCTCTTGCAATAAATACCAACAACATTGAAAGAATAATGAACACATAGTGCAATGGCACAGGCATTCCTATTATGATCTGCATAAAACCGATAAGCAGCAATGCAGACATCAAAAACACTATCTTAGGTTTTGTCATTTTTTCGTCTTCGTTTTAGTTTTCATTGATTCGAAACTTTCGAATCTCCTTAGCAGGGCATCCTCCCACAAGAGTATATGCCTCGACATCTTTTGCAACAGTAGCACCAGCAGCGATAAGAGATTTTTCTCCTATTGTAACACCTGGCAGAATTGTACATCCAGCAAGCACAGCAGCGCCCTTACAGACTCTGACAGTGCTACAAGTTCCTTCTCTTCCTATTATTCTCTCCCCATCTGGAGTAATCGGATGGAAACCCGTAATCAGCATAGAGCGAGAACTTATAACAGAAGATTCCTCAACAATTATTTTTGATCCCTCATTGAGCATAAACATAACTTCATGTCCAATGAAAGCTCGATCTTGAATTTCAAGTTCGCCAATGCCCTGGACTTTGATTCCCTGGAAGAGCTCCACACCCGTACCGACCTTTACGCCAGCCCATTTATAGAGTTTAGCTTTAAATTTCTGGCATCCGCTATTAGGCAGAACCACCATCAGTAGATTCACCAAATATATTTTCTTACTACTAATCACAGTTTTCGTCTTCGTTTTAGTTTTAGTTAAATCGAATACTCACTCCGTATCCATTCCTTTATTCTCTCGGGATCATAATTAAATTGACGTTTTATTTCCCAAATCTTCGCATCCACAAGGAAGCGGTACCAAAAACCTTGAAGGAAATGCCACATCAATCCCTGCTTTCCATCCAAGAATCCCGCTTTGAATATATATCTTAGGATGAAATTCAGGAACGGCCGTAGAAACAACGGAGATTTTACATATTTCAGTTTCAACCATCGCTTACGCTCAGGACCAGTTCCGAAGAATCGAGGAGTAATCTCATTAGCCTCATCATCCATGCCATACTCAATCATCAGCATATCTACCATCTCACGAGTAGCGTAGCTGTTATGTTTTTCCGTCCACCAAGTAAGGTCATTAAGATTTGCATCAACCTGATCTGCGCCCTTAATATTTATTGTAGTAGTAGTCCCATCTGTCAGCGTAATATGCTCATCCATCCAACGATTCTCACATGCACCATGTCCTCTACGGAAAACCTTCAGATGATACTGTGGATACCATCCTCCATGTAACAGCGGTCTCCCAAGATAATCTATCCTCTTTCTGACATATATGCCATTAACAGTATCCTCTAAATTTTTAATTTTTAATTTATCACTTTTAACTAACTCCTCAATGGCACCAGCCAGTGAAGTGGTCAAGTATTCATCCGCATCAATTCTCCACACCCATTCTGCTGTAATCGGAGCATTCTCCAATCCCCAGTTGAACTGAGTAGCGTAATTCTTCCACTTATGATATAGTACCTGAGTAGCACCAGCCTTCATCGCCAATTCTTGTGTATCATCGGTACTACCAGAATCAATCACAAATATTTCACGACAAACGTCCTTGATTGATGCAATGCATCTTTCAATATGTTTTGCCTCATTATATGTCAGTATTATTGCTGCAATATTCTGCGTCATTAGTCTTCGTTATAGTTATCGTAATCGTAATTAAACCTTCCACCAAGGCATTACCCACCTCAGCACCTGCCTCAATCCACACTTAATCTTAAGTGCCAACGAATCATTATCGGTAGAATAGAAGAAGCTCCATCCCTTTCCGAGATTATGTCCTCCCTTGCCTGAAATTCTAGCCTGAGTTCGGAATCGATCACGGCATCCAGGTAAACCACGAGTATTACGACACACATCCAGCATCAGATCCTCAGCAAGACAGATATTCGGTGGATAGTCATTAAGTTCATCATATCTTGGCCACATCATAGTCTCAAAGAATTCAACCGAAGCGAACCAATAACGGCACTCACCAACATGACCGTTAATCGGCATGTGCAACCATTCATATACCTTATGATCCTTACAGTCTGCGGCAAACGATAACGATGACGATAACGATAACTTTGATATCTCTTCCAGAAGTTTCTCAATATTCAACACCTTCAGTCGTCCAGTTATCTTGAAAAAGCATCCAGCCTCCTGCACAAACTTTGAAGCGTTCACAGCCTTATGCAGAAGAATCGTCTCATTATATCCCTTACCTCTCGACTGATCATATTCCGGACCACTCACATCCACAAACTCCACATTCTTATAATCAAAGCAGTCTTTAATACTCTGTGAGTCCCTATTCGCCATTCGGCTCATGTCCGAGTGAAGCTGTGAAAGGTTAATAAAACCGGAGTTCTCTGCGAACACCACTTTCAAGCCCTTCTCCGCATAGAACTTCAGTGCATCCTTATACATTTCAATGCGTTCTGACACATCGAAATTTGCGCCCTTCATCCCTTGCGGATTAACTGTTGCTGTGAGAAGTATAGGAATCATAACACTTTCGCAGGATTACCGCCGACTTTCATGCCAGCCTCAACATCTTTAAATACACATGCACATGCACCCACAATAGACCCTTCACCTATCTCTACGCCCATATTGATATAAGCTCGAGTTCCAACCCACGCATTCTTGTGAATCGAGATCGGCGCAATCACAAGCCCGCTCTCCGCATTATTCAGTTCTGTAGTCACATGACCTGCTGTACATAGATATGCATATTGCGACAGACACACATTCTCTTCAAGAGTCACCATAGCTTGATTATATATAATGGTATTTGGGCCAATGCAAGCGCCATTGCTAAGCGCAAGGTTCCATGGAGCCCAGACCTTAGCCGAAGAATATACTTCAGCATTCCAGTCAATCTTCGCTCCGAAGCATTTAAGAAGACAAAGTCTCCACACCCTGAATAGTTTTGTTCCAAACGGGCGGAATAATATGAAACATATCACATTCCATACCGCTCTTTTTATCTTTATAGCAAGCGTCACCTTGCCAATATTTATTCTCGCATTCATCTTATTATTGTTACATACAGACTCTTTGACATCCGCTTAATCTCCATCCAAACCCATCTTTCATTCAGTTTTCCCTTGATCAACGCCAGTCCTAAAAATTGTAGCAGCACTGCAGCGACATCCTTTATCTGCTTAAGCTTAACGCCTTTCTTTGTCATCGCAGATCCGGGTCTCAAAGTATAATAATATAAAGGCTTATTGATTGCCTCAACATTACACTTGTCACATCCAACAACAAACTTCAAAATGAATTCCTGATCCTCTGCATATTTTCTTCCTGCCGTAAATCTCAGCTTTGTCTTCTCTATCGCATTACGATTAAACCAGCATCGCCAAAGATTATATGGGATCTCATCTTCTGAAGCGCCGAATGATTTTGCGCCACCATTCTCTTCCCATACAAAACCAAAAACGATTAACTGAGGATTAATTTCTAGCTTTTCACTATTAACTTGTAATTGTTCCGACAAGACAATGTCATCTGCATCTACAAACCAGACATAATCACCTGTAGCAATATCAAGTCCAGCATTTCGTGCGGCACTCACGCCCTTATTCTCCTGATGAATAACCTTTATCCCTAATCCTTCATCGCTAATCGCTAATCGCTCGCATATATCTCCACTGCGATCACGGCTTCCATCATCTACCAGTATCACTTCCTTATCACAAGGAAATGCCATAACACTCTCAACGCACTTTTCCAGGTACGCCTCAGCATTATATACAGGAATGATCACCGACAATTTCATATCCTTGCCTTAATTCTATTCAAAATATTACGCAATCTACGCGTACGACCATGCAGCAACAAGCCGAATACATTCCACTTGCGCCATGATACAATTCTATTAGGATATATAGAAAACCTCGCAGGATCAGAAGAACAGACTTTCATACGGCGTTTTGAGATATGCAAATAACTTATCTCCTCCTTAACAACAGACAACCCATTTAGATAATACCGATAGAGATGTCCATCCTCAAAACTATAAACAAGGCAATGACTTTTCTCAGGGAAATTTATGGAATAGAAATGGTCAAATCGCCAAGGTGGGAGTATATTGTCAAAATCAACATTTTGATAACATAGAGCTGACAATTCAGGATGAGCAGATATCAATGGTTCCAGACCTCCCTCCTCATCATAATAATAGCTTTCCGGTGACTCGTAGCATTCCTTCCATCCTACGACCTTTTTGCCAGCCATATTATTACGGCAAGGTGTTCCTTCAACATCATCCACCATCTCGAATATACTACTATATGGAGATATGTTTTTAATAAAAGAAAGATGGCCGCAAGGAAATATCTTTATCAGGTGCTTGTCCGCATTATCTGGAATAAACTTCTCTATATCACCCCAGACTGTGTCTATATCATAGTATCCCCAATAATCATGACCTTCAAAAAGATCAGCAAAGATACGACCGTATGCAGGTTTGTAGTCACATAACTTGTATGGACGTTCAAGGGAGATATTCAATTCCGGGAAAGCTGTCTGAACACGTTGCCTTACCTCAATAAATGACAAAGGAATAACATGGACATTATCTGGCACGAGATATGTATCAACAGGTATATCACTCACTATATAGAAAGTTATGCCTCTGTTATATCGACAAGAGTTGAGCCACGGCTGAAAATACTCAGGCCATTGTCCGAAGTAGCAGCAAAGAGCTGCGTAACATGTCTTCATAGATTCTTATGCAAATACCTGTAGCTTTTAAGATACTGCCACACAAAACGCAAGACCTCTTTTGGATATTTTAACCAAATACCTGAACCAATAGCAGTTTTCAAAAGTCGTTTCTGCGTCTTCAATCCAGTCAAATGATATGGTTTCAACCCTCTTGTGATACTTCCCTCCGTGAGCAGATAATAGAATTTGGCAGAGCCGTCGATTGCAACCTTATTACTTTTCAAAGCCCAGATACGCTGCATACCTTCGTCACTGTTGAATGCTTCTGTCGGCATACCGATTTCACGAATCATAGATGTACGCCAAAGTGCAAAGCCTGGAATGTCATAATTCAACATTTTAGCAAAAGCCTCTTTAGACGATAACGATAACGCTTTGCTCGAACATGAGCCGAATGGCGAATAAGACGAAAACGAAGACTTTTGGGTACCATCTTCATAAGTGAAAACACAGTCTGGAATAACAGTATCTGAACCCGTTTTTTGTTGTGTTCTAACTAATCGTTCAATACAATCAGGAGATATCTGATCGTCATGAGACATATAGAACGTGAATTCTCCATTCAATACCGGGAATACCCGATTCCAAGAATATGGTACAAAACCTTCATTCTTATCTTTGAACAAGAGTTTCACTCGAGAATCCTGTTCTGCCTGTGCTTGGAGAATCTCTCGAGTATTATCAGTAGAACAGTCATCCACAATCCAGACTTCAAGATTAGAATAAGTCTGTTCCAAGACACTTCGCAAAGTCTTCTCGATACACGAAGCGGCATTATATGTTGGAATGAAGACACTTACTTTCATAACAATCTCCATTTAAGATATTCCTTCCACCAACGAAGGTCTCGATGAGAAGACTGAATCTTCAAATATTCGCCCTTTACCTTCTTTGCATTAACCATCGAAAGGCTATCTTCCTGTCTATATTTCGCGATAGGAGTGTTTATCGTCATTATCGATTCTGGACCGAATTTCCAATAAGTTTTGTATAGGAAATCGTAATCTGCAGAATACTTATAGATTGTATTGAAATGCCAATCCGGAGTTAATCGTGCAATACATGCTTGATGACTGAAAGGCAGTCTCTGAGGAATAACAGACGACAACTCTGCAAAATGAGTCTCTTCCCGTCCGTCCGAGAATACATTTACCGTATTACCTCCGATTACTTTAATATTATTTGCAATATTTTCAGATCCAAATATTCTTTGTAGAACCTCATCATCCGCGAACAAGTCTCCAGCATTCATGAAATTCACCCATCCATTACCGAACTCTCTTGCTTTTGCCAGTCCTTTATTCATCGCATCATATATACCCTTATCTGGTTCCGACACCCAATATGTCAATCTATCTGCGTATTTCTTTATAATATCAACAGTACCATCGGTAGATGCTCCATCGATAATCAAATATTTGACATTTTGATATGTCTGCGACAACACAGACTTGATTGTATCTTCAATCAAGGATTCAGCATTGCGGCAGACGGTGATGACGAAAATAGAATTACTCATGAAAAATGATCTTAAGATATATATTATCTCTTAAGCATAAGCCACCAACATCTCACTCTTATATACATCAAATATCCAAGGTAACCAGGCAACTTTCTATGCCATTGATTCCAATATGGATACTTGCGAGTATTTTTATAAAGTTCATATCCGAACTTGCTATCTCTTAGCGAAGCATCTGTCAGCAACTGATAACGACTTTTTTCAATAAAATGTAACAACCGCTTATCATCTTGTAGATGATTTTCAAAAACAAACTTAGATTGCAAGCAGTACACTCGGTTATAATGAGTAGCATGCAGATTCATATTTTTCTGCTTATCCAAAGACCCAGGTCTCTGCAAATAATGATAAGTCACTTGATCCGATACCACAACCTTTTTTGCTAGGCAGAACACCATGAAGCTCCAAAGAGCATCTTCATGAACAAGCCCTTCCTCGAACATCAGATTATTCTTTATCAAGAATTCTTTTCGTACGAGCTTATTCCATGCAGTAGTTGGAATCTTACCATTCATGTATGCACCAATCACATCATCAGCATACACACCTCCACACTGTTTCCATCTTGCCGGGTGGAAATCTTCGGCCTCAGAGAACTCATCATACTTTCCTACTATCATCTCCGCATCTGGATGAATCCCTGCAATAGAGATAAGATTTTCTATACAGTCCAAAGAAAGGATATCATCACTATCCACGAAATACACATATTCACCTTGTGCGACTTCCATTCCTGTGTTTCGAGCCGCACTCAATCCTCGGTTATGATCGTGGTGGAGGAGTTTGAAAGTAAGGTTTTCGTTTTTTTCTTTGTTTTCGTTAATTCTATCAATAATCGCTTCTGCGATGGAGATAGAATTATCCGTTCCGCAATCATCGACAAGGATGCACTCTACCTTCACGCCTTGCTTAAGGCATGTCTGAGAGGCAACGCTCTTGAGGCAATCTTCGATGTATGCCTCTACGTTGTAGATAGGAATTATTACGGATATCATAGATTTATCTCTCACAGATCTCACAGAAAACACAGATTTATAAATCAAAACTTGATTTTGAAATAATCAAGAACATCTTTATAATTGTCTTGTGCCGTCAGACAAGTGTCACGGAGATATCCTCGAACAGAGGTCCACTCTTGCAGTCCTCGATAATAGAATCCTTTAAGTTCTTCTGTGATAATAAATGGCACTATTCCATTCATCAGACATTCCTTGAACATAATGAGGCGTCCAACTCTGCCATTTCCGTCTTGGAATGGATGTATGGACTCAAAACGACAATGAAAATCCAAGATATCATCCAGTGAATGTTGTTTCTTGCTATTGTATTCCTGCAATAGTTGCTTCATCTGTCTATGTACGTCTTTCGGATCACATGTAACATTTCCACCAACTTCGTTCGGCAAGAGTTTATAATCGCCAACACGGAACCAAGACTTTCTGCTGTCTGAAGTGCTCGATTTTAGCTTTTCGTGCAGTTGCTTTATAAAAGTCTCTGTGAGCTTTAACTCTGCCTGCTCGATAATAAAATCTATGCAACGGAAGTGATTTACCGTCTCGACAATATCGTCAACACTAACGGCGTCGTCAGTGATTCCGATTGTATTTGTTTCGTATATGTAACGTGTTTGGTCATGTGTAAGACGTGATCCTTCTATATGATTTGAATTATAGGTCAGATCAATCTGCGTTTTGTGGTATATTCCGCCTTTCAGCCGCATTTCTTTTTGCTCACGCAATGTTTGAAGCAATGGGAACGTTATCTTACGCTGCTTCTTGTCCTGAATAACCGAACCAGCAGGAATACTCCAAGTCTTGCCAACAAGAATAGCACCTTCTATGCGCCCATTTGTACAATAATTACGCACAGTACGCTCCGAAAGGTTCTGTTGTGCTGCATATTCTTTTACTGAAATATATTCCATCGGCAAGAAAAAATGATTTTTTTCTACTAAAATACCCCATTATTTGCCGTTATCGGCAAGAATTTGAATTTTTATGCTCTCACAGAACTCACAGATTACACAGATTTTAGTCCATTAATGTTTAATATCATTAAGAACAATATATCGTCTCTGTAATGCCACAAGAATACTTCTTTCTGCTAATGGATTCAGACCTTTGAAAATAATTTTTTTCTTTAGATCTGATAAGGAGTATTCCAAAAGAAGCTTTGCGATACACTCGTCTGCAAAAGAATTGGAAACGACATTAACTCCTGTAAAATCCAGAGTAATAGGAACATCTTCATTAAGATTCGTTATTAATTGCTGCCTTATCCTTGCCCCCATTTCTCTAGTACCAAAATCTGTTCCAAAGTGAGAAAAAGCAAAAATTTTGCCATAATCTGTTTGGGTAGTCCAAAGAGATTCCAATACGTCTGTTTCTACAAAAGATTCGTTATACTGATCCTCTGCATTTGTTTTATGATCTACCATATCGTTTGGATCGATCTCTTTTGAAGTTCTTATCTCCATATAGACAATTGTTCCTTGCCAGAGACCATTCTCAACGATTTCTGTATTTCCGTCTTTATATATTAATTTATGATTGCCTGAGTGGAGAATAAATTGCAGACCAATATTCTTAATCAGTCGTGATGTGGCGTATAGTCCAAAGCCCATACCCTTTCCATCTGTTACAGAATCCTCCAGACACATTTTTACTGCTTCTGCTTCTGTAATATTCTGGTACTTTTCGTTTTCTGCAAGTGACTGACGAATGCCCATGCCATCGTCTGCGACAAGTATTCTCAAGACTTCTTCCTTTGAATCGAAGTGAGTCATTGCCGTTCCTAATGGTTTTCCAGAATGAATGTGAACATTGTCTAAAATCTCATAGAAACAATAACTCAATGCCTGCAGGACACTTACCTCTATTTCGAAATGTGATGTAAGTGTACGCAATACCTGCTGGTATACATCATTCAAAGTATGAGCGTCAAAGACGTCTATTGAAACATCTTTCTTATCTTGAAAATACTGTTTTAAGAGAAATGCTACGTTCATATATTTAACAATAACAATGATTTTTATCTCACAGATTTTATTTGAATTCCCAGTGTCCTGTTTTTGAAGGTCCAGTCCACTCAATTCCACAAGTCCTTAGATCTCTTTGTATAGTTTTAATGGTCACGTTTAAGTGTTCGCTCAATTGTTCCCTCGAAATTGTATTATTATTTTTTATCAAATCAATAAGTTTTTGCTGACGCTTATTTTGAGGGACATTTTGAGGGACATTTTGAGGGGCATCAGGATAAATGAACTGAATATTCCAATTTGGATCCTGATCTTTTTGTGCATTTATGTGAAGATATCTGTTCTTCAGATCATAGGTTGCTCCAAATAAAATGTTACGGAAGAATCTTTCAAGGTACTCTGTTGTCGAGGAAATATTCTTTTCGCGATTTGTATAGTTTGCTCTGACTAATGCGTTACGGAAATACCAGGAATTCTCCTTGAATGGAGTATTATCTACTGCGAATCCTTGACTTTTTAAGTACTGGATTAAGAAAATTGCAGTCGTTCTTGTATTGCCCTCTGCAAAGGCATGGATTTGCCAAATACCAGAGATGAACTTTGCGAGGTGAAGGACTTGTTCCTCCTTTGAAAGAGAAGAATAGTCAAAAGCTTTCTCAGCAGAAAAGTCAAAGTTCAAGGTCTCTCGGAGCATTTCGTATGGTGCATACGTAACAGTATCACCATCTAATACCCACTCTCGCTTCGTGATATTGTATGTACGGAATTCTCCAGCATGCTTAAGCACTTTTGAGAATAATCTGCGATGAATATTAGAATATGACGCTACAGAAAATACGAATGCCTTATCTTCCAAAATCTTGGAGATCTCCCCGGAGACTTTATCACATTCCTCTGCGCCTTCATTATTCTCCGACTCAATCCTTCCTTCTTTTGACTGATAGTATTCATCGATCAGCTGCTGCGCCTCATCTATCGTAATCTCTCCCTCGACATGACGTTGTGCCGTCTGAATAAGATATGCAGAAGGCTTCAACTGATCTACTGCCTGTAGACCAATTGCAATCTGCCAGTTTTCGGCTCGCTGCTTCTTATCCGGCTCGCCCTGGCGGATGTATTCGTCAAAGTCTTGTGGAAACATTGATTATCGATTATGACAACTAATAGTTCACAGCTTCGCTACGGACTGTCACGACACAGTTCGCACACGCATACAATACGTGGCAAATGTAGTAAATATTTTAATATTTAAGCAATTTTGGAACGTTTTTTTATGTTTCGCACTCATAACACGCTGAAAACAGAGATTTTTTATGAGAAAACGGGTTGTTTCAAGTTTCATTGTTTCACTATTTCTCACCCACACACACGCACACACGTATAAAGGTTTATTTCAAATCATTTCTACTTTATACGCACACGTGTGTGGGTGTAGGGATTCTATGAAACATGAAACAATGAAACAAAAGGAAAGTCCCACCTTGCATCGACAATCGTCAATCGCTTCACGGGAAGTCCGGAGGACTGATTGACGACCGTCAAAGAGACGTCGGGAGTTCCGGAGAACCGATCGTCAACCGTCAATAACAACAATTAAAATCCTGAGTTATGGAATTCAAGCAGGTAAAATGCTTCAGCTTTTCCAGAATCGCCAATGCGTATCTCGCCGCATTATTCAACACTTTCCGCGCTATCATCAACGAACACGGTGCGGGACGCCTAAATCTCCCTGACGAGATCGTCGATGAGTTTTCCGATCTCCTCGATGCCGAACAGATCGTCGTCATCGTTCAAATACTCTACCTGTTTTCCTTTAAGAATCGTGGCAGAAGGAATGTGAGGAAATAGGGGAATGTGTAAAACTTTCCATTAAATCCTATATTTTTATGACAAAGCTTAATGCCAAATTGAATATCCGGATACTTACGGCTTTCGGCATTTGTGAGTTTATTGAGTGATGCCGTGGCATTGTCATTTGACTTAACCTCCACTGGAATCAATGAGTCGGCATTGCGAACAAAAAAATCCATTTCAATCGAAGATTTTTCATCCTTGTAAAAATAAAGCTGCTCGTATCCTGCCTTAATCAGCATATCACCTACAATATTTTCAAAAAGAGCTCCTTTATAAGTGTTGAAATGGCGATTGACACGTAAATCTTCCTGAACTTCCTCGTCAAGAGACGCAACAAGCAGACCTGTGTCGCTGAAATAAACCTTATAGTTCTTAGGATTATAGTTACCCTTAAGTGGCAGCTCGGGACTATCCAAACAGTAGCACACATTTATGATTCCGGCATTAGCCAACCATTCCACTGCTCCAATATACTCACGTGTACGAGCACCGGCTGCAATCTTGGTTACCTGAAATTTCTTGTTTTCTTTAGCCAGAAACGTCGAAATATGACGATACACACTGAGAATCCTAGCCTGATCAAAACCTTCGGCATATTTGGTAATGTCTTCTTCATAGTCAAGCAATAACTGTCGCTGTCGTTCAAGTGAGCCGCTGAAGTTACCCTGTACAGCGTATGCATTGACCACTTCTGGCATACCTCCAATAATCATGTAATCACTAAAGATGGAGTGCAAAACCTGCATCTCAAGCACAGAGAATGGTCGCAGCTCCAGCATGTGACGGTACAAGTCATCAATACGATTTTGATCATATCCTTTTGCCCAAAGAAATTCTTCAAAGTCTAGAGAATGCATCTCATAGTCCTCTTTGTAACCGACACTGTTCGACTCAATCTTCTGGTAATATATTCCCATGAGCGAACCTGAACATACAACATCGTATCGTCCATCCAGCTTAAAAGACTTCAGACTTGTGGCACAATCTGGACATGCCTGCAATTCATCGAAAAAGAAAAGAGTGTTTCCTGGTTCAAAAACAATTGAAGGATCAAGCAAAGAAATATTTTTGATTATAGAGTCAACGTCATAGCCATCAACAAATATTGACTGATATTTCTTCTGCAGCACAAAGTTAATTTCAACAACATTCGAATAGTTCTCTCGACCGAACTTACGTATTGATTCAGTCTTACCGATCTGACGTGCGCCCTTCACAATAAGAGGCTTGTGATCTGCCCTATTTTTCCAGTCGAGCAGTATGTTATCAATCTTTCTCTTTAGCATTTTATCACATTTTTCGGTACAAATATAAAGATTTCATCACATTTTTGCATTTTCATTTCCTTTCATACGGAGGGTTGCAACTTTCATCAGACAAATATTGATTCTTAGTCCTTATTCTTGTAATAGTTCATTCCTAATTCCTTCCTAATTCGTGTTGATCATTAGAAAATTGATGGAAAGATTATCGGTTAATTGATGAATATTGACGTTCAAAAAACAACAAAGGCGGCATTGCTGCCGCCCCTGTTATCGTTATCAAGTTTTATCTCTGAGAAATCCATCTACAAAAGAAAGGATCTTCTACTTCAAAAGTCTCCGTTTTTATAACATATCCTTTTTTCACTAATCTTTGAAGAGCGCTATATGTGGTACTCACACGCAAGTTTGCATCATTAATTCCACCGCCTTGATGCGACAATGCCGCCAGAATTTTACGATCCGTAAGATTAAGATTCATCCAAAGACGTTCATAATCCAGATCATGCTCTTCCACTTGCTGAGAAATTGCAGTCTCCACCACATTGTCATATATGTTATTATATTGCACCAAATTATATACGGCAGACGATAACTGTTGGGTATAATATGGATGGCACTTTGTGAACATCAATATACTCTTTGCGGTTTCATCCATAAATACCATACAATCCTCTGCAGAGCAACCATTCTTTTCTGGCATTCTCTGAGTTATATAAAGATAGAAGTCGTCATAAGGGATCTTATGCAAATGCATCAATTCCCCGAAATGGTAGAAAGGAGATTTCTTTCGTTCAAAAATCTCAGTCATCATTGATTCCTGACTACCCATGAATACATAATTAATATTCTTCTGCGACTGCATAACCGCACGAAGTTGACGACTTAATCCTTTCGCGATATTTTCCACTTCCTGGAACTCGTCAAGAACAACAATTATTCTATTTTCTGGACCAGATATCTTCTCCACTAAAGACAATGCATCCTCAAGAATTACTGCAGCCTGAGTCGATGGCAAAAAAGACACATCAATTGCATCTGTCACAGGATTTACTGATACAGTAGGAAGCACTCTGAAATGTGACAACTGATGTTTCAACTTCTCCATTGGTTTTATCTTGAAAATTCCCTTCAGAATCTGAGCTGCAAGATCAACGGGGCTTAGTACCTTCATCAAATCAATTACAATCGAAGGTCTTTGCAACTGTACCAATGCCTTCTTCACAAGACTGCTCTTCCCAAAGCGACGAGGAGAAATCAAGATAAGATTATTCTCACTATCCAGGAATTGTTTCACCTTCTCAAGTTCCTCTACTCTATCTGTAAAGAAATCATCCTCAACTATCTTTCCAAACTTAAATGGATTCATTATCAATCATTTTTACATTACGAAGAATTTCGTTACGAAAATTTTCGTAATAGGTTTATTGCGCAAAGATACGTATTATTTTTAGAAATACCTAAAATAGGCGACCTTATTAGGAAAATTATTAAAAATTAACAAAAAGATTATCGCAAGCGATGTTATTCCTTTTAGTCATGTTCATGTAAAGCTAGAAAAGGACGAACAATTGACGAGAATTGACGTTTTTATTCGTTATCAAGCACATGTTTTCCTCCTATTATCCTAATCAAAAATAGCTTAAAGAAAACATCCTGGACATAGTATTCCCCTTGTTCCATAGTGACAAAACCATCTTCAAGGAGTTTCCGGACAGCAGCCTGAACTGCACTTGCAGAAGCTAAAGAATTATCCTTGATAAACCTAGCTCCCAAGATACGCTTTGCCCTATATTCCTTTGCAATAGCATAAAGCAATTCTTTCTGACGTTCAGGAATTCGCGACAACAATTTGCTGTAGCCCGCACCTTCCTCTGTCAGAATATCTTCCAACGTCTGACGTAGTAACGAAAGATCACAAACTTCGCCAACTGCGGTATTTATGAATGCCTCATGAAACAGTTTCTGCATACAAAAGGTATTGGCATACAGATAGTCATAAGCCCATTTCACTGTTTCTTCTTTTATAGTCTTGCCATAAGCACTAAACCATTGGCATACAAACGGCACATATTCTTCCTCTGCAATAGGATCAAGCTGTAGCTGTGAAGTACTATTATAGAATGGGCGTGCCGAACTAAGAAACATTTCCGAAAGTAAATGACGCTCACTGCCTGCATATATAAAATTCACATTACCCAGATGCTGGATATACCCCCTTAACAATGCCTCTATATTTTTTTCTGGATAATAGGCAACTTGCTGAAACTCATCGAAAGCCACAATGCAAGGTTTGTCTGCATGTTCCAACCAGTCGAATATTTCCTGAAGAGTATATTCTGGTCGCTGGATCTTTCCTATTTCCAACTGAAATGTAGGATTTCCTGTCATCGGGTCATAGCCGAACGAACCTGCCAAAGATCTCAGAGCCATTGCCAATGTCTGCAATGTCTTTTCACCACGCCCCTTGAGGGCATCGAACACCTGCTGTCCAAAAGTTGCAACAAACTCCCTAAAACTTGAAGTATGGAGAATATCGATATAGAAGGTATAATAATTATCTCGAATCTCCGGTAAATTGAAACAATACTTAATCAATCCAGACTTTCCCATACGGCGAGCCGACATCAAAAGCAGATTGCTCTGATTGGTCAATGTCCTTACTATCCTTGCTGATTCTGCACGACGATCGCAAAAGTACTCTTGTGGTATATTGCCAACAATTACAAACGGATTTCTTATTCTTTCTTCTACCATAACTATGTGTTTTTATGGTGCAAAGATAAGCATTTTACAAACATTATACAAAATGTATTATACAAATTGAATAATTTTTATAGTAAACGGCATTCTATGTCTTTATTCTGTAATAATTCATTCCTAATTTCTTCCTAATTTTTGCTTATCATCAGATAATTGACGGGAAGATTAAAGGTTAATTGACGGGAATTGAGGTTCAAAACAAAAAAAGGCGGCATCGCTGCCGCCCCTGTTATCGTTATCGTCATCGTTATCGTTTAGAAATCCGAGAGTTCTGCGTGAGCACATAATTATATACCCACCACATTCCATACCCAACGACCATTGACCCAAATGCCATCAGCCACGCATTATGACCGAATAAGAACATCACAAGATGGAAAGCAATCCCCGGATGTGTGAGATATATACCCATATCAGTTCTCGCAAAACCAACAACAAATCATCACTATAAATATCCCAATACTTTTGACAATTGTCTATTGTGCGCTTCCAAACTACATTCCTTCAAATGCTCACAAAATGCATTTAGTCTCTCTTCGTCTTTTGAATTAGTCCCATCTGTGCAAATTATCTGGAAATCATTATTTGAATATAAATACCTAAGGCTTTTATCATTCATTCCTCTCAATTGTCGAAGAATTTCCATTCTAGACTTTTCATCATATGTAAATATTGTAATCTTTTTCTTGTTTTTTTCAACCATGTCGGATCGGCTCTGATCTTTATAAAAGTCTGAAAAATAATGATAATCTGTATTACCTAACGAATGACCAAAAAAAACAACCTCATTTGCGTTTTGCAATGCATATTTTATTGGTGTAGAATTATAATATTTGTTAAATGTTTTATACAGAAAATCATATCCTGATTTCACATCACAACGGTCATCAATTCCTAGAATAATATCATCATTTGACAATGATCCGTGAACATGATAAATATTATCGACATGAAGACACAATTGATTCAACACTACATTTAAATCCGTATAGTTGAATGTGAATATCTTATCAAAGTAACCATTCAATATGCAAGACTTTAATACGCGTGCTGCTGGAGATACTCTATCAATATCCTCTTTCTGTTCTTTTTCAAGATATTTATAAATACTCTGAACCAATTCTTTAAAGTCTTTATCATCCTTATCTCTAATGTCTTTTACCAATGCAAGTTCAGCTTCAGACATCGCACATTTTTGAATAGGGAGTGCGTACTCGAACAAAGCTTGTTCTATATCGAACCATTTTTCTGTTCTTTGTTTTTGCTTCAAAAAATTCGCCAATGGAGAGCAATCAGTACAAAGATTCCATATTCCAGACTCAAAAAAATCGGAATAACGTGTTTTCCAACCGAGAGAAAGATCAAATCCATTACCAATAATAAGCACTTTCGATTCCATACAATACGATATTTATCATATCTAGGCTCTATATTCCGACTGAGAATCCTTACTCTTTCTTCCTTCCATCCAACTTATACATCAACATACTAGCGAAATATAGTTTTCGGATAGCATCATCAATCGATATACTCTCTACATCATGTGCTTTAGGGTTGCGAATCCCCGATATAGCTCCAGCAAACATAAACTGATAGCCTTGTTGTATATCTTTATCAGTACGACTTTCTAAATCATTCAAAGGAATCAGTGGATTGTCTTTATTAAACGCCTTCAGCATTAATTGAACGCCATCAACCTCTTCTGGCACTTTGTTCTTTACAATCCTTTTTACCGAATTATTAATCATCTTGAAAGCAGCTTCGACAGCATCAGCATATTGTTTTGCATCAAATCTTTCTTTTGACACACGAACTACCTCAGGATGAATAATAGACCAATCAATCCCATGATATATATTTTCGCTCATTTTAGAAAGGTACTCAATTGTTGATATCAACTCCCCGAAAACAATAGGCGACAAACAATAAGAGGGTGTTCCGTACATCAAAGAGGTCTGTTGGATTCTCAGATTAGGTATAATTCGATAATCCAATCGGTTTTTGAACATCAAATACTCTTTTGGCAATAAAGTAGACAAAGCTTGCGCAGCAGCATACAAGTCTGAGGCGTCATCTATTAAAGGGTTAAAAAGTGGATTAAGTCGCTTTTCAATTAGCCTTTTACACACATCAAGCTGATCTCTATAGTTTTTCATATCTGCATAACAATTTGTATATACCGAACTGTGTGTCATAAAACTAACAACTAAATTAACAGGCACTAGCGTCATGGTAGCGTTCACAGTACCAATCAATACTCTGGGTCTGTTTCTCGCCTTCCCCTTTCCAGAGAAAGTAGATCTTCTCGTAGATCTTGTCCTTGTCATTTGCCATAACTTTGCAGATTAATATTTATTTTTATTATGTCGCTGCAAAGATAAAGCATTTTTATTTCCTATTTACACCGCCATTTTTTGGACGAATTACCAGCAGTATGGGAAGAAGTAAGAGTCAATATTAAACCCGAAGCAAGTTGTCCTGCTTCGGGCATTTTAACTTGCTTTCAAAATGTATGTTTGATTGTTTTCACACCAAGTGTTTAGGCGCGCATACAATTGAGTGTTCTTGAAAACAAAAGAGAATGCAGCATAAATGGTATCTTTGAGAGCTTCTTCGCTACGAACGTTATTCTTGTTAATCTTCTGGAGATGGAAATTTATGCGATTGTAAAAATCATGACCATTCGTGATTTCATATTTATCTGGTGATGGCTGAGATTTTACAAAGTCAGATAAATCATTCATGTCGATACGCTCCAAAGACTCTTTGACATTATTCTTCTTACGCTCAGATAACGTTCTGCAATAGATCTCTTTTTCCATTATTTCCAGGTCCTTAAAGAAGGACTGACTCATGCCGAAGAGATTTCCCATACGATCAAAATCGTATGCACAAATGTTATTGAAGTTATACCATTTGAAATATGACAACAATGTCAATTCCTCAAAAATATTATTGAAGAACGTATTTCCAGTACCTTCTACCATAAAATTCTCTAGGAGTACCTCCCGAACTTTATCCTGGAAAATACACATCATCTCATGATCGTGACAATCTGCATAGAAAATATCAGGGTTGCGATCAAGGTCTTCTCCGTTAGCACGTCTGAAATCTGCATCCTTAATTACTATAGCCAATCTGTTTGGACTTTGGCGTTTGAACTCTTCATAGCTCTCTATTACAGAATGACATGTGTAACCACTTTTCTCCCTTGTCTATCCACCAAATCGGAATTGAAAAATCTATGGTACAACTTCCAATCATTACCTTCGACCCATACAACAACCTTGTCTTTAGGCTTTGTGCTGAGTTTCAGTTCATCGACCTGATTCTTGGGCGTATCGTATTGTTTTAATGCTCCCATATTCTACTAATCTTGGTAAGACTTATTGAAAAGATCGTAGGCTATATTCCAATGACCATCAATAAATGGAATAGAGTGTGTAGCAATTACCATCTGGCATTGGAGTTTGTCAACTGTATAAAGATAATCATTTAGCATCTCTTTGAGCCACTCCACATGAATAGAATTTTCAGGCTCATCCATCAGAACCAATGTCTCATTGTTTATCTCAAACACAAGACGATAGTAGAGAATTACAATATTCTGTTCTCCACTCGACAATTTATACAATGGAATTACTCTGCCCGAATCACTCATAAACGTGATTCCGTTTTCAGAGTCAAGTTTCATTGTTTTGTTTGACAATCCTTTTCCACTTACAAACTTGTCAAAGCGCTCTAGCTTATCATAGAATTTATCATAGACACTGAACTTTTCGTTCATGTCATCAATATGCATGGACAATACAATACCAAGTGAGTCTTTATAATCCTCTACAAGATTATACTTATCCAAGAGACCATACTTTTCAAAATTAGCAATCTTCAGTTTCAGCTCATCTAATTTCTTTTGATATTGCTCCCTTGTATATGCTGAATGAGAGTTTTCTATCTGTCTTTGAATAAATGTAGAATCTATCTGCTGGCTTTTCTCAACGTACTTAGTTTGCTCCTCTCGATACATTTCCTTAACCTTCTCGGCAAGTTTGGTTATTGTATATCTGTCCTTCAGCTCTATTTCATCATGACGATTCTCTCGTACAACTTCAAAAAGGCGCTGTGCTTGAACATACATGCAATTACATTGACGCGCAAACATTCTCAACTCACCAAAGGAAGAGCGCAACTCCTTGTCCATAAACGACAATCTTGCTTCATTTTCGAAAATAAATCTTGGATTTATCAAGAAGTCACGTTTTGTTGACCCATGGAAATATCTTTCAGCCAACGAGTTTAATTTATGGCTGTTAAGGGTTATCGCATCCAACGACTTGCCCGTCTTATCTGTATGACTTATCTTTACTTCATACTCCTCTATGTCTGAATATTCAAAAACTACATCATTATCTAATAAAATCTGATGTTCTTTTTGTGCTGGAACTGCCGTTTTATTGATTCCCAATAAAGTTCCATCTCCCCAATAGATGTGAATAGACGAAAACAGAAGATTGTAGAAATACCAAAAATTCAATCCCAAAGCACTCTTTACTATATTTAGGATTGTAGTTTTACCATAACCGTTCGGACCTGTCAAAAGTGTCAAATCACCTCGGTCAAATGAAATGTCATAGTCATAGATATCATACAATTTTTCTATGACGATTCGTTTAATCACGTTTGCCATATAGGTTATTCAGAATTTCTTGTAGTGATTCATTAACTGTTCTTGACTCGTGAACTTCCTCATTATGGTCATTGACAGCCTTTAGTTTTATCATATAAACGGGATAATCGTCCCCTTTGCTTTCATTATTCTTCCAATGTAGAGGTCTAAGGTTTATTATATTGTCATCGCCCCCCATTGATTGGGGATAGACATGATCTATCTCCCAACCGAAGATACTGTCCCTATTGCCATACGAATTGTAGGCAATCCAAGCACCAGACGCATCTCTTCGATAAAGATCCTTGTTGTATCCATCGACAACAATACCTTTATCCCAGACTTGCTTTATGATATAGTCGGAATACATAGATTATTCTTTGATTACATTTGTATATTTTAGGGTACAAATGTACGACTAAATTCTGAGACAAATGTCAAAAAGGGTAAAAAACATTGCATTATTTAATTATTTTTACATGTCACATTGATATTTGACAACATATTATTGCATTTTTGCAAATCAGACCTTAACCGATGACATCCTCCATACTATCGCAATTATACTGGTACAATTATCGATACCATATATTAACGATCCAATTAACGTCCATTAACGTTCAAAAGTTATCGTTTTCGTACCGAAGGATTTCGTCTTCGTCTTCGTTTTTCGTCCAAATACCCACGAGTACCCCCACCACATCACATACCCAACTACCATTGACCCGAATACCATCAACCACACATTATGCCCAAAGCAGAACATCATAAGATGGAAAGCAATACCAGGGTGAGGGAGATATATAACCATGTCAGCTCTCGCAAAGTCGGGGAATTTCTCAGTTCTTGTTCAAAAACGCAGAAAACCGTATCGTACCTTACCAATTGTCCAATAAATAGCCATACATATTGCCGCTGTCAGGAATGGTGTGATAAAATACGCAAAATATGGTCCTACTACAGGTAGTAATCCAATTGAATGGACTGAAATAAAAGCAGATCCAGCAAGTAAAGTACATTTATTTGCTGGCTGTAATATGTGTGTGCAGTATATAAACATTCCACTGGTTGTCATCAGTTTTGGGCTTTCAATATTTTTTGAAGCGAGACACCTTGCTATAAGAAATAATACGCACACACTCAATATTGTAAATACACGATTGAATATTTCTGGTATTGAAGATTGAAAGGCAATACATACTACCATTATAAACCATAAGGCAAGAATCAAGTTCCTAAACAGTTTGGAGGACAAGAAATGCTCTAAATCGAACTTTAAAATACTTATTCCGCAACCTATACAGAACCAGAATATTGACCTTCCTGCTAAAAAAGAAATATGAAAATCAGTAAACAAATACAATCCAAGCAAGATTGGCAATACCCAATATCTACAAAATCTATAGATATAATATATTATAGGGGTAAGTAAAGACAGAACCATCAAGTCACGAACAAACCAGAGAATCAAATATCTAGGAACGCCAGTCCCATGCCATGAAATAAGAATGTCATAGAAGCTCAGATCCGTAATAAAAAATGACCAAGCCGAAGACAAAGTAAAGCCATTAACAGACGAATACTTATATACTTCAATCATAACCGACCATAAGTATACTACCATATTCCAGCACAAGTATGGTGCAAATAATGATTTAGTTCTTCTTTTTGTTTTCTGTAAATATTCATTTATTCCAAAAGAATTGGTAGTACGGAAATAAAGCAATCCACTTATCAAAAAGAAAGCTGGTACAGCTGCATTTGCAAAAGACCACATCACATGTGTGATGGTTCTATACAAATCATCATTAGCACTTAAATATGTAATAGCATCATTATGAATAAATATTACTAATATTGCAAGTGGCAACCTCAAAAAATCTATGGTACGAGAAATCATACTTAAATATAGATTTGAAGCAAAAAAAATAGCAGAACAATAACCAAGGAAAAAAACAAAACTGTTATGGCACGTTAAGAAATCTGTGAAAGAAATATCATTTCCAATCGCCCAGCACCAACCCTCTCGTTACCTTCCATCGCTCACACAAAAGGATTATTCCATATGTAACCGCAGTAAATGCAAAGGCAAAAAGGAATCCAAATATCCACATATAGTTATGAGGATTCTCTATATAAAAACCTTCAAGAACAGTAGCAAGTAATAGTGCATGTATGGTATAAAAAGCCATAGAACGGCTACCAGCTCTACTAAACCAATTGTAAACCCTTGATAACGCAAATACCCATCTTATTATCGCTGAGCTCAGGAGCATAGCGACTATTACTCTAAGTGCATAAATATGAGCTATTCCTTTCTGCAAAAGATCTGCAAATGAAGAGGAATAAAAACCGTAATTTATAGTAAAAAGACGACACAAGATGCATCCGGCAATAAATAAAATGGCACTTAGCCAAATATTCATCTGGCAGATATTCTCAATCATACCAAATTGTTTTATCAACAACCCTAAAGCATAATAAATCGACATCTCAAAAGTCCATCCATCAAAGACGAAATACGACCCTATCCAAAGAAAAAGAAAAATTGAAACAATCTGTGCTTTCTGTGAAATCTGTGTAAAATTTAGAACATATCTTATACATGCCGCAGACAGCTGAAGTTTCATCAACATAGACAAGAACCAAAACATATTCAGCCAAAGGCTTGAGACAAGCAAGAACACTCCTAAAGCGAATTTGCAAAATAGCAACAACTTGTCTGGCACTTTAGACATCTTCTCTTTTATTAATGGTTTCCTAAATATAATCCAAAATAATAGCGCAATAAAAAAATACAAGATCCATAATATCCGAGCAAAGAGCATCCCCTTTGCAGCTTGATCAATGGCAGATAAAGCAACAGCGGGTATCATCATGCGCCATAAGATCTTTTCAAAATACTCTGTTAAAGCCCTAAAATCAACTAATCTTGATATAGCTCCTAATGAAACGAATCCAGACAACAGAACAAATAATGGCATGTTGAAGCCAACAATTATTCCCATCAATCTTACTGGAATTCCATTTGCAAACAAACCTCCTGTATGTCCAATGATTACACAAATCATTGCCACCATTTTAGCGTTGTCAAGCCAAGCTAATCTCATCTTAGGGCGAGCATTTTTAGTTTAGAGAAAACTCCTCTCATATTTTCCTTCATCAAGAAGATTACTTTAAATATTATGGCCATAAGAAAAGGTCTATTTAATGAAACCAAGAGACCAAACAATCTAAGCATTCTATTATCGGAATTCTTATCATGTTGTCTACATGCCTCTATGATTTCTTTATCCTCAAAAATCTCTTCTTTAATTTTTCGCACGCCTTCTGCAAAAGATAGTGGAGTTTTTGCTTTGAAAGGATTGCAGGCAAGCATATATGCAAGGATCCATAACTGAGATGTCTTAAATCTTCTGTTTTCTTCTTCTGTATATCCTAAATCCCTCTGTAAATCCAGCAATAGTTTAATGCGTTGAATATTGTCTGACTTCAACCCACTATTATAAGTTGAGCAGATGCCTCGACTATAATATTTAATATATATATACCCTGAATCTCTAACAAACGCGACATTTCCGGCTTTTCGCCACACTGCAGCATTGAATATTACATCTTCATTAAATTTAAGATGTTCATCAAATTGAAGATTGTTTTCAATCAGGAATGATCTTCTATATATCTTGCTCCAGGCAGATACAAATATTAGTTCTGGACACTTGCGATAAGCTTTTGCTGCATTCACTACAGATTGACCTTCTAGCAAACTCATATCGTAAAAGAGTTCAGCTTTCCTACCATCTTCTTCCGAAATTTGAGTATATCCTCCGACTCCAACATCTACATTGTTTTCCTCTTTTGAAACCGCGTCAAAAAGTATTTGCAAATGATTAGGCTTTAGATGATCATCTGGATCTACAAATACAATCCAGTCTCCACTAGAAGCATCAATACCGGCATTACGAGCTGAAGCAAGACCACCATTTTTCTTATGAACAACTTTTACATAGGCATCTTTGGAAGCTAAGTCATCTAGTTTTTTTGCCTGAGAGTACCCTCCTCCATCATCGACAAAGATATATTCTATTTCTTCCTGAAAAGTCTGTGCTTTGATCTCCTTATAAATTGAGTCTAGGAACGGCCCAACTTTATAACAAGGCAAAACTATGGAAAGTTTTTTTCTCTTTTCCATAAGCGAGAGTCTCTTTATTTAAAGAAATACTTATAATACAAATATTTAACAGTTTCCCTAGGATGCATTAACCTATTACAATAAAGATAAACTTTAGTCATCCTAAAGAGTTGCTTAATTGATCCATATTTTCTATATTGTCCAAAAGTCTCAGCTTTTACACTATTTTTTTCAAGAGGAATGAATTCATTGGGAACAATTTGAATTGTATTTGAATACTGACTACTGTCCTGCATTTCCATTTTTCTTCCCTGTAAATGTATATACATAAACTCCTCAACCTTTAATATTCCTTTTTCAAAATAATACCTAAAAACATTACCATTGTCCCATACACAGATAGAAGACTTATACTTTTCTGTTTCATATGTACTACCTACAATGTGTCTAATACGCCTAAATAAAGGATAAAATAGATTAATATTTAGAGATAGATCTTTACAATAAACGTTTTTTCCCAAATCTAAGAACATTCTGTTTATATTATATTCATCGCGGTTCTCTTCGTCAAAAACAAAAATCTGATTTGATTGTAACACTTCTTTATATAACAATCGTCCTTTATATCGAGACATAAATAATTGGTTATTCTCTGGTGTATTTCTATATATGGTCATATGACCAAGGCAAAACATCTTATCATATTTATCAAGCATTTCATCTGTAATAAAATGTGATAAATTTCCTAATATTGTATCAACGTCGCAATGTCCCCAAAATCGGAATTCTGATAAATATTCCGAAAACAGGAAACCATACATAGGTTTCAGATCGCATAATTTATATGGTCGAGGAATGCAAATATCAAAATCAAACCTTGACTGTATTATAGACTTCATTTCATCATATGAAATCAATACCCTTTTTACATTTTCCGGATATTTATATAATGTTTCATCATCCGTAAAAATAAGCCAATTATAATCACGATTAAAACTACAACTATTTAAAAAAAGTTGGAAATAATTGGGGAATTTCCCAAAATAAGGGATAATGAAACAACACTTTTTCATTGTTACTATTTACCAACAAACATTCGCAAATATTTAATCTCTGAAAAGATCAAAGAAAGAATGTAAGACACAATTAATACGATCAAAAACAACAAAATCGGAGACAGCACAACATTCTCGACCATTTTATAGTATATATACGGAATCTGCAATAAAAGAATAATCAAAATATGATGAAATAGATATATTCCCATACAATTTCCATCTAAAGAAACCACTAATTTTGAGAGTTTTACTTTTTCTAACCAATTATTTTTTGTTGAAACAAAATAAAAAAGTGAAATAATAAAAACACACGTACTATACGTAGAAATTAATTCTAATAAAGTTAAGTTCAAGTGTAACACTGATACTAGATATATGCCAACTAATGACGAAAAGAATAAAGGAAGGGCTCTATTGCGTAGTTTACCAATCAAATTTTCGCTTACTAATTTGACATAAACAAATCCTAATAAAAAATAAGTATAATAATGCACAAACTTCATCATACCATAATTGGCACAAATAATCTGGTCCATCATCACTGTAAAAAATAGAAAAATAATTCTAGCCTTCCATGATAAACTTGTCAATTGATTGTGTAAAAAATGAGTAATCAACAGGAAAAAAAACAACACTTCCAGATACCAAAGATGGCCACATGCTATTGTCATCTCTGGAGTAGATAAAGATAGGACCCGAAAAAATAAATATGGAATAACTAATCGTTTAATCTTCCCTGACACAAAATATTTAGTGTCAATGTAATCCTTCTTAACTTCCAACTTATATGAATAAAGATAACCAGAAATAAAGAAAAAAATAGGCATATGCAAACGACCTAAGGCATTAGCTAAATGATGCCAAATAGGATTATATGCATAACTATTTACATCTGTCTCTCTTAGAAACAAAACAAAATCTTTATCCGGCCATATACCATATATACATATGCAATGACAAATAACCACAAGTAATAGGGTTATTACTCGCAATAAAGAGACTTCTATCTTTTTTTGACTATTCACATTTGAGCTTTCTTCTACAGGCATAATATGACCAAATATGCAGACATACAAAAAGGCAAACACAAAAAGGTTCTAGACTTATATCTTTTCAAAAACGGGGTAATTAAACAATGTTTTATCCATTGCTTTACCCACCATTTCAAAGGCATTGTGTCTGTTATTCTATATTTTTTGCATAGACTCTTATATAATTTAACACGGTTGATGGTTGGGGGATTGAATAAAAAGAATCCAGGCATTCGATAAGTCGTATTATCGCCAGACGCGTTATCCTTTCTTGCAACTTTTCCTTTTACATATTCCGGCAATGTTTTGGTAATATAATGACGCACATAGCAAGTCTGAAATGTATATTTGGGTTGGATAGGTGTTTGTGGCACACGCTCTAATTCAGAATCATACGTATTGAAATTACCTATTGATGTATGAATCGAAATTCCAGATAATAAATCTAATCCTTTTTTATAAATAGTTTTCACATGGCAATTGAAAGGTTGCTTACCCCATACATTTTCAACAGAAAATCCATATGGCAATGGGGTTACCAGCCGATCATATATAGGACGACCATCATCACTTAACATTCCAGAATCTCCGAATGTCATCCAATTCAAAACTACTGCACCAGCGTTGTCTCTATCAATTAAAAAGTTCTTAATGTTTGTGTAACATGGCATTCCTGTATCTATATCTTTGGCGAACGATATAAACTCATCAATATCAATAAATGCAATCCAATCGAAATCTTGAGTATTATAACACTCATTATAGACATAGGTCTGCATATGCATTTTATCATGCACAGGTATAATTGTTACTTTACCTTTATATTCTTCTTCAACATCAATAACCTCGTCAATTGTCTCCTCTCCTTGATGTGCATTATCATATAGAAAGATATGATCAAAACCAATTGTCAAATGGTAATCAACCCAATCTTTTATATAATGGTTTTCCATTCTCGCTATAGCACAGATGACGATTCTCATAAGCCTATAAAGAAAAAATTTTTTTGACAATTCTCCTATTCCGCAAATTATACCACCACCAACTCGGTCTTAAAGCCAATGGAAGAGTAATAATGAATCGACCATAAAATCGTTTCAATTCTGGCGTATAATAAATATAAAAAGGTCCATAATTCTTTATTCTTGGATTAGCCTGAATCGATTTATGCGCATCAATATATGTCACATTAAGTCCTACTACTTCATTCATCACAAGTTGATAATGATTTACTTGATCTACTTTTCGAACTATATAAACATGAGTCCCGTTTTGACAGAAAATAGAACTATGAGAAATAGAACCCTCTGTAGAGGCAAACTCCTTGCATGAGATTAGGTATCTCAACTGCTCTTCAACAGATAGTTTCTCAGGACTAATTATCGTAAAACCTTTATCTTGGAAAACCTTTTCAACTTTTTCCTCTCCAATTTCTCTCCAACTATTATTTGGTATTCCAGTGCGAGTGAAATATATCTTCTCTGGATATGCTACATGCTCTATCTTATTATCAATTGCAGCTTTTATATCAGATATTATTGTTTTGTATTCTTGTGTATAAAAGCCTCCAACTGTAATATCTTCACATCCAAACGAATCGTCTGGTATGATACAGGTCTTGCAACGAGTAATATTCCGTATATGAATCCAACTATTCGGAACAAATCCCGCTAATTCAAAAAACTTGACTGTGTATTCTTTCAGTTCTTGATTTCCAGTAGTAACATATACGATTTTTGCACCTTGTTCTATTAAACGTATTGCCTCTGGAGTTCTCAAATACCATAGTTTTTTGAGATTATCGGTAAATGTATGACCATATATGTTGAGCAAAGATCCAATATAAATAACTACATCTTCTGACTGTTCTATCGATGAATAGCTATAGGCATATCCTTTTGTTATAGAAAAACCCGAGTTCTCTACAAATGTTCCTTCTGCAGTAACAACCCCACCTGCCAAGCACCCATTTATGTCGTAGTCGTGTTTTATTGGCAAGATTGTAGCATCCTTATATATTGATGCCGACAACTCTTTATCACAGAATCTCCGAACAGAGCAGTCTTGCTCCGTCTGAGACAACATTTTTGGATTTATATAATCAAAACAATATGAGCTCATAGACTATGTGAATGAAGCCATTCTTGAAGTCGTGGTAATACTACACTATTCAAAAACTTCCTCAAGCCGCTGAAAGGAATAATATACGAACAATACCAAAGCACATAACCCAAAATTCTAGATTTGCACATTTGGGTCGGTTGAACGAAAAAAGGCAACTTCTTCCTCAAATATAAATAATCAGAAGTTTTACCATACAAAAACAAATCGATAATAAAAAAACGATAATATTCCTTGAATGATGTAAAATTCTTGTAATCCACTAAATGCTTTTCAAAGAAATATCGCATCCTACTCCAATCTGGATTCTTTATCGCTTCCATAAATAAAGAATCAGGATTAAGCCCACATCTATATTGATATACGACGTCTTTTGCTAAGACAAATCTATATCCATGAGCCTTCAAGTTTATTGTAAGTTCTAAATCCTCACTGGTTTTCATGTTCGTATCAAAACCACAGACCTCTTCCAAAGCCTTTTTTGGATACATCGCTAACCATGGAGAATAAGCAGCCATTGGATGCAATGGTGGTTGGCAAACCTTGCCATCCCAAGACATATAATGGCCCAAAGAAATCTCTTTATTATTTAATGTAGTTGCATGTTTTACTTGAGAACAGATAGATCCTGGTAATAAAAAATCGTCAGCATCAACAAACCTGACGTACTCCCCTAACGCCTTTTTTATTCCATAATTTCTTGCAGAACTTACACCTCCATTTTCCTTATTATAATACTTTACCTCTGTATTTTCATATTTCAAAATAACGTCTCTGGTTGAATCTGTGCTACCATCATCAACAACAACTATTTCTATTGGACGATAATCTTGCGCCAAGACAGAATCTATAGCACCAGAAATAAATTCTGACGCATTATATGAAGGTATTATAACCGAAACAAGAGGCTTCATTATTCTCTCGACCTTAATTTTACGACTGCAGGGACTCCTGCCAAAATAGTATTCTCCTTCGTAAACTGTTTATTCACTAAAGAACAAGCAGCAATTACGCAATTTGTTGGCACTTGACTACCTTTCAAAATTGTGGATTTCATACCCATCCATACATTATCACCAATCACTATTGGAACAGATTCTCCCCTTGGAGAACATGGATGGAAATCTGTATCCATGATAAAAGTCTGCCAACTGGATAAGAAATTCTTTCCTATTTCAATTCTATTGGCACATACAATTGATATATTTGCAGTATTTAAGAAATCGACACCTATTGACAAAAACCCATTCTTTCTAATATCCAATCGTGATCCTTGCCCAAAATGGCAATTTCCACTAATCACTAAGTCGCCTTCTATATTAATAATGCTTCTTTCGTACTTTGTATCAATAGTTGGGACATCACCGAATCCAAATATAATCATTTTTCGAGAGATTCCATTTCTTGTCAGAAGTCTTCCTGACAAATTGAGAAGTTTAGTATTGTATCGTACTAATACAGGCAGTTTGAAAGCATCCTTAAAAGACAAAAGCTTATAAGACACATAAAAACTTTTAGGTAAAGACAAAAATATCTCAAACGTCATACTATCGA
Source organism: Bacteroidales bacterium (assembly GCA_045627785.1). Taxonomy (GTDB): domain Bacteria; phylum Bacteroidota; class Bacteroidia; order Bacteroidales; family UBA3663; genus Liminaster. Next base: position 93,761 of record JAZQOF010000030.1, on the reverse strand, counting down.
ATAATGTATAAAATTCTTATGTCGCAAATCTAAAGGATCCATACCTTCTAGTTTGTTTCTTTCACGAAATGTCTCAGAATACAAATGACATTCTAAATAGAATACAGCTTCAGACACACAAATATTACCAAATGTTTCCATTCGACCTCGATTAACAACTATTGCATCTACAACTGCATTTTGGAATCTCTCAGAATCACATAAATCCTTGTATTCCTTTACCAACTGCCTAGTAATATAAAAAGAATCTATTGTTTTTGGATTTCCCCAAGACTTCCCGACAATTCCGTTCGGATTAATTCTATACACATAAACAATATCTGAAATAGAACCGACCTTATACTTCACATATAATACCAATGGAACAAGCACATCTTCAAACCAGTATCCCTCAGGCCATTGTAAATCATGCCATATTGTACTTTTCATTACTTTTCCCCAAGGATATCCAATTGGATTATCTTCTGGGAATGCTGTATTAGTATGAATTGTCTTTATGAACCTACCATCTAAATCAATCTCATTATATCCGCCAACGATTATGTCCATATCCTGATGTTCATAAGCTGCATCCATCAAATTTTCAATTGCACCAGGAGTTAGCCTATCATCAGAATCAACAAAAAGGACATACTTGCCACACATTTGTCTTAATGCTGCATTTCTTGCCCCAGATAATCCTCGATTTTCTTGACAGATTATTTGAACACGAGAATCGGCTTCATATCTTCTAGCTATCGCTAATGAATTATCAGGAGATCCGTCATTGACAATTGTAACCTTATATGAATACTTTGTCTCTTGTGACAATATTGAATCTAGACATTCAGCTAAAGTTCGTTCAACATTGTATACAGGAACAATAATATGCAGATCCACTTCATTTGTACTAGGCGGATTTGATGCCAAACTGGTAGAATGAACATCTGGATGTATGTTATAAAGAATCTCTTCACATTTCTCAGTAGACCACCCAGAAAAGTGCAAAGGTTCCACTAATTTACACATCAGGTGCCATATCCATGTATGCTCATTACGCATGCGCTTGGCAAAAGAAATGTAATGAGAAGAGAATTTACGCATAATTATCTTATAACATCTTTTATTGATTGAACCCAAGACAATAGATTGAACAATAATCTTGGAGCTTTTCTATTCATCCAACTTCTTCTATCAAAACTATCTCGATATATTGCAAGTGGATTTCCCCAATATTCAATATATTTGTCAATATGTTTTTTTACAATTCCACTTTCTATGGAATTCATTCTCTCAATGGCATCATTATTTCGATTAACTCCATCATCCGATTGTCTATAAAAGGCTAATACTTCCGGATCTTTATATACCTTTTTATCTGGATACAACAATCTAATAAAAAACTCCCAATCCTCAAAACCTATTTTCATGGACTCATCAAAACATCCAACATTAATACAATCTTCTTTTCGAAAAACGGAGAAAACTGGAATAGAATTATTAATTAGCTCATCTTTATATGTATAATCTGGAATATTCCATTTTCCACTCCTGGTCCCGAAGTATTCTGCATTTGCGTAAAATAATACATAATCACTATGGGCTTCTAAAAACGTAACTGCTTTCTCTAAATAGGTTGGCGCTATTTTGTCATCTCCGTCCAATGGTAATATATATTTTCCTCTAGCATTAGAGATGCCATTATTCCTCGCGACAGAAGGTTTTGAATTATTTTGATAATAATAACGAATTCTAGAGTCTTTTTCCACATATTTCAGTGATACAATTTCACTTTCATCTGTGGAACCATCATTTACAATGATAGCTTCCCAATCAGTGAATGTTTGCCCTATCAATGAATTCAACGCATCTGGCAGATATTTAGCTTGATTGTAACAAGGAATAATTACAGATATAGTTGGTGTTGTATAAGAATGCATATAATTAATTTCAAAATTTGTTTTATTTTTTTTACAATTTTCCTATTACCATATGCATATTGATAATAAGATGGAGTCAACCAGAAAGGTAAATGTAAAATAAACTTTTGGAGATATAATTCAAGTCTTATGGTAATACACAAGAAAAAAGGGCCGGCTACAGGGCACGTCTTATTAACCACAGAAGAATGATGGACTGGAATTTCAACCACATCAACCCCTGATATCTCATTTAATAATATTTGGTAATTATTATCGCCATCGTATTTTTTCAACACTACAACTTTTGTACCCTTATTGCAAAAAACAACATTATGAGTTGCACTTCCTTCTAATGCTGCAAATTCTAAAGCGCCTTGTAGTAATTTATATTGTTCAACCAAACTTTTTCTTTCTGGGGATACTATATGATACCCTGATGACTCAAAGGCCTTACAAATTGCGAATTCTCCGACTTCTTTTGATGCTTGAGGCAAGAATATCCTAGTGTAATATATTTTGTTATAATTGTAATGTTCTTTTTTAGTTTTTTTTTCAATAGAAAACTTCAACATGTCAATTATTTCACAAAATTCTTTTGTATACCAAAGGTCTTCTTGTTTAGCAAAACTTCTTGAGAAGCAATTGAAAGAGCTGTCCGGAATGTAAACTTTTTTACAGCTAGTTGGACCTTTAATCCTGATACATTTTGATATATCAATCCCCAACAGTTCTAGTAAATCAATTGCATATTGCGCCAAAGGAGCGTTATTTACTGTAATATATACAACTTTTACATCTTCATCGATCAAGTCTCTGGCCTCTTTTGTCTGGAAAAACCAAATTCTTTTTATGTTATCTGTAAAGCAATGGCCCCAGCAATTTGGATGTAAGAAACCCATAAAGATAACTCTTTCAGCAAGATATTCAACCTCTATATCTTTCGTATAGTCAACAACCTCTATGCCTTCAGCGAAAGATGATTCATTAATTATTTCATAACTTCGGCTTTTTTGAATATAAACGCCACCCTCTATTCTACCATCTTCTACAAACCCGTCTTTATTAGGGATTATAAGTGCATTGTCATACACTCGACATGACAGGTTTTTATTTGACAAATGAGACTTTGGAAAAATCATAATACTTTTTCTATTTCGAAAGGGCAAGATTCAATTAATGATTTGATACGGTAAGATGAGATACTATCAATTACCTGTTGAGCACATAAATGTTCAATATTAATTTTGTCATCAATTCGATATGGCATGTTTCTGTCACTTCCTAAAGACAAAAAGAAATCGTGGAATTTAAACCTTCTATCTTCATCTCCTGATATAGGTTCTTTTATTTCAATCCATATATTAGGGACACCATAGGCTTCTGCAATAATCAATCCGTGCAATGACGAAGATGCTATTACATCACAACTACAAATCTGATTAACGACATTTTTGTAAGAACCATAACCTGTCATGGGAATAATCCGCACATCTGGATTATTTCGGAATTGTTCCAATTCCTCTTTGTCCATATCTGTGTAATGAGGTACAATACCCAATTTATAGTGTTTTTTAGTTTTTACCGGTTTGTAAAAATATGGTAATAACAACGCAGGATCTCCATATACTTCTGGGCAATCGAACCCATGTTCAAGAAGTATTTTTCGTGTTAGTGGTCCTCTCACAGCTCTAATGTCAAGTTTATGTGTAGGCAGATGTTTTTCAGTTAACAATCCACTGCCCCAGACTACAGTATTATCATATTCTATCGCATGCAAGACAGACCCTATGCAAGTTACCTTTTGTAGTCCTAACATCCAGGGGAATCCGATACGTGTACCCCAAGAAGAATTACAATAGTAACAACCAGGGAGCAACACATCCTTAATATTTTTTGATAAAAATGATACATTTAAGTCATCTCCAAAATTCAAATCCTGAACTTTTCCCCATGAAAACCCAACCCAAGGATAATAAACCCATACCTTTCTATTAAATAAACGGCCAAAAAACATCTTAATCTTAAATAACCAAGATGTTACTTTTACGTTTAGAATCGATACTTTTAATTCGAGAAATGGTTCTTTCATTTTCTCAACTGAACTTTTATCCACAGATTCTTTATTCTCTCTTTCAAAGACAGATGATTCTTACCGAGTGCACACCAAGAACCTTCAAAATTATGAATCGCGACAGAATTTTCTGTTGTTTCTATTTCATTTGACCGAACGGATTTACAACAAAAGAAATCCTGATCATATATTGTTAATTCATCCTTTCTTCTATCCCAAGTCCAGGTGATCATGGATGAAAGCAACATCGTATTTGGCTCTGTAGAAAGATTTCCATCATTTAGTATGAAATGTTTTCCCTTTAATAAATATCCTTCCAAAAAATCCTTTACCCATCTTGTTCCCGCCTCTGCTCCGATTACAGCAGTACTTAGTACACAAGGAGTTTCTCTTCCTATGAAAGACTTATGAATCAGAAATGGATTGAATGTTCTTAATACCATTACATCTGTATCCAGGTAAACTCCACCTTCTTTATATAATGCCATTAATCGTGCAACATCACTTACGAAAGCATACTTCTTTAATGCATAGGCCTCTCGGGTGAAATCGTATGCCTTATAATCAAAGTTTGCTTCATTCCATTCCCTGACTTCATAATCAGGAAGCATAGCTTTCCAAGAGTCTATACATTTCTTTACTGACTCAGGTTTTTCTTTTCCTCCAAACCAACAATAGTGTATGATTTTGGGAATCATAATAAAAGGATATTGATTAAAAATTATAAGAGCTCAACAGTTGCATCCATTTTGCTAATACTGCCTAATCCTATGTACCACATTGAAAATGGTACTGTATGTGCCTTATCTACAAATTTGACTTCAAAAGAAAGAGGACTGTATATTAAATCCAAATCGACTGATGCGGCAGAATAATTAAAGTGAGAAATATTTAGGTCAACTTTATACAAACCTCTTGCCAAATGATGAGTTGGTAAAACTACACGCATCTTAAATTCGTCTCCATTCAATGGCAACTCGATATTTGGAGTATAACAAGAGCACACCCTCACATCTGCTGAATTAGAGATAAAAATACCAAACTGAATGTTTCTAAGATTTGCATCATTTCTACGAATAGAAAATTCAAATTCTAACGGTTCGTCACAGGCAATTTCGTGTACATTATTTAAGATTTTTACATTCTTGAAAACTGCGTCACAAGTTCGATTAATACTATGTTTCATCTGATTAATTGAACACTCGCTACGTAATTCATCAATACTTGTTCCTATATAATAATCTACAGACTCATCCGCCGTACCCAAGAATTCCACCATTCCATTTTTCAAAACGACACCATTACGGCAAAGACTTCTAACACTCGCCATATTATGTGAAACAAATAAAACAGTACGACCTGAATTTGTAGCAACATCATTCATCTTTCCTATGGCTTTCTTTTGGAATTCGGCATCACCGACGGCAAGGACTTCATCGACAACGAGGATTTCTGGCTCAAGAAATGCGGCAACAGCGAAACCGAGGCGAACAGTCATACCTGAACTGTAACGCTTGACGGGGGTGTCTAGATAGCGCTCTACGCCTGCGAAATCTACGATCTCATCGAGTTTAGCATCGATTTCATGACGCTTCATACCCATGATAGTACCATTAAGATATATGTTCTCACGACCAGTGAGCTCCTGATGGAAACCAGTACCGACTTCAAGAAGGGAGGCGATGCGGCCTTTTGCACGGATGACACCTGAAGTTGGAGCTGTAATTCTTGATAGCAATTTCAGGAGGGTAGATTTGCCTGCACCGTTTTTGCCTATAATGCCGACTACATCGCCTTGTTCGACTTTGAAGTCAATATCTTTGAGGGCGAAGACGAAGTCGCTATCGCCTTTTGAGGCGCGGTCGTTGGTTTGTCCGATCTTGAGGAATGGGTCTTCCTTGCCTCTAACTGTCATTGCCCACCAACGCTTGAGGTCATTACTGATTGTGCCTGTACCAACTACACCGAGCTGGTACATCTTAGAAACGTGTTCGAAAGAAATTGCTGTATTACTCATAAATTGAAATTTATTCGTACGAAAACGAAAACGAAGACAAAAACTATTTCCTGAGAGTTTTTATTAAACCAACGAGTTGCCGTTGGATTGCTACATTTGCGGAATGTAATGCTGCATGTTTTTCTTCATCTATATAGCCCACTTTATGTGAAATGAGTAGCTGTGTCTCTACTTCATACGATGAACCTAAGGCTATATCCAGAAACTTTGCAAAACCTACATCGGATGGTTTTGCTGAACCTTCTGCAATATTACTACTGATTGATACAACTGCTCGTTGTAGTTGATCACATAATCCTTTTTTCTCAAACCATGGCATCTCTGTTGTTATCTTATATACATGAGATGCATATTCAACTGCATCTTGCCAAACTTGGTAATTTCTGAAGTTTCTTGTTTTTCCTTCCATAGTGAATGTGTATTTAAACGATAACGATAACAATGACGATAACTTTTAGTCTTCCGGCCGAGCGGAGCGAGAGGGGAAGGGTTTAGAGGGGCGTGGTGTTCAACAAATGTAATGTGTAAAGCTTCGCTACGGATTGCCACACGACAATTCGCACAGAATTAATACTGCGCAAATGTAATAAATATTTTTAATATTTTCCTAATATTTAGTGCAAAAAGGAGAGTTTTTTGTCGGTTTGATGCTATACAACATAAAATAGTGTCAAAAAGGAGGAAACACTACTTATGGCGGAACACAAAGAGCTTCTGGATAAGAAAGTTGAGTAATGTGTAAAGGCAGGTACCTGTTGCCATTGCTACATTCTCCTGAACAGAGATTGAGTATGAGCTCAGTACGAACTGTGCGAGAGGCTTGGCAATGCCATAGGCGGCAATATAGCAGATTGCAACTGTGAAGATGAATTTCACGACCTGAGACCAGGAACGCTCTTTGTTCTGGAATGTGAAGAACTTATTAAGAAAGAAACTACAGATGCCGCCGACTACATAATTGGCAATGCTGGAATACCAATATGAGACGTGGGCAAAATTGTAGAGCAAGAACATAGTTCCTGCTCCTACTATAGTATTAATGATTCCGACTATAAGAAATCTAAGTAATGTTGCTCCTTCTTTTCCTATCTGCTTCATGGCAGGGAGGTAATTAGATTGTATCCATAAAGGTGCGCTCCTGCTTGCTGAAGACAATGATTCCAAGGGCAAGGATGACGAATGTGAAGACTGCACTATAAAGAAGGCTCCACCAGTCCATCTCTCCTATGCCAGTGAGCATATATCGGAAATCGGTAAAGATACCCTGAAGTGGATTTACATATAGATAGCGGGTAAGTGTACGATCTCCAGAAATTGACACCGGATAGATCACAGGTGTAGAATACATCCAAAGCTGAAGAAAGAAAGTAACGAGATTGTTCAAGTCGCGGTATTTGACTGTCAATGCCGACACTATCAAACCGCATCCCAAACCCATAAGAGCAAGGAGAATGAACAAGATTGGGGTAAGCACGAATTCCCAAGTGAGATGTATCGGTTCGCCTTCTACCACATAATATATATATATAAAGAGTAAAGGTAGTGCCTGAATAATAGCTTTGATGAAACCTGAAGTTACGCCAGACAATGGTGCTACCAATCGCGGGAAATAGACTTTACTGAAGACTGCCTGATTACCTGTGAATGTATTCTGTCCTGTTGTGAAACACGCGCTGAAATAGTTCCAGAGCAATGTACCACTCATATAGAACAAGGCCTCTGGAATACCGCCTGTACTGATGCCTGCCAGTGTGGCAAAGACAAACATGTACATGACGGTAGTGAAAACCGGCTGGAAGAAAAACCAAAGAGGTCCGAGTATGGTCTGTTTATAGACTGTGACAATATCTCGCTTGACTAACATGCGGAACAAGTCACGATACTGCCAAATACCTTTCAGATCAATATCAAACAGCCCTTTACGAGATCTGATTACAAGATCCCAACCGTGTTCTTTCATACGCCCTTCTTCTTTTTAGACTTTGACTCGTCAGTTTCTCCGTAGCCATAGCCGTAGCCGTAACCATAGCCATAGCCATAGCCATAGCCATAACTCTTACCGTAGCCATAACGTTTAGTAATCTTAGCACCATTGAGGAGGCATGTAAGATTATTGAACTTATGCTGTGTATAGAGTTTTTCAATCTGTGGAAGGATACGACGGTCTGTTACACCGACACGAACCACGTAAATTGTCATATCCATGAAATGGCTGACGATTGAAGCATCGGCAACTACAGAAGCAGGAACGCTATCGAAAACAACATACTCGTATCGCTGACGGAGAATCTCGACCAACTTGGTGAACTTCTCACTCATGAAGAGCTGTACTGGGTTCGGTGGAATAGGACCGGCTACCATGATATCCAAACGATCGTTCTCGGCACTTTCTACGATACAGTCGTCAAGGTCGGCATTTCCTGCAAGATAAGCCGAAAGACCAATCTGGCTCGAAGGAATCAGATCCTCGCGCAACAACTGGTTGTTCTTATGACCCTTACGAAGGTCAAGGTCGACCCAAATTGCACGCTTGTCTTCGTTGTTCGCAAGACACGAAGCAATGTTTACAGACACGAAACTCTTACCTGCACCTGGAGCAAACGAAGTGAACATGATGGTCTGTGGTCTGCCACCCTTCTCATCACATTTAATATATGAGAGGTTACTCTGTACGATGCGGAATGCCTCTGAGATGATATTTTTACTATTGTTGTTGATAACAATACGGCTACCAGTCTCCTTACGCACCTTCTTGTGCTTCTTGGATCTCTGTCCCTTGTCATCCTTGTCCATATACTCTGGAACTTCGCCAATGAATGGAACAGACAACGCATCCTCGACATCTCGTCTGCCTCGGATTGTAGTATTTAATACTGTGAGAAGAAGCAACAAGACAACAGGAAGCGCTAAGCCAGCAAGAGTGAACTTAACATAATAATCTGAAGGGATTGGAGAGATTGGGCTTGTAGATCCCATTGGATCTTCGATCATCTTGGTATCGGCAGAAATGACTGCGAGATCAAGACGCAACTCTTCGCGACGTTTCAGAAGGAATGAGAAATACTCCTGCTTGTACTCCTGAGAGATAACAAGTGATTGTGCCTCGATAGCAGTAGAGTCATACTTCTGAACATGACTTTTTGAGGATGAATATCCAGCTGTGCGCGAAAGACGTCCGTTGGCATCCTTACGAGCACTCTGAAGACTCTCAATATAAGCATCGATAGTACTTGTGAGCATAAGCTGCTGCTGCTCGATATTGGCATCAATCTTTCGTACAACAGGATTATCGGCAGAAGAGTTCTCTACCATTCGGTTTCGCTGCTGGATCTGTGCATTATATGCAGACACCTGGCCGGAAACACCAGCCTGAGCAAGACCTGGTAGCATAGGTATAAACTCTCGGTTGGCAATAGCTGTTTCGATTCTATAGCGCAGGTTCTCAGCATTCTCAAGATTGCTATTTGCTGCAGATACACGAGATGCAGCCTCAGATCTTTCGCTGATCATGCTGGCAGTAACTGCCACCTGCTCCTTTGCCTGAGCCTGCTTGGTGATGCCTGATGTAGAAATCTTGTTTGCATTCTCGCCCAATTCCCTTGCAGTCTCATCAAGTCGTTCCTCAATGAATTCCATTGAGCTGAGATTGAGATTCTTTTTCTCTTCGATAGACTGTGAATTGTATGCGTCGAAAGCAGCTTTCAATACAGCATCAGCCTCCATTACCGAACGTGCAGTACATGTGAGACGGATTGTAGAAGATGTTCGTGCTTCGGCCTCAAGCATTGACTGGCAAAGCAATGCTGCCTGATCTAAAGATACGCGCGATACATATATTTCCTGTTCAAGATTCTCGACAAGGAACGGATAGTTCTTGTCGGTTACGATTACTGACAAGTCTTCCTCGGTTACAGGAAGCTTAATATCCTGTCCGAAGAAATATACGACATTCTCGTCAGGAAGTCGCTGTGTCAAGCCGTTTACCTTCAATTCGAAGATGGTGAACGTCTGCGCAGAAAGTGGCTTGATACCGATATCAAGATCATGAAGATATTCACTTCGGAATGTTGCTATGAATGGGCGATCTTCGAAAAGATAGTACTTCCTGAATGTACGATCCTTATAATAATCGACATCCATATTGAGCTTGTATGCAACCTCACGTGAAAGCTTCAGTGTCTTGAAAATATAAAGTTCATCGTTGAGATTGGTTGTCTTTGACTCGCCTAAACCTAGTGCAGTCTTAACATCAAGACCTTCCTGTTTTCCCGTCTTGACCTGAATATCTGAGATACGCTGATATTGCGGTTGGAGTGTCTTGACAAACAAGAATGCTATCAGAAAGCCCAATAAGGCGCAGCCAACAACCCAATACCAGTTCATCAACAAAGCCAAAAGGAAGTCTTTGATGTCGAACTTGACGCCATTGTTTGTCTTAGCATCAGCAACAACAGGCTGCTGAGCTACCGCCCCTCCCTGCTGAGGGAGAGAACCATATTTCATGTTTTCCATAGTTTATTTTGCAAAGGAAATGATGAGAGCTGTTATACTTGTCACGAATCCAAGGATACTTGAGATTGAGGCAATGTACTTCTGTGCAGGACTCTCTTCGACAGATGCTGCTCCACCTGGTTCGATATAAACGATATCGTTCTGCTGAAGATAATATACAGGTGAGTTGAGAAGATCGCTGAGGCGGGTTACGTCAACACGATATGTCCAGACCTCGCCATTCTCTTCACGGATTACGAGGACATTGTCGCGGAATGCACCATACTTGAAGCCACCAGCCATTGTGAGAGCCTCAAGGAGTGTGAAACGATCTTTATTAATATTCAGAATCTGCTCTCCCTGGACACCGCCCATGACTACAACGTGGAAGCTGAGAAGCTCTACACTTACAACAGCATCCTTAACATATTTCTCACGGAGTTTAGTCTGGATTACATCGGCAGCCTGCTGGCGTGTGAGACCTTCTACACGAATCTTGCCAAAGATAGGGAACTCTATATAACCATCCTTATCTACATGGAAGCCGTTAAGGTTACTTGTACCTGTTGTGCCGCTGCCGCCAGATGCCATACCGCCCATATTGGAACCGCCCATACCTGCACCAGATCCAATGAATGTCTTATTGTTGAAGACATCTACCAACTCCTTAAACTCTGAAGAAATAGAAATTGCCAACTGGTCATCGGCCTGAATACGGATATCGAACGTTGAAGCAATACGCTTGGCATCAAGATAATCGTCTGAGTCCTGGAAAAGCACTAACCTTTCCTTAGAAACACAACCAGACATTGTTACTAAAGTCACAAACAAGATAAGAATTGAAGACAAACGTCCTTTCAAAGTTGTTAAGCCAAACATATGCGTTATTCTTTTTTTATTTAAACATTACTAGTGGCAAAGATATAAATAAAAAATTATTTATAACTCTATATGGTAACGTTTTTTGCTTTTTACACCTATTTTTCTTGCAAAAACATGTTGTACACAAGGAAAAAACAAAAAAAGAGCCGCAAAAACTGCGACTCTGTTTCTTTGGCGAGGACAAACATTTCTGTCTGTCCATTGACAGCAGAAATTATTCTGCTGCTGCTTCGCGAAGGTGCTGAACGTAGATAGCACGCTCCATCTTCACACGCTTTACCTGTGATGGTGCATCGAACTGCTGACGACGACGAAGCTCCTTAACGGCACCTGTCTTCTCGAACTTACGCTTGAACTTCTTCAAGCACTTTTCGATGTTTTCACCTTCCTTAACTGGTACAATAATCATATCTGTACGGGTTATTAAATTTTCCGAATCGCCTGGCCCCCTTTTTTACATCTCCATTTCTAATGACCTTAGGCTCATCGGCTGCTTTCCATTTTGAAAAGCGGCGCAAAGTTATGCATTTTTTACGAAACCTCCAAATATTTCACAAATATTTTTTGAAATTCGAAATTCTGAAGAGCTTCTCTATTTATCCCAAAAAGTACAATAAGGTAGCGAGATATCGGCATGTTTGCAAGTTTCATTTTGCAAAATATCGTCTTTTTGATGTATATTTGTGAAAAACTGCAAAAATTAATGCGCAATAGTTTGCACAATCCAAAATTACCTATATCTTTGCATCGTGTTTTTCATGGTATTAGATTTAAGGTAATGTAACAAGCAGGTCGTCGTGATGACGACCGCTTGCTTTTTAAAACGTTCATTTATCAACCGCGGATCATTTCTACAGCATGATCCATAATCTTATACAATTCCTCAGTAGTCTCAGCGCGAAGCATGGCAATACGAGTATCGCGGAAATTAGGGATTCCCTTGAATATTGGCGTTGCTGCAAGATGACGACGGATATGGAGAATTCCACGGAGTTCACCTATTCGTGCCACACTCGTTTCTACCTGATGCTTAAGCGCCTGAATACATTCATCAACAGGTATTGGAGGAAGCTCCTCGCCTGTCTCAAGGAGATGTTTGATCTCACGGAAAATCCAAGGACGGCCGAATGTGGCACGACCAACCATGATAGCATCGACGCCATAACGTTCGAAATTACGTTTGGCAATCTGAGCAGATGCAACGTCACCATTACCTATGATTGGAATGTGAATGCGAGGGTTGTTTTTAACTTCTCCAATCAGTGTCCAATCCGCCTCTCCATTATACATCTGGCTTCGAGTACGTCCATGAATCGCCAAAGCTGAGATTCCACAGTCCTGGAGCTGCTCAGCAAGTGTTGTGATGATCTTATGCTCACAATCCCATCCCAAACGTGTTTTTACAGTAACCGGTATGTTTACAGCCTTAACGACTTCACGAGTAATATCCAATAAAAGAGGAATATTCTGTAACATTCCTGCTCCTGCGCCCTTTCCTGCAACACGTTTTACAGGACAGCCAAAGTTAATATCAAGGATATCCGGTCTAGCCTGTTCGACGATTTTAGCAGCCTCAACCATACTTGCAACGTCTCGTCCATAGATCTGAATCACCACAGGGCGTTCTTCTTCGAGGACCTTCAGTTTCTGCATCGTCTTGTCGATATTGCGAATCAAAGCGTCGGCTGATACGAATTCAGAATACACCATATCAGCCCCGAATTGCTTGCACTGAAGGCGGAATCCGACATCTGTCACATCTTCCATTGGAGCAAGGAACACGGCTCGTTCCGGGAATGCTATATCTGCTATTTTCATGTTTTACACCATATTTTTATTGGCAAAAATACTTTTTTTTCGTCAATATTACATATTTATTATATTTAAAATTGCTTTTCTACCTAATATTGGTTATTTTTGCGCACGAATAAACAGAATACAACTTAATTTAAATTAACAATAATAATTCAATTTTTTAATTTTATGTGGTTAACATCTTCATCAATTGGCCGTAAGGTAGTGATGAGTGTCACAGGTGCTGCCTTGGTACTCTTCCTCACTTTCCACATGGCGATGAACCTCGTTTACGTTTATGATGTCATGGTAGGTACTTGCTGTGGCAATCATTATTATGACGCGGTATGTGAGTTCCTCGGAACTAACTGGTATGCACTCATTGCTACTGCAGGTCTTGCAGCGCTCGTTTGCATCCACATCATCTATGCTTTCTGGCTCACAGCTCAGAACTACAAGGCTCGTGGTAACGACCGTTACGCTGTCAGCGGTAAGCAGCCAGTACATTGGGCTGCAAAGAACATGCTCGTTCTCGGTATTATCATCGTTTTGGGTATGCTCGTTCACTTGCATGACTTCTGGTACAACATGATGTTTGCAGAACTCGCAGAGTCTGAACGTGAGTTCGCTCCTACTGCAGGTTTCGACTGGATTACAGCTAAATTCAGCTGTCCTGGTCTCGTTTGCTGCTATGTTGTTTGGTTGGCTGCTCTCTGGTACCACCTCACTCATGGTATCTGGTCTTCAATGCAGACTCTTGGTCTTAACGGCAAGGTTTGGTTGAATCGCTGGATCTGCATCAGCTATGTTTGGGCAACTATCATCGTGCTTGGCTTCCTCGCTGTAATTGTTGCAGCACTTTTCGCTAAGGGAGGTTGCTGTGGTGCTTGCTGCGCTTAATAATTTTAATTTTTAATTTTTAATTTTTCATTTCGAAAGATTATGGCTACTGAACATATTATGGCTCCTGAACTGTCAAAGATCCCTGAGGGTAAGTTGGCAGATAAGTGGACAAACTATAAGGCTCACCAGAAATTGGTGAACCCAGCTAATAAGCGTAAGCTCGATATCATCGTTGTAGGTTCTGGCCTCGCTGGTGGCGCTGCAGCTGCTACTCTCGGTGAGATGGGCTTCAAGGTAAAGTGCTTCTGCATCCAGGACTCTCCACGTCGTGCTCACTCTATCGCAGCACAGGGTGGTATCAATGCAGCTAAGAACTACCAGAACGATGGTGACTCTATTTACCGTCTATTCTACGATACTATCAAGGGCGGTGACTACCGTGCTCGTGAAGCTAACGTGTACCGTCTTGCTGAAGTATCTAACAATATCATCGACCAGTGTGTTGCACAGGGTGTACCTTTCGCTCGTGAATACGGTGGAACTCTCGCTAACCGTTCTTTCGGTGGTGCTCAGGTTTCTCGTACTTTCTATGCTAAGGGTCAGACAGGCCAGCAGCTCCTTCTCGGTGCTTACTCTTCATTGAACCGTCAGATTGAAAAGGGTAATGTAACCATGTATGCTCGTCGCGAGATGCTCGATGTAGTTCTTATCAAGGACGCTGAAGGAGTAGAGCGCGCACGTGGTATTATCTGCCGCAACCTTGTAACTGGTAAACTCGAGCGCTACTCTGCACACGCTGTAGTTGTTGCTACTGGTGGTTATGGTAATGCTTACTTCCTCTCTACAAACGCTATGTCTTGTAACGGTGGTGCAGCTATCCAGATTTATCACAAGGGTGCTATGTTCGCAAATCCTTGCTACGCTCAGATCCACCCAACTTGTATCCCAGTACACGGTGACATCCAGTCTAAGCTTACTCTTATGTCTGAGTCTCTCCGTAACGATGGTCGTATCTGGGTTCCAAAGAAGCTCGAGGATGCTAAGGCACTTCAGGCTGGCACAAAGCAGGGCTGGGAGATCGACGATGAGGACCGCGACTACTACCTTGAGCGTCGTTACCCTGCATTCGGTAACCTCGTTCCACGTGACGTTGCTTCACGTGCTGCAAAGGAGCGTTGCGATAAGGGCTTCGGTGTAAACAACACAGGTCTCGCTGTATTCCTCGACTTCTCTGAGTCTATCCAGCGTCTTGGTCTTGATGTTGTTCGCCAGCGCTACGGTAACCTCTTCGACATGTACGAGAAGATCACCGACGTTAACCCAGGCGAGAAGATGCGTTCTGTAAATGGTGTTGACTACTATAAGCCAATGATGATCTATCCAGCTATCCACTACACAATGGGTGGTATCTGGGTTGACTACGAACTCCAGACTTCTATCAAGGGTCTCTTCTGCGCAGGTGAGGCTAACTTCTCTGACCACGGTGCTAACCGTCTTGGTGCTTCTGCTTTGATGCAGGGTCTTGCCGATGGTTACTTCGTACTCCCTTACACTATCCAGAACTATCTCGCAGACCAGATTCAGGTTCCACGCTTCTCTACAGACCTCCCAGAGTTTGCTGAGGCTGAGAACGCGATCAAGGCTAAGCTCGAGAAGATTATGAAGGTTCAGGGTTCCCGCACTGTTGATTCTATCCACAAGGAGCTCGGTCTCATTATGTGGAACAACGTAGGTATGGGTCGTACAAAGGAAGGTCTGGAGGAAGGTCTCAAGAAGCTCAAGGCTATCCGTGAGACATTCTGGAAGGAAGTTTACGTACCAGGAGAGTTGAACTCTCTCAATGTTGAGCTCGACAAGGCTGTACGCCTCCTCGACTTCATCGAGATCGGTGAGTTGATGGCACGCGACGCTCTCCATCGTGAGGAATCTTGTGGTGGTCACTTCCGTGAGGAGCACCAGACTCCAGAAGGCGAAGCACTTCGTCATGACGACAAATTCATGTACGTAGGCTGCTGGAAGTACATGGGCGAAGGTCAGGAACCAGAGCTCTACAAGGAGATGCTCAACTACCAAGAGATTAAGGTACAGACTCGTAACTATAAGAACTAATATTCACCCTTCATTAAATAATAAATTATGGGAAAAGAACAACTCTTGAACGTTAACGTTAAGGTTTGGCGTCAGCGTGGCCCAAAAGAAAAGGGCGAATTCAAGACTTATCGTGTTGAGAAGGTTTCTACAGAAATGTCATTCTTTGAGATGATGGATACTCTCAACGAACAGCTCATCAACAATCACGAAGAACCAATCGTATTCGATCATGACTGTCGTGAAGGTATCTGTGGTACTTGCTCACTTTATATCAATGGCCGCCCACACGGTATTGACGATGCTATCACAACTTGCCAGCTCCACATGCGTAAGTTCTCTAACGAGGCTACAATCACTGTTGAGCCTTGGCGTTCTGCAGGCTTCCCTATCATCCGTGACTTGATGGTAGACCGTTCTGCATTCGACAAGATCCAGCAGGCTGGTGGTTACACTTCTATCAACTGTGGCGCTGCTCAGGATGCAAACGCCATCCTCATCTCAAAGGTTAATGCTGACGAGGCTATGGATTCTGCTTCTTGTATCGGTTGCGGTGCTTGTGTTGCTGCTTGTAAGAACGGTTCTGCAATGCTCTTCGTTTCTGCTAAGGTTAGCCAGTTCGCACTCCTTCCACAGGGTCAGGTTGAAGCTGCTGCTCGCGCTAAGGCAATGGTTGCACGTATGGACGAACTCGGATTCGGTAACTGTACAAACACTCGTGCTTGCGAAATGGAGTGTCCTAAGAGCGTGAAGATTTCTAACATCGCACGTCTCAACCGCGAGTTCATCAAGGCAAAGCTTGCTGATTAAATAAAACTGCCGATTGCTAGATTTTAGTGTAATCGGCGGCAAACATAATAAACCCCGCTTAACGATTGTTTAGCGGGGTTATTTTTATTAATCTTTGTTTCACCTCACCTTTTTCCAAAGACCTTTTACAGCATCTTCCAAAAGTTCTATAACTAAATGGAATCCTCGTTCGTCACCATAATATGGATCTGGAATATTGTGTTGTCCAGGATGAGCAGAAAGGAACGATGCCATTCTGAGAATTTTCTTTGACTTTTCAATATCGGCTGCGACTCTTTGCAGGTCGCGGACATTCTCTTCATCCATCGCAACGATATAGTCAAAACGATCGAAATCGGCTTTACAAACCTGGCGAGCTCTCATTGTCAGTTCATATCCATGAGATGACGCAGCTTTGCGCATACGATGATCTGGAAGGTCTCCAATATGCCAAGCTCCTATAGCTGCAGAATCAATCTTCCATTCATCTGCCTTTCCTTGATTAATCACATACTGACGGAAGACTTCTTCTGCCATCGGAGAACGGCAAATATTACCAAGACAGACAAAGAGAATACTTTTCATTTCTTGAACTTTTCCTTCAATTCGCCCAATTCTTCAACAGAACGGTTATATGCAGGAAGTTTCTCAATCTCTGCAATAAGCTCTTCGTTGGTCAAATCGTCATTGTCAAGAACATAATAAGCCTTACGAGCAACATCGAGACGCATTTGATTAGCCATCTCCTCGCCATAGAAAGCCGCAATATTATCAATGCCCTCCATTACCGATTTGGCAGGAGCAGGAGTAATAGGAGCTTGTTCTACAACTGTTGCGGCAACCGTAGGTTCTTCTTCCTTTGGTTCTGACTCTTCTTTTACAGGCTCTGAAGGCTTAACTGTTTCGACTGGTTTTACTGTTTCTTCGACAACAGGCTTATCTTCAACCTCAGACTCTGGTTCAGACTCTTCAACAGGAGCAACGACCTCTGGTTCTTCTTCTTTCGGTTCTTCCACTACAGGTGTTGTGGCATTAACATTTTCATATTCTTCTTTTACAATAGTCTCAGAAGACCCAATCTCTATTGCATCGTCATCAGCTTTGATAATCTCCATCTCTGGATCTGGAGCATAAGGAGACTGAGCAAAAATCTTTCCCGACTCATGATCCATATCGAAACCACTTGCGAGCATGATGAGTTTAACATCATCACCAAGAGAGTTATCTACCATAGCGCCCCAAATAACCTGAATGTCAGCATTGAGAGACTTGACGAAATCGTTCAACTCTGCAATCTCAGACATTGAGACAGGATTGCTCTCAGAGAAACAAAGTTCGAAAAGAAGATGCTTGGAACTACGGATATCATTATCCTGAAGGAGTGGAGATGTCGTAGCTTCCTTAATAGCCTTTGATACACGTCCGTCGCCACTTGCCTGGCCTGTTGAGATAAGAGCCACACCACCATTGCGGAGAGTAGTACTAACATCGGCAAAGTCAAGGTTCATGTAACCTTCAATATTAATAATATCGGAAATGCTCTTTGCTGCAATTGTAAGAGTATCGTCAGCTTTCTTGAATGCGTTGAAGAAGTTGAAATCCGGATAGATATCTATGAGGCGATTGTTGTTTACCACAAGAAGTGCATCAACATAACGCTTAATAGAAGCAACGCCTTCAAGTGCCATAATAATTTTGTCACGACCCTCGAATTCAAATGGAATAGTTACAATACCTACAGTGAGGATACCTAGTTCGTGAGCGATTCTCGCAACAATAGGAGCAGCACCAGTTCCTGTACCGCCACCCATTCCGGCAGTGATAAATACCATCTCAGTACCATCAGAAAGGGCTTCTTTGATCTGTTCCTTGTATTGCTCTGCGTATTCGCGTGCTACTTCAGGCTTTGCACCTGCACCAAGACCCTTTTCCGAAATCTGGAGTTTATTAGGAATAGGAGAGCCTTTCAGCGCCTGATAGTCTGTATTTATAATAAGGAAAGAGACATCCTGGATTCCTTCCTGGTACATATGACGCACAGCATTAGAGCCACCGCCACCAACACCGACAACCTTAATGATTGAGCGTCCTTCAGTAGTCTTCCTGTAATCGAAATCCAATGTGCTATTGCTTTCGTCTTCCCACTCTATTGGTTTCTGTATATTATCCATAATAAAATATATTACTCGATTATTCAAACAATAAAAACAACCCTTAGTCTTCCTGACCGGAGATCAAATCCCTGAAGAAACGTCCCAAACCTGATCTTACAGAACTTCTTCTCACCTCAGGTTCTTCTTTCAACACTTCAGGATCTGGTTTCTTAGGATCTTCCTGTACAGTCTCTACTGGTTCTGCAGGTTGTGGCTGTTCAACCTTTACCGTTACAGGTTCAACGGTCTTTGGTTCCACTTCCTTCTGTTCACAATCCAGAACACATTGACCAATCATAGTTGTCAATCCTGAGAGTTGTGGTCGGCGATCAGACAAACCGAATCGTATTCCACTATATCCACGAGCCATAACACGTGTTATTCCGAGTCGTTCGCCAAAGAGAGAGACAAGGCCCCTCTGAAGAGAAGCTCCACCAGTAAGAATGCACCCTGCAGCGAGGCGTTCTTTACATCCGGAAAGAATAATCTGATTCAAGACATTGTATATGATTTCCTCGTAACGACAACGGCTCACAATATCCATTTCCTCCTGACATATCTTTGTCTGTTCTGCTTCTTCGAGAGTCATTCCCTTTGATGCGATATCCATTGTTACCGAATTACCGCCAAAAGGTATTGTTGCCATATGCTGTAACGAACCTCCACAATAAACGGATACAGTAGTGAGAGAGTGTCCTATATCCACAAGCACGCAGCCTCTCTGTTTCTCATCTGGTGTGAGAATAGCTGATACACATAATGGAGTAGAAAGAATACCCATAAGCTTAACTCCAGCCTTTGCCATTGCCGAACGAACAGCAAAACGGATACGCTGCTGTGCGACTACAAGCTGATGGTAAGCTATCAGGTGCGAACCTGTGAGTCCTGAAGGATTCAGGCAATCTACACCATCAAGATTATAACCCTGCACTTCCAAGCCAAGCACATCATAACCCTGCAGATAGTATTGCATGCTATCCTGATGAAGTGAAGAGATCACATCTGCATCGACCGACTTTCCTTCTTCCAGTTCGATACCAGGACGATGAGGCTGACTATGCATAGAGAGAGCATTTACGCCAACGTATGCTGCTTCGATACCTTTACATTCGTCGCTCATAACGCGTTTGCCCAACTTTGTCACAAGGCTCTTTATTATGACAGCAGCTTTGTCTATGTCAACAATACAACCTTTACGAACGCATCCCTGTGTTGGTTCTGCTTCGATAGCTGCAATCTCATAGTTGCCATACTGATCACGCCATGCCGCTACAGAGCAAATGCGTGATGTGCCAATCTGGATGGCGCAAACCAATGTTCTACTCATTGTTATATTCTGTTTTTCGTGATTTATATTCAGGTTTTATTTCTCACCTATGACTTGATTTTCAAATTTTACATTTACGACCTTGTAATAGTTCCATCCCTTACGACTAAGTACCTTCGCATAGAATTTCTTTACATTGTCAAGTTTCTTTTCGAGGTTCTTTGCGTCTCCAACGAGAATTGTATGTTGTCCGACACGTGGAACCAGTTCTATGTCTCCGTTTGTGTTGACATAAATCTGAGTTATCTCCTCTCGCCAAAAACGATTGTCGCTCAAAAAATCTGCAATGTCATACAAATCATTCTCGGCAATCTCCTTTGAGATATATCCTGTTGCAAGAGGAATCTGCATCGGAACGACTGCCTGAACAGGCAGAAGCATTCTGTCCTGATCGACATAATGATTACCTATTGTCGAACTCTGAATTCGCAGGATTGGCTTACGCTGTTCGATATCAATTCGCAGACAACTATCAGGAGTGTGATAACACGAAGCCTTTCGCACCAATTGATTGCTTTCTATCATCTGCGAAATATCAAGCGTATTGATAGAATCAAAGCGTTGTCCGATGATTTTCTTCCTTACAGTTGCAATCTGCTGCTGTATATCTCGTTCCGAAACGATGCCGACATCATCTACATCTTTAATATGTATTGTGACGTCTTTGCAAGACATCGATTCATTGCCTATCCGATAGACAATACCTGCAACAGCCAGATAGCTGACCAGAAGAACCAGTCCGAGTATGACGAAGATACGTTTTATCATCCTATATTTTCCTTTACTTTTGGAAGAAGTCTTTCTATATCTACACCTGCACCCATCATTACAACCACATCGAGTTTACCCTCTGCCTTAAGGGCCTTAAGATGATCTACGAGGTCGTTTTGAAGCACACAGCACTTGTCGTCACTCTTCACCTTCTCAAGAAGCCATTCTGATGTTACACCAGAAATCGGAAGTTCGCGAGCAGGATAAATCGGCAAGAGTATAGTGCGTGAAGGGATGCTCAATGCCTCGGCAAATCCTTCTACGAGGTCATGTGTACGTGAATAGAGATGTGGCTGGAATACAACTGTCACATTTCTGCCTTCAAACAACTGCTTTACAGAATTAAGGCTTGCCTTGATCTCATCAGGATGATGCGCATAGTCATCCATCAATACGAAATCATCACGTTTGATGTAGAAGTCAAAACGACGCTTTGCACCGCCGAATGTCTTGAGCGATGCTCTAAGTTCTTCTTCTGTGGCGCCATTGAGCATACAGATTGTTAGTGCAGCAACTGCATTCTCAACATTGATAGGAGCAGGAACTCCTGGCTCCATATCCTTCATTACTATGCCTTCTGCCTTTGCGACAAAATCAAATAGGATTGTACCTCCGCCAATGTGGATGTTTGTGGCATAATAGTCTGCCTCCTCATTCACAGAATATTCTGCATAACGCACACCTTCCTGCAAACGCATCTCAACCTTGATACCCTTACGCTTCAAGAGAAGTCCACAAGGTCTTACCAAAGAAGTGAAATGTGCGAAACTATCACGATAAGCCTCTTCTGTGCCATAGATATCCAAATGGTCCGGATCACATGAAGTGATAACTGCCATATATGGAGAAAGTGTATGGAACGAACGGTCAAACTCATCTGCCTCAATTACTGTGAGGTCAGACTTATCGGAAAGCATCAGATTCGACTCGTATGGCTTAAGGATACCTCCGAGGAAAGCATTACAATCCACATGGCTCTGCTTGAGCATATGTGCAACCATCGACGAAGTAGTAGTCTTACCGTGTGTACCACTTATGCAAAGTCCTCTTTTCTCGCGTGTGATGATCCCAAGCAGTTGTGATCTTTTCATCACCTGAAAGCCATTCTGCTGGAAATAACAAAGCTCACCATGATCCTTTGGAATCGCTGGAGTATAGCATACGATTGTCTCCTGCGGATTCTTGAAAGCCTCATCAACACCATCTATATTATCTTCGAAATGGATGTCTATGCCTTCTTTGATCAATGCCTCTGTCAAAGGTGATGGAGTCTTGTCATATCCTCCGACCTTATATCCTTCTGCCTTAAAATATCTCTCAAGTGCCGACATTCCTATGCCGCCTGCTCCTACAAAATATATTGACTTCATTTCTTTCCAGCTTCATTAATTACTATCTGTGCAATGGTATCTGCTGCACCAAATCTGCCCATCGACTTTGCCTTCTCTTCCATCGATGCGATTCGTGCTTTGTCCGATACAAGGTTTATTGCCTCATCAACAAGGATGTTACGCGCTTCCTTATCAGGAATCAATACTGCAGCATCTTTTGTCGAAAGAGCTCGTGCATTGGCTGTCTGATGATCTTCTGCAGCTGTTGGGAGCGGCACAAGTATCGATGCCTTGCCTATCAGACAAATCTCGTTGACTGCACCTGCGCCAGAACGTGAGATGACAATATCTGCCGCACGATAAGCTTTTGCCATATCCGTAACGAATACTGTTGGCAACACATGCTTGATACCCTTTTCAGCTATCAGGTTCTTCCATTTGTCTCCGTCGGCTTTACCTGTCTGCCAAAGCACCTGAACGCCTGCTTCGTCCAGTTTCTCAAGACCTGATGCTATGCTCTCGTTCACACTTCTTGCGCCAAGACTTCCTCCGGTAACGAAGATTGTAGGCATCTTAAGGTCTAATCCGAGGGCTTCACGTGCCTCTTCTACGCTCGCCTTACATTCGAGCAGGCTCTGACGCACAGGGTTTCCTGTCATTACAATCCTGTCTGCCGGGAAAAATCTCTCCATATTAGGATAAGCTACGCAGATCTTTCGTGCATTCTTTGCAAGCTTCTGGTTTGTCACGCCAGCAAATCCGTTCTGCTCCTGTAATACATAAGGTACACCAAGAGAATTAGCGGCTTTTAATGCAGCTGCGCTTGCATATCCTCCAACTCCCACTGCAATATCAGGCTTGAACTCGCCAATAATCTTCTTTGCCTTACCGATGCTCTTGTAGAGATTAAGAAGGACTTTGATATTCTTTGGATTGTACAACGGACGGATGAAACCCTGAACCGGCAATCCAATTATTCTATATCCCTCAGCAGGAACTTTCTCCATCTCCATGCGACCTATAGCGCCGATGAAAAGGAATTCCGTATCCGGAAGGGCTTTCTTTATTGCGTTGGCAATAGATACGGCAGGAAAAATATGTCCACCTGTACCTCCGCCACTAACTAATACTCTCATACGCTTTCAACTTGTACTTGAGGTACTCCTTCTTTCTTTGCCTCACGTTCGACTTTGACGATACGACTGAGGGCGAGGATAATACCAAATGAAACACTTGTGAAAAGAACGCTTGAACCACCTCGACTGATCAAAGGCAGAGGCTGACCTGTGACAAACATCGCATCCGTACATACTCCAATATGTATTAACGCTTGTATAGTCATCAACGTTGGAAGGGCTATCATCAGCAGCCTTATAAACAGATCGGAGGTCTTGCATGACAGATAGAAACATCGCCCTAACAGCACAAGATACAGGCACAGCACAAACAACGCTCCCTCAAAGCCCATCTCTTCAAAGATAATGGCAAAGATATAGTCGGAATACGCTTCAGGCAACAAGTCTCTCAACTGACTGTTACCAATAAATTTTCCGAAAGGATAACTGTTGGCAAGCGCCATATGAGCATGTATAACCTGGGCATTGTCATCGTTTGGCTTCTGATCTGCAAGAGGAATCTCATCCTTCTCAAAGATACGGCTTGCCCAGGTATGTGCACGATCCAGAGGACCGAGACTGATGACCTTCTCATTAGCAGCCTTATGACTGACATCCGATGCGTGAAGGGCATAGAGGCAAGATCCGAAGAACAATGCAGCTGCTACGCCCAGATAAAGTACAAAGCGAATATAACGAGCCTTAACACCACCAACCCACATCACAGAAAGTGTTGCCATGCCAATAATGAGTGAAGTTGAGAGGTTCTGCGTCATAATAGGCAATGCCACCATTGCAGCAAGTATAAGATAGAAAATGAATCGTCTCAGTTCGATATCCCTCCTGAACAGTGTCAGTCGTTGGTATGTCTCGTCTTTGATGGTCAATGCCAGACAAAGTATCATCATCAATCCAACCTTACATATCTCGGCCGGCTGAATACCTCCGATGGCTCGCGTTGCACCTTGAAATGAATGTCCGAAGATGAACATCAGCACAAGACAGAACACTCCGATGATATAGAACATCACCGACCAGTTACGGAGAGCCCTTGCACTGAAGCTCTGGAACACCATCACAGCGACAAGTCCTGCAAAGAGGAGCTGCATATGGTGGAACACAGGGTCTGTGCTTGTCACCGATCTGTATACAAGGCGGCTTGATGCGCTGAACATCTCTACTACTGATATAAAAAACAATACCAGATAGATGCCCCAGATCCAGCTGTCGCCTCGCATTATTGAGCCTAAGAATGTCTTTTTTTCCATTTTCAGTTGTCTGTTTTTTCCTATTCCAAAAGTCCTAAATCATTTCTTCCACTCTTCTACGATTGCCTTCATCTGATCACCTCTGTCCTCATAACTCTTGAAGAGGTCGAATGAAGCACAGCAAGGTGAGAGAAGCACAGTGTCGCCTGGCTTTGCAAAAGCACGGCATTTCTCAAGGGCTTCTCGCATTGAGAGTGCATCGGCAACAGGCTTACCCATCTTGTCGAAGAAATCATGCAGCTTCTCATTGTGCAAACCCATATAAACGAGCGCCGTACACTTATCCTTTACAAGCTGTTCAATTTCTGTATAGTCGTTACCTTTGTCCTTTCCTCCGAGAATCAGCACTGTTGGCTTAGTCATCGACATGAGCGCATACCAGCAGCTGTTAACATTAGTAGCCTTCGAGTCGTTGATATATTCCACGCCATCGATCATTCCACATTTCTCAAGACGGTGTTCCACTCCCTTGAACGAAGCAAGAGCCTTTCTTATCTCATCCTTCTTAATACCACTCAGGCTGGCAGAGATTGTTGCAGCCATTGTGTTGTAGAGGTTGTGAGGGCCAGGCAATGGAAGATCTTCGAGATCGATGTTGATCATCTGGTCAACAAGGTCGATAACCATTTGTCCGTCCTTGACGTATGCACCAGGAGTCAGGGGTTTCTCACCCATTTCCTTCACTGTCTTGCCTGTGAATGGGATAAGGTCAACCTTCAATGGCTCAAGATGTCCTGCAAAAGGATACATCTTCCTTCCTTCATTATCTACGAGATCCGGACGTTCGTCGTTTGTTCCTGTATAGTCTTCACCACCGATAGGCACATTAAGACGACGTGCGAGCTCACGGGCAAGGATCGGGTCTTCGTTCCAATAAATAAGATGGTCGCTCTTTGTCTGGTTCTGAACGATTCTCCACTTCGAGTTGATGTAGTTCTGCATCTGGTGATCATAGCGGTCCATGTGATCTGGAGTGATATTCATGATCACTGCAACATTTGCCTTGAAATCATACATGTTGTCGAGCTGGAACGAAGAAAGCTCAATCACATAATAGTCGAAGTTCTCTGTTGCAACCTGAAGAGCGAGGCTCTTTCCCACATTACCTGCAAGACCTACATTGAGACCTGCCGACTTGAGGATGTGGTAAGTCATCATTGTTGTTGTTGTCTTACCATTCGAACCTGTGATACAGATCATCTTGGCATTTGTATAACGACCTGCGAATTCAATTTCCGAAATCACAGGAGTGCCTTTCTTGAGCAGCTCAACTACAAGAGGTGCTGTGAGAGGAATACCTGGGCTCTTGATCACCTCATCTGCGTTCAGGATCAGTTCTTCGGTGTGTGCATGACCTTCCTCAAATGGAATTTCATACTGTTCGAGCACCTTCTTATACTTATCCTTGATAGGCGACATATCAGAAAGGAATACGTCGAATCCCTTAACCTTAGCGAGTACTGCAGCACCTGTGCCGCTTTCGCCTGCGCCCAAAATAGCTATTCTTGCCATATATTCGTATTTTTTATCTTATCTTAAGTGTCATGATGGCAAATGCTGCCAAAATCATTGTTGTAATCCAGAATCGTACTGTAATCTTCGACTCGTGCCAGCTTCCTTTTGGCCAACGACGGAAAATAATCTGGAAGTCAGCAGGAATCTGTCCCGGCAAAACTCGGAACGCGTCGTGGATAGGAGCACGCTTGAACACTCTCAGCTTCAAACCTTTCTTGTTACCGTGTTTTGCGTATGAAGTCTGTGCGATTACCGAAACGCTCTCTGCAAGGAAGATGAAGCAGATCACAGGTATAAGCAATTCCTTGTGGATGATGATTGCCAGCACACCTATCACGCCTCCAATTGCCAACGAACCTGTATCTCCCATGAAGACCTGAGCCGGGAAGGCATTGTACCAGAGGAAACCTATCAATGCTCCGACAAATGCTGCAACAAATACTACCAGTTCCTGAGAACCCGGGATATACATTATGTTGAAATATGATGCATATTCGATGTGACTTGAGAAATATGAGAGAAGTCCGAGTGCAAGACACATGATAGCAGAGTTACCTGCACACATTCCGTCCATTCCGTCATTGAGGTTCGAACCGTTGCTCACAGCCATTATCACAAATGTGGTCAGCAACACAAAGAATATCCAACCTGCTGCCTGCGAATAGTCGCCCAGCCAAGAGAACCAGGAAGCATAATCGAGGTTATGATCCTTGATGAACGGCAGTGTAGTCTTTGTCGACTTCACGAGATCCGACTTCAGTGTCACCGTCTCTACAACCTTCTTGTTTGATGTGTTATCTGAGATATTGTATGCATCGGCATAGATATCGTCTGGATTTCCGACATTGATGACTGTCTCGATTTTCTTCACCGATACATTCTCTCTAATCACAGCATCCGGACTGAGGTAAAGTGTAAGACCGACAGTAAGGCCGAGAGCTGCCTGTCCGATGAGTTTCAATATCGGCTTGAGACCATCTTTTGTCTTCTTCATCTTGATGTAATCGTCCATAAACCCGAGGAATCCGAGCCATATAGTCGTTATAAGCATAAGAATCATATAGATGTTACGCAGACGTCCAAGCAAAAGACATGGAATGAGCGTAGAGACTATTATGATTATACCACCCATTGTCGGCACACCTTTCTTCTGTACGCCATACGGGTCGATCGACGCATCACGCTGAGCCTCGCTGATATTCCTGCGCTTCATGAAACGGATGAAGTATTCACCGAAGACCGCCGAAATTATCAATGCCAGAATCAATGCGGCAATAGCACGGAAGGAAATGTAACCCCACATGCCAGCTCCTGGAATGTCAAATGCGTCGTGTAAATATCTGAATAAATAGAAAAGCATCTGAATCTAGTATTTAAATTCCCATTGCTTCGCGCACTACCTCATGATCATCGAAGTGATGTTTCACACCCTTGACATCCTGATAGTCTTCGTGGCCCTTACCGGCAATCAGCACAACGTCACCGCTTTCTGCAAGCATGAGAGCAGTACGTATAGCCTCACGACGATCTGTGATTGTGATTGTCTTTGCACGCAGCTCTTCGCTGTCGAGACCTTCCTGCATATCCTTGAGGATGTCTTCTGGTTCTTCGAAGCGTGGATTGTCGGAAGTAAGCACAAGACGATCACTGCTCATACCTGCTTCTTTTGCCATAATCGGACGCTTACCCTTGTCTCGGTTACCGCCACATCCTACGACTGTGATGATCTTACCCTTGTTGCCGAGTATCTCCTTGATTGCACCAAGCACATTGACCAAAGCATCAGGAGTGTGGGCATAGTCAACAATAGCGCTGAAGCCCTTTGGCGAACGTATTGCCTCGAAACGTCCATTGACTGGTACGAGTTCGCTCATCTTGACGAGCACCTCTTCTACGTCAGCGCCAAGCTCGATAGCAGCACTGAACACTGCGATGAGGTTCGAAGCATTGAAACGACCTACGAAATGTGTCACAACAGGATTGAGTGCCTTACCTCCGATTCCGAACTGCAGTTCCATGCCTTCGAATGCCTCCTCGATGATCTTTGCAGTATAGTCGGCAGCCTTACGCACGCTATAGAGGCGACGGCGAGCCTTAGTGTTCTGCATCATCACAGGACCGTTCTTGTCATCGGCATTGCTGATAGCAAATGCTGTAGGCTTAAGTCCGTCGAAGAAAGACTTCTTTGCCTTGAGATAGTTCTCGACAGTCTTGTGGTAGTCCATGTGATCGCGTGTGAGGTTGGTGAAGATTCCTCCGTCGAAGTCGAGACCGCCGATACGCTTCTGGTCGGCACTGTGCGACGAAACCTCCATGAAGGCATAGGCACAGCCTTCCTCAACCATCTGACGGAGAAGGTCATTCAGTGCCAAAGGATCAGGAGTTGTGTGAGTAGCTGGCACAGGTCGGTCGATCACATAGTTACATACGGTCGAGAGCAATCCGCAAGGATAGCCTAGCTTTGTGAAAAGGCTATAGAGCAGAGTTGCGATTGTAGTCTTTCCGTTGGTTCCTGTCACACCCACGAGAGTGAGTTGTTCCGATGGATATCCGTTCCACGCCGATGCAAGCATCGCAAGAGCGAGGTTGCAGTCATCCACCTTGATATATGTCACATTGTCTTTAATCTCTTCAGGTAATGTCTCGCATACCACAGCCGATGCGCCACCCTCAATCACCTGCGGGATGAAAGTATGTCCGTCGACATTTGTTCCACGCACGGCAATAAAGAGACTGCCAGCCTTTACCTTTCGGCTGTCCTGTTCGATCAAGACGATGTCCTTTTCGATGTCCTTGGCACCCTCCAACGAGTAAGAGAGACGCTCCAACAATTCCGATAACTTCATATATGTATTTTATTTATAAACCCTCAATTATCTTTTACTTGAGCATCAGCTTTGCTGATAATTATTACTTCAGTGATATTGTCACTCGGGTTCCCTTTGTACATGCTGTTCCAGGAGCGATAGACTGCGATACTACAGCACCCTTACCCGAAACAACCACCCTGAGGCCGAGACACTCGAGCTTGTACAAGGCTTCAGCTGCGCCCATGCCTCGCACATCAGGCATTCGGTTGTCCTTTGATTCTTCCAGCTCTATGCTCTCAAACTTCAGAGTATCAAGATTCAGGTCTGAAAGCACATGAGAGGTCTTGACAAGCGGACCAGCCTTCACCTTCGGCATGAGCTGATGCAAAGTATCAGGTGAGATATCTTTCAGTGTCTTGTTACATCTGATAGCCCAGATCTGTTCGGCAAACGACTTGAACACAGGACCTGCCATGTAACCACCACCGGCACGACCCACATAGTTACCCGGACGTATATCTATCACCACTATACCGCAATACTGAGGATCGTCGGCAGGGAAATAACCGGCAAACGAGACGTTATGTCCTGCGCCACTATAAGTCTTTGTCACTGGGTTGAAACGCTGTGCAGTACCAGTCTTACCGGCAATCTTTACCTTCTTGCTTGCTGCAGCGAAACGAGGTCTTGGCACGAAACCTCCGACCGAAGGATCGTAGGCTGGCACATATTGACCGTCCTTGTGCGAAGCTGTTCCGTGTTCCACAACACCTTCGAGGGCATGACGCACAGCCTTAAGTGTCGATTCCTTGCAAATCTGCGGATTGATCACCGTCGGTTCCTGCTTCCACAGTATCTCGCCGTCCTTCTCGATATAATCCACGATATACGGGCGCACCATTTTTCCGTTGTTGGCAATGGCATTATAGAACTGCAGGAGGTAGATACCTGGGATCTGCGTCTCATATCCGTAGCTGATCTGTGCGAGCGATACCTTACTCCAGCTTCGTCCTGTGATCTGGCGGTGACGGGCCGACTGCACCTTAGGGAACTCCTTCTTCAGTTCGAGGTTACGCAGGTAGCCCACACGCTTGATCTCTGCCCTGTCGCTGTCCGAAAGCACACGGTCACTCAGCAAGTTGATCTTCTCGATAGCGTCGAGATATGCCTTAGGGTCTTTCTCGTATGCCTGAGTAGTGAGTTTAGCCAGAGCGATGTTCGACGACTGCACCATTGCCTCGTCAGCTGTGACAGTACCCACCGAGTGGTCGTCCCTGATATGCTGACCATGATAGTTGAATCCGTCGCCTGTACTCACTATAGTCTCTGGTGTAATCTTATCGTTGTCGAGCAGCACCATATAGCTCACTGTCTTGAATGTCGAACCTGGATCGACAAGATCCTCGAACAGGTGGTTATGATCCTCTGCTGTCTCCGAGTCTGAAATTCTCTCAAGATTAGAGATAGCCTTAATCTGACCGGTCTTACACTCGAGGATAGCTGCCCAACCGCCATGAGCGCGCAGCTCTATGATACGCTGGTGCAATGCCTGGTCAAGGATGTTCTGCATCTCGATGTTGATTGTGGTATGCACATTGGCACCGTTGACAGGCTTTGTGACAGTGATATCTGTATTTCTGTTTCGAATCCTCTGACGGAAGCCGAGACCCGGCACGCCTCGCAGTATCGAGTCCATAGCCTCTTCAATACCTCCTTTTCCACGACCGCTAAGTCCCGTTGCATCGACCTTGGCAAACACACTGCCGATAGTAGATGATGCCATACGAGTCTCGCCGTATGGACGATAACGATGGGCTCTCTCCTCGCTCAGGAGACCGTTGAGGTTCTTGCGCTTATTGAAGAAAGGAGCCTCGGCACGCATCTTCTTGTACTCAAGGTATGGGATTGCATGCAGGATCTGGAATCTGCCCTTACGCTGCTGGTAAGCATTACGCACCAGACGGGCATGTTCTGCAGCCGAAAGACGAGGGTTGAGCCTATGCAGGGCCAAAGCACCCGGACCGTTGTCGCTGAAGTAATATGCGATAGTGTCAGGTGGTATGTTCATCTTACCCTTGCTGTCAGGCACGGTTGTCGATTTGAAGTCGAGGAACACATCATATTCAGGCAGCGAACCTGCGAGCAGCTCATTACCATCGGCAAAGATGAAACCGCGAAGCTGAGGTATCGACACACTGTCTACCTTCAGTCTCTCAACCTTTGCCCTGTATTTGGCGCCATCGGTGATGACAGTCTGATAGGACTTGTATCCTATAAAGCAGACATATACCGCCAGTATAGCTACAATTACGTAGAATCGTTTCTTGAAATCCATCACTTAACCAATATTGGAGGTTCGTCGGTCGGTATCAGCTCCACACTGCTCTCAGCCACCTTGAGGCGTATCACCTCAGGCTTGTTCTTTCTGGTGAGCTCACCCCATCGTGCGATGGAAGTGTAACGAGCCTCGTCCAATTCAGTCTTCAGTTGTCCCAGTTTGTAGATTGCCTCTTCGTATTCATAACGGAGGTCAATGTACGACATCAGCAGAATCACCACAATGATAATCTTGCCGAAGTGTTTCTTGTAGAAAGAGGTTGACAGCGGAGTGTCGTTCACCTCAATCTTTTCCAGTTTCTCAAAATCAAAATTCATCATCAATTGTTTTTAGTTGCGACGCGCAGCTTGGCACTGCGTGAACGCGGGTTAATGTCAAGTTCTTCCTCACTTGCTGTGATTATCTTATTGTTCACAGCCTTCAGCGGAGCCACTACCCTTCCGTAGAAGTCCTGCTCAATATGCCCATCGACGTGGCCCGAACGTACCACATTCTTCACGATACGGTCTTCAAGCGAGTGGTACGACATCACGACGAGTCGTCCGTCAAGGGCGAGCAGTTCGGTAGCCTGCATCAGCATCTCTTCGAGCGCCTGCATCTCGTGGTTCACCTCGATACGCAGAGCCTGGAATGCCTGGGCCAGCTCTTTCTTCTCCGCCTTCTTATTGATAAACGGCCTCAGCACCTCGAGCAGGTCGCCGGTAGTCAGCACTGGCTTCTGGCTGCGCTGCTTCACTATGGCCTGTGCCATACGCTTAGCCTGTTTCAGTTCTCCATACACGGCAAGAATCTTTGCTATCTCGTTCTCATCGTATGTTGCGAGAACGTCGGCAGCCGTCTTTCCGGCACGGGTATTCATGCGCATGTCGAGAGGAGCGTCAAAGCGGAATGCGAAGCCACGTTCCTCCTCATCGAGGTGATGGCTCGACACGCCCAGATCGGCGAGCAGACCGTCGATCTGCTTCACTCCATGATAGCGCATCCAGTTCTTCAGATAACGGAAGTTGCTGCGCACGAAAGTGAAGTTCTCAGGTGACTTTCCGTCTTTGCCGAACGAGCCTATGTTTCCCTCGGCATCCTTGTCCTGGTCGAAGCTGTAGAGATGTCCTTTCCTGCCCAGTCGCTCCAAGATGGCACGGCTGTGACCTCCGCCACCGAAAGTCACATCGACATACACTCCGTCAGGGCGTATTTGCAGCCCCTCGAGGCACTCATTGAGCATTACAGGTACATGATATTCCGACATCTTCCTAATATTATTATCGCGTAAAGTTATCTAATTCTATCTAAAACTCCAAGGGATTGGCGTTTTTTCGAGCAAAAAAGTCTTTATTTTAAGATTTTTATATACCTTTGCAACGCGATAATAAGAAATAACGAAGTTTTAAGGTAGGAAATATGGCATCAGAAAAAAAGGAAAGAGCAGTCTTTGCCACAAAAATTGGAGCAGTCGCAGCAGCAGTTGGCTCGGCTGTCGGATTAGGAAACATCTGGCGATTCCCGTACGAGACAGGACAGAATGGAGGCGCAGCCTTCCTTCTCATCTATGTTGCGTCGGTGATCTTCCTTGGCATCCCTCTGCTCATTTCCGAGTTTTCCATCGGCCGTTCGGCACACACCAATGTAGCGCGTGCCTTCCGCAAGCTCGCACCTGGCTCGCAATGGTATCTTGTCGGCATCCTCGGCATGCTCGTGGCAGTGATCATCCTCGGGTTCTATCTCATCATCCTCGGCTGGACGTTCAGCTACACCTTCCGTGCCATCATCAACGACTTTGAGTCGATAGTCGCATCAGCTCAGGCACTCAACCCTAATATCGATGCAGCCAGCGTCCTTGCGCAGGACTTCTCGCAGTTCACCACCGATCCATGGATGCCTATCATCTGGCTTGGCATCAGCGTGCTCGTCAATGCCGTCATCATGGCAGCAGGCGTTCAGAAAGGCATCGAACGTGCCAGCAACTACCTCATGCCAATGCTCTGCATACTGTTGCTTCTGCTTGTCATCAACAGTTTCTTCCTTCCGGGCTTCAGCGACGGTTGCGACTTCCTTTTCAACCCAGATTTCTCAAAGATCACAGCCAAGACATTCATCGTCGCAATGGGACAGGCGTTCTTCTCGCTCTCTCTCGCAATGGGCATCATGCTTGCCTATGGCAGCTATCTCGGCGACAACACCAAGATCGGCAAGACAGCAGTGCAGGTAGCAACGCTCGACACCATCATAGCCATACTCGCAGGCATCGTGATCTTCCCTGCATGTTTCTCCTACGGCATCGAACCAGGTGCCGGACCGGGCCTTGTGTTCATCACACTTCCTAACGTCTTCATGCAGATGCCAGGCGGCTATTTCATGTGCATAGCATTCTTCCTCCTCATCTCGGTAGCAGGACTCACCTCGTGCATGTCATTGTTCGAAGTGCCTATCAGCTTCATCCAGGAGGAGTTCAAGCTCACACGCCGCGTCTCTACCGTCATCTCGGTGGTCCTTGTCTTCGTGCTCGGCATCGCCAGCTCGCTCTCTTTGGGCATCTGGGAGATGAAGTTCTTCGGCGACTGTTTCTTCGACTTCTGCGACAAGATCACCTCGCTCTATATGATGCCTGTCGGTGCCTTCCTCATCTCGCTCTTTGTGGGCTGGAAGCTTGACCGCACGGTGATCCGCAACGCCCTCACCAACTGGGGTCACGACAAGGGCTGGTTCATCATGCCACTCATCTGGCTTCTCCGCATCTTCACCCCATTCTGTATCATGCTCATCTTCCTGAGCGGAATCGGAGTCTTGTAATACATTATTATAATTATGAAAAAGATTATTTTCACCCTCGCGCTCTGCATCCTTGCAGCAACTGCCACAGCACAGAAACTCGGTATCACAGGTAACATCGCCTTCGACAGGGCACAGACCACCATCCTTCAGGGCATCAGCCCAAGTCTCGGCTGGAGTCTCGGTCTCAAGTTCCGATACGTCTCGGCAGTCGGACTCGGTTTCGACGCAGCGGCTAAATATACTTCAGAAGGTCGCTCATACGGTGACGGCATGACAGGCAGCTCTACACGCGCCTCGTTCATCTCTATTCCGGTGAACCTCCGCTACGACCTTCAGATCCCTGCCATTAGCGGCATGGCAACTCCATTTGTCTTTGTCGGACCTGAATTTTCATGGGCAGTCGATGGACACGAGTGGTACAACACCGCCTCAAAGGACATCTTCGAGGAGAACAAGACCATCTGGAACCTCAACTTCGGTTTCGGTGTGCTTCTCTCAAAGCGTTTCGAGATCACCTACAACTACACCATGCAGACCAACGACCGTTTCAGCGGTGGCGCTCTCTGGGATGCTATCACCCACGGAGCTACAGGCCTTAAGACCAGTTCAAATAAGATTGGTTTGACTTACTATTTTTAAGATCCACACATTTCTTAATAAATACTATGACAAAGAATTCGTGTTGCTGTGAAAACGCTGACTACAATAAGAAAACAGATCTTATCGAAGAATTTACTGCTTTAGTAAAGGAAAAAAGGGAAGAACTCAGCAACATTTCACAAAGGCAATTAGAGATTTACGATAATTATATCAGAGATCTCGAATTATCTCCGCGTACTATTACCATGCGTGATGTTAGGAACCGTCATATCTTAGCTGAAGACTATATGGAGTGTGAATGCTTAGAAGAAGACTATAATAAAGATTATACTTTAGTCTTTGACGAGCTTTGGCTTGAACTCCGCAAATATGTTCGCAAAGAAATAGAGCAATTAAACAAAACTCCTAAATGGCATCCTTTCATCTTAATGCCTTTGAAACCAAAAGCTTGTTGGACTGGAAATGAGCATTTCTGTGAAGAATGTAAAAACATTTACGAAAGAACTGTGCAATATGGGTTGATGAATCCAGACTACAGTTGGAAAGAAGATACCCCAAAAATAGTGATTGCAGAATGGATTGATATTTTTGCTTCAAAATTCCGAATCTCAAAGAAGTGGGTTTGGGCTAAAAAAGTTTGGAATATTAACAATTTAAGACAAAGAAAATATGACAGATTGAACGAAGACGATATGTCAAAATTCCTGATAATTGATAAAATATTCGAGTCATAATGGAATGTAACAATATTGTAACAAAAAGCGCACTTTATTTGTGCGCTTTTTTCTTTTTCTTTGCCACGAGATAATAATGTAAAGTTGTTCGTCAACTTACTAAAAAATTAACAAAAAAAGCAAGATCAAGAAGGACGAGATTTTATTTAATAATCATTCCGTCACTATATTTATTAGAAAGATCTTCGCCCTTTGGCAAGTGTCCCACCTGAGAAGGCAGGGCACTTGTTTTTTATTAATTTCTTATACAAAAAATATTTCGTATATATTTAAATTTTTCTTCACATTATTTGGTAGTTTAGCAAAAATCTCATATCTTTGCACCGCAATGGTTACCATATTATTATTACCATAGCACTTATTTGTCATCATTAAAAACAATTTTTATGAAATCACTTATTAAAACGTTCAAGCGTTTACCAAGTACGGTATCCTTGGTTTCTTCTTGTGTGTGCCTAACAGGCTGCTACAGCAATCCAGCGGAAGAGATTATTCAGTCGTCGGAAAATGGGAAACTGAGTGTTGTGACACGAAGTTCCACTAACAATGAACTGCAGTACCCTTTAGTTATCTATGCTTTTGACGAAAGTGGAAATTGCAAAAGCGAAAAGATTGTGAAAGACAGTTCCGAGTCTGTTAAGATGAATCTTGCCGAAGGGACATATAGGCTTGTGGCAGTAGCTGGAGGAAATGGCTATAAATTTCCGACAAGCATATCCCTGAATTCAGAGATTATTGCTCAAAACGGGAACTATTCTGACACAGAACTGGCAATAGGCCGTGCAGATGCTATCGTTTCTGGTTCAAGTACTGCGACAATTCAAATGGCTCCGCAAGTGGCTTGCGTTGAACTGGAATTGGAAGGTTTGGCAGAAGATGTCTCAACTGTCTCGATTAACATTTCGAAGCAATTCAAGTCGGTAACATTCGATGGAGAATACGGGACTGGCGAGAACTCGGTTATCGAATGTATCAAAGAAGGCAATGTATGGAAGAGCGGAAAAGTATATGTATTTCCAGGCGCGTCGGAAAATACAGTTTTCTCAATTACCACTATCGACGATTATGGTTCACACAATTATGGCTATACCTATTCTTCTAAGTTAAAAGCAGGACAACCGTATAAGCTGAATGGCACATTCTCCTCTGGTGTTGTCGTAAATGGCAATATTGAATATTCGGGATGGAACAATGAAATAGTATTGGATTTCAGTTTCGGTCCTGGAATTAATGAAACAGGTGGTAATTCTTCATCCCAATCTGGAGAAAACAATCAAAGTTCATCTGACATGAAAGTGACAAGTATCCCTAAAGCCGGATCGATACTTGACGGACATGTTGTGGCATTGGTGAGCAATGAAACAGAAACATCGGCAGACGTGTTGCTACTATCACTTACAGAATACGTAAAAGTTCCTTCGGCAAATGCTGAACAGAATGCAAACGAATCGAGATCTATTGCTTCTCAATATACTGAAAACGGACTGACAGGATGGAGCATACCTGCAAAAGAAGAGGCAACAATACTAAAGACGACTTATGGAGGAGCTAACCTTTCTATATTAAATAATGTATTGGAAACAGCCGGCGGCACTTTAATTTCTGCAGTAGAAGACAATGGCGGAAACGCAAGATATTTGTGTGAAAACTCAAAATATACATTTACCTTCAACGGAACGAGCTCTTCTATAACACAAGCCGGAGCTTCTGTGAAATACAGGCTCCGACTTGTCAAGAAACTACATCTTACTGCATTATGACGCCCTCGCGGTGCGCGCCATCGACCTTGATGGTCAAAGGTTTCTCGAGGTGGACGTGGCGCAGGTACCTGGTCTCTTCGACGGCTGGAAGCGAATCGAGGATGTCTTCGCGATATACCCCATCGCCATTGAAGGCATTGATGGTGAAGTAGCACACACCAAGACTCGTGAGGTTCTGGAAAAAATGTGTGCCCTGACTAGGATCTACCTGGAAGTTCTTCAAGCCTGCCTCGACTATGACGCGTGCACCTGAGATGTGCGGCCACTTGACTGGTATGCCGAGCCATGGGTCACTGCTGCCCCAACGTCCTGGTCCGATGAGCAGGTAGCGGCTGTCCGATTCGAGGAACTTGCGGTTCATGTGATCTATCTCGTCGGCTATCTCCTGGTTGTTGCTCGGACTGTAGTTGTCATCCTCCGAGGTCTTGACATAGACGATGTCGGTAAGGTCGTTGATGATGCCGTGTCCGATGGCACTGTGCGAGCGAAGCAGCGTGTCTTCGTCTGGTATCTCGGTGAGGTCTTCGTCAAGCATCATGCGGTTATCGACCATAGGACGTATCTGAAGCAGGTAGAACTCGCCACTGCGGTCTTCGTGAAGGTTGACGGCAAACTCGATCTCGACTGGGCGCTGCATCTCTGCCTCGCCATACTTGAGCACCTTCTGCATGAGCTCAGGGAGCGGGAAGACGCCGTTCTGAAGTACGCCAGCAAACGAGATGATCTTGCGGTTGCGACCTTCGTAATAGCCGTCGCGAATCACGTTGTCGTACGGGTCGAACGTCGAACAGATATACTGCAGCGTTCCGTCTTCGTCGGCCTTGCGTACCGGTACCTTGACGAGGTTGAAGCCATCGTCGGTCGAGAACTCAAGGCTCTGGCGTGTAAGGTCGATGGCAAGGAAGGCTGTCTGTGTCTCCTTGAGCGCTATCTCCATCTCGCTCATCTGCAATACCTGATGCGGATGGCTCGGACATACGCGCAGGCTCTGTCCGCCATCGACGATATACTTGCCGAGTCCGAAGGCAAGGCTCACCGTGCCTTCCTCTGCCAGCTCGTCGCCTATAGGATAGTAGTTGACGCTACGTGCCACGCCCGAGATGACAGGATAATAGCGGTCGCCATGCTGTTCGCCGACCACCTCCTGCAGGATCACTGCCATCTTCTCTTGGTCGATGAGGTTGCTGGTGGCTGTCATATAGTCCTTGCTGCTCTGGAAGAACACACTCGCATAGACCGCCTTTACTGCATAAGAGAGATGTTCGAGTCGCTTGTACTTGTCTTTGTCGAATGGTATCATGTAGGTGCTATAGACACCTGCGAACGGCTGATAGTGCGAGTCTTCGAGCAACGAGCTGCTTCGTACGGCAATAGGGCCTTTCACTACCTCCATGAAAGCATCGAGGTCGCTGAGCAAGCGCTCAGGGAGATGCGCATGAAGGAAGGCGTTGAGAATCTCGCTGTCTGGAATCTCGCTCAATGCCAACGGATAGAGCTCGTTGGCATCCATAAACTCGTCGAAGATATCGGTACAGAGCACCACGGTCTTCGGTATCATTGTCTTGACCGAACCGTCGGGATACTGCGAACCGTCTTCACGCGTCCAGACGCCATTGAGGTCTTCGTGTCGGGTGAGCAGTCGGTCGAGGAAGGCGAGACCGCGTCCCTTGCCTCCAAGCGAGCCGTCGCCGATTCGCGCGAAGTTGCTGTACTGGTCGAATCGCTCTCGCTGGAAGACAGCAACCACACCCTGATTCTTCATACGGCGGTATGCCACGATGGCATCGAAGATGATCTGACGGTGGGCATCGACGTCCTGAAGAGAATCCCAGGTGATGCGCTTGAGGAACTCGCTCAACGGGAACAAGGCGCGCGAGCCGAGCCAGCGCGACACGTTGTTGCGCGATAGATGATAGAGCAGAGATTCCTGTGGTATGGAGAAGATATTGTTCTGAAGCTCCTTGAGGTTGCGGATGCGACATACCTCCTGATGTGTCTCAGGGTCGCGGAACACAAACGAGCCGAAGCCGAAGTACTTACGCACCATGTCGCGCAGATCGACGTCCATCTTCTTAGATGTCTTGTCGATGAAGATATAGCCTTTCTCTTCTGCCTTGCGGCGGTTGTCGCCCTCGGCACTCTCCATGATGAGCGGTATATACGGATCATTCTTGCGGATGGCATCGAGAAGCTGGAAACCTGCGTCGGCTACCTTCTCGTCCTCAGGTGCTGTGGCACTCAGGAACGGCTTCATCGGGTATCGGCAGTCACTGATCACACCAAGGGCATTGTCAGCATACTTGGAATAGATGGCCCATGCCTCCTCGTAGTTGCGGGCAAGAAGGATCTTCGGACGGCCTCGCATTCGCAAAGTCTCAAGCGAAGCATTGAGGGCTTCTGTAGCAAACTCAAGACTCTGCTGGAGCACGAACTTGTAGAGATTAGGGAGTATCGAGCTGTAGAAGCGCACAC
The DNA here is from genome assembly GCA_045627785.1 of Bacteroidales bacterium. Taxonomy (GTDB): domain Bacteria; phylum Bacteroidota; class Bacteroidia; order Bacteroidales; family UBA3663; genus Liminaster. The sequence continues at coordinate 53,922 of JAZQOF010000030.1, read as the reverse complement.
GGTCCTCGACAAGCAGGATCATCTGAACGCCTGCCTTAACGTCGTGTTCGACATTCATCTTATCCTCGATAAGCTTGATGATGGTGACGAGAAGGTCGGTATTGCCGAGCCAGCAGAACACATACTCGAAGATCGAGACGTCGGTATCCTGCATGCGCTGTGTGATACCATGGCTGAACGGAGTGAGCACTACGATAGGGATCGACTCGTGCTGTAGCTTGATGGTACGGGCAATGTCGAAAACGTCGTTGTTGTCGGTTCCCGGCATACAGATGATGAGGTCGATGGAATTGTCTTCCATGGCCTTTTCTGCCTTCTCAAGCGATGAGACCTGTATGAAGCGCGGTGGGAATCGGAGTCCGAGTCGAGCATATTCGTCGAAGATCTTTTCATCTACTCGTCCGTCGTCTTCAAGCATGAACGCATCGTATGGATTGGCAAGAATCAGCACATTACAGATGCGGCGCTTCATGAGATCGACGAAGTCGGTGTCGCGTAAGCGTGGAATGGAGTTTGCTTTCATTGTGTCTATTTATTACTCGACAAAGGTAGAAAAAATAACGATAACGATGACGATAGCGATAACTTTTTTTAAAAAACTATGACGATAACTATAACGATAACCGAAAAAAATGACGGAAAGCTACGAATTGGGTAAGAAAGGCGAAGATATTGCTGTCGCTTACCTGCAGAAACGCGGATATAAGATACTGGAACAACGATGGCATGACCATCACATGGAGATAGACATCATCGCCTTTGACGAGGAGTCGCAAGAACTGGTCTCGGTCGAGGTGAAGACGCGCGAGACCGATGTGTTCGGGTCGCCTGAAGATGCGGTGGATACAAAGAAAATCCGTCGCACGGTCAATGCAACGGATTTCTATATCAAGAGTCATAACATCCTCTTTCCTGTGAGGTTCGATATCTTTGCTATCATCATTCCTCAAGGCGGCGAACCGAAGATAACACACTTCAAAGATGCGTTTTATGCTCCTATAGGATAATTCACAATTGAGAATTGATAATTGATAATTCAGTTTTTGCACTTTGAACACCTGCACCCGAAACGGTGAGCGTAGCATTGCCTGCAAGCTTGCCGGCCTCAACCACTACTACGAGTTCGCCATGGAAGGCTTTCATTGTAGGGTTGGTGAAGACCTCAACCGATGTGGCATCGCCATTACAGCATGAGTTGAAACGTGCTGCACCCTTGACATTGAAACGGAGCTGGTTGTCGGCATCAGGACAGAGATTACCGTCCTTATCGACGACGCGGACTGTGACGAATGCAAGATCAGGACTGTCTATCGCCTTGCCTTCGGCATCGACAGGTGTTACGTTGAGCACTGGACGATCGACCGAAAGCTCAAGATGATGTGGCTTACCTGCTGTGCGCACCGTCTTTGTCTCGGCTACATTGCCGTCGGCATCGTAGGCTACGACCTTGATCTCGCCCGGTTCATAGACCACGTCCATCCAACGCATACGATAACGGTCGAGTCGGTTCTTTCCCTTCGGAAGGTTAGGATCGGCAAACAAGGAATATCCGCCCCAAGGCATCGGTTCCTGAACACGGTTTGCAAGATAGTCTTCCATACTCACATCCATGTGCTTCAAGCGACCCTGACTCTTGCCATTGACAAAGAGTTCTGCCTCCGGATAGCTTGTATATACAAAGACTGGTGTCACTTCGCCTTCGCGTCCTTTCCAGTTCCAGTGTGGAAGGATGTGGAATGTCTTGTCGTTGGTGTTCCAGTGTGTGCGATAGAGATATGCGCGATCCTTTGGAAGTCCGGCAAGGTCATAGATGCCGAAGTACGAACTGCGTGACGGCCAATACTCGTCGTAAGGTGTAGGTTCGCCCAGGTAGTCGAAGCCTGTCCATACGAACTCGCCAATCACCCAAGGCTTCTTGTCCTGCCACATCCAGTCATCGTCTGGAAGATTACTCCAGATGCACGATTCGAGATCGTAGCTTGAGATCTGTCCGTCAGGATATGCCGTGCCGTGTACTTCCTCAACAGGGAACTTATACACGCCGCGTGAAGAGATGGTAGATGCTGTCTCTGAACCCAGCACAAAGCCTCGTGTTGCCTTAGCATAGCCTTCCTCATAGACATGAAGACGGTAGTTGAAGCCCGGAATATCGATGTTGTGCCATACGCCACTATACATAGGAGCTGTTCCCTGATCCATACCTTGTGTGCAAGGACGAGTGCCGTCGAGGCGATGGATGAGATCCTGCATCAGCTTTGTATATTTCAGACCGACAGGACTACCCTGCTCCGGAATCTCGTTACCGATGCTGTACATCACGTTACATGCGTGATTGCGGTTGAGCAACACGAGATTGGTGATGTCGCGTTCCCACCAAGGCTTGCCATCGGCATTGACATGCTCGGTATCGACTACCTCGAAGAAACGTGAGTAGCCGTTCTTGCACTTAGGATATACCCACATGTCGAACGACTCTGCCATAACCATCATACCCATCTCGTCACAGATATCCATCTGCCAAGGTGCAGGTGTGTTGTGAGAGGTACGGATGGCGTCGCAACCCATATCCTTGAGGAGGCGCACCTGACGACGGAACGCTGCCTTGTTGAATGCTGCGCCTAAAGGTCCGAGGTCGTGATGCAGACACACGCCCTTGAACTTACGCACCTTGCCGTTGAGCTTGAAGCCTTCGGCAGAATATGAGATGTCGCGAATACCTACCTTTGTCTCGCTTGCATCCCAGACCTTATCGCCCTCCTTCAACTCTGTGACGAGCGTGTAGAGCTCAGGCTGTTCAGGCGACCATAGCTTTGCGTCGTTGACGGTAAGAACAATATCAGTACAATAAGAATCGTTGACCCAAGCCTTATCGGTAGCAACCACATTGCCAGCCTTGTCCTTGAGCGTCTGGATCACTTCCATGCCGTTCTTGTCTGCTACGACAACCTCGGAAGAGACATAGAGTCGCGCTTCCTTTGCCGAAGCTGCATCGGAAGAGATGCCCGAAAGCATGGTAGTACGGGCAAACGTGCCCCAGGTCTTGAGATATTTCTCTTTGTGCAATACAAGTCGTACAGGACGAATGATACCTGCGCCCGGATACCAACGGCTCGACTCTTCGATATTCTCAAGATGCACGGCAACAGGATAGGTTCCCGGCTTACAGCCTTGTGTTGCAGATGTGATATCGAGGTTGAAGACGTTATATCCGTAAGCCCAATAGCCTACATCCTTTCCATCGACCCACACATGTGGTTCGGACATTGCGCCGTCGAAGATGAGTTCGGCATACTTATAGCCCTCAGGGATTGTGATATTGGTGCGATACCAACCCTCACCGATCCAAGGCAGACAACCCGAACGACCTGTCTTCTCGGTTGCTTCAGTCTCGCCATTCTGTACGATGGCAACGACCTGTTTGTCGATGTCCTTGTCGAAAGGTCCTGAGATTGCCCAGTCGTGTGGAACGGTAACCTTCTGCCAACGTGAATCGTCATAGGATGAAGCTTCTGCCCCATCGAGAGCACCTCGCTGGAAACGCCAGTTCTCAAGAAGAAGGATCTCCTTGCTCTGGGCTGATGCAGTCAATGCGACTGCCGCCATTAATAAAGTCGAAAATAGTTTTTTCATGTATAAAAATGTATTGTTGTGTTCTATGACGCAAATATACATTTTTAATTGTAAGAATGCATTCCTCCAAGCAGATAATTTACTCCGAAATAGGTCATTAGTATCGAAAGAAATGCAAATGTAAGATAGATATGAAGGTTTTGCGGCTTATTAAGTGCTGGAACCGAACGACGATGCAGAGGCACTGCATAGATCATAAGCGTGATTAGCGCCCAAGTCTCTTTGGCATCCCAAGTCCAATAATTGCCCCACGAGACATTAGCCCAGATTGCACCTGTGAAGATGCCGACACACAAGGCTGAGATAGCCGGATAGAGCAAGAACCGGCAGTACCTTTCGAGTGTTGCTGCAACACTCCTGCGGATCAATGCGATGAGCGACATGACGAATGTGATGGCAAGAAGCGTATAGGCAAACATCACAAACGGCACATGCACAAGCAGCCAGTTGGTGGCAAGGACAGGCATCAGTTCGTGTGACTTGCGCGAGAGGATATTGAGATAGAGACCGACGAAGAAGAGATAGAGCAAACCGACAAGGATGCTCAACAATGTCTCCCGTTTCACGCCATAACTTCCGCGCTTATACCAGAGCAAAAGAATCAATGAGGCAAAGAGCATTGCGTAGCCGATATAGGTTACGGCAATGCCTACAGGATCGTGGTTCACACCGAGCGTCGATGTGCCGAGTGTCGGATTGTAGGACTTCTGATAGAAACGGTAACCGTCGCGTGTGAAGATGTGGTTGAGCGTAACCTCGCCTTCCTCCTTGTTCTCCCCATTAGCGGCGCTCGCAATGAACTTTGTCGTGTATCCGCTTACTGCCTTACTGCCCGAATGGTGATGCACCTTGAATTCGGTCATGTTGAGCGCCACAGGAATATTCTTCTGCATACGCCTTCCGTCACGTTCTGCGTGAATGGTTGCTACGGGTTCTCCTTCATACAGGATGATCTCTCCCGATTCGCCATAGACAAAGGTTATTGCCGCGCCTATGAGAATGACCACGAAAGCGACGTGAAGCAGGACGACCGGAACACGGCGTTCCCTGCTCTTGACGAAATAACGCACAGCTTCGAGTATTGCCAATACCCAAAGCACAAAGAACCACCACGAACCGTAAACATACTCGTGGGCAAAAGGAGTGCCCTTAACATTCTCCACAACAGTGGCGAATGCAAGGGCTAAGAGTACTAAAATATAAATAACTTTAATCATGGATGGTTTTCATCAGATGCTGCGAAGGAACTTGACCAACGCGTCTCGGTCTTCTTTCGAGAGGTTGTAGAATTTCTCGGTAGCTTCGTATGCGTGGCTTTGTTTGCTGTATCCGTGCCACATGATGGCCTCAACCTCGTTGCGCGCACGACAGTCATGCAGACGGTCTTCGGCTCCAGTATTGATGTACGAGAGTCCTCGACCCCAAAGCGGAGTAGTGCGGCACCACGAACCGTGAATGTCATTTATCATATACAGCTTATGATGCATGAAGTCTGTGTATGGATAGATGGTCTGGTTCTGATAGCGTGGCAACGGCTTATCGGCAATGCATGCCGGTGTCCAATAGTTATCGTCCTTTGTCTCCCACTTTGCACGATGGCATACGGCACAACCTATCTCGTTGAACACTTCCTTGCCACGCTGCACTTTCTTGTCATTGAGGTTACGTGCGCGAGGGATGGAAAGTCCACGATGCCATACCATAAGGCTGTAGAACTGTTCGGACGACATATCAGGAGTGAAGTTGTGATATGGGTTGTCAAACTGGTTTGTGTTAGGATTGAGCAGGTTCTTTACTGCCTCGGCAATACCCTCGTCCGTACCGTCGGCATAATATGGAGAAGAAGGATCGGACTTAATGGCTGCAATCACTTCAGGATCCTGAGACATAGCATCGGCCCAGGCTGCTGTTGTGTAGAGCTTCGGACGATCAGGACGTGAGACATTGGTAATGTTCCAGATTGCGTTTGCGCCTGGTCCGTCCTGCAATGAAGCACGTGTCATGGCGTATGTGAAACGCTTTACTGCCTTTGTACCGGCTGGAATATATGTGCCGTCGGCAAGCTTTCCTTCGTTGAGCGAGTAGAGAGCGCCAGCTGCAAAGTCATTGGCATCCAAATCCCAGAAGTTGGAATTGATGAGGTCTGTGCGACCCGATGCCTTTGCATAAGCTGCCGTACGGGCATACTGTGCCTTGATGGAATCCTGTGGAATAGCATCCAGAAGACCTGTACCGATGATGCCTATTGTTGTCTCGACACGCACAGCGATATTCTCAGGCTGTGGATAGGTATTGAAGGCTGTTGTGGGGATTGTGATCTCAGGATAGATCAGCTCATACTTCTCGCCGTCAGGGAATGCCATCGGCAATCCGCTTTCCATTGCTGAGAGCTTGTGCCAAGTCATCTGGATACTGCCTTCGTTGATAGGAGCCTTGAACGGATAGGTTGCCTGAGTCTGAGGCATACCTGTCACTTCGGCAATGAAAGGACCGTCGTTGCTGTTTGCTCCATCGGTAGGATGATAGATAGCGAGAAGGTAACCATTACCGTTGCTGTAGCTTGTCACATAGTTGTCGAAACGCTTCCCGTGTCCGTAACCCGGATGACAGTCGATGCAGGAAGTTCTGACCGAAGCAGGACCAAGTCCGACAAATGGCTTGGTATCTGGAGTATAACGCTTCTCGAACATTTGTTCGCCATCGAGGAATGCTCCTGTGAGCGACATATAAGATGTCTGAGGTGTACGATCCTGATAACCGCCGGCATAGACATTCTCGGTTGTGCCGAGCTTGCCGCCCGGATACCACTCGTCGGCTGAGAAATTACCGACTGCCAGTCCGACATACTTACCATCGTATTCTGTCACTTCTTCTTTCTCCTCTACCCAATCATCACCATTATCTGAACAAGAAGTGAAAACAGATACAATAGCAAATATATGTACTAATTTAAATAACTTCATAATCTTAAATTTTACTGGGAATGGTTTTAGAGTTTCTCAATCCAGTTGGCTGCAGCATTAAGCTCTTCGTCGAGAGTTGAAACAGCATCTATAGCTGCTGCTACGAGTGGGCTGCCTGGATCATCGACAAATGCGATCTTGCTGTCAATACAAGTCTGCAAAGCGCCGATTGCCGACTTGAGGGCTGATTCCAATGCGCTTGCACGTTCATATTTATTCTCTGTGAGGAAGCTCATGATTGAGTTTACTGTAGCAGAAGTTGCCTCTGCCTTTCCATAGAGCGATGCCTGAATAGAGAAGATATTACCCTGATAGTCGATGAACGAATGCTTGCTGTATGGAGACTCGATATAGTCGCCTGCATCCTCAACCGAGCCTGTTCCTGTCAATACACGATATGCCTGTCCCATCTTCTGGTCGGCAACCTCAGCACAGATGTTAGAACAACCGCCTGTGAGGATATTGGCAACAGCATACTGGAGCGAAGGATAGAGATCGTTCTTGCCGGCATTGAGCAAAGACTCGCCATAGCTCATGTTTGTTGCTTCGCAGATATACTCCAATCCGACTTCCTTGACGCGTGTCATGTGAGCCGAAACAGCCTTACTGCCGAGCCAAGAAACCTCAAGTTCCCAACAATGATCACGAAGGTCGCCTGTTACAGCTGCAAGGAAGGCAATTTCCTCGGCACTCAAATCACCTGCCGGACGAGCACTGCCTTCACGATAGAGCACGAATTCAACGCCGTGGAATCCAAGTGCTGTATCGAATTCACCGTTGTTCTCACTCACGAAAGCAATAGGATCCGGGCCGTTCAAACCTGCAATCATCTCTTCGTCACTCAGGAACGATGCCATCTGTGTCTGGTCGAGTGGCCAAGAATCGATATGTGGATCGATATCGAAGTCTGACGCTGCACCATAAAGGAATGCCTCACTACGCTCCCAATAGTAACGTGCGTTCTCAAACTCCTTGCATGCTGCCTGAATATCTGCATCGGAAAGACTGCCTGCCTTTGAGTTGTTCTGGATAGCTACACTCTTGTTATAAAGTGCTTCGGCAGCTGTTGCAAGATTGGAATATGTAGGATAAATCACATCGTTGACATATTGATCGATAGTCTTCGAGAGAAGTGTCACGTCAACCTTCTCTTCCTCTGGTTTTACTACATCATTGTCCTTGTTGTCATCTTTGCAGGAAACTAAACCTGCAGAGAGTGCTCCAATCATGAGGAGCGAAAAAATGTTTCTAGTTTTCATATTTTTAAATTTATAAATTTGCTAAAATGTTTTGTAGTGACAAATGTTTTTTACAGCGCGGAGCCAATTATCAATTATTAATTATCAATTATCAATTTATTTAAAGAATCCTTGATAAACAATTGCCAGGTTGATTGCCGGCTCATTGTTGTATGGGCTGTCGAAGATACGGTTCTTGTATTCTGCCTTGACTGCAATCTGTGGGATTGGATAGTAGTTCAGACCAAACGCAAGGATCTTCTTCTTTGTATATCCGTTCAAGCCATTGATATAACTGTCGAAATACTCGTAATGTCCGAAGATATAGAGCTTCTGGTTGTCTTTTCTCATCTTTGCCGAATGCGCAAAGACATCATATCCTACTTCGATGTTTGTGATGATGGCATGAGAGCCGAATGCAGACTTACGATAAGGTGACGAACCTGCAGTCTGGTTCTTCTTTATGCTGCTTATTGTCTCGGCATCAGAGATATACCCATAGTCGATATTGCCTCGTGCTATGATGTTATATCCTTTGTATGTGAAGTCTAGAGCACCGAAAAAGAGATTGCCTGAGATGTCCTCGTATTTCTTTGTATCGTTAGGGAAAGTGTTTCCCATTGTCTGTCCGTAGTATCCGCTAAGTCCCAGACGCAAGCCTTTCACACTATAGTTATCGATACGCGCTGTGATGCCATATTTGTTTGCCACCTCGAATTCGTATGGCGAGAGGTTTCCTTTGCCGATCCAGTTGGTTCTGTCGAACATAAACGCGTCAAGACCTGAAGTGAGCTGAGCCTCGTAGCGCCAATCCTTCACACGACCCCAAAGAGAGATTCCTGTCTGATGCCATGTGCTTGGAAGCAATGTGTTCTCACCTTCCGAACGATGCACGGTAAAGTAGTTGAGAGGTTCGTGATGTGCGTTGTTCAGACCTACAGGAACGATGATATGGCCTGCACGGATATTGAAAGCGCCATTGGCAAAGGACTTCTGAATCCAGAACTGTTCAAGTTCTACTTCGCCGCCTTTTTCTGTCTCTGCTTCCCATTCGCCACCTTCTTCATCCTCCTTCTCGATTGCACCTCCGCTTCCGCCATGTTCGAATTCGATCTCTGTGCCGAAGGTCCAACCTTTTCCAAAGTCATAACCTATGTTGATTACTGCATGAGGAATGTCAAATCGTCCGTGAACAGGATCGTCTGCATGTGACGCAGGACTCTTATATCTGAACGGGCTGTCACTATAGAAGTTACGCGAATAGGTTGCCTCGCCATATCCGCCTATTGTGAGACGGCTGAAGAAAGTCCTATCTTCCTTCTGCTCTGTTTTCTTCTCTTCAGGTTCCTGGGCAAAAGCCACATTGAACAAGAAGAAACTCATTATTAATAAAACTATCTGCTTCATACCTTTGTCAATTTTCGGCGGCAAAGGTATGGTTTTTACGATTTTCGGGCAATACCCAAATTATGGTAAGATATTGCAACAAATGAAATTACAATTCCGGCAGTTTAGATCAATTTCGGAAAAATACCATTTATTGGGTATTGAATTTTTCGCGTAATTATTATAAATTTGCAGCATGAAAGCAACTAAACTATACGAGGCAGACGACAAGATGATCAGCCTCATCCGAGATAATTACAACATACTGCAGTCTCTCTCTGCATTCGGTATTCCTTTGGGATTCGGAGATAAGACGGTCGAAGAGACATGCAAGCAAAACAAGGTAGATACCAAGACATTCCTCGCTGTAGTCAACCTCACCATCAACGGTGCAACAAATCCGGACTTCAGCCAATTGTCGGTTTCTACCCTTCTCCACTATCTTGAGGCATGCCATAGATATTATCTTGAATATCAGCTTCCTTCGGTACGCCGTGAATTATCGGAAAGCATCAAAGTGAAAGAAGGCATCGGCAAACTCATTCTTCAGGTCTATGACGAATATGCGCGAGAGATACGCCGACACATGCACTACGAGGAACGTATGCTGTTCCCTTATGTCGAACGACTAATGCGTGGAGAAACATCGACCAACTACAGCATCGACGACTTCGCAAAACATCATGCCGAGTCGGACAAGAGCCTGAAGGAATTGAAACAGCTCATCATCAAATACCTTCCTTCTGACATCAACGACAGTCACCGACTCTCTTCGGCTCTCTACCTAATTTACAATAATGAGGAATGGTTAGCCAATCATCAAACCGTTGAAGACAGCATTTTCGTGCCTCTGATCCGTAAAGTCGAACAACAACTGAAGTCGGAACGCCTGAACAATGCAATTTCAGCATTCACCAAAACTGATGATCCGCATTCTGCCGAGACAATCTCCGAGCGCGAGAAAGACGTGATCATTGCCGTGGTACAAGGCATGAGCAACAAAGAGATTGCCGAGCATCTTTTCATCTCGGTCAATACCGTTATCACACATCGCAAGAACATTGCCCGAAAGCTTCAGATCCATAGCCCTGCAGGTCTCACAATCTATGCCATCGTCAATGGACTCGTTAATATCGACTCGTTCGAGAAATAAGCCAATCTATTGCAGATTTTATATGGATGATTTTGCCATCTATCTCAACGTCGCGAGTCTCTGCAAACGCAATTAATGTGAGCTGGTTGCATCTAAGTGGTGTTGATGCCGCGACAAGTGCCGAAGTCTCGCGCTTAAAGGCTTTGGGCGTATCGATATCGTATGCCACTTGGATAAGCTCCAATGTTCTGTTCTTATCACATATGACAAAATCAATTTCTTTGTCCTTTGGTCCCGGCTTGTAGAAATACACATCAAGATATTTGCTGGAGCATCTTCTCAATAATTCAACGAAGACAACATTCTCCAGTCTCCAACCTATGTTTTCTGCTGCCAGTGCATTCTCTCGATTGTTCTGAAGGCCAGGATCTACGATATATGCTTTTGAACCACAGATTCTTTCCATGCTCTTATAGGAGTGCTTGGTCAAAGTCTGTACGAGAAATGCTTGTTGCAAATACGAGATATATTTCTGGATGGTTTTGTCTGACAAGCCAAAGACCTTGGACATCTCTCCATAATTCATTTCATGGCACGAATTATTAATCAAATGATGTGCAATCTTTCTCAGGGTATCTATGTTCCGTACCTTGAATCGTTTTTTTATGTCCTTCACTAAGATTGCCTCAATCAAACTCTCAACATAGCCTCGCTTGTTGCGCATTTTTTGCATTTCGGGAAAGCCTCCATCATTGATGTAGTTCGAGAAAGCAATCTTGCGCTCTGCTTCGGCCTTAGTAGTAATGCCATCAGTATCCACTTTATGATAAGAGCAATACTCAGAAAAAGAGAATGGGAATAAACGAATCTCATTATAACGACCGGTCAAATGCGTAGCCAATTCGCCGCTGAGAAGCTTTGCGTTGCTTCCTGTGACGAAAACGTGTGTCTTGGTACGTAAAAGCCTGTTTACAAACAAATACCACCCATCTACATTTTGTATCTCATCGAGAAAAAGATATTGTACATCTGTCCCATACAACTGATAAATGCACGACAGCACCGTGTTGAGTTCTTCTGTCTGGATACTTGCCAAACGATCATCGTCAAGATTTACATAAGCGTATTTAACACCTTGTCCTTGTAATACCTTGTGGCAAAGAGTAGATTTGCCGCTTCTTCTGACACCGATTACAACTTGAGCCAACGAACTATCAAACTCAAATAGGGTTTCCTCTTTACGGCTAATCCACTTTTGAGCTCGATAGCTCAAGATTTCCTCCTGTTGTTCAGCAAGAACCTGTAGTATAATCTTTTCACTTACCATAAATATCTGTTTTATTGGGCACAAAGATAACATCATTCCGGTAAATACACAATTTTATCGGCTATTATTCCGCTATTTTTAGAAAATATTAACCTTAAAATCCGCTATTTTGTTTTTTATTTCGACACGAATACCTTGTGAATATCGACTCGTTCGAGAAATAATTATCATCCTATCCCTACGACATCAACACTTGTTTACAAATGTTGATGTCGACGGTCGTCGAAAACATTTCCGGACTTCCCGTGGACCGATTGACGACCGTCAATCGGTTCTCGGAGTTTCCCGAGAAGTCATCGACGCGCGTCGATGAGCTATCCCGATTCTCCTTGCACTCATCCAACTAATACGAAAAGACTTCCAGACTTCTGGAGTAGTCGTCGTATCTCTACGAAGACATTTCCGAGTTTCTGGAAGCCCAATCTCCATGCGTCGACATCAACACTTTGAACATTGTGTTGATGTCGCCAAATGTCGATGACACTTCCTGTTTTCTCGTAGCCCAAACAAACTGCTCCGACGACATTTCGGAATTTTGGGAAGCCCGATCGGAGCAGTTTGACGACAGAAAGTAGGAAATGTCCGCATCAATCACAAAATTATACATCATATACATTTGGAGATAAGAAATAAAATCTCTGTCTTTGCCGTATCAAATCATTCACACAAAGTGTAATGATCATTGTAACTTATAAAAACCAAATTTCAGAACATTTATGGAACAAGAAATCCAGAAGAAAGGCGAGGTGATATTGTATCACCCGAGTGAGACAATCAAGTTGGAGGTACGACTTGAGAATGAGACCGTATGGCTGACACAACAACAGATAGCAGATCTGTTTTGTGTTGATCGAACAACCATATTGAAGCACATTCGAAATATTTATCAATTAGATGAGCTGGAAGAATCTTCAACTTGTGCAAAAAATGCACAGGTTCGACTTGAAGGAGGAAGAAAGGTAGTACGAGATATACCTTTTTATAATTTGGATATGATATTATCTATTGGATACAGAGTTAATTCAAAGAAAGCAATATTATTTAGAAGATGGGCCAGCTCTGTCCTGAAAGAATACCTTATAAAAGGTTATGTAGTTAATAATAATGCATTAGCAACTATGCAAAAGCAGATAGATGACAGATTCATTTCCCTGCAAGAACATACTGACAATCGCCTGCATGACGTGGAAAAACATTTGGAACAGCATGACGAACAGATAGCATTCTTCATCCGCACCAACCAGCCACCGATCGAAGGCGTCTTCTACGAAGGACAAGTCCTGGATGCAAGGGACTTTGCCGAATCCTTGATTAAGTCTGCACAAAAAGAAGTATTACTGATCGACAATTACATCGATGCAAGGACATTTGAGATACTGGAAGTGAGAGGTGATGGCGTATCGGCAGCAATATATGTGGAACGTGTGGGCAGTGGACTTCGAACCCTGCAGCAGGTATCACTGCAACAGACTGACAGACAGATAGAACTCCGCGAGACAACACAGCGCATACATGACAGATTCCTTATCATCGATGATGTAGTGTATCATCTGGGCGCAAGCCTGAATGAACTTGGCCGAAGATTATTTGCTTTCTCAAAGATGAGTATCAGAAAGGAACAAATTCTGTAGGCTTGTTCCAAAATTATTTCGCATACGCTAATTTTCTCCACACTCCTCACAAGCTCACTTTACTCTTTGTATTTCATTGCGTTACATGTGTGAGGAGTTTAAACGAACTCCTCACAACTCCTCACACTTTCTATGTTTTGCTGAGTAAACCTTGAATTTTGTTGTTCAACCAGATTTAGAGTCAAGCGCAGATGTGAGGACCTGTGAGGAGTTGCGAACCAACTCCTCACGCTATATACAGTTATATTTCAGTAGTTTAAATGCCTCTGTGAGGAGTGAGGGGCAAAATCGAGTGCAGAAAAATTTTTTGATAAATTTCTGCCGACTTTCTTGGAAATAGCAAATATAATTTATATATTTGTGCCGTAAAACGAAACAAAACAGATAAACAAAACAGATATAAAGATTAAGTGACTCCGTAGCGTATCAGATACGATACGGACATAAACATAAATACATAATATAGCATCTAGCTATCATTGTGGCTATCCAGAATAAGCGTCCCAATTAATTATCCTGAATAAAAGCCACATCAATGATGGTTGGCTTTGGCGTTTTTGCTAACGCCCTTCGAGCCAATTATTGACAATAGTGATAGATTGATGCTTGCACCCTCGGGTGTGGGCATTATTCTTATTGTCGATGGGGTTCAGAAGGGACGCTAGCCTCGGATAGCCGTAGGAAGAAGTTCATGCCCTTTTTTATGAACTCTCATTACCAAAGAAAAACACGACAAGCCATACAGGTTGATTAGATAGTGCGTGATGCATAATATCTAATCAAATACATGGCACAAATTTTCGATAACAAATCAAGAGAAACATCTTTTGAAACAGCCCTCAATGAAAGACTATTTGATGGTGATGTAAAGCGAGTTGATTTTTGCGTAGGATATTTCAACCTTCGAGGTTGGGACCTTGTGATGGATCAAATCGACACACTTCAGGGAGAATATGTTGATGAATGTGATGGACGATACCAGCGATATTGCCGTTTGCTTGTAGGTATGCTTCAAATACCTAAGGATATAATTTCAATGTATTATGGAGCTAATGAAGATTTCGTAGTAGATAATCAGTATAAGGAATCTTGCAGAGTTCAGATGGCTCAGGAATTCCGTAAACAGTTACTTCTTGGTTTACCAACAAAGCGTGATAAGTTTACACTTCAAAGATTGTTACAGCAATTGAAGGATGGGAAAGTTTGTATAAAACTATATACAGGTATTCCTGTTCATGCAAAATTATATATTTCCCATTATGAGGGTAATCGCAGTAATTGTTATTCCCTCATGGGTAGTAGTAATCTCACAGGTCCTGGTTTGACAAGAAAAGGAGAACTTAACATTGAGATAACAGACAATGATCAAAACAATGGACTTTGTGATTGGTTTACTGATTTGTGGGAAGACCGTGTTTGTATCGATATCACACAAGAATTGATTAAGGTGCTTGAAGACAGTTGGGCAAATCAGGAAGTAACACCTTATGACATTTATCTCAAAACAGTTTATCATCTGTCAGAAGATGCGCGTTCTGGCATCAAAGAATTCTCTATACCAACAGAGTTCCGAAACAAACTATTCGATTTTCAGGAGAATGCTGTTAAGATTGTAGCGAAACACCTCAATAATGAGAAACGAGGTGGAGCAATGATAGGTGATGTGGTTGGTCTTGGAAAAACTATAACAGCTTGCGCTGTTGCCAAGATGTGGGAATATACTTACGCTTCAAGTACCCTGATCATCTGCCCAGCAAATCTTCAGGAGATGTGGAAGAAGTATGTCAAGGAGTATGATTTGAAAGCTGATGTAATGTCGATGGCAAAGCCTATCGATGTAGATAATTCACGATATTATCGTTTGATTATTGTTGATGAAAGTCATAATCTTAGAAACCCTGAAGGTTCTCGTTATCGGAATATCCGCGACCTGATCAGCAAGCAGGATAGCAAAGTTTTATTGTTGACAGCAACTCCATATAACAAGGATTACCGAGACCTTAGTACTCAGTTAAGGCTATTTGTCAATGGAGATCAGGATCTTGGAATTCGTCCGGAAAACTATGTTGAAGAATGTGGTGGAGATCGTCAATTCCAGCGAAAGCATAGTGATATTACAATTCGCAGTATTGCGGCTTTTGAGAAGAGTGAGCATGCCGATGATTGGAGCGAACTGATGAAGTTATTCCTTGTTCGCCGTACTCGTACTTTTGTTAAGAAGTACTATTCAAAGACAGATCCTTCTAATAATCGACAGTATCTGCAATATCCAGGAAGTGATAAACGATCATATTTTCCTGATCGAGTTCCTCGATCTGTAAAGTTCGTTACAGAACCAGGTGATCAATATTCTCGTCTTTATTCTGCTGATATGATTAGCAAGATGGAAGAACTAAAACTTCCACGCTACGGATTGGAACATTACATCGATTCTGTAAAATTAGAAGCAGCTTCAAAACAAGATAAGAATACAGCAGAAAACTTGTCAAGAGCAGGAGCTCGTATGATGGGATTCTGTAAGAGTACTTTCTTCAAGCGAATTGATTCAAGTGGATACGCATTCCTCTTGACTCTCTATCGCCACATCTTGCGTAACTGCGTGTTCATATATGCTATTGAGAATGGTCTTCGTCTGCCAATTGGTGATGAGAATGTATTGCCAGATGAGATGGCTGGAGACGATGATGTAAACGATTTCTTCCTTGGAAATACCCAAGTTGGGCAGGAACTCTTGTTTAAGATTCCTACTGACATGAAGGTTTATATGCAGAAGGCAGAAGCGTATTATGAGGTAATCAATCAGAAGAACAATGTATCATGGATTGATTCTCGTCTTTTCAAGCGTACATTGAAACAGCAATTAAAGAAGGATTGCGAGCAGATTATCTCAATGATTAATCTTTGTGGCGAATGGCAAGCTAGCGAAGATCAGAAACTCAACTCACTAGAGAAACTTGTAAAGTTCGATCACCCAAAGGAGAAGATTGTTGTCTTTACTCAGTATAGTGATACAGCAGAATACATCTATAAGCAGCTTAAAGCAAGAGGAGTATCAAAGATCGAGTGTGTTACAGGCGAATCTGATAATCAAGTGGAACTCGTAGAACGATTCTCTCCACAAAGCAATAATGCTGAGGTTGAGGCAGACAAAGAGTTGAGAATTCTTATTGCAACAGATGTTCTTTCAGAAGGACAGAATCTTCAGGATAGTCATATCATTGTCAACTTTGATTTGCCGTGGGCAATTATCCGATTGATTCAGCGAGCTGGTCGTGTTGACCGTATTGGACAGGAAGCAGAAAAAATAGACTGCTACTCATTCTTCCCTGCTGATGGCGTAGAGTCAATAATCAAACTGCGTACAAGATTGAACGATCGAATCAATGAGAATGCTAATGTAGTAGGTAGTGATGAATATTTCTTTGAGGGTAACGAGCAGAACCTTCGTGACATGTTCAATGAGAAGAGTGGTGTACTTGATGAAGAAGATGACTCTGATGTTGATCTTACATCATACGCATACCAGATTTGGCAGGAAGCAATCCATGCCAATCCTGAACTTAAGAAGCGCATACCTAATCTTGGTAATATGGTCGATGCAACCAAAGCAACCGACAATGCAATTGAACAAGGTGTTATTACGTATGCCCGAACAAGAAATGGATTTGATGTGCTCACTTGGATAGATGAAAGTGGCAATGTTGTAAGTAATTCACAGAAACGAATACTCAAAGCAATGTCATGCTCGGTAAATACTCCTTCAATTTCACAAACTGAAAATCATTATGATTTGGTGAAACAGGCAGTTAAGGCTATTGAGGAGAATGCCGTTTCTCAAACAGGTGGCGTACTCGGTAATCGTTTTTCTACGCGCTTCAAGATTTTTAATCTGCTCGATAATTATTACAACACAAAACAGGTTGATCTGTTCTATACCGAAGATAAGCAACAGCAATTAAAACTTGCAATAGATAATATCTATAACAACCAGTTGCTTGAACAGACAAAGTTTATGCTTGGACGAATGATGAGAAGCCGCATAAGCAATGACGAAATAGTGGAGTATGTACTTGAGTTGCAACGATCTGGTTCTCTTTGTAAGATAGAAGAAGATTCACTTCAAAACAATGCTCCAAGCATCATTTGTTCGATGGGTTTGCGTAAACCTGAATTCTAACCTTAAAGGAGTAAGTTATGAGACGCAATATTTTTGACAATTGTATAAAGGAACGTAAGTTTAGGGATTTGTTTATAGAACTTGAATGGAACAATTCAAGAGGTAGTATTCCTATCGATATTGACGAGCAGGAATTCACTTTCAACTATGTATCAGAGATGCGTGGTTTCCGTGTGATTACATGTGAAGTGGAATCAATTCCACCTACAGCTTTCTGTAAACGAATTGACACAAAACTCCGTCCAAGTGCACAGGACTATATTCTTATTTTTTATAAATCAGATAGCGAACACCAGAAATGGGTAATTCCTGTGCGTAATACCGACAAACGCGATCTCGTAACAATAGAATATGAGTCGGCACAGAAAGCAGATTTCCTTTTCAATAAACTTGAAGGACTGAACTTTATACATCAGAGGAATATTACATTGCCTGATGTTAAAGCTTCTGTCCAGAATGTATTTGCAGTCAACTCAGAGAAGATTACCAAGGACTTTTTCCGTGAATTCAAGACAGAGCACAAAGCATTCCTGTCAATGATTTCCGGCCTAGAAGATCATATTGCTGACAAGGATAATCGCAAAAAGGATTGGTACACTTCGGTGATGCTCAATAGACTAATGTTCTGCTACTTTATCCAGAAGAAAGGTTTCCTTGATGGAGATGTAGATTATCTGCACAGCAAACTGAGATGGATGCAAGGCATTGGACGTGATCAGTTCTTTGGCTCCTTTTACAAAGGATTCCTTTGCAGTTTGTTCCATGATGGATTAAACTCACCTCGTCGTAAGGATGACTTCTTACAGAAATACGGACGCATTCCATATCTCAATGGTGGAATGTTCGACGAACATCAGCTGGAAAAAGAATATGCAGGAATAGATATAAAAGATGAAGCTTTCGAACGTTTGTTCAAATTCTTCGACAAGTGGGAATGGCACCTTGATACCAGATTAACATCATCTGGTAAAGATATAAACCCAGACGTACTTGGTTATATCTTCGAGCAGTATATCAACGATCGTGCAGCTATGGGTGCGTACTATACCAAGGAAGATATCACAGAATATATTAGCAAGAATTGTATTCTGCCATTCTTGATGGATAAAGTCAAGAAGGCTAATGCTGCATTTTTTAATACCGATGGTTATGTGTGGACGATGCTTCGCCAGAGTGGTGACCGTTATATCTATGATGCCGTAAAGAAAGGATATTCTACAGATTGGAAAGACAAAATTCCCGATTATATTGCAGAAGGCATTGATACTTCAAGGCCAAATCTATTGGAACGCAGAGCTCGTTGGAATGAAAAAACATCCGAAGAATTCGCTTTGCCTACAGAGATCTGGCGTGAAACGGTGGAACGTCTGCAACGTTGTGAATCTCTCTTGCAGAAGATAAGTTCTGGAGAAATTACGGAAATCAATGACTTCATTACCTATAATCTTGATATTCGTCAGTTTGTTTATGACTTATTACTAAACGCTCAAGATAGTGGTTTCGTTGAATCGTTCTATCATGCAATGCAAAAGGTAACAATTCTCGACCCTACATGCGGATCGGGAGCATTCCTTTTTGCTGCAATGAATATTCTCGAACCTCTGTATGAAGTTTGCATAGATCGTATGGAGGAATGGAATAATAGAAATGCTAATCTGTTTGTTTCAGAACTTGATGAGATCAAACGTAAATATCGTAGCAATCGCCAATACTTCATCTACAAGAGTATCATTCTCCGTAATCTTTATGGTGTAGATATAATGGTTGAGGCAACAGAGATTGCTAAACTCCGTCTGTTCCTTAAAATGGTAGCTGTTGTAGAAGTGAACATGCGTGCAAGCAATATGGGCCTTGATCCATTGCCAGATATTGATTTCAACATTCGTTGCGGCAATACTCTTGTGGGCTATGCTACAGAAGAAGAACTGGAGCGAGACCTTACTTGGGGTGATATCTTCGCTAACGAAGAGTTCCGCGAGAAGATTGAAATGGAAATGGACAAAGCTGCTATGGCATTCAACCAGTTCAAGACTGTTCAATTTGTTCAAGATGAAGATATTGTTGCTTTTAAGTCTGCAAAAAAACAACTAAAAGACAGACTTGCTACCCTTAATGAGGCTCTTAACCGCAGGTTGTATAGAGCAATTACTTCTCGTGATGCGAAAGAAAACCTTTCTGAAGATTCAAATTATCAGGATTGGGAAAAGTCTCATCAGCCATTCCACTGGCTTGCGGAATTCTTCGAGATCATTCATGGCAATGGAGGATTTGATGTGATAATTGGAAATCCTCCGTATGTGGTGTATACAAAAAAAGATTCAAAAACAAAAAAGGCGGTTTCTGATATTTATAAACTTCGAGATTATAAAACCGTATTGTGCAATAACCTGTATTCTTTTGTTCTTGAAAGAAGCCATAGTATAATCCATAAATATAGTTTTTATGGAATGATTGTCCCAATTTCTAGTGTAGGAAGCGAGAAATTTTTGCCATTATTGAAATTGCTATTGAAAGAATCCATAATGTGGTTTTCTTCTTATTCAAATCGTCCAGGTAAACTTTTTGAAAATGTAGAACAGAGACTAACTATTGCCTTAGGATACAAAGAGAATAATGAGTCAGCCTATTATTCTTCTAGTTATCAGCATTGGAGTGTTGATGAACGTCAATTTTTGTTTAAACGAATAACTTATCAAAAAAATAGACGAGACAATCAACTATTATCACTATATAAAGTTGGTAAGAAAGTTGAAAAAGAGATATATGACAAACTAATCCAGAAAAAAGTATTATTTGGATCTTACATAGGAATAGGTACAAAGGCTTCTTATTTCCATAATGCTCCAACATATTTTGTAAGAGCAATGTCAAATAAGCCAAATAGTCAGGAAGGCATGCAGGAATCATCCCATTATAAATGCTTAAAGTCTAATAACAATGAACTTGTTACCTGCATCCTCAATAGTTCTATATATTACTGGTTTTATAAAAATATCAGTAATTGCCGAGATTATTCTGAGCGCGAAATTATCAATTTTCCTTTAGGAGAAGTGCAAGACATATCATTTTCTTCTTTGCAACAAAGACTTCAGAAGTCTTATGATGATAATAAGACAATAAAGAGTAGGGTATATGATAGTGGTCTTATTTATTATGAAGAATACTATCCAAATAAATCCAAATCTATTATAGATGAGATCGACAAAGTCCTTGCCAAACATTACGGCTTTACCGAAGAAGAACTTGATTTTATAATAAACTACGATATCAAGTACCGAATGGGTGATAACTTGAATGAAGAAGAATAAGCAAGATGGAGCCAACCTATCAAGGAAATAAAGAACTCTTGATCCGAAAATTGACAGGATTTCTTGCAAGCCGTACAATCCAAACCGACAAAGTTCTGGCATGTTATGATTGGGCAACAAGTCTCAATCCAGAGCAAGATTGTGTGATTGGAGGATTTCAATCATCAATGGAGCGTGACGTCCTTCACTTTCTGGTGAAATGTAAGATTCCCGTCATCATCGTACTTGCAAGGCGCTTCTACAAAGACCTGACAGAAGAACTCCTACTAGCATACAACGAAGGCAGAATCCTCTTCATTTCGCTCAACAACAACTATAAAACCACCCGCGCTAACGCCTGCATACGAAATCGCTACGTAGCACAAATATCCTCCAATGTCGTCTTTGGCATATACTCAGAACAGAGTTCACTTGCAGAGATTTATCATGCGATAAAGGATGATAAGGAGGTGAAGATAATTGAGTCAGAAAAAACAAACATTTAACCAATAAGCATATATTATATTATGGAAGATCGTGAAATTATTGAGAAAATTGAAAAAGAGTGTGACAAACTGTCAAAAACTATCATTGCTAATGCTATTAAAAGAATCTTCAGGGATTTGAATAAACTGGAGGCTTCTATGCTTAGCGAGAACTATCCTGAGAATTTTGGTTTTGTTGATGTGCTTTCTATTGAATCTCAAACCAAATCTTACGAGGAGATTGAACCAAATTTGCAAGATACTATCAGGAATTATGTTGATTCTGTGTATGGTAATATGCCAGCTTGCGAGAGAATGATTTTAGATTTGACTAATGTTTATGAATATGCAAATCAAGAGTGCACAGATGTTTTAGATAAACTTTGGAGTGCATTTGGAGGTGCACTAAATGATCATTACGAGAACAGCAAGAAAATACAGATGTTTGTGGCAAAGTGTAATTGGTTATAAGTAAAAAAACATTTTTACAAAATGTTTATGCTATGAAGCTTACAAAAAAGACAATTGAACTTATCTGTGAATTGGAACGGATTATTGGCAATGAATGCTATAATCCAAATTCACACGATGGATACACGATGGAAGATGGATGTGAATTCCGTTATCCTGTAACCTATACAGGCTTTAACGGAGAAGAAACCAGAACTAGATTGTATATCCAGAATATGGATAAAGAGAGGATTAATACTATCCGATATAAGTTTGGGTCAAATCATCTCTATATTGGTATTGGTATTATTAATGCGCTTGAGCATCTTGAAACAAAATATGGCATCAGTATAGATGAATTGGTAAAGACTAAAGCAAAAAAGAAAAATGAAGATTAATCCAGAGACAAACAAAGAATTCACTATGCTAGAACTTTCCAGCATAGCAAGAAAGTATTATGACGATTATCGTTCAAGGCAGATTCAGTCAGGATTTGCAATGTATATATGTACTAATGGTATAGACACGATGTTCGTCGATTCGATGTACGATCCACAAACTCCAGATGAAGTCGTATTTATGTGTGATGTGCGTCAAGGAGCAAATGCAAGGGATGGATATACCAGAGGAACTGGTGTGCATCTTTTCAAGACTAACTTTGATAATCCTGAAGACCCAGGTCATCGAAAGATAGAATTCTTCTGTACTGTTCCCAAGTTTCACGTCAAAAACAATCTTGTGTTCTATAATGGCAAGGTGTACCGACCAGAGACAGAAGAGGAACGTAAGATTAGAAAGTATGGTCAAAGTGGTTCTCGCCTACATAAAACAAATATTATAAAATAGTTATGGCGTTTTATATTACTTCTGATGGAAGAGCTGTATCTTTTGAAGCTGAGGTAAAACCAGACGGAACGGTTCGTCCTAAAAAATATAGTGAATTTCTAGAAGAAGACTCTAACTTGCCAAAGGTGCATACTTCTAAAACAACCGCTAAAAAAGGACTGCAAGCAAATGGCGATAATCCAAGAAAACGAGTTAGCACAATCTATACAAAGAAAGAAAAAGAAAGATATGTTGAACCTGAACCATATTTCGCTCCTCTGGTTGCTCTAAAGATGCAGGTTGAAGAGAATAAGCGAAAGAGACAAATACAAAAACAAGAGGCGGAAATTAAACGAGCTTTAGAAAAGAGTAAGAATCCATCGGAGTCTACAAATAGAAATCACCGTACTAAAACTGAAAAACGAGCTATGCTAGCAAATATCGTATCAATAATTAAAGATGCGAAACTTCCAGAAAATGCTTATAATTTCGTTTTTACAAGGATTTCTACACTCACTCCTTTGACTGTAAATGATAAACTCAAAAGGAAGATTTCTGGGAGAGGATTAGGAGCTTATAAAGATAAAATTATAGAAGTTATTAATAGTGTCAATTATTATTTAAGATATGATTCTCATTGTAAGGCTCGTACTAATTCGAAAATAAATGCTAATAAAGAAATAAGAATAAAAAAAACTGTTGAGATTGAAGAAAAATATGTTGATTCAAATGATACGGCAAATGGTCGCAAACTGAAAGGCAATGAATGGATAAGCGGAAACTATATAATGAAGGGAAAACAACCGAAATATGGATATGCGAGGGATTACTTCGGAAGAGTACAAGAAAGAGATAGTTACAGAGAAGATCGTCTTGTTAACCCTTATTCTTCAATATCTAGCTATGATGTAGAAGATGACAATGAAAGTTTAGATATCCTTTAATATCATGCAACACACATTTAAATATTATGAGGAAGTATTTGCTTCACTCCATACAAATACGCAGAAGGGAAAGCCTGCTCCACATAAGGCGTTCCTGCTATTGGCGGTGATGGATCTGATTGAAGAAGGCAAGATATATTGCAACCAAGTGGAACTCACAGAGGATCTGGAGCATAGATACAACATGTTGTGGAAGAAACTTTTGGGAAAGTCTCTTTTGTTCTCTCCGGATATTTACAAGCCATATTTCCACATGGGGCATGAGCCTTTCTGGCGTCTGGTTCCTGCAGAGGGCGTGGAACTACATGGAGTTGTGGAGCCTCGATATTCGAAGTCTTGGATACGAGAGAACTACAGGTACGCTGTTCTTGATGAAGATCTTTTCAGATTGCTGCAAGATGCAACCGTAAGAGCGCAGCTTAGAGTAATATTGATAAGCAACTATCTGACAAGTCAGCCAGTCGAGATTCCTATGTCTCTGGCTGTTAATATTTCAAGTGTTGTTTTGATTGGGCAACTGCTTTGCGCTTTGGGAGCATAATTCCAAAATAGAAAAAGGGGAAAATCTAATGTATATTTTGATTTCTAATGGATATAATTAAACAAAGTTTGAGAGATAACTATAATAAAGCTGTAAAACTGTTTAATGAAGGAAATTATAAGGATTTCTTCATGTACGTCAGACTTGTGCTTGAATATCTTCCTCAATTGGCGATTCATGATTTGTTTGCAGATGAGAATAAAGCAAATAGTATAATCAATGGAGAGATTTGTTTTTCTGGAAGTAAGCTTGATGAATATCATCGTGCTTCGCAAAAGCCTTCTGGGGCTTATTTCGCATTATTAATGAAGAAATCTTTTGCCTTAAGATGTCCAATATTATTTGATAATAGCAACAATAATCAAGAGGATAAGCGAAAAAGAACGATAATTGAGAGTGCTGAGGCAAATTTTAGAAGTCAGTATCACAAAGCTAGTGATTACCACCATTCAGCAAGAACTAAAAATGATTTATACTTGCTCGCTATAAACTGTGCTTCTATTATTAAAACATTCATTGATGATATGCAGAAGTACAACCTTTTATCACACGATACGGTTTTCTTCTTATTGTCGTTGGATGATTTCAATTTCTCTGGTCTTAATCAGCAAACTGAAGATTCAATAAAAAAAGAAAGAGAAGAAACCGAGAAACTAAAGGAACAATTGAAGAAGCAGGCAGCTGAACTTGAAGCATACCAGACCAAAGTCGCCATAGTGGAAGAGGAAAAACAAAAAGCCATTAGTGAAAAAGAAAATATTAAAGAGGAACTGAATATTGCCAAAGAGCATAAGCGCCAGATAGAGTCAAAAGCTGAAGACTGGAAAGCTAGTGTTGTTGATCTGAAAAAACAGTTAGCTGAAACATCTATCAAAATAGAAGAAACTGTCATTTCTGAATTTAGGTCGTCCTTTGGGGAAATAAAAGAGCAGAAAACTTTCCAAGACTCAAAGCTTAATCGCGCTCTAGAACTTACCCATCAAGGGATGTCGGCTAGCGAGATAATAAAGGTAACACATTGGAAACCTGTAAATGCATATGAACGTTTATGTAAACTGGTAGAAGCTGGATGCACACTTGCCGGACGTTTTGTCCCAAAAGAAAATATTAAGGTAATTAATGAATCTATACAACAAGTCGGATCAAAGACAGAGAAACATATAATTCAGGATAACTGTTCAAAGAAAGTCCCTCTTTGGCAAGTTTCCATGGTTCTTGCCGAATTGAAATTTAAGAATATTACAATCGAGCCAGAACCTGATGACAAGGTACAAGATTTATTTATTGAATATATAAGATCTTGTTTTAGGATTGAAAAACATAAATGCTTCAAGCAGATACCTACAGATTTGTCTAAAGATGAACCGGATCTTGTAATTGAGTTAACTGCATATAAGAAAAAGAAAGTCTTTGCAATTTCTAGTTTCTTTAATGGTACTCAAGAATCTTTTATTTTTAGATGGGAATATCTGAAGGCATTCCGCCAATACGATAAAAAAATAAGTGGGAAGTCTTATTTTATTATCGGATATGGAGGAACTCCTGATAAACCAGAGAAATTGTATATTCTTCCACTGTCTCTTTTTAAGAAAGATACGGCAGTATATTTGAAAGACTTAAAGAAGTATTGCATAAAAGCTATTCAAGGAGAATTCTGGTATGATATTTCTGACGATACTATAGATATGGTCAAGATATGAATCTTTGATCTGTTTATATTAATAATAAAATACAAAGAATCTCATACACTCGGCAGTAGATTTTCCGCTTGTGATATTATATTTGCACCAAGAATTAACAATGAAGTCTAATTTTAATACAAACAGCTATGGGATTCTGGGATTTTGTTTTTAGTGGTAATAGCAATTCGAATCGTTCATCATCTGAATTCTTTCGTTCGGGTAGTAGCGATTATGATAGTAATGGACATAATAGTTCAAGTGAATGGAGCGAGATGGTCGATCATGATGATATTTGGGGTTGCTCAGATGATGAATATTAGAAAAGAAAGTTTTAGAGTGTAAAGTCAATTTCTTCTGAAACCACAGATTCTTTTGAAAAAGTACAGTTTTTTCATTGTTGGGAACAGTTTTATTTTTATATTTGCACACTAATGGTGTTCTTGTGTATGAAAGTGCATAAAACAAAAAAGACTGTGTCGGGAAACACAGTCTTTTTAACCTTGACATCACATAAAAACCGGGAATTCTGCTTTTTTCGTTTATTAATGATTGTTTTTCCAAAGATTATTCAGAGAATTTGGAGAATCAAAATAAAATTCCTATCTTTGCACACAGAAATCATTCGTAGTTACTTAATGCAGAATGATTCACTTGTATTACTATAACAATTTTAATTTTATGGAAAATGTAAGTAATGCACAGGATGTGCAGGTAAATGCTGCAGATGGTAGCATTGTGGATTCTATTGAATCAAAGATCTTCAATATCCGAGGGAAGCAGGTGATGCTTGACAGGGATCTGGCGGTGCTTTATGGAGTTGAGACAAAGCGACTCAATGAGCAGGTTAGAAGAAATGTAGAGAGATTTCCAGAGCGGTTTAGATTTCAACTAACTGAAAATGAATTCGATAACCTGGTCGCAAATTGCGACCACCTCGAAACTCTTAGATTTTCACATGTCTTGCCTTATGCTTTTACAGAGCAAGGAGTGTCAATGCTTTCTGCTGTATTAAAGAGTAAAACTGCTATAGAGATGAGCATCAAAATTATGGATGCCTTTGTGGCAATGCGCCGATTCCTCTCTGCTAATGCTGGGTTGTTCCAGCGTATGGATTCGTTGGAGAGGCATCAGATTGAGACGGATCAGAAGATTGATCATGTATTGAACTGTCTGGAAGAAGGTACTTTGAAGGAGAAGGCTCATATTTTCTCTGCAGGTCAGATCTATGAGGCAAGGTCTTTTATTGCAGATTTAATAAGTAAGGCAAAATCCTATATAATACTTATTGATGGTTATATCGGTCCACGGACAATTGATCTGCTTGACGCAAGAGCAGATGGTGTTAGGGTTCAGATTATCACGCATTCAATTAATGGTGCCATTCAGGATCTGGTGGATCAGTATAACGTGCAGTTCCCTAATAAACCACTTTCTATAAGAACCTGGAATGTAGAACAGCATGACCGTTGGATGATTATCGATGATGTGGTGTGGCATTGCGGTGCATCACTTAAGGATGTTGGTCTGCGCACGTTCGGCATCAATCCAATGGGACTTGATATGAATATTATTATGATGCATATATAATCTGGTTACATAGATAATTGAAAAGGGCGGTCTGTGAAGATAGCCCATTTTCATTCATTTTGATTATTGCGCCCCAAGTGTTGCCGAAATGGATATAACAAAAAAGACTGTGTCGGGAAACACAGTCTTTTTAACCTTGACATCACATAAAAAATCCTGGTGTACAGGTGGTGGGACTCGAACCCACACGCCTCACGGCACCAGATCCTAAGTCTGGCTTGTCTACCAATTTCAACACACCTGCATGGGAACTGACATCAGCGACTTTTTACGGGCGCAAAGATAGAGAGAATATTTTAATACTCCAAATTATTCCTCTTCTTTTTTATATTCTTTGCGTGTATTTGCTAAAATGTACTCGCGCGCACGTTCTATAATATCATCTTTATGCTGCTCTATCATAGACGTCGAATCCATGTCTATCTTTATATCCGGATCGATGCCTTCTTCGGTATGCTGATGGCGATGATCGGTGATAGGACATGCCGAGAATCTTAGTATCCAACCATTAGGCAGGACGGTCTCAAACGGCATTCCTCCACCTCCGCCAGAACGGTCTCCGATTGTTACAATCATCTTCTCTTGCCATTGACCGTTCTCGTCTATTGTCTTTGTCTCTGCCATAGCTCGCATTGCCTGAACGAAGTTGTTTGCGGCACTGAATGTGTGGCGGTTGGTCAAAACGACTACAGGCTGAACCGATGCGTCCCAATTCACGCGATTCGGTTCAGGCTCAAGATAGATAGCTTCTGGCGTAGAGAAGTCACTATGCCCTTTTCCTGTCTTGTGGCTTATATATCCGTAGCAAGTCTTTTCAGTTGCGAAACGATTGGCAATCTTAGGCACGTTGGTCAACGATCCGCCTCCGTTGTTTCGGATGTCGATGATCAAGCCCCGGCAATAGCTTACTGCTGTGAGTGCATAGTCGAGGTTCAACGAGCCTGGAGTGGAAGAGAATGACGGATAACGCACATAGCCGATAGAATCCTTCAGAGCGCAATACTGAAGTCCTGAAATGGTCCAGTAGTTGTTGCCAAGATAATAATCCTTCAGAAGGTTCTCGTCGAAATTGGTAGGATAGTCTTCATACCATTTCCAATATCGTGCCGTATTGAACTCTGAATAGAGATTTACATGTCCGTCGCGAACCTGTGCGAGCATACTGCCGAGAAGATTGAACTCCTGCAGTACGGTCTTGACAGAATCGCGGAAATATGGCTTGTAGGCGTTATAGACCTTATTCCAATCGACATCCTTTTCCTTGAAGAAGCAGTAATGCTCGTCCATCGCATTCCAGGCTGCCTCAAAGTTGCCGAGTGCATCGTCATTGTATGACTTAGAGTCATCGTCAAGGCAAGAAGTAAGCATCATTGCGCCTACAAACAGAAGGACTGCTGACCTTACAACTCCGAAAGCTAAGTAACTGATAGTTTTCATAACGGCAAGTATTTCCAAGTCCAACCTATAGTAAATCCGACACTCGAATAACGCGACACGATATCATTGAGCTTCATTGTGTCGATATGATAAAAACCGCCCAGACGAATCACAGGCTTATACTTCCTGAAGCAAGGAATCACGGCAATAGGAATATTCAATCCGAGTCGCACATCGACATCCTGCTGGTTGTGCAATGATGTGAAATGCATTTTACTTTGATCGGTTTTCAGGTAGAATGCCTCGTAGTATGACGAGCCATACTCAGGCATCAAACCCATTCCCACCAAAGGCATCTGCGCAAGAAGATCTATCTGGCAAGGCTTTCCGCTCCAGGAGAATCCTTTCCGGGCAAGAAGCGAAACGCCAGCATTAACAACAGCACGAACCGTAGCAGGATTATTGCCCGAAACAAGCTTCAGATTGTAGTCGAAGCCTGCTTCAGCGCCAAGATATGGACCGACAAGAAGATCAAAGTTCCTGCAACCTATGGCAGGGTTCGAGCCTTTGATCAGTTCATAGTGCATCGCATAACGATACATTGCCCGTCCGCTCCACATCTCTGAGTTCTCGCCGTGTTCGGCTTTGCCTATCGCAAAATCCACATCAAGCAACTGATGGTTCTCCCAACGGCGCCAACGCATCTCTCTGATTCGTTCGAAATGGATGCTGTAGGAAGTTCCATTGTAGAGAAGCGGTGCGAGATAGGTCTGACGCGCAGAGCTCCATCCCCAATCGAATGCCAAAGACATTTGAACGGGACGGAACGACTTCACTTGTATCAGAGTGTCGTTGCCTAATGTCTCTGCCTTTACAGAAACTGCAAGGCAGAGCAAAAGACTAGAACAGGCTATCAGTTGGAGAATTCTCTTCATTTTCTGTTGAATCAGAATCGGAGGTTTCATCCGACTCAGTTTCTGGTTCAGGTACCTTTGTCGGCTCAAGTTCTTCGATGTCTGCAACAAAATAGTTGCTCACCTTCTTACCCTTTGTGGCTACGCTACGCACTTGTATGAAGTCTTCTGCTTCAATCTCAAGAGGCTCGCGGAACTCGTCGAGCTTGCCGAATGTGAACTTGAATCGAGGATAAGGAGTATCGGAAAGCAGATCCATAGAGAAACGCTTAGGTTCGCCCAAAAGATTCTGCTTATTGGCCTTTGCCTCGAGCAGACAACGCTTGATATTGTGAGCGTCGGTTTCCCAATCCTTCATCACTACGGTCCAGATCTTCTGCGAGTCGTATTTCTCTACACGCATCACATTGTCCTCATAGTGGTTGTTCTCGTCGAACGAAGTGATATAGTAATCGTAGTTATCGAGAATCACAAGCACTTTGTCTTCGCTCATGAATTCTCCGAGATAAGTACCTTGTTTGTCGTAGTTGAGACGCTTCACATCCATGTCGAACCATACAGGACGACCGCCGAGCGTACTTCCACCGTGTGCCGAAACAGATATGCGCTGGATCTCTGCCTTGGTAAGGAGATTTCCCTTCACACCTCTGCCCTTGATTGGCACTTCGGCAAAGTTCTTCTCGAAGCTCATTGTCTTTGCCTCCCGGTTGCGGCTCTTGATTGTGATGCGTATCGTCTCTGCCTCACCGTTGATATTTGCAGTCATATAGACGATCTTCGAACCATCCTTACCCTGTGTGATATCATATTGCTTGTCGCGCATCACAGAAGTGATGTTGAAACGCTTGATCATGTAAGGACCGTTCTTTCCGTCGCGATATACGACATTGTAGATGGTGCGGGCGTCGTTCTTGCGGTAAATATTCAGATACAGGATATCCTTACCGACGAATACCTTATCGGCAACCTTCACAATCTTGTATTGTCCGTTCTTGAAGATCACAAGGATATCATCGATCTCCGAACAGTTACATACATATTCGCTCTCGCTCTGCTTCAATCCGATGCCGATAAAGCCTTCGTCACGATTGATCATCAGGCGCTGTGTTGACTCAATAACCTTTGTAGAGTCAATAGTGTTGAAGTTGCGTATCTCTGTGAGACGAGGATGATCCTTACCGAATTTCTCTTTGAGATGCTCAAACCACTTGATTGTATATTCGGTGATGTGCTTGATGTTCTTCTCGCACTCCTTGATTTTCTTCTTTGTGTTGACAATGTCTTCTTCTGCCTTCTCGCTCGAGAACTTATGGATACGAGCCATCTTGATATCTTCGAGACGAAGGAGGTCTTCGCGAGTCACTTCACGCACGAAATCAGGCTTCCAAGGTTCGAGTCGTTTGTCGATATGGTTCAAAGCCTCGTCGATATCCTTAGCATTTTCATATTCCTTGTCCTTGTAGATTCTTTCTTCGATAAAGATCTTCTCAAGCGAACAAGTCATGAGATGTTCGAGCAGTTCGTTGCGCTGGACTTCGAGTTCCTGACGGAGCAAATCGCGTGTATTGTCGGCACTACGACGCAACACTTCGCTTACTGAAAGGAAGAGTGGTTTCTTGTCGTAGATCACGCAGCAGTTTGGCGAGATCGACACTTCGCAGTCGGTAAATGCATAAAGTGCATCGATGGTCTTATCGCTCGAAACACCAGGCATGAGGTGTACTACGATCTCAGCTTTCTCGGCTGTGAAATCATCGAAGCTCTTGATCTTGATCTTCCCTTTGTCGATAGCTTTCTTGATACTTTCGATCAATGACCCTACTGTCTTGCCATAAGGGAGATCCCGTATTGAGAGTGTCTTCTGGTCGATCTTTTCGATGCGCGAACGAACTTTAACAACGCCACCTCGTGCACCATCATTATATTTCGACACATCGATCAAGCCTCCTGTAGGGAAATCCGGATAGAGCTGGAACTCCTCGCCTTTGAGAGATGCAATTGACGCGTCGAGGAGTTCGTTGAAGTTATGAGGAAGAATCTTTGAAGAAAGACCGACGGCAATACCTTCCACACCTTGTGCAAGGAGCAGAGGGAACTTGATTGGCAGATTGATCGGTTCTGGTTTACGTCCGTCATACGACCATTGCCACTGAGTAATCTTGTTATTATAGACAACCTCAAGGGCGAACTTTGAGAGTCGTGCCTCGATGTAACGAGGTGCTGCGGCAGAGTCGCCTGTGAGTATGTTACCCCAGTTTCCCTGACAATCGACCAGAAGGTTCTTCTGTCCGAGCTGTACAAGCGCATCTCCAATTGAAGCATCACCGTGCGGGTGATACTGCATTGTCTGACCCACGATGTTGGCAACCTTGTTATATCGTCCGTCATCAATCACTTTCATTGCATGCAGGATACGACGCTGCACAGGCTTGAGACCATCAGCTATATGAGGCACAGCTCGTTCGAGGATTACATACGATGCATAATCCAGGAACCAGTTCTGGTACATACCACCCAAGTGGTGAACCTTCTTTTCACCCACCTCATCGTCGTTGTGAGGCACATATCCATTGCCCGAACCGAGACCTTCCTCAGCCTCGTCTTGCGATTCGATGATATCTTCTTCGTCTTCTTTCATAGTACTTGTGTCGTGCGTGTTTTTCACGACGAATGGGCAAAGATAATAAATATCTTTGATTTAATCAAAAAATAAGTGAGTATTTTCACTTTACCCTTACAAAAACACTCCCTGACGATACTCTCGTACGGTCAGGGAGAATGAAAACATCTAATAAAATAATTAACAGAGACAAAAGCATGAATTACAGAAAACAACTATTCCTACTTATTGATACCACTTGTCGTTACAAGGAGAACCTGTCTTCCAAAGGTTGTGCAGGTTGCAATACGCAAATACGGCAGTAGGTTCCGAAGTCGTATAGAAGACAGCTTTCGCATCGTGGCCGGTCTTGAGGATCTTCATCTCACCTCCACATTTAGTGGCCATATAAATGAAACAGATGTGATGTTCTTCGGTCATCGGATGAGGCATGCTGCCTACCGAAACGCATACTTCGTAACAAGGAGTCGGGGTTTTGCAAACCTCCTTGCATGTAACTGCAGGCACATGAGCTTCGGTCTTTGCGTCAGTGACATTTGGCTCCATCTTCTCCATCGGTTTACCACAGCAGACTGGAACAACTCCACTGCCTACCATAAACATCATTACATTGCCGCAAACAGGGCATTTATAAAAAACAGTTTCCATAATAAAACAGATTTAGAGTGTTAATACATCGATTCTTTCTGCGATAACTTTTTGTAGTTTAGCGATGCAAAGTTCGACATAAAAACACTCTAAAAAGTTAAGGTTGAAAACAAACTGCAACCCGTTCATTTTCAACCTTATTATTTTCTTTATTCCGGAAAGGGGAATTTACTTCATCTGCCAGTAATCGAGAGTGAAGAGATCAGCATCCTTCTCTCCGTGGAACACGAAGTAAAGATCGTGAACGCCGGAAGCTTTGGCAAGTGAAGTGCTGAAGGCCTTGAATTTCTCTGAACCTCCAGTCTTGCCAACCTTTATTGTGCCGAGAAGCTGACCATCTACGCCATCGATACGTACTTCGATAGTACCGCCTGTGAGCGATGCGAGAGTATATGATACGCTCTTTGCACCCGACTTGAGATCTACGCCTGCGAGCTTGATGTATTCACCATCGTTGACATTATTAATATAAATAACACCGTTACCCTTTTCGATAGTCTTAAGTCCATAGCCCCAAGCCATAGTCTCTGCCTCGACACGACGGAATGGATTGAATGTCTCGATCTGCTCAAGCTTGTTATCCATCCAGTATGGTACCTTCTCAATGCTGCCGTCGGCATTGTAATGCATCTCTGCAGCCGAAACGCTACGCTGTTCTGCATGCTTGAAAGTATTGAGATGATGGAGGTCATAGTTGAGACCAAAGACATAGGACTTACCCTTATAGTCAATGATACCAGGATGATTACCACGAGTACGCCATGTGCGATCCATGATGTGACCCATAGACTTCCAAGGGCCCGTAGGCGAATCACTCATAGCATATCCGATACCCTCAGGACAGCATGTCGATGCGAAAGCGAGATACCAGTTCTTGTCGTGCTTGTAGAGCCAAGGTCCTTCCTGATAATGGTCGATATGATAGTCGAGCATGTGGATCTCGCTCTTCAATGAGATCATATCGTCGTTGAGCAACGCCCAGTAGGTATTAGGATTACCCCAATACATATAAGCCTGACCATCGTCGTCAATCCATACTGTAGGGTCGATATCATACCAGTGTTCTTTCTGCCATACGAGTGGTTCGCCAAGAGGATCCTTGAACGGGCCATAAGGCGAATCGGCAACGAGAACAGCAATACCGTGTCCGTGAATCGGGCAATACATATAGAACTTTCCGTTACGCTCGATAACCTGTTCAGCCCAAGCGCCGTTCTTGCCCTCATACCACTTGAAATCGTCGAGCGAAGCTACAGCTCCACGATCCTGCCAGTTGATCATATCGGTAGAAGTATAGAGCAGCCAGTCGAACATCTGGAATCCCTCTGCGCCATCCTCATCGTGAGTAGTATAGAGGAAGATGGTATCATTATAGACCATAGGTGCAGGATCGGCAGTGAACTTTGTCTGGATGATAGGCATATTGACATGAACATTCATCTTCCACCAGTCGAAGTCGAAGAGCTCTCCATCGCCTCCACGGAAGAGGATATAGACATCGTGAATACCTGTAGCCTTACCAGTTACAGGAGCCTTTATCATCATGTTATCGTTGTTGATCGGCACCTGTGCAATAGGCTTTCCGTCAAGCTTGTCAAGATAGAACTCAATCACTCCTTCGCTCTTGTAGTTTAGCATCTCAATCGAGACCATAGTAGGGTTCTCTTCGCCGAAATCGACATTACGCACTTTGATCCAGTCACCATTGTGGATTGAAGTCACATAGTGCTTATCGCCTGGATAACGGTCGAATTTTACGCCATAGCTCGAAGACATTGTCTCAGCCTCAACCGTAACATAAGGATTGACTGTGCCCACAGGCGCAACACCTTCCTTTGTGAATGGGATGAATGGAATGGACCCATCGGCATTGAACTTGAATTCCTCGATAGCTGTAGCACGACGGAATCCTCCGCCATTAGGAGCCATACCATTGTGGTAGAACATATAGTCATGGCCCTTGAAGTTGATGTTTCCACCATGGATAGTAAAGCTGTTCTCAGCCTCATCCATGATACGACCACGGAATATCCAAGGACCATTGATGGTTGGCGCCGTAGAATAAGCCATATATTCAGGAACTCCACCAGCTGGATAGATTGCGTAGTATGTATCGCCATGCTTTGAGATCCATGGGCCTTCCTCATACTGTGTCATCATTCTTTCCTTGCCGATGCTCCAGTCCATCTTCGACTGAAGTTCGCCGAAGCTCTTAGGATCAGTATAGCCAGGAACCTCCGTATAGCCGTTCTTGAACGAGATCATATCGTCGTTGAGCTCACCGTACCAGAAGCCTTTGTTGCCCCAAAAGAGATAAGCCCTTCCGTCATCGTCGATGAATACTGTAGGATCGATGAAACCGAAACCGATAGCGAGAGGTTCGCCAAGGGCATCACGCCAAGGACCTGTAGGTTTATCGGCAACTGCAACTGCAAGAGCGTCTCTGCCGTCGGCAGTATTACAGCACATATACCAATACCATTTACCGTTTCTCTCGACACCCTGACAAGCCCAGGCACGATCGCCTTGCTTTGCCCATTCGAAAGTTTCAGTCGAGACCTGTGCTCCGAGATATGTCCAATTGACCATATCCTCTGTGCTGAAGAGAAGCCAGTCCTTCATCTTGAAATAGATGGCATCGTCCTCATCGTGATCGACAAAGAGATAGACCTTGTCGCCATAGACAAATGGTGCCGGATCAGGAGTATAGATAGCGTTGATAGCTGGATTCTGGGCAACTGAAGCGGCTAAGACAGCGCCCATGAAAGCTGATAATAGTATGCGTTTTTTCATTATATCGGGGGGGTATTATTTTCAGAAGTTCTTACGCTGGAAAGTCCAAGTAGGGAATACCATCTTTGCATAGTCGTCGTCAAGGAAGATAGCACTCTTGAATGCCATACCCTTCAGCTGCCAGTCGAGCCAACGGGTTGCAACAACTGCGTATGGACCACCGTATTCCTCGTAGTAAGTACCATTGTGGCCATCGTGCGAGTTGAACATCACGACAGGGACATCCTGAAGACGCTCGAAGTCCTTGTTGGCATTCTGATGAGCAATATCTGTAGGACCGCCGATCATATAGAACATTGGAGTATGTACGCTGTTGAGACATTCTTTACTTGCTCCACTCATCTCCATATCGCCAATACCTGTGTTGAGCATCACGCAAGTCTTGATACGTGGATCGTGAGCTATTGCGAGCACCTGTGCGCCACCGCAAGACTGACCCATAGCTGCAACCTTATCGAGATCGATCATGTGATAATACTCTGACTTCGGATCGGCATTCTGGTCTGTGATCCAGTCGAGAGCCTCGAGCAACTGCTTTGGGTATGTGTGAAAAGGTTCCAGTTCTGCCTTTTTCTTCTTCTTTGCTGCCTTCTCGGCTGCAGCACGGGCTGCTTCCTGAGCAATTCGAGCCTCTTCTTTCTGTTCGGCAGTTGGTTCCGGATAACGCTCACCTGTTGCAAGAACGACATCCTTACCCTTTGGATAGTTGCCAAAAAGAACGCGCTTCCATTGCTCTACTGTGCTCTCCTCGTCGTATGGACCGATGGCAATAGCAATGTAACCGTGAGAAGCAACCTCGTTGAGAAGA
Organism: Bacteroidales bacterium; assembly: GCA_045627785.1. GTDB lineage: Bacteria > Bacteroidota > Bacteroidia > Bacteroidales > UBA3663 > Liminaster. Next base: position 17,516 of record JAZQOF010000030.1, on the reverse strand, counting down.
AGACGCATCTCGACATTGTTGTTGAAACATGCACCGTTGGCATAGACGATAACTGGGAGCTTACCTTCCTTCTTTACTGCAGCCTTAAGATCCTGTGGACGATAGACTGTGTGAGTTGGCAATGAGGCGTCGGCAACTACAATTGCAGGATAATCGCCCGAGCCACCGTTCTCGATAATCTGGCTCTTTTCTGTCTGTGCGTTCATACCAATACAAAGGCTGAACAAAGCAAGACATCCGAATAACTTTTTCATTTTGTACTTAATTAAGATAATGATTGAAATATAATGATGTGCAAAGGTAATAATTATTTTCAATTACCCAAACTATGACCATATTTTTGCACCCAACAACTGCAAGTTACGTATGTCATTCCTGCGCATAATGGTCAAGTATAGATGATATTCGCTATCCTATTTGTAACTTTTTTTATCTGAAACGATGATATGAGGGTAAAAAATCGTCAAACAAGGTATAAAATTTTGTCATCGGAAAAATAAGGGAGCATTTGACCATTTTTTTCTGAATTCACATATTTTAAATGTATAAATTTGCAGCAGTGTAAGTTAATGAAAGGTAATGTAACAAGCAAAAAATGATCATTCAAAAACAGGCAAGTAACAACTTTGCTTGCCTGTTTTTTAAGAGACAACAATTATCAACACAATAAATTAATCAAACACAATTAAAATGAAAAGAAGACAGTTGTTAATGATGCTCAGTCTTGCTTTAGTCACAGGCTCTATCGCCTATCCGACTACAGTTGTTGCTGCAGAAACTTCAGCACAAGACGCAAACATCACAGTCAAAGGTCAGGTTCTCGACTCAGACGGTGAACCCCTTATCGGAGCTACCATTAAGGTAAAAGGCTCTAACACTGGTACAGTAACTGATTTCGATGGTAATTTCGAATTACAGGTTCCTGCTACCGCAGTTCTTGAAGTGAGCTATGTAGGTTACACAGCTCGTGAAATCGCTGTACGCGGACGCGCAATCATTGATCCTATCGTACTCGAATCGGACAACATCGCTCTCGATCAGGTTGTCGTAGTAGGTTACGGTACTCAGAAGAAGGCAGACCTTTCTGGTTCTGTTGCTATCGTAAATGCAGAAGAGATGAAGAGAGCTTCAAACTCAAACATCTCTACAATGCTCGAAGGTAAGGTTTCGGGTGTACAGATCACTTCAGACGGTCAGCCTGGTGCAGATCCTTCTGTACGTATCCGTGGTATCGGCTCTTTCGGTAGCACAGCTCCTCTTTACGTTATCGACGGTGTGCCTATGGGTACAACAATCCGTGACTTCTCACCTAACGATATCGCAACTATCCAGGTATTGAAGGATGCTGCTGCAGGTGCCATCTACGGTTCACGTGCTGCAAACGGTGTCGTTATCATCACAACAAAGAACGGTCAGAAAGATCAGCCAATGAAGGTTGACTATTCAGGTTACTTCGGTGCAGATATCATTCCAAGCAATGTATATGATGTAATGAACGCAAGCCAGTATAGCAACTACCTTGGTCAGGCTGCCATGAACTCTAACACTCCTCTTCCTGGTGGTTACAGTCCTATCACAGGTTCTTCAACTCCACAGTGGGCCTTCAAGGACAACACAGATACAAACTGGTTCAAGGAGGTGTTCAAGACTGGTATCCGTCAGAACCACAACGTAAACTTGAGCGGTGGTGGTGCTAACAATACATATAACATCGGTCTCGACTACTTCAACCAGCGTGGTACTCTTGAAGGTGCTGGTCCAAACTATGAGCGTTTTACAGCTCGTTTCAACAACACAATGGAGACTAAGTTCGTCAAGTTCCGCACAAGTGCTACTTACTCTCACTCTAATCAAGACAACATGGGTCTCTCAAATGCTTCCGAGTATGTTCAGGGTCTCTATGGTGACGTTACAAACGTGCTTCGCGGTACTCTTCTCATGCAGCCTACAATCAAGGCTTACGATGAGTCAACTTGGGTACTCGATGATAAGGTAGGTGCAGCTTCTGGTTACAACTACGACGCATACGGATATGGTGTATATTTTGATAATGTACACGGTGATATCTCTGCTTCAAACCCATTGCTCGTAAACAACCTCTTGAAGCGTAACACAGTTGTTGACCGTTTCGTAGGAACTGTTTCTGCTGATGTCGACCTCTTCAAGATGTTCCATTTCGAGAACAAGAACCACAGTCTCCACTACAACATCAACCTCTCTTACAGCAAGACATTTGCAAAGGATAACACTTGGATCTCTGCATGGATTCAGAGTAACCGTGTTTACCTCGACAAGAGCAACGAGCGTCTCACAAAGGGTGATCGCACAATCACAGACGCTTTGATCGAGAATACTATCACATACGATGGAACAATCGGTAAGCATCACATCAACCTCGTTGCTGGTCAGACTTTCGAGGAAGAAACTTGGATCAACCTCACTGGTTGGGGTATCAACTTCCCAGAGCCTTATTTCCTCCAGCTCCAGAATGCTGCCAGCACATATTCTTCTTCGAGCGAGGCCAAGCATGCAATTGCATCTTACATCGCTCGTTTGAACTATAACTACGACGACCGTTACCTCCTCTCTGCTGTTGTACGTCGAGATGGTAGCTCACGTCTTTCAAAGAACATCCGTTGGGGTACATTCCCATCAATCTCTGGTGCATGGCGTATCGACCGTGAAGAGTTCTTCGGTGTTGACAAGAACCTCATCAACCTCTTGAAGCTTCGTGCCAGCTATGGTGTACTCGGTAACGAGAATATCGGTGAGTACAGGTATCAGGCAACTATGAACCGTAACAACATGACATATAGCTTCGGCAATACTCCTATTACAGGTTCTGCTGTTTCTACATTCGTTGACAACAATCTCGCATGGGAAAAGAAGAAGACTACAAACGTAGGTATCGACCTCGCTATGTGGAACAACCGCTTCGAATTCACTGCTGAATGGTATAAGAACGTTTCTGAAGACCTTCTCTACGATGTTCCTGTTCCAGCTCAGGCTGGTGTTGCTAATACAGTAGTAACAATGAATGCTGCATCTATGGAAAATAGCGGTCTCGAATTCTCAGCTACTTACCGCAATCGCGACAACGCATTGAAGTATGAGATTTCTGCTAACTTGAGTACTCTCAATAATAAGGTTACTTCACTCGGTTTCGGTACTGAGTCGGTTATTAGTGGTGCTTACAGAACAGATGTCGGTCAGGAAATCGGTAAGTTCTACGGATGGAAGTATCAGGGTATCGCTCGTACTCAGGAAGAACTCAACAGCCATGCTACTCAGCCAGGTGCTCAGGTAGGTGATTGCCTTTATGAAGACGTAAACGGTGATGGTATCATCGATGCTAACGACCAGACTATTCTCGGTAGTGGTCTTCCAAAGGTAAACTTCGGTCTCAGCGCTCACCTCGAATACAAGAACTTTGACCTCAGCGTTTCTACATTCGGTGCTTTGGGTTATCATGTATCTGATGATATCTACAACAGCCTTAACTCTTGCTACGGCTATGGTAACAAGGAAGTAGGTATTCTTGAGGCTAACAAGTTTGAAGGTAGCACATATATCTCAAACACTCCACGCACATATCTTGAGCGTCCTGCCGGTGCAACATACAGCTGGAACGACCTCTTCAGCGATCGTCAGATCCAGAATGCTGCTTATTGGAAGATTGCTAATGTAGAATTGGGCTTCAACATGCCAGACAAGTGGTTCGGCAACTATGTAAATGGTGTACGTCTCTATGTTTCAGCACAGAACCTCTACACATTCACAGGCTATCATGGATACAATGTTGACTACGCAGGTGGCACATTTACTCCAGGTTACAACTTCTGTTCATTCCCAACTCCACGTACATTCATGTGTGGTGTTCACTTCACATTCTAATATTTAATAAGAACAATCAATATGAAACTATATAAATCAACATTAGCTATCCTGCTCGGTATTGGTGCTCTTGCTACTTCATGTGAAGACCGTCTTGATATGACCAATCCAAACCAGCAGACTACAGCTACTTTCGGCAATACTCCTGCAGATCTTGAGGAAGCAGTCATTGCTGCATATAACCACATCCGTATGGAAGGTTCATACGCTCGTGTAGGTTACAATATCGACGTTATGCGCGGTGATGAGGCATGGAACTGCTCTCAGGTATGGTATCTTCCTTTCGATGATCTCGATGTTTCTCCACTCGACGAAATCACAGGTTGGCCTTGGCGCGAATGGTACTATACTATTAATGTATGTAACTATGTGACTAACCGTCTCGATGCCGATGGCGTTACTCTCACAGAACAGACTCGCCGCATCTTGGGTCAGGCTTTGTTCCTTCGTGGTCTTTCATACTATAACCTCGCTGGTTATTATCAGACTGTGCCTCTCATCACAGACTACTCTACATATTCTTCACTTGAAGGTCTCTATGGCGTTAACGCTTCTTATGACGAGGTTCTCGATCAGGTAGAGACAGACTTCTCTCGCGCTATGGAACTCCTCCCAACAAACATGGAAGGTGGAGAATGGGCTAAGGGACGCGCTAATAAGGGTGCAGCTGCAGGTTTCTATGCTCGCACTTTGATGCAGCGTCACAAGTACAGTGAGGCTCTTGCTATCCTCGAAAAGTTCATCAATACTAAGGAAATGGGTGACTACCACCTCGTTGATAACTATGGTGACAACTTCCGTGAAGGACCTGCATACGAGAACAATCCAGAGAGCATCTTCGAAGTTCAGTTCCTCGATAAGGATCAGCAGGGTGTAGATGACGAATGGACTCCAGTCAACACAAGCCCTAACGCTACTCAGGGCAATGCAATCGAATCGAACTTCGCACCTGGTGATGTTGGTGGTTGGGCTGATATCGCTGCTTCTCCTTGGCTCTATGAGCTCTTCAAGTCAGAAAGAACTACAAGCGGTAAGCTCGACCCACGTCTCTACTGGACTATCGGAACTTATGAGAACGACTGGGAAGGCTTCGAGAACGGCAACGTATGCTACACTAAACCTATGGATCCTAACACTCCAATCGTTGTAAACAACAACTATGGTGGTCTTCCAATCGCTAAATGGACTCATTTCCGCACAAAGGAATATGATGCAGTCGTAACTGGTCTTCATAGCGGTATCAACCTCCGTTTGATGCGTTATTCAGACGTACTCCTCCGTGCTGCTGAATGTATCAACGAGATTTCTGGTCCTAACCAGGTAGCTATCGACTACATCAATGAAGTACGCAAGCGCGCTAATCTTGCTGAATTGCAGCTTAAGGACTTTACTACTACAGAGAAGCTCTTTGAGCAGATTGCTAATGTAGAACGTCCAAAAGAGTTCGGTTGCGAATTCGGTCGTGGCTTCGACCTTCTCCGTTGGGGCTTCTTCTACAGCGCTGATCGTCTCCAGCAGCTTAAGGAGCACGGTACTTTCCGTCGTACAACAGACAAGACTTTGGCAAAGGAACCTGTAAGCTATTCTGATATTGCTTATGACAGCGAACTTAAGAGCTCTTACGATTCATTTGCTCCAGGTCACGAGTTCCTTCCTATCTGGCAGGCTAATCTTGATGCAAACCCTAATCTCAAGGGTAATTCTGCTAACAACAACACAGACAACTCTGGTTACTTCAAGCAGAATGAATGGTCTGTTCACCCAGTTGTTAGCTTGAAGTAATAAATCATTATTGACTATTTATAACAGACAATAAATATTATGAAATATACTAATAAATTAGCATCTATCCTCGGAGCAACTGCTCTTGGAATGTTTGCAATGACAAGTTGCGAGGGTGGAGATCTTTACGAAATAGATTCTCCGGATTGGATTGCACAGAGAGTTGACTCTATCAAGAACTCGAAGGTTCCTGAGAAGGAAGAAGAACTCGAAGGTATGATGGAGGATGTTTACACTATTGGTGCAACAGACTTCTCAACAGGTTGGTGGGCACAGTTCTCAAAGTACTATGTCATTCCTGACGGACAAGTTTGGAATGCACAGTTCCAGCTCAACATCAACCCAAGTGCTTCGAACACTTATAAGAATTTCGCACTCATCATCTGCAATGACGCAGATCGTGGAAGCAACGTAGAATATGGTGCAATCCGTTTTGACCACCAGCCAAGCGGTAACTCTGAATGGGGTGAGTATATCAACCGTGACAATGTCGAGAGTTCTTTGACTTTCGGTAGCGATACTGATGCTGGTGTTGAAAAACTCGGTGGTAAGGTTACTTTGACTATCGACCGTACAGAAAATAACTTCAGAGTTAAAATGTCTAACGGAACTGTTGTCAAGACATACAACCACAAGGGTGCTCTTCCAAACCTCAACTCAGACGAGAGCAACACAAATATCCGTGCGTTCCTTGTTCCAGAAGGTTCATTCATCAACTTCCTTGCAACAAATATCGAGCCAATCGGTGGTTGCACTTCTGCTGAAGACAAGCAGCCATTGAAACTCACACTTCAGGGTGTTCCTGAAGAAGTTCTTCTTGGTGATTCTATCAAGAATGCTATGGCTAAGGTTACTGGTGTAGTTGAATTTGAGGAAGGTGTTACAAAGAACGTAACATTTGATGACCTTCAGCTTGAGGCAGTTCCTGATATGGAAACTCTCGGTTCAAAGACACTCGTTGCTATCTACAACAAGACATTCAAGGGTGAGAACTGTGCAACACCAGTAATTGCTTATGCTACATTCGCAGTTGTTGACGAAATCACTCCATTCACACAGAAGGTAGTATTCCCACAGCCTAGTGTCCTTGGTTCAGAAGACAACACAACTCCATGGTGGTCAGTATTCACAGAGAATATCAAGGTTGAACCAAAGCAGACAGTATTTGTTACATTCACAAACTACAGTGACTGCATTAACAACTGGGATAACTTCTGTGTCATCCTCAACAAGGAAGATATTTCCGCAGAATATGCTGTAGTCCGTGCCGACAACTTTGGTTGGGGCGCTGGTTATGCTGGAAATGCAAACCTCGTTACCACTATCGAAGATGGTCGTAATTGGGATGAATGGCGTGCAGCTATGGACGGCGCAAAGGTTACTCTCACTATTACTAATAATGGTGATGGTTCTGCTGATATCAAGGCTGTAATGATCGGTAACGATGGTAACACTTACACTCAGGAATATCTCGGCATCAACGGCATCGACAAGAAGGATCTCTACTTCCGCTTCGTTTGCGAAGGCAGCCACCTCGTATTCGATAAGGCAGGTGAAGTATTTGAGGTTCACCCACAGCCTAGTGTCATTGGTTCAGAAGATAACGTTACACCTTGGTGGACAGCATTCACAGACAATGAGAAGATTGCTCCGGGCAAGACTGCCAAAGTCAGCTTCACAAACTACAGTGACTGCATCAACAACTGGGACAACTTCTGTGTCATCCTCAACAAGCAGGATATTGCAGCAGAATATGCTGTAGTTCGTGCCGACAACTTTGGTTGGGGCGCTGGTTATGCTGGAAATGCAAACCTCGTTACCACTATCGAAGATGGTCGTAATTGGGATGAATGGCGTGCAGCTATGGACGGCGCAAAGGTTACTCTCACTATTGCAAACAATGGTGATGGCACAGTCGATATCAAAGCAACAATGCTTGGCAACGACGGCAACACATACAAGCAGGAATACAATGGCATCTGTGGTATCATCCCAACAGATCTCTACTTCCGCTTCGTTTGTGAAGGCAGCCATCTCGTATTCGAATAATCAATAACTCCGAAGTTTTTCGGAATTTGACTGAAATTAACAGAATGAGAGGGGATTTCTCATAAACGGGACTTCCCCTTTCTCATGTATTTTGATTTATACATTATCTACACGAATATTATGAAGAAAATCGCGTATTTTGTATTTATCTTGCTGACTGGAATCTCTATTGTTTCGTGTGGCAGCGACGATCCGATCGTCAATCCGGATCCAAAGCCTACACCTACTCCGACTCCAACTCCAACACCTACTCCTACGCCAGATCCGACTCCGACACCACAACCTACATATAATGCTCCTACCTATAAGGACTATTATATCGATGATGCCAGTTGGGAAAAGCGCGACAAATGGAATCTTGCCAATGTTCATGATCCAAGCGTGATGCTTGCCGACGACGGATATTACTACATGTATCAGACCGACGCAAGCTATGGCAATGCGCATATTGGAAAAGGTCACTTCATGTGCCGTCGTTCAAAGAACCTCGTTGACTGGGAGTTCCTTGGAGCTACAATGAAGACTACTCCTGCGTGGATGAAGGATAAGGTCAACGAAATCCGCAAGGCAATGGGTCTTGGCGCTACTACCATAAACTTCGATGGTGATGATATCGGATATTGGGCACCAAGCGCACGCAAGGTTTCGACTGGTCTCTATCGTATGTACTACTCGATCAACCTTCCTACTATAGGTGCTGCCAACGATAAGATGTCGGCTGCAACATTCAATCCAAACCTCATCGGTATGATGGAGACATCAACACCAGACGATGTCAACTCTTGGGTTGATAAGGGATTTGTGATCTGTCAGTATTCCGATCAGGACAAGAAATATCTCAACCAGAGCATTTGGGGCGGATATTGGAAATACAATGCCATCGACCCTTCATTCATCATTACACCTGAAGGACAGCATTGGCTCATCTACGGTTCATGGCACAGCGGATTTGCTGCCGTTGAACTTGATCCTGCAACTGGTCTGACAAAGACAGCTCTTGGCAATCCTTGGGGCGCAGAGAATGAGGCTGCTTACGGCAAACGAGTATTTACTCGTGTTCCCAACGATCGCTGGCAAGGAACAGAAGGACCAGAAGTCATCTATCACGACGGATATTACTATATGTTCATCGCCTACGGACAGCTGGCTCATGCCTATCACACTCGTGTAGTGCGTTCCGGGAATATCGATGGCCCATATAAAGACTTCACAGGAGCAGACTTCACCAATGGTACAAAGTCGGGCGAAGCATTCCCTGTAGCAACACATCCATATAAGTTCGGCAACGATCATGGATGGGAAGGTATCAGTCACTGCGCTGTGTTCGATGACGGCAAGGGTAACTTCTTCTACTCTTCTCAGCAGCGTTTCCCAGACAACTACAACGGCAACGCCTACAGCAACGCAGTAATGCTTGGCGCCGTTCGATCAATAGTATGGACCGAAGATGGCTGGCCACTCGTTCTCCCAGAGCGTTTCGGTGACGTTCCACAGACAGCAATCACCGAGGCAGATCTCGTCGGCAAATGGCAGCATATCAATCTCGGATCATGCGCAGCTATCTGGGACAATCAATGTAAGATGGATGCTTCGGTCGATGTCACTCTCAACAGCGACAAGACAGTTTCAAGTGACTCGAAATGGGGTGCTGGCGAGAAATGGAGCTTCGATTCTGCAAAGAATATCCTCACCATCGGTAGCGTGAAGCTATATCTCAAGCGTGAACTTGATTGGGAAAGAAACCCTCGTGTTCCGACTATCGTCTATGCTGGTCTCAGCAAGGACGGTAAGACTACACATTGGGGCAAGAAACTAGTAAATTAATATTGATAAAAACATAACACTATGAATTTGAAAAACGCATTGGTTGCATCTTTGGCACTTGCTTCGGCAATGACTGCTACTGCTGCTACAAATGACTTCGTAGTTCAGACAAAGAAACTCGGTGCTCCTATACAATCTACAATGTATGGTATCTTCTTCGAGGATATCAACTTTGCAGCCGACGGAGGTCTCTATGCCGAGATGATCAAGAACCGTTCGTTCGAATTTCCACAGCGTCTGATGGGATGGACTGCATTCGGTAAGTTCGAGGTTTTGGAACAGGGTGGTCCTTTCGACAAGAACCCTCACTATGTCCGTCTCAACGATCCTGGTCACCCACATAAGCGCACAGGTATCGAGAACGAAGGGTTCTTCGGTATCTCTGTAAAGAAGGATGCTACATACCGTTTCTCTCTCTACGCTCGCGTTCCGGAAGGTGGAAGCGGTGTGCTTGAGGTTCAGCTCGTCGATAACGACACAATGGGCGAACATCAGGAATTCACAAGCCAGGAGATTGTTGTAAACGGCAAGGATTGGCAGAAATATACAATCACTATCAAGTCGCCTATCACTATCGAAGACGCTCATCTCCGTCTCTTCCTTCGTCCAGAGGCAGGTCGTGATTTCTGGGCAAAGATGAACAGCATCGATATCGAGCACGTCTCTATGTTCCCAACCGACACATGGAAGGGTCGCGAGAATGGTATGCGCAAGGATCTCGCACAGGCGCTCAACGATCTTCATCCAGGCGTATTCCGTTTTCCTGGCGGTTGTATCGTAGAAGGTACTACTCTCGAACAGCGTTATCAGTGGAAGAACTCTGTCGGTCCTGTTGAGAATCGTCCGGTGAACGAGAACCGTTGGGAGAATACATTCCCATATCGTCTCTATCCAGAGTATCATCAGTCATACGGTCTCGGTTTCTTCGAGTATTTCCAGCTTTGTGAGGATTTCGGATGTGAGGCTCTTCCTGTAATCTCTTGCGGTCTTGCCTGTCAGTTCCAGAACGAGATATGGAATGAGAAGGAGGCACATGTTGCTCTCGAAGATCTTCAGCCATACATCGACGATGCTCTCGACCTCATCGAATTTGCCAATGGTCCTGCAGACAGCAAGTGGGGAAAGGTTCGTGCCGAGATGGGTCACCCTGAACCATTCAACCTCAAATATCTTGGTGTGGGTAACGAACAGTGGGACTATGATGACGCACACGGTGGCGAGAATGCTGCATTCACAACTCGTCTCAAGAAGTTCAACGACGCAATCCGTGCAAAGTATCCAGACCTCAAGCTCATCGGTACTACAGGTCCTAATTCTGAAGGTTGGGACTTCGACCTCCTTCAGCCTCGCATGAAAGAGCTCAAGGTGGATCTCTACGACGAACACTACTATCGCAACGAACAGTGGTTCCTCTCTCATGGTCATCGTTATGACAACTATGACCGCAAGGGTCCAAAGGTTTTCGCTGGCGAATATGCTTGTCACGGTGATGGCAAGAAGTGGAATCATTTCTATACATCACTTCTCGAAGCAGCTCACATGACAGGTATCGAGCGTAATGCTGATATCGTACACATGGCGACTTATGCTCCACTCTTCGCTCACGTTAAGGGTTGGCAGTGGCGTCCTGATATGATCTGGTTCGACAACATGCGTTCGTTCAAGTCTGTATCCTACTATGTTCAGCAGCTCTATTGCCTCTATAAGGGTTCAAATGTTCTCACACTCACAATGAACAAGAAGCCTGTTGCCGGCGATGCAGATCAGAATGGTCTCTTTGCTTCTGCTGTCTATGACAAGGCTACAGACTCATACATCGTAAAGGTTGCTAATGTCGGTGACGAGGCACAGGATCTCAATATCGCATTCCAGGGCATGAAGAAGGGTGCAACATTTGCTTCGGTCAAGCAGATCCTTCTCCAGAGCACAGACATGGATGCCGAGAACACTCTCGACAATCCTGAGAAGATCACACCAAAAGAAAGTGCTATCGAGGCAAATGGACAGACTCTCAATGTTCAGATTGCACCAAAGACTTTCGCTGTTTACGTATTGAAGAAGTAAGGATGAAAACATCTTCCGCTTTATTGCTTATACCATTATTATTGGGTTCCTGTCAGCAAAGCTCTCAATCCAATGTATCGGCAAGCGCCTCGGACGAGGTAATCTCGTTTGGCAAAGGTGATACCATGATTGTGGCTGATGGCAACCCGATAATAAGACACGAACATACAGGCGATCCTGCTGCTATGGTCTATGGCGGTCAGCTCTTCATCTATGCCGGTGTTGACGAATGTCCTGCTCCAGGTCAGTACTATCTCATGAACCGATGGACGGTATTGTCAACTACCGACATGAAGACCTTCACCGAGTATCCTTGTCCGCTGCACGCCAGCGATTTCAAGTGGTCGAAGGGCGAAGCTTGGGCAAGCCAGGTAATCGAGCGCAATGGTAAGTTCTACTGGTATGTGACTGTCGAGAATAATGAGAGCGATCCAGGCAAATGCATTGCTGTGGCTGTTTCCGATTCTCCGATCGGACCATTCACCGACGCATTGGGGAAACCTCTCATCAAGAATTCCGACACGGCACAGCCACGTCCTGATATGTGGTGGGACGATATCGACCCTACGGTTTATATCGACGACAACGGCCAGGCATATCTCTATTGGGGTAACTCGGCATGCTATTGGGCAAAGCTCAAGGAGAATATGATCGATCTCGATGGCGAGATACATAAGGTCGAGTTCCGCGGACCATCCTTCTCATACACCGAAGCACCTTGGATCCACAAGAACGGCGACTGGTACTACCTCTCGTTCGCACAGGATTTCCCTGAGCGCATAGGCTATGCAATGTCACGCAGCATCGAAGGACCTTGGGAATACAAAGGCATCCTGAATGAGATTCCGGGCAACTCGAACACCAATCATCAGGCAATCGTCGAGTACAACGGCGAGTGGTATTTCATCTATCACACAGGCGCTCTGCCTGACGGATGCGGATATCGTCGTTCTGTCTGCATCGACCGTCTCTCGTACAACGAGGATGGTACCATGCAACGTATTATAATGACTTCTGAAGGAGTACAGTGAATTCATAGTTCATAATTGATAATTCATAATTAGGTTTCACGCCACATAAAACTATTGCCACATGAGATACCTTCTCTTATCTCTTCTTATCCTCATTGGCTTTTCTGCCGACATCAACGCACAAAGGCCAAGAAGATTCAGTCCCGACAAACAGTTCGTGCATGATCCTGTAGTCGCTTGCGAAAACGGCATCTACTACATTTTCAGCACAGGAATGGGAGTCGATGTCCTTGTGTCGAAAGACAATATGAAGACTTGGGAACCAGGTCAGTCTCCATTGGATCCTATTCCACAATGGGCAAAGGATCTTGTTCCTGCATATAAGGGACATACCTGGGCACCGGATATTCAGAAGGTGGGTGACAGATGGTATCTCTATTATAGCTGTTCGACATTCGGGAAGAACGTCTCGGTTATCGGTTTGACCACTAACAAAACCCTCGATCCTTCTTCTCCTGACTATAAGTGGGAAGATCAGGGAATGGTGGTTCAGTCGGTTCCGGAAGTAAACGACTGGAATGCCATCGACCCTAATCTCATCATCGACGAAGAAGGTAATCCTTGGCTCAACTGGGGTTCATTCTGGGATGGAATACAGCTTGTGCGTCTCGACAAGGATCTCAAGACCTTTATCGGCGAACCAAAGACCATCGCCCGCCGCTATTCTCCTGAACGAGTTGAGCACTATACCGTCGATGCTAATGTCAATGCCATCGAAGGCCCGTTCATCGTAAGGAAAGACGGTTATTACTATCTCTTCGCCAGCTTCGATTATTGCTGTCGCGGAGAGGCAAGCACCTATAAGACGGTCGTCGGCCGAAGCAAGCACATCGAAGGACCATATCTCGATCAGGAAGGGAAAGATATGCTTCACGGCGGCGGCACACCTGTCATCGGTCCTAACGACAAGTATTATGGCGTAGGCCACTGCAGCGTGTACGAGTTTGATGGCAAATGGTATTACTTCGCCCACGGATACGACAAGTCTCTTGAGGGCGCAAGCGTTCTCGTCAGGAAGCAGATACTCTGGGTCGATGGTTGGCCACGTCTCACCGACAACCCGGATTTCAGCAATACTCTTCACAAGTCAAATAGCTGGACTGCCGACAATGGCAACGGCACCTTCACTAACCCTTTGTTGTACGACGAGTTCTCCGATCCAGATGTGATTCGCGTCGGTGACGACTATTATCTTGCCGGCACCACAATGCACGCCGTTCCGGGTCTTGTGATTCTTCACTCTAAGGATCTCGTCAACTGGGAGAATGTCTCTTACTGCTTCGACCGTTTTGACTTCGACGACGATGCATTCTCCTTGAAGAACGGACAGGAAATCTACGGTCAGGGCATCTGGGCTCCTTGCATCCGCTATGCCAACGATCAGTTCTATCTGTATTCCAATATAAACGGCAAAGGTCTGCAGTGCTATACCTCAAAGAACATCGAAGGTCCTTGGGTTCACCACAACATGCAGGGCAAGATCTACGATCTCAGCGTGCTTTTCGACGACGACGGAAAGATCTATGCCATTCACGGATACGGCGAGGTTCATTGCACAGAGCTCAAGCCGGATATGAGTGGTCCGATAGAAGAGACCGACCGCATCATCATCCCTAACGGCTCGGCTGTGGGCGAGGGTCATCACATGTACAAGATCAACGGACAGTACTATCTCATCTCGACCGATTACCGTCCTGACGGACGTACACTCTGTTCGCGCTCCGAGAGCATCTGGGGACCATACGAGACACGTGTGATCACTGCCGACGAGACCTTCGGTTATCATCCTGTAGGACTCACCGAATGGCAGGGACGCATCGTTCCCGACGGCAGCAAGTTCGCCATCGGCTTCGAGGATGTCAATGCCACTGCCGCTACCAACATCCATCAGGGAGGAATAGTGCAGACACAGAAGGGCGACTGGTATGCTCTCCTGATGCAGGATTTCCATTCAGTCGGACGCACAGTCACTCTCGCTCCTCTCACATGGAAGAACGGCTGGCCTATGGTCGGTCTTGAGGGGAATTTCGGTCGCGCTCCACGCACTTGGTTCAAGCCTGATATCCCAGGAACAGCCGATATCGTTCCTCATGCCGCATACGTCCGTGACGAGAACTTCGACGGTAAGACTCTCGGTCGTATCTGGCAGTGGAACCACAATCCCGACGACAGGATGTGGCGACTGAAAGGCGGTCGTCTCCAGCTCAACACAATGCCTGCCGATCAGTTTATGTGGGCACGCAACACACTCACACAACGCGCCATAGGTCCGCGCAGCATCTGCACTGTCGAACTCTATACCGGCAAGCTGAAAGACGGTGACGTAGCCGGATTGGGCAATCTCAACATCCCTTGTTCATGGATAGGCGTGGTCAAAGAGGGCAATAGCCTCACACTGCGCTGCTTCGAACAGCTCAACAACGACACGCTCGACATTGACATCACAGACAAGGTCAGGAACGGCAAGCTCTGGCTTCAGATCAACGGTGACTATGACAACAACCGCCTCAGCTTCGCATATTCAGTCGATGGCAGTCAGTTCGATACCATGAAGCAGAATCTGCCACTCTCCTACCAGCTCGTAACCTTCCAGGGCGTGCGCATCTCACTCTTTGCCTTCAACCGTAACGGCAGGAACGGAGGTATTGCCGAATTCGACAACTTCACATGCGTGGAACCAGATGCCGACCGTTCGGGCAACATCCCATACGGCAAGACATTCCGCATCATCAACCTCGCAACCGACCGTCCGATGTTCGCAATGCCGCACGGCCTTCTTCACGACACCGAACCGGTGCGCGAAGCTCCAGCCGATGCCAAGGTCGATAACACATCACAGAAGGAAATGCTCTTCCACCTCGTCGATCGCGGCAATGGCAAGGTGATGCTCCAGTGTGAAGACGGCAGATATGTCTTCGTCAGCGGCACAGGACTCCCAGGCGATGTACGCCTCACCAACGATGCTTCTCTTGCCGAGGAATTCCTCTGGCAGGACTACCTCAACCACGAGTTCATGCTCATGAGCACCCGCACCAATACCTATATCGGCAAGAGCCCTACTACAGGCAGCCCATATTCAATGGACTACAAGGGCGCTGATCCTGCCCGAAAGAATGGTGCAGTCTTCCGCTGGGAAGAATAAGAAAGACACTGGTCATCAGACAAAAAAAGTGACTTTGCCCATAAAGAGCAAAGTCACAAAATAAGATTTATTGTTCAAACCCCTTGGCCGGAGGATTTTCAAATTATTAGAACTTGTAACCGAGCATGATGCCCTGAGTATAGTCGCTCTTACCACCATCAAACATCTTGATTTCAGCAAGCTGGAAACGATAACCGATATCCCACTTACCGAATTCTAAGTTAAGACCAGCGTTGAGCATGATCTGGAAACGGTTTGTATTAGGAATATCATAGAAATCACTAGCAAGACCGAAACGGAAGCTCTGACCTACGTATGGAGCAACTGCGAACTTCCCAGTACCGAAAACATACTTCAAATTAACAGGAACTGCCAAAGTATGTGTGCTGATTCCTTCTCTTGAATTCATAGTATATTCAAGACCACCTGTGAGGAACAATGGAGTTGTCTGACGACCTGAGCAGTTGAAGTCATATTCGTAACCTACAAGGAAACCATTCATGAAGTTGTCACCTTCACCAAATACATCGAATCCATTGTAACCAGCGTAAACACGTGAGTGGCTGTCACCGATTTCCTGAGCGTTAGCTACACTTGCTGAAACGAATGCTACGGCTGCAAGAGCCATTACCTTAAAGAGTTTCATAATACTTAAATTTAATAATGTTAGTAAATATGGATTTTATCAGTTATTTTCTTTGGCAAAGATATGAATTGTACCATACCTTAACAAATATTTTTATACCTTTTTTTACGAAAACCTAATAATTTGTTTAATTTGAGTTTTCTTTTGTTTGATACGTATGAAATTATCAGTTACGGATCAACACAACCTTATATTTCGCTTTAAGAAATAAAAGACAGCGAGGGCAAATGCTCTCGCTGATAATTAGAAACTGCAGCTCTGTACACCGAACACTGTTGCGATAGCAGTGAGGATCGTAGTCACGAGCTTAAGCAGCCACCACCACTTGTTGCGCTTGTTCGGCTGCATCTCTTCGATTTCATCAAATTCTTGGAACGACATAATTTTTTAGATTTTTAACGTGAATTAGGAATAAATTAGGAAAAAATTAAATTGACGGAAAGATTTACGGATGATTCATGGGAATTGACGTTAAAAAATTCGTTCCCAATTTGTTCCTAATTTGCGTTTATATTTATATTTCTGTGCTTTCTGTGAGAGCCTTACTTAAACGTTATCGTTATCGTTATCGTTATCGTACCGAAGGTTTTCGTTTTCGTCTTCGTTTTCGTCTTCAAGCTCCTCGTCATCAAGATTAGTCTTCTTGTACGCCTTAGCCTTGAAGTCTTTCACGAGAAGGTTGAGCTCATCGATCACATTGCGGCACATTTCGATCTTCATCATCTCGTCAATGTCCTCGCTCTCAGCGTTGGCAGTAGCAGCGAGCTGGTAGGTGATCTGGAGGTAGCAGCGCTCGGCTGTCTGACGGCACTCGGCAGTGTCATTGCTCTCGGTCTTTTCCCTGATACGGCTCATATAAGTCTCTTCGTATGAGTCGTTTGCGCTCTCCAGGATGTCAATGTCACTTGCAATGCCGAGCAGAACGAACTCGTCGTGAAGATAGTTCTTCAGATCCTTGATGAATCCGCGGATCTTGGCAGTCTCAACCTGATTCGGCTCGGTAGTGATGCTGAGCGGATACTGGTTGATGAAATTCGTGTTGATCTTCGCGATGATCTCAGGCGTGATTGCCGCGTTCTGGCTG